>JAUZRQ010000037.1 GCA_030950365.1 Candidatus Zhuqueibacterota bacterium | reverse complement strand
GAAGAAGGTGGGGGAAACAATAGCAACACAGCCATCTTGCCAATAGCGTTTTGCGCTGAGCCCCACGCATGCACAGGCTGGTAGCCTGTGTTACTAAGGCTTCACCGTCACCGCGAGCGAGCGTTGCGAGCGCGAGGATATCGTAATGGAATCCATGAAATAACTTCGTTCGCCACAGCCAGGCTTGCCACGGCGTGTTGAGACAGGCTGGAAGCCTGAGTTACGGGAGCCACAAGCGCAAGCTGAAACTTGTGGCTACCAGGCGGCTACCGCATACTCGCCGCCGAAAAAAGGGAGCAAACCCCGGTTAGAGGCCGACCCTGACGGTCCGATTGGAAGGCGGCGTTCTGGCTGTTATGAGGCTGGCATTGCGGGCCGGAGCGCGCAAGCTAAGGCCTGCAGTACCCCTGCTGGCCGGGGGCGGGGTGAACCTGCTGCTGCAGCTGGCCCGGGAAGATGCCCGCCGGCTTTGGGTGAGAGTTCCAGGATGCGGTGCTGGAGGATCAGGGGGGAGTCGGCGCCCCTGCTGTCTGTTATTCTGAGCGATAGCCAGCCATCTTACCAGGCCGACGAGGCTTCCCTTTCTCACCTGGGGCGTTTCTTTCACCATATGGGCTACACCTATCATCATACCCGCTGGCAGGGGGTGGTGGCCCCGGCTTATCAGCGGGCGCTGGGTATTCGTGAGCGGCTGACGGCGCATCCGGAGCGGGTGGATCTGCAGCTCAGCCTGGGCATCAGCCTGGCCAACTTTCTCATGTTCTTGCTCCAGCTTGTCGCCAGGGAAGCACAGGTGAAAAAGCTGCTGGAATATATGGAACTGCGCCCCCGCCTGCGGGAGCAGGTGCAACGGCTGCAGCAGGCGCTGCCCCGCCCCCAGGTGCAGCAACTGGTGGAACTGGACCGGCAGTTGCCATCATCGTAGCACGGGCATCTTGCCGGTCGTATAGTAACTATTCAGCATGTACCGTTATTTGTCATTCCGGCTTTCAGCGGCAACCGCAAGGGAGACGCTGAAATGCCGGAATCTCAGATTTTTAATCTATTCAGGGAAGGAGAGTCCGGTATCCGCCAGCTGGCGGAACTGGAATGACAATTTCAATATCGAAATAGTTGATACGGCTGAATAGTTACGTCGTATATCCGGCAGGTCGTTTATTGTCAGGCTGGAAGCCTGTGTTACGGTAACACAGCCTTTCAGGCTGTCATAAAGCTGGCGTTGTGGACCAGGGGGCGCAAGCTGAAGCTTGCGGCTACCGGTGCGGTTACCGTGCGGCGACCGGATTTTGCAACTTCGCGGCTCTGTGAATGCATAAGATTGTTCCATTTTTATGCTGGAAAATTGGCACGTTTTGCGATCTAATATTCATGTAAAGAAAATAGCTACCCTGATCAATACGGAGCAACCATGAGCACCATCCGCTGTCCAACCTGTGGGGCGCCGGCGGCTTCCGGGGCGACTGACTGCCGGGTGTGTGGCAGTCACCTGCCGGCGTTGCCTGAATCGACTGGCACACCCGCTGTACCAACCACCGCGAGCCGGCCGACCGCGTCCCCCCCCGCCTCTCCGCCATCGGCCGGACCGGTGGGCCCCGTTTCTGCGCCTGCGGCCGGTTACGATCTGGAAGGCACCGTCCTCAGCGTCAGCGAAATCCGCTATGAGCCTGCGGATTTCAATGCCTATCGGTTCTTCTCGCTGGTACTGATCTTCCTCATGCTGCTGCCTCTAGTGCTCGTTTACATCGCTTTTCGAATCAGTTTTGTCATTCTGCTGCGCATGCTGGGATTCCATCCCGGATTCAGCCTGTTCGGCAACGTGTTCTGGATCATGATTGGGCGCGGCGCCCATGGCGGCGGCCGCGAGGAGCCGGTGATCCACCTGGTGGTGCGCACGCCTACTGGCGAACAGCGCACCGTGCGCATCAAAGGCCATCTGGTGCGCGGTTCGATTCAAAGCGGTGATCACATCGCGGTAAACGGAAATTGGGACGGCGGCACCCTGATCTTTCGCAACGGCTACAATCAGACCCTCGACAGTCAATTGCGATTGCGCGCAAATGCATGGAAGGGGGTGCTCATTTTCTTGCTCCTGCTGGCCGCAGGAATGGTGCTGTATGCCCTCTCGCAGCCGTCAGGGCAATGGTAAAACCATACCGAATCACCAATCACACACGTTAAATCAGAGGGGTAGTCATGCCACATTCTCACGAAACCTATGAAAAAGCCATTCAGGAAGATTTTCCGTGTCGCCCGCTTCCTGAGGGCTCGGTGTTGCGAAAGCTGGGAAAGGATTTAACCCACCTTGCCAGCCGCAAAAAGCTGCTGCCCGTTTGGGGGCGGGATAAGGAAATCCACCACCTGATCGAAATTCTCGGGCGCAAAACCAAACCCAATCCCATTATTTTGGGAGAAGCCGGGGTTGGCAAGACGGCTCTTGTGGAAAAACTGGCGCAAGAGATTGTGGAGCATCCGGATGGGCTGCCGATCTGGATACGGGGAAGTAAAATCGTCGAGATTTCTTATGTGGCGATTGCTTCGCAGGGGTCTTCGACCTGGGACGAATATTTGCGCAATGTTCGCAAAGCCTTCGAGGAAGCCGCTGCCAAACCGATTATCCTGTTTATCGATGAAATTCATCAGCTCTGGGCCTTTCCCATTTCCATTTCATACATCAAACCCATGCTTGCCCGCGGTGATGTTCGCATTATCGGAGCGACCACGCGACAGGAATATCACCGGTTCCTGGAAACAGAATCCGCGCTTATGAGGCGGTTCTATCCCGTTTATCTCGATGAGCCTTCAAAAGAGGAGATCGTCTGCATTCTGCAAACCCTGTTGCCGGTGTATCAACAAGATTACCGGTTGACCTGTGAACACGAACTGTTGACCTCGATCGTTGAATTGACCGATCTTTTTATCACCAATGCCCGGCAGCCCGCCGCTTCGGTGGAAATTCTGGAGGCTGCCTTCGTGCGCAAACGGGTGCGTATGCCGCGGGAAGAGGAAACCGGCCAAATCGATTTGTCTCTGATTCACGAGATCATCGCCGAACGCTGTAAGATCCCTGTGGATGAGATCGAACAAACGGCGCAAAAGAATCGCAACCTTTTTCATTATTTGCGGAAGGAAATTGTCGGTCAGGAGAAAGTGCTTCGACAGGTTGCGGATCGAGTTTTGTTGACCAAGTCCAGACTGGATATGCGCCCCCACCGTCCGGACGGCGTTTTTTTGTTCGCCGGGCCGCCGGGAGTGGGCAAAACCGAAACGGCGCGGGTGCTGGCGCGTATCCTGACCGGCAAGGAGTCCGGCCTGATCTATTTTGACGCCAGTCTGTATAGCGGGCGCCAGGCCTATGATTTGTTGGTTCGCCCCCGCCCCACCGATTCCGACAGTCCCTATGGACAGGTGCCGCTTCTCGAAAAAGTGCGCGATCTGGCGCACGGTGTGATCCTCATCGACGAAGTTGAAAAAGCGCATCCGGTCATCTGGAATTATTTCTTGCGCGTTTTCGAAGATGGCAGAGTCGAAGATGAACTGGGAATGGTTACGGATTTTTCCCGAATGACCATTATCATGACGACGAATCTGGGCTTCTCTGCCGATGAATTGCAACGCACGATGCCCGGTTTTCGGCGGCGAGATGCCGCGACGGAAGAGCAACTCCAGGCGGATAAGATCAAGCGAACGATTCAGGAATTCTTCCCGGCCGAATTTCTCAGCCGGATCGATGAAATTTTGATATTTCGCCCGTTGCGACGCCGGGACTGTGAGCAGATTTTGAACCTGAATATGCAGAAATACGCTCAGGCCATCGGCAAGCGGTTGATGCTGTCCCGCAAGGCCCGTCGCTTGCTCATCAAGGAGGGATTTTCAAAAGAGAGTGGAGCACGCGAACTCTTGCGTGTGCTGGACAGGCAGATCGGCAAAAGTATTCTAAGCTTGCGACAAAAGATGCCTGCCGAGCAATGGCAGGCCATACGCCATCTTCATTTTCAAGTTAAAGGGAATTCGCTCAAAGTAGAGCGATTCAAATAAAGATTCATATTTCACATTCAGCTCATCTGACATAAGGAGGTCAACATGCCAACCGTACGCGTAACCGTATTCAAGAATGGCCGGCCTTCTGCCGGCAGAAGAGTGACGCTGGAGTTCGAGCGCTTGCTCGGCGGTGGATTCTCGAACTCCCAAAATACCGACCAAAATGGCCAGGTCTTTTTCCAGGTAGAATATGGCGAGAGCGGCACGGTATATGTGGATGGGAGTAGACGAGGAAAATGGGGCTCGTATCATAATACCGACGTGACCGTTCACCTGTGAGGATGCCATCATGATCTTTCCCGAATTGCCCAATCTGGCCCTGCAGCAGCAAATTGATTTGCTGGAAGGCCGGCACCTGGACGGGCAGCCCCTGCGGCCGTTCCCGTTTCGCAACCTGGAACGGTTCCGGGCGCTGCAGGTCGGGCGCGTGTATGTGCAGGAAAAACAGAATAGCCAGCGGCCGCACTATTTCCCGGATGAGCTGCTCCTGGTGGCGCTTGCGAAAAACCATCTGCCTCTGCGCTATCTTGCCGATTACCGTGACAACACGCTGTCCCTGTACTTGCTTTTTTCGGAGCAGGAAGCCGGGCTACTCACCCGATGGGTACTCAACCACATCGATGCAGAAGCGGTGGAAATATTGCACCGTCCTTCCGCTATTTTTTCGCAGGGCGTTTGTTTCACGGGAATCCCGCCCGAGGAAAAAGACCGCAAGCGGCCGTCCCTCATTCAGCATTTGACCACGGCCCTTCATGATCGCCGATGGCAGTTTCTGGTCATTGCCACCCCCCGGCAGGATTCGGATATGAGTACAGCCGTAGCGCTTTTCCGAGAGCAGATGGAGGCGGTGGCCATCGGCTATTTGCACGGGGAGGTGAAAGAAAAAGATCGCGCCGCGCAGCACTATCTGAATTTGCTCGAATACTACCACGAACGCTTCCAGAAAGGAATCCACAGCGGCATCTGGCAAACCGGAATCTACTTTTTGGCCGATCAGCCCGAGCTCCTTCCGGTGGCCTCGGGCCTTGTGTGCGCCGCTCTGCATAATGAGCACCCACTGGCCCTACGGATGCGGTCGCACGAATTTTCCAGCTCCAGCCGAATCAATAGCATGTGGAACTATCTGACCAGCGAAGAGCTCCGCCAGTGTTTCCGATTGCCCGACCGCGAATTGCCGGGACTGGGATTGCAGGAAAGCACCGCTTTTGATATCGAAGTCCCCCGGTCTGCATCTCGAGGGCTGGAAATCGGATCCATCCTCGATCACAACCACCGGTCCTGCGGTCCGGCTGTCGTTACCATCGACAATTTAGTCAAACACACCCTGGTGGCTGGCGTCACCGGTTCCGGCAAGACCAATACAATCTTCCAGATGCTGGTTCAGGGCTGGCAAAACCACCGCATCCCGTTTCTGGTGATCGAACCCGCTAAATCCGAATACCGGAAACTGCACTGGCAAATCCCGCAATTGCAAGTCTATACCCTCGGCTATGAACATCCGGAAGATAGCCTGCCTTTCCGGCTCAATCCATTTTATTTCCCGTCAGCCATCCCGTTGCAGAGCCATATCGATCATCTCAAAGCGGTTTTCTTCTCCAGCTTCGCCCTGTATCCGCCCATGCCGTACGTCCTGGAAGAATGCCTGTATCGCGTCTATTTGAACAAAGGCTGGAATCTGATCACAAGCACCAACCGCCGCGGGGTCTGTGCCGAGGCGTATCCGACCCTGGATGATCTGTACAACCAGATTGCGCCGGTCGTCGAGCGTCTCGGCTATGAAGAACGCCTGGCCATGGATATCCGCGCGGCCCTGGAAACGCGCATCAACAGCCTGCGGCTCGGAGCCAAAGGGTTAATGCTAAATACCCGGCAGGTGCCGGACCTCGATCGGCTCTTTCGTCAGCCCACCGTACTGGAGTTGAAATATGTGGGCAATGAAGACGAAAAGGCCTTTTTGATGGGCCTGATTTTTATGCTTCTGTACGAATATCGAGAAGCCCGGGCCGGACAGCCGCCCGCGGATGGGTTGCATCTTCTGGTGATTGAAGAGGCGCACCGGTTGCTGCGCAATACCGACCGGCAGCGGCGGAGTGACGAGGCCAACACCCGCGCCGAGGCCATCGAGGCGTTTTCGAACATGCTGGCCGAAATCCGCGCTTACGGGCAGGGGGTGATTATTGCCGACCAGATTCCGTCGCATCTGGCGCCGGAGGTGCTGAAAAATACCAATTTGAAAATTGCCCACCGAACCGTCGCCTTCGATGAGCGCGAGACCCTGGGCCAGGCCATGGTGTGCAACGACAAACAGCGGCTGCACCTGGCCCGGTTGCGCGCCGGTGAGGCCGTGCTGTATCAGGAAGGCATGGATGCGCCGAATCTGATTCGCGTGCATTTGCTGGAGGCCATCAAGAGACCCGCCCCGGATAATCAACAACTTCGTGCGGCTCTACCCCGCGCTCTGTTAAAACCCGGGGGTAAACGGGAATTGTTGCATGGCGAAAAAATCGAACAACTGCTTTACCAACTACAAAATAGCGATCAGGCCTTTTATTTAGTAGCGAAAATCTTTCTTTCTGTGCTCGCCAATGCACCTCCACCATGGATTATGACTGCCTTTCTGGAAGCAAACCATGCATTCGAACGACTTGAAGCCGATCACCCCCCCAAACTTGTGGCGTTATGCTTACATGCTGTTATCCAAAGCGAATTGGAAAAGCGGGGTCAATTCTACGTTTTGCCATTTTCAGCTTTGCGGCAACTGACCGATGGTCTCGTTCAAATGGATGAACTCATCCGCCAGGAGCAGATAAAGCAGGAAAAATTGGTTGCCGTGGCAAAGAACCTGCGAGAACAATTTACAGAGCTCAGGAATAGGTCCTCGGGGCCCTTTGCAGGATGTGATTTTTGCAACAGCAAGTGCTGGGTTAAATATGAAGGAGATCGCCTGTCCCAGGATAACGTCTTAGATAGCGATTTATTAACCGCATTGCAGCAGCAACACTGGGAAGAAGTGGCCAAAATCGCACGGCATATGGTCTCAAAAATCACACCGGGATCAAAAACCTCTCTGGAACGAGATCTGGCCATTTGCTATCTGAACCATAAGCTGCAAAGGTTAGGATTTTCCCAGCCCAGAATTCATCTATTTATCCAGCAAACAAAGGATGAGCTCCATCATGAGTGATCGAGATATGGACAAGGTGGAAAAAACGGCCGAGAAACCCGATCAGCATATTGAAACCCGCCGGGAACGCCTGGAAATGCAATTTACCGAGGCCGCAGAAAAACGCAAGGTTAAACAGGCTTTGACAGAGGGTGAGCAATTAGAGCAGAGGATCAATCAATCCATTCGAAAAGGAGATTATTATTTCAAACACCTCGGAATAAAAGAGGCGCCTACGGACCGGATTGCCGTGGCGAAGCCATTTAAAAAATTGACCCCTTCAGACCGCGACCGGGTGATGCAGGAGCTGAAAATCATCAAAAATATACAGGAAATGCGGCACCGCGGATTGACGGAAAAAGAAATCGCCAAAATGGGCACCGAATACAAGAACCTCTACCGCCGCTATTTTCAGCCACACGTGTCCAATATCCGGGTGATTGAATATGAAGGTGCATACCTGGTGACCAACGGCAAGCATCACGCCGCATATGCTTCTGAAGCCGGCCTCGATGAGATTCCGGTTCATTCAGAACGGCTGATTAGCGCGCGCGAAGCAAAATTGCAAAAGGAATATGAGGAAAACCTGGCTCGTGCGCCATTCTATAAAGATCATTCGTCCCGGCTGGCCCAATTGAAACGCTTCGATAGCACAATTGGCGATGCAGATGGGTATGTAGAAACCCGACAGAATACCTTTTCTGAAAATAAAAATTTAGCCGCCGGACATTTTAAAGAATTAGCCAGAGCATACAGGGCGCATCAGGCCGGCTTGCATGTGGAAGCCCTGGATAAAAAGGTAAAAACCAGGCAAGGAGAAACGGATATTGACATTTTGCTTCGGACCCATAAAGGGCACCGAATCTGGATAGAAAATAAAGATCATAGCTATACCATAGCGAATACCGAGAAATTTCGCGAAAAAATCGATAAAATGGCGGCCGGCAGGCGATTCGGAGCCGAAACCATGGATGGCAAGCCTATTAAAGTTGACAGGGTCTTATTTATCGCCGAGGGCCATATTTCTAAAGAAGCCATGGACTATGCCCGCAACCGGCAAGTAGAGATCCAGCAAAACATGAAAGCAGATAGAAAGTTTCAAAATTATATTACAAAAGTAGCAAAAGAATTGGATTCTTCTTAGCAATTGTTTGCAATGATAGATATCCATGCCCCTGGCCCGGACAAAGGCGGTCCCTGACCGCCGGGAGGTGTCGGTGGGAATGAAACCTGGCCGTCAGGGACGGCCTTTAACCATTGACGATGGGATGATTTTTTGGCTTTCCGCAGGCATAAAGCCTGCTGCTACCGGGCGCAGGCCGCGCAAAACGTAGCACAGGCATCCTTGCCTGTTGTTTGACGGCTTGGCGGCCTGGGTGCGGCGGTCCTTCCGGCCCGGCTGGTGGCCGCTGCTCAGGTGGGGATAAAACAGCGGCATGGTCGTAACCGGGGCACATATTCGTTGGTCAAAAATCCGTTGCATGCTGGCCAGGTTGATTGTAAATAGGAATAAGACCCGACAGGATGCCTTCCGACATTGAGACTATGAAAGAAAAGGGATAAAAATGGCGAAACGCAAGTCCAGGAGAACAAACGCTGCTGCATTTGAAGAACTGCTAAGCGCAACACCCCCAACACCTCCAATCCGACCGAGGTCGGGATCGGTCTTTGATAAACTGGTCACAGAACAGCATCTGATGTATATTTCGGATAAACAAATCCGATTTGACCCGCAAAAGAAAAGAAATACTTTTAAGAACAAACGGCCAGTGATTGTGATGCACAAGGATAGCCGAAGAATGCTGGCCATCCTGGTTCCAGGAACATCAAAGACCTACTTCTGGCGTGACAATAAGAAGTGGTACCTGCACGATGATCCGTATGCCGTGCTAATTCCTGAACAGGCCTGTTTCCGACTGCATAGAGATACCTGGTTTCTGATACGATATCTTCAAATCTTCCTGGCGGAAGAATTTGATCAGATGCAAGGCATTCAACTTGCCGAGAAAATTCCTGAATCTTATTTCAAGCGACTTCAGGAGGCCATGCAAAAATGGATCGAGGACCAGAGACGTTCCACGAAGCCCTGAAAAAGTGTATGCAACACCACGACTGCGAAGCTTTTTTGGACCTCGTTCGAGAAAAGGTTGTGAAACCTTGCGTGAAGAATAAATTCTTTTTACTCAACCGCGCGCTGCCGGAATATCATTTCAAGACGAGGCCTACGGGGGATGTATTCGAAAAGGTCTGTGATGAATTGCTGGCGACTTTGATTATCAAACTTTCGCATAAATCTTTTTTGGATCGTTTTCAATTGGAAGATAATGTAAACAATATCCATTCGTTTTTAATACAGATCTGTGAAAACCTTCTCAAAACCGATCGGCAGAACTATATGTTTAAGAGGTTCGCGAATCTATTTGATGCGTACCCGCGTGAATATGGATTTTGGCTTTCACCGGTTAAAAAACTGATAGCCCCATCGGCTGATATCAAACATAGCCAGCGAAATTATTGCCTGAAAAAATGGCCAACTATCCCGGATTTATTTCCCGAGTTTCTGACCGCCGTTTTGGGCGCCACCGGTTTTCGAAATTGGGGCTTTATCAAAGAAGACGAATTAAAACGATTGGCGGACGAGGGGTTTGAACGGAGCCAGTCGTCTCTTAAAATTGCGCATTTCATGGAATTTCTCCGAGCCATTGGCTTTTTCGGTGAAGAAGTCCCGGACAATGATCCCATTTCGATAGCTCCCAATCCGGCTTCGGATGATGACACCTCGGGGTGGGCAGGTTCCTCCGGGCCTATGAATCTTGAGGATAAATTACTTTACGAAGACTTTCAAGTATTTTGCCACGATTTTTTGCCAGTAATTCCCAAAAAGTATTTGGAATCGTTTTTCTTTTTTTCACGGGCATTTTTCAGCCTCCAGCAAAAAGCTTTGGATAAAGTGCAGGATTACTGCCGAAAGGCTGCGGAACTGTGCGATAACCGAATCAGTCCGAACACCATACGCGGGCATGTATTAAAAAATCGAGATTCGGTGGCCCATCTTTTTGAAAATCAATTCAGAAACGAATTTGAGGGGTTGAAGGATATTCAAATGCTTTGGTGTTTTACAATCCTGATGAGCTTGGTTGTAAATTATTACTGGGACGATTTTCAATAATGGGTGGCAAAATGCATTGCTACACTTTTAAAATTAAAATTCAAATGTAAGGGGGAATATGATGAATCGCAAATATTCAGACCGTGAGTTGGCCGATATTTATTACAGACAATTTTCATCGCAAGATCGGCCGCTAATCGTAGAAGAAATTCTCAAAGACAGCCGCAGTCGAAGCTATCTTGAGTATCTTGAGGGTATGGAACTCATGAATGCACCCATTCAATCATCGGACTCTGATACGTCTCTTACGGAGAAAAGGAAGAAATTATATAGGGAATTAACGGACAGGCTTCATCAAACGCGCATGAGAATTCGCCGATGGGAAAGACCTGCAAAAGTAAGTTTCGGAGAACTGTATGAGACCAGCCTACCCCTGAACTGGCCGCAACCCTATCAGCCAAGACGATTGGTGGTGGTTTTGAGCGCTGAGGAGGGCTGTTTTGATCCGCAAAATCCGGATGTACTGGTCGTTCCGGTGAGTTTTGATACCGAATATGCCAGCAAAAACGATTTGATTATTCCAGAGGAAGATTCCGGTTTGCAAGCTGAACTCATGTTGCGCTTTGATGATATCCAGCCTATTTTTGTCAGTCAGTTGAAAAGTAAGCTGGGAGCAATCCCGGAATCCTATCATGATGCCATACAGGCGTTCTGGAAGCAAACGGTAGGTCTGCCCAGCAATGCTACAGAGTATCTCCAAAACCGACAAAGAAAGACAGATCCGTTAGAAGGCCCCGTGCATCGCTTTCGCTTGCAAGAGCATGAGATAACCGCCTATATGCGGGAACCGGTCCGGCAGGCCTTGATGCTTGCACAAGAGCATGAGGATATTATAACCATTGATCTCAGTCATCGTGTACGTACGGAGGACATTTTAGAAGAAGCGGCGATGATGGAGGAACAGGAGGTTTTATTGCTGGCGGCGGATGCGGCAGAACAATCCCTGGAATCGGTATGGCTGGGTGAGGATCGTTTGTATCTTCTTGCGGATAGTGATACCTGGGCCATCCAGCTCGATATTCGGAAAGATTTGGTGCAATTTAAAATGGTATCGAATACAACACTAAAGAATTGGAAATTTACAATTTTCCATAAGGATGAAGAATTGATGTCCGTACATCTCAGTTTGGAAGCCTGGATTCCGGGGTTGATTCCAATAAGGCCGCTGCGCAAGTTTCTGAATAAGCCACTAAATATCGCCTTCCATCGTGAAGGGGATCCGGCGCACATCGTATGCAGACTCAGGTTAGCTCATGTCTATATTGACCGGTGAAGAACGTCTCGCCTTTTATGAACAGCGCTGGCTTGATTTAAAAGAACTGATCAAGAAACGAATCAAAGGGCGCGGATTCACGCCGGCTGAAGATGTGAGGAGAGCGCTACTCGAATTGGCAGAGCGGCGTTTAAAAGAATATCCGCGTGCACGAACGGGGGTCGTTTACACACTTTTTACCCGAGGGAAACAGGGCGTTTGCCTTCCTATGGAAATCCGTTTCGGCAAGCCGCCTGAAATGATCGACATGCAGTTCGATTATGAGCTCTCCTTGCGTCAGGCCGTCAGGGCTGTTGAGCGATTGCTGAATGTTCCCTTGTTGGAGACAATGCCATCCTGGTATCTTGCTCCTCCCTATCCACAACTTGCATTGGATTACAACTCTCAAATATGTTTCTGCTTTTGTGAGGAATCCGCGAGCCTGTCTGCGGCGATAAACTTAATTTCTCATTATTTCCGGGAGCCAATCCCGGGACATATTGCCTGTAGCGCCATGCTTACCAGCGACGGTTGCCTGCACCCGATCGAAAATCTTCCCGCTAAACTTGAGTCGGTTAAACGCAATGCCCCCTGGATTCGTCAAATTATTATCTCTGCTGAACAAACCGATGTGGGGGATGACGAATTGATCACTAAATGCCAGAATCTCGAAAGCGTGATTCGGTCCATTTTCGGCGATGATTTCTTTGAGGCCTGCATCGTCCCCGTACAGAAAGATGTCGAAGTTATGCTGGTACAGTACCAATTTCATGCCAGGCTTAAAAATTACCGCAGCACGGGGGGCTTGTTGGATGAGTTGATTGACCGGCTGGATCAGACGGAATCGCCTTCACAAAGGAGCCGTTATGCTTATGCCCTGGCTCAGAAAGGATTGCATAGCATAAATGATGCAGAGGTTTTGCGAGCAGGGCGGTATTTTAAGCAAGCAGAGCGCATTCTGCAAGAATTAGAAAATCATGCAGATGCAAGTGTGCCCTTGTTTGAAGTCTATTCAGGTAAGGGAGTCTGGTACACCAAGATGTATCAATACGCGCAGGCTGAAAAAGAATTCGATAAAGCGTTTCAATGGCTAAAGGAACATCGATGGCCTGAATATAAAAAGATCAGTGTTTACAAACATTTCGCCATGCTTAATATTCGAAAGGGCCAACCCCGGGAGGCCCAAACATTGCTGAATAAGGCTCTTTCCATTGCGCAACAAGCCGGCGATCTGAATATGATCCCACGTATTTACTGCTTAATGGCCGTTAACGATTTGTACAATGCCAACGGCCAAAAAACGGAATATTTTTTAAACGCCGCGAAAGAGCACACCGTGCCGAACGGAGCATCACAGTATTTTTACAATCAATTTTGGCTATTTGTCAATTATTATTGGAAAAAGCAGTATGATGATTTTGTAACCTTACTGAAGGGAGTACTGGATAGCCCCTGGCTCTATGAGCCGTTCACCTATCCTCTGGATACCCTGACTTTGTATGCCCTGTCCGCAGCCGTGCTGATCCGGCATCAAGAGAGTTTAGACCGCTCAATGGAAAGAATTGTTGAAAAATCGATTTCAGCAAGCCAAACGTTGCAGGATGACATCGTAAAACTTGTTTTTGTGCGAGTTGATGCTGAACTTCTAGAAGATGGAAAAAAACCGATATTTTATACAGCCAATGAGATCAAGAAACTCATTGGCCGATTGGTAGAACAGCATCAAATCCAGTACTTTAGGCCGCTAAATGAAGAAGCCGATACGACGGCATCCACGGATCGTTTTCAGTGGAAAAAATTAAAAAATTCGATCCTAATTTAAGATGTAGCTATTCCGTTTTAATGATTGAATCGCGTATTTTGTCTCTTCACCCCCTTACCATCCTCAAGCCATTGCCAATCACCGCGAATTCGCTGAGTTCGTGGCCGAGGACGGCGAGGGGGAGGGAGAGTGTGCCAGTGAGAGCGCCAACCACCAACACGGAAATGACCGCCACCGAGAGCCCGAGGTTCTGCCGAATGATCCGGCGGGCTTTGCGGCTCATCAAAAATACCTCGGGCAGTTTGCCCAGGTTGTCGGCCATGAGGGCCACATCCGCGGTTTCGAGCGCCACATCGGTGCCAGCGGCGCCCATGGCAATGCCCACGGTGGCGGCGGCCAGCGCCGGTGCATCGTTGATGCCGTCGCCCACCATGGCCACGTTGCCATACCGCTGCCGTAGTTCCTGAACCTTTTTCGCTTTGTCCTCCGGCCGCAATTCCGCATGCACTTCGTCCAGTCCCAGCTCGCGAGCAATGGCCTGGGCCGTGCCGGCGTTGTCACCAGTGAGCATGATGAGCTTTTTCAGGCCGATGCGGTGCAATCGCGCCAGCGCTTCGGCGGCGTTGGGCCGAACCTCATCGCGGATAGCCAGCAGACCAAGCAACCGTCCGGGCTCGGCGACCGCCACCACGGTCTTGCCTTCGGACTGCAGCCGGTGGATGGTCGTGGCAGCGGCATCGGGCAGGGACTGGCGGAGTTGCTGCAAATAATCCGGCCGCACCACATACAGCCTGCGCCCGTCGATGTCGGCCGACAGTCCTGCGCCGGGGATGGCCTCAAACGCATCGGGCTCGGTGGGTGAAAGGCCGTCCAGACGGGCGCGCTGCACCACCGCCCGGGCCAGCGGATGCTCCGAGCGCAGCTCGGCGGAAGCCGCCAGCGACAGCAGCGTGTTTTCGTCCATGCCGTTCATGGGCAGAATGTCGGTCACCTGCGGCCGGCCGCGTGTGAGGGTGCCGGTTTTATCGAAACACACGGCGCGGGTTTGCGCCAGTTGCTCCACATAAATGCCGCCTTTGATGAGCACGCCGCGCCGGCTGGCGGTGCCGATGGCGGCCACGATAGTGATGGGAACGGAAATCACCAGCGCGCAGGGGGCCGCCGATACCACAAACACGGTGGCGCGGATGATCCAGTCGGACCAGGAGGCACCGAGCGCCGGTGGCAGCACGGCGATGAGCAGTCCGGCGCCGAGCACCGCCGGGCTGTACCGCCGGCCGAACTGATCGATAAGGCGCTGGCTGCGGCCCTTTTCTTCTTGCGCTTCTTCCACCATGTGAATGATGCGCGACACGGTGTTGTCGGCAAACTCACGCGTGGCTTCGATCTCCAGCGCGCCGGTTTCGTTGAGGGTGCCGGCGAACACGGGGTCGCCTTCGCCTTTTTGCACCGGCACCGACTCGCCCGTGATGCTGGCCTCGTTGATGCTGCCGCGGCCCTTGCGGATGATGCCGTCGGTGGGGATGGCCTCGCCGGGCCGGACAATAAACCGGTCGCCCACGCGCAGTTCTTCTGCCGGAATCT
>JAUZRQ010000036.1 GCA_030950365.1 Candidatus Zhuqueibacterota bacterium | reverse complement strand
GTGCGGGCGTTCAACGCCGACGGCAACTCTGGCTATTCCAACGAAGCCTCGGCCACGACCCAGACGCCGCCGAACCAGCCGCCCACGGCCACCATCACTCAGCCAGCAGACGGTTCCACCCATCCGGTGGGGCAACCCATTGATTATGCCGGGGATGCCACCGATCCTGAAGACGGGGTGCTGCCAGCGTCGGCGTTCACCTGGAAAGTGATCCTGCCGCAGGGCAATACTATCGTGCTTGCCACGGGCGTGAAAAGCGGTAGCGCCACACCCACCATTCCTGGCAATTACACCCTGATTCTGGAAGTCACCGATAGCGGCGGGCTGACCGGCACGGATCAGGTCAATCTTACCGTACAGCCGGCCAAGGCCAACAGCGAAGGCGAGGCGACGCATGCACAACTCGCCTTCAGGTTGCTGCCGGCCTATCCCAATCCGTTCAACCCGAGCACCCGTATCCGCTTTCAAATGGACAAACCGGGGCCGGTCACCCTGGCGGTGTATAACCTTGCGGGAAAACGCGTTCGCCTGCTCCTGAATACTTCACGGTTGAGCCGCGGCGAACACGCGCTCATCTGGGATGCGAAAAACGATCGCGGCGAACTGCTGCCCGCCGGCGTGTATTTCATCCAGCTTGTCAGCGGCTCCCGCAAGGCCATGCAAAAGGTGTATCTGATCAAATAGGTCCATTCGGCCAAAGGAAAAAGCCGAAGTCAAATCAGTACGGGCAAAAAAACGTTTTGAAAATGAATTGTACGGGCGGGAGACCGGACGGAAGGGCTTCGGCGAAGGGGAGAAATCAGGATCGGGCCTTATTGAGGAAATAATCGAACAGCCCCATTTCTTGAAAAACGAGCTGCAGGGTTTCATTCAATGGAGCACAGCTCCATGTCTTTCCCTGTTGCTCGCACTTTTTTGTGAATGACAGCAGCACGCGGATGGCCCGGTGACTGATGGCATGAACGCCAGACAGGTCGATGCGGATTTGCTTTGCAGAACTGGAAAGCAGCGTTTTGAGGATACCGCTCAGAATCCGGGCCTGATCCTGCAGCAGCGTCCCCCTTAGAATGAGTCTCACCGTGGCATGATTGGGCGAGTTTTCATCGGCCACGGATGAGGCTTCCGGGGCGGAGCACCAGCACAGCTCGGCACTAAAATCGGCGTCCGAATAAATGGGCCTGGATTCCATAGGGCATACACCTGCCTTGCTTTCGGTTTCCATCCATTTCCCCCGGTCCTGTTTCCCACCCTGTCCATCCGATTCTCAGGATAATTTGGGAATTATCATTCCGAAGGAGAAACGGAGAATATTCCCCCACACACAATAATAAAACAAATATAGTGCATCTCCGCTAAAATTCCAATGAAATCTGCGGCAGGTTCTATCTATTCGAATCGTAGCGCAGCGATGGGATCCATTTGAGCCGCTTTGCGGGCTGGATAAATGCCAAAGATGATTCCCACCATCGCAGAAATTCCAAAAGAGACCAGCACGCTGTAGAGAGCGATGACGGTTTCCCAGCCGGCGAAGATATTGATCACCTTGGCCATGACCACGCCCAGGACAATGCCGATGATCCCCCCTGTGGCGCTGATGAGTACGGTTTCATTCAGGAACTGTCCCAGAATATCCTGCTCCGTTGCTCCCAAAGCGCGCCGAATGCCGATCTCTTTGGTGCGTTCGGTCACGCTGGCCAGCATGATGTTCATGATGCCAATACCGCCGACCAGCAACGAAATGGCAGCGATCGAACCCATCACGATGTTGAACACCCGCTGGGTGCGGCGACTCTGCGCCAGCAACTCGGCTGGGATAATGATCTCATAATCCTGCACTTCGCGGTGCGTACGCTTGAGCAATCGGCGAATGATACGTGCGGTCGGTTCGACCAATTCTGCCGATTTGACCTGTACCGCGATTTCATTCACAAAAAACGGCTTTTCTTCATCGCGGAAGCGTTTGAGGGCCGTGGTGATGGGAATGTAAATATCGCGGTTGATGTCGCGAATTTTGATGATTGAAGCTTTGCCTTCGCGCAGGCGTTTGGTTTCCATCACGCCGACCACCCGGAACCACTCCTCGCCGATGCGAATCCGGTGGCCAATCGGGCTGCGGAATCCAAACAGCTCCCGCTTCACCTTCGATCCGATCACGCAAACCCGCTTCGCCTCGCTGATGTCCAGCGGCGTTATGAATCGGCCATCATCCACGGAAAAGTTGGTGACTTCGGTGTAAAGATGATCGGTTCCGATCACACGGGCGGCCGATTCCTTGTTGCCCTTCATCACTGGCGCATCCACGAACCGGATGGGCGTCACCGCTCTGACACTGGGTACGTTCGACCGAATCAGCAGACCGTCTTTGTAACTCAGGCCGTCCGAATATTTGCTCTCGGCTTCGCGTGCCTTGTCGCCGGTCAGCTTGACGGCGTTGATGCGGATGTTGTTGGTGCCTAAAAGCCGAATTTGTTCCAGCGCATCGCGTTTGGCCCCTTCGCCAATGGATAACATGGCGATCACCGCCGCCACGCCGAAAATCACGCCGAGGGTGGTTAAAAGAGAGCGCATCTTGTGCGCCATGATGCTGCGGATGCCTACTCGAAAACTTTCGCTATATTCCATTGGTTTTGCCCGAATGTTTCAGTCAAGTCCCTTGAATTGCAGCCCTTCGTCCTGAATCATTGCGCTTCCTGCTCCGCCGTCGATTCGTAAAACATGCCCACGATGTCGGCGCCATCGGTATCACGAAAATCATGCAGGATTTTGCCATCCTTCATGTGGATGAAGCGCGAACTCCATTTGGCCTTTTCCAGATCATGCGTCACCATAATCAGGGTTTTGCCCTGCTCATGCAACCTTTTGAGCAATTCCATGATTTCCTGGCCGGTTTTGGTGTCCAGGTTTCCGGTTGGCTCATCGGCCAGAATCAGATCCGGATCGGTCACCAGTGCACGGGCAATGGCCACGCGCTGGTTTTCACCGCCGGAGAGCTCATTAGGCTTGTGCTGGCTGCGATGCCCCAACCCAACGGCCTCCAGCATTTGCAGGGCGCGCTCCCGACGTTCATGCCGATCCATTTCCATGTACACCAGCGGCACTTCCACGTTTTCCACCACATTCAACTGCTGGATCAAATTGAACGACTGGAACACGAAGCCGACTTTGCGGTTCCGCAAACGGGAAAGCCGCTTATCGTCGAGCCCTTCAATGGGTGTACCATCCAGGATGTAACTGCCGGACGTCGGCCGGTCCAGACATCCCATTATGTGCATCAGCGTGGATTTGCCCGAACCCGAGGGCCCGATGATCGACACAAACTCGCCACGCTCGATGCTGAAAGACACGCCGCGCAGCGCATGAACCTCATTCTCACCCATCCGATAGATTCGATGCAGATCAATCGCCTCTATGAGCATCCACCGTCTCCTTATAGATTTTCCGGTCGCGCCAGCAGCAACACTTCGCCTTCTTCCAACCCTTCTTTGATCACGGCTACACGGTCGTTGCTTTCGACAATGTCGATCATCCGCTGCTCGATAGAGCCGTTTTCATTTTTCACATAAACGATGGTCCGGTCCAGCTCATCAATAAAAATGGCTTCCAGCGGCACATACACCGTGTTCTTGTATTCATTGACGATGATATCCACCGTAGCGGTCAGGCCGGGTTTCAGGCGTTTGTCTTTGCCAAGCACTTTCACGGTTACGTCAAACACTTTCGCGCCGGTGGGTTTGCCGGTGATGCGACTGATCTTGCGTTTGGCAAGATCGGCGATATTGGCCACTTCACCATCGAATATCGCATCCGGATAGGCATCCAGCTTGATTTTGACCGGCATGCCCACGCGCACCCGGAATAAATCCACCTCGCTGATCTGCGTATCCACCATCATTGACGATACATCCGGCAGGTACATCAGGTCCATACCCTCGAAAGGAATCATACCGACTTCAATCTTTCGACCATCTTCGGCATTGCCCACCGGGGCATACACCACTAAGCCAGCGCGAGGTGCCTGTACCACCCCCATGCGCAGCTTGCGTTCCTGCTGGTTTAACTGCCGTTCTGCGCGCTGCACATTGGCGCGCGCTGCGTTTACCGCTGCTTCAAAGGACCGCGTTTTGGATTTCAGCTCGATAAAATTTAGCCGCGCCTGCTCCACCTCGCTAGCCACGGCAAAGCCTTCTTTGGACAGTTGCAAAAGACTCTCGTATTTCCGCCGGGCCGCCTGTTCCTTAGCGCGTTGCGCCTCAAGGTCGCTCATGGCGCGCACCAGTTGGGACTCAGCAATACGCAAATTCGACTCGGCTTCGCCCTTGGAAATCACATACTTTTCCGATTCAAAGATGATCAGGGTGTCGCCCTCTTCCACCCAGGTACCCTCCGGCTTCAGCCACAAAATCTGTTTGTCCGTCGGCGCACTGATGGTCACCTGATCCTGCGCGCGCAATTCACCACTTTCGGTGATTTTAATGATCACGTCCCCCCGCTTAACAATGGTGGTCGGAATACTCGATTGCTGATTATCGGAAAATATAAATTTGCTTCCCGCCAGAAGCATCACTGCCGCAATTCCACCCACAATGAGGGTGTTTTTGCGGTTCCTCGGCGATGCGAAAAAGATGCTATAGATACTCATGATATCCACCCTTCTTGATGTTTATCATCAAGGTTTTGTGCCTGTTTTCAAATTCAGAAGACTATGGGCTGAGCAATCAGTGTTTCCAGAAACGCCAACTGCAGATGATAATCAATCAGTTTTTTCAAATATTGCGTTTGCGCCTTCAGCAACGCCTCCTGAGCGTCGGTCACGTCGAGGTTCGAAGCCCTGCCCAGATTGAACATCATGGTCGCAAATTCTACCTTCTCTCGCGCCGCTTCGATGGAAATTTTCAGGGCCTCGATTTCTTCAATGTTGCTGTAAGTGGAACGCACCACTTCCCGGATGCTCAGCTTGAGCTGCCGTTCATAATCCCGCAAACGAAGCACCTCCTGCTGCAGGGCCAATTGTGTCTTCTCCGCTTCCGCGGCCGCCTGCCGATTCAAAAACGGATACGACAGGCTGAGGCCGATTTGAAAATCATTGCTCTCAATGGTCTTGAGCTGATCCCGATCGGAATCGAATTGCCCATTGTATTGCAGCACCAGGTCGAGCCGCGGGAGCAGCATGTTTTTGGCAACTTTGTGCTTCAACTTCAAATTCTCAATGGATTTATGTAACGACCGCACCAGTGGATTGTTTTCAATGGCATGGCGAATCAGAAACTCTTCATCCAGCGGTTCCGGAGAATATCCCAGCTGGACATCCTCCAGAGTAATCTCCATTTCGATGGGTAAACCGAGCACGTCCTTCAGATCATCCAGTGCTCGCTCGTAATCCGTTTGTGCGGCGATGAACGAGGCCCGATCTTCGGCGAAACGGATCTGGGCGCTCAGCACATCTCGTCGGGTCGCCAGATTCACGCGCACTTTCGATTCCGACAGCCGGACCAAAGTCGAATCCCTTTCCAGTGCGGCACGGGTCACTTTCATCAGTTCTTTTTGCAAAATAACGTTGTAATAAGCTTTCTTGACGTCAAACACCGTGCGCAGCTTCATATCGTGGAATTGGTTTTCTCGGATTTCCATTTCCTGCCGCGCCAGGGTGATCGGGCTTTTGGCGATCGTGAACCAGGCATCGCGTAGCAGGGGCTGCTCGAGCTTAATGGAATAGCCCTTATTTTCGGTACGCGTTGGTGGCGCCCCGAAGCGATCCGGCGAGTTGATATCCCGACGCAAATCCGCCGATAATGTGAGAGTGGCGCCAGTAATAAAACCCTGCTGAATTTTCGCTATAATGGCATTTTTATCATACGTTAATCGAGTTGGATTCAGAGGGTCCTGGGCCTCAAACGGCCGGTTCTCCTCGGCCTTCTGCATGTTGCCATCGATCGAAAACTGCGGAAGAAACGGAGCATAGCTTCCGGACAGGTCCGCCACCGTCATGCGTAAACCGTATTCTTCCATCAACAATTGTAAATTTTTGCGCATGGCAATGCGGATGCAGTCCTCCAGCTTCAGCGGCCGCTGTAGCACCTGCTCGATTTCTTCTTCGGTGTAAGGCATCATATGTACAAAAATCGGCTCGGAAGCCAGCTTTGGTTCCGAAGAAGAACTTTGCGCCCGGCCTTTCATGCCAGGCGCGGCGAGTATGAGCATACTCAGCAGAAAAACCATTCGCCCCGTGTCTATCAGTCGTTGTACCGTCATATCGTTCCTCAGATCAAGCTTAATGAGTCAAACATCTCCCCTACAAGCTCAGGCCTATTTGACTTTGGATTTGAATTTGGTCTGATCGTTGGCATAGAACGTGATCCCCATGAGCTTGATGCTCTTCTTACTGGTATCGACCTTCTGCACCTTGCCGACAAAACTCAACTGATTGGCATGTTTCTTCTTTTTCGGATTTTTACTTTCATCGGCGATTTCATCCGCCAGAAACGTGCCGTCCTTCAGAAACGTCCCCTCGATTTCCACCAGCAGGCCGGGACGCAGCATATCGAAGCTGGCCCTGGTCTTTTCATCGGACGCCTCGTACTCGGTTTCTTCGTTCGTGCGCACTCGCAGGCCGAGAATGTACACGGATTTGCGCCCCCGATCGACGCGCGAAATTTTGCCAGAGACTTCCCAGTCATCATCCTGAAA
>JAUZRQ010000035.1 GCA_030950365.1 Candidatus Zhuqueibacterota bacterium | reverse complement strand
CGCGATTTTGGTTTTTGGGTTTTGCTTTCTGGCATGCTATGCAGTTTGGTTTTTGCTGGTATGGTTCACGGCTCTGGAGAGCCGTGCTACGGGTCCTGCTGCGGGTCTGCTAGGGGATTCGCGGGTCGCGCAAATCGTACTACGAATTAAAGCGAATTGTAAGCATGATACTATGCTGGATCAAGCAACATCATGGATTTCGAATCATTAGCAGGTGATCCTTTATGGAATGGCGAATTATCATAAATAATCTAAATTTACATAATTCCATCTGTATTGCTCAGGAGTCTTTGCTAAGCCGGCTTTTACTGGATTCATGAGCACATAATTGACCGACCTGTGGAGTTCTTCATCATTCCGCAAAAGATGATCATAACTTTCATTTTGCCAGAATGCTCCCTGTCGCTTTAAAATCTTATTTGCCTGCCGTGCCGTAAATTTCTTGAAGTTTCCTATAATATTCGCAAGCACATAGCGAGCATTATCATCATCATCTGTTGATAGAGAATGCTTGTCCTGGTTATCGAAGAAAGGTAAAAGCACCACATGAATATGGTTGGGCATAATGGTAAACGCAATTAGAAAATAGCGTTTTTGATCCCCCCACATTAGGGAATCATAAACCACCTGGGCTACCTGAGTATTGACCAGCCATTGCGGCCCCGTTTTATTAGTATGCAACAGACGCTCGTATTTTAAAAAGAATTGTTGATGCAACCGTCTGATTTGATGCTGTTTGTCCTGCAGAGATTTTAGGTTTTTGGTCGCTTTTAAGGATTGCGCCAATTCATTTCGTATTTCTTTTAGTTTCCGAATCGGCAGGCTGCCAGCCAATCGCGTGGTAACAAAAAATGGATGTCCGGGAGCGATGATATGAGGGAGATTTCGACGATAAAAAAGCATGGCTCTGCTATTTTTAATCCTGATACAGATAATCCAAAGGAAAAATTGATCAGTTCAGAGAGCGTTAAAAATGGCTGTTGATAAAGATGAAAAAAAGTGAATGACCGAGAAAAACGTACGGCGTTTTGAGGAATATGTCAACACAAAAATTTATTGGATCGTCGATATGGTGCGCTGGGATGAGGCAACGCTTCGAATTGCTTATTTCCGATTCCGCTGTTTGGCCTAGAAAGGATTAGGGTTCACGGCTCTGTATAGCCGTGCTACGCGAGTCGCGATTTTGCTTTTTGGGTTTTGCTTTCTGACATGTTATGCGGTTTGGTTTTTGTTGGTATAGTTCACGGCTCTGGAGAGCCGTGCTACTGTAGAGCCGTGCTACGGGGCGTACTACGGTTTACGCGGTGCTGGAGAATTGCGGAAACGGCAATAGTGGCCTTCTCCTGCGCTCCCAGCCTGTGGCAACCGGATGCGCTGGCTGATCATAGCAACTGGCCGATCTCTTAATATTAGTCCACTGAAATTTCAACAATAGCCGCCTGAAACTCCCACGTCCACCCTGCAAATTCATGTCACCCCGCTTTTATGAAAACCCCTTAACATTCCTCAAGATTGGTTCACGAGTGCCGATACAGGCAATAGTTTAATTGCATACTCGCTATGAAAATTCGATTCCGCTACTGTTTTTAAAATAATTTTTCTGTTTTTATTTCCATTGACGGTATAATAAAAACATAAAAATGCACTTGCATCTATTAAGATGCTGACACAAAGCTTGACATTTTTCTGAACTCTTTTAAATTTGCGGAGTCGTTGTCTTTCCATCGGTTTCAAGGACGAGCAAATCGATGGAAACCTGTGCGTCATCAACGAGATCGTGCAATTCAACTCTGAGAGCGCACAGAGAACTCTTTTTGGGGACGGCAGTCTATGATCAAGCAGCATGTGTATCTCAAAGGACTTGTACTGGGATTTTCCCTATTATTTTTAATCCAGTCCGGATGGACCCAATCCGATAAATCCTTTCCATCTATCAAAAACCGTGGTGCCCTGTATTACCTGGGCGAGCAGGATGAGTTGCTGATCAAAGTCAACATCTGGGGCTTTGTTCAGAACCCCGGGCAATACATGGTGCCCAACGGTACCGACCTGATTTCCCTGATTTCCTTTGCTGGCGGCCCACGGGAACAGGCCAAACTCAACAAGGTCAAGCTCATCCGCAATCAGGCTTTGCTGGCATCCCGCTATGAAAAAGGACGCGGCTATCTGGCCATGAACGGCGATATGCAAGTGGAGCAAAGTCTGAGTGAAGAGGAACAGGCAGACCTGAAGGAAATCAAGAGCGAGCCGAAGGTGTACATCGTCGATGTGAAGAAATATCTGGAAACCGGCGATGAAAACCTGATTCCTGAGCTGCGTCCCGGCGACACGGTGGTGGTCGAAGGATCGACATTCCACTTCGTCAGCAAAGTGTTCGAGTTCACTTCACGGCTTGCGGTCATCGCGCAGATCTATTTCTGGATATACGCCGCCCGACGCTGATCCTGATCGGAAGTCGATCCGAGTCCCCAAACATTTCACGATAGACGCATTGACATCGTCCGTGCCAGAGCATGGATTGTGGCCGCATTGGCCGGAGCCATTGCTGTTGACTCAGAATCACCCACGACAGTGTCAGGAAAATGCATCAGCCATTAAACGGTCATGTGAATCATACAGGGAAGACTGGAACCATTATGCAACCGAATCACACCCTTGACGAGCAACTCGAGCGCGAAATTACCCTCACCGACCTGATGCGGATTCTGTACCGCGGCCGGTGGGTTATTGCAACCTGCTTTTTTGTGGTCATGGCACTGACCACCTACTACACTTTCACTGTGACGCCGGAATATGAAGCGGTGGCCAAAGTGATGGTCCGCACCGACGGCAGCGGCATGGGCCTGTCTTTGTTCGATGTCGGCGGCATCATCAAGCAGGAAACGGTGATCAACAACCAGGTTGAAATCCTGAAAAGCCGCACCCTGGCCGAAACCGTCATTCGCCGGTTACAGAATTCCGAATATGCCGATCGGCTCGAAATTCTGGGCAAGGGCGATATGGCGCGCCAGAAAAAAGGCATGCTGGCGGGCGTCACCAGCTTCATCAAGGGCCTGTTCGGCATCGAGAGCGATGGCAGCGATGAGTACACCTTCGATGATATGGTGCAGGAGCTGCTGGAAGAGCGGCTGAGCGTGACGCCGATCCGTGATACCGAGATGATCGAAATCAAGGTGCGGGCTGTGACCCCGGAAGAAGCCGCTTTTATTGCCAACACCCTCACCGATGCCTACCGCGAGAAAAACCGGCTCATGAGTCAGGAAGAAGTGCGGCAGGTGAAAAACTTCCTCGAGGAGCAGCTTCAGGTCATTCAACAACAGCTTGCTGAATCGGAAAATAAATTAAAAGAATTCAAGGAGCGCGAAAAGGTCGTTGCGCTGCCGGAAGAAACCCAGGAGCTGATCAAAAAGCTGGCCGAATTCGAAACGCTTTACAATGAGGCACTGACCGAACTCAATTCCTTCCGCGAACGGCTGGATTACATCGACCGTCAGCTCGATCGCAACAAGCAGAACTTCGATATCGAATCGATCTCGGCCTCCACCTATTTCGAAGAGCTCAAGAAGCAGATGGCCATGCTGCAGAGCCGTCGGGCCACGTACGTCGCCAATATGATCAACGAGGGCGTGTACAACAAAAACGACCCGCAGTTGATGAAGTACGATGACCAGATCAAAATTCTCACCGACCGGATGAAGTCGGAGATCGCCAAGCTGGCGGCGCAGGAAATCATCAATCCGGTGGCGGTGAACGAGGAGCTGTTTTCGCGAAAAGTCGAGGTGGAAGCCAGCATCGAGGCGCTGAAGCCAAAGGTGGCCTCGTTGAAAAAGATCGTGGATGAGTACGCAGCGCAACTGGAATCGCTGCCGGAAAAGAGTTTGCGGCTGGCGCGACTGGAGCGTGCGGCGCAGGTGGATGAGAAAATTTACCTGATGATGAAAGAGAAGTACGAAGAATCCCGCATCAATGAAGTCGGCCAGCTCGGCGACGTGCGCATCATCGATCCGGCCAAACCGCCGACCGAGCCCATCAAACCGAAGAAAAAACTCAACCTGATCCTGGGCATGCTGGTCGGCCTGGGGCTTGGCATCGGCGTCACCTTCCTGTTGGAGGCCATGGACAATTCCGTCCGCAGCATCGAGGACCTGGAAAAGCTCGGCCTGCCGGTGCTCGGCTCGATTCCGGTGATCAGTGAAGACGAAGCCCTCAAGCGCATGAAGGTGATGCCCTCGGCGGCGCAAAACGGCACCGCCGACCCGGTGGAAGTCCGCCGCATGGCCGCGCGGCTGATCACCCACTTCGCGCCAAAATCGCCGATTTCGGAAGCGTACCGGACGTTCCGAACCAATATCCAGTACACCAAAATCGACAGGCCGTTGAAGAGCCTTTTGGTGACCAGCCCGGGACCGGGCGAAGGAAAATCGACCTCGATCGCCAACCTGGCGATCACCATGGCGCAAATGGGCAGCAAGGTGCTGCTGGTGGACGCCGATCTCCGCCGGCCGGTGCTGCACTCGATTTTCAAAGTCGATCGCCGCGTGGGCTTGACCAACGTGCTGGTGGGGCGCGCCTCCATCGAAGAAGCGATCTTTCAAACCGAAATTGACAATCTGTACATTATGCCCTGCGGCACGCTGCCGCCGAATCCGTCCGAGTTGCTGGGCAGCAGCGCCATGAAGAAAGTGCTGGAAGACCTGAAACAGCGGTTCGACATCGTTCTGTTCGACACGCCGCCGATCATCGCCGTGACCGATGCGGCTGTGCTGGGCAGCAACCTTGACGGCATCATCATGGTCGTCAAGTCCGGCCAAACCGACCGCGAAGCGGCATTCCGGGCGTCGGTGCTGTTGAAGAACGTGAAGAAGAGCCAGGTGTTGGGTGCCCTGTTGAACGGGGTGCGCGTCGAGAGTATGTATGGCAGCTACTATTATTACTATCATTATTATTACTACGGTAAGGAAGGCACGCGCAAGAAATCGAAAAAGAGAAAATCACGCGCATAGCGCCGGACAAACAGAAGGAACGGAGACCTTGAATAGCCAGAAGCCCATCATCAGTTTTCCGCGGAATGCGCTGGAGCAGGCGATCACGGTGCACCAGGGATGGCAGCAGCTCGGCCCCACCTTACAGGTGCCCAATCTGTCCCTGGAAGATTACGAACGGCTGCTGGAAAAAGCCAACCAGCTTTCGCGCAAAGTTGAGGAGTTGCATCAGGAGCGGCAGCGCATGGTGCAATTGCGCAACCAGGTGTTGCAGGAGCTGTGGGACCTGACCAAGCGCGTGCGCAACGCGGCGCGCGCCACGTTTGGCGACACCAGCAAAGAAGTGGAAGTGGTCATGGGAAAACCGGTCCGGCCACGGGGCCGCCGGCCGAAATCCAAAGCCGCAAGCGAAGCATGAATCAGAACCGAAATCAGCAGGAGCCAGGCATGCCATTGAGTACGCCACATGGTGGCACGTTAATCAATCGCGTTTTTGAGGGCAAAGCGCGTGAAGACGCGCTGCAAAAAGCCACCGGTTTGAAAAAGATTCCTCTGAATAGCGTCAACATCAGCGATCTCGAACTCATCGCGACCGGAGTGGTCAGTCCGCTCACCGGTTTCATGAACTCAGCGGATTACGCTTCGGTAGTCGAGGACATGCGCCTGCAGAACGGTCTGATCTGGAGTATTCCGATCACCCTGCCGGTATCGAAAGCGCAGGCGAATGAGATAAAGGTGGGGCAGGAAATCGCCCTGACCGAACCGGATGGGCGGGTTCTGGCCATCATGAAGGTCAGTGAAACATTTGCGTATGACAAAACCAGAGAAGCTGAACATGTCTATTTGACCACCGACGAAGCGCATCCCGGAGTGGCGCGGGTTTACCGGCAGGGTGAAATGTACCTCGCCGGCGATATCTGGATGGTGAACCGGCCGTCGAATATCGAGTTCCCCGAATTTCATTTTACGCCGCAGCAGACGCGCGCCGCTTTTAAAGAGCGCGGCTGGAACACCGTGGTGGGCTTTCAAACCCGCAATCCCATCCACCGCGCGCATGAGTACATCCAGAAATGCGCTCTTGAGATTGTCGATGGGCTCTTTGTGCATCCGCTGGTCGGGCAGACCAAAAGCGACGACATCCCGGCTGATGTGCGCATGCGCAGTTACCAGGTCCTGTTGCGGGAGTACTATCCGGCCAATCGCACCTTTCTGGGCGTGTTCCCGGCGGCCATGCGCTACGCCGGCCCGCGCGAGGCGATTTTTCACGCCATCTGCCGCAAAAATTACGGCTGCACCCATTTCATCGTCGGCCGCGATCACGCCGGCGTGGGCAATTACTACGGCACGTACGACGCCCAGAAAATCTTCTTGAATTTCGAGCCGCAGGAACTGGGTATCACGCCGCTGTTTTTCGAGCATGCATTCTTCTGCCAGAAATGCGGCGCCGTGGTGACCAGCAAGACCTGCCCGCATGATAAGGAATATCACGTGTTCCTGTCCGGCACCCAGGTACGCGCCATGCTGAGCCGGGGAGAGGTGCCGCCGAAAGAATTCTCGCGCCCGGAAGTGGTACAGGTGCTGATCGAAGGCTACCGCAGTATGCAGGGTGGCAATGGGAAGACGGAGGTTGCAGAAGCGGAAGGCGCAACCAGTGCATGAAAGAATGGAATAACGGTGACGCGGACTCAGGATCATGATATTTAATCTGAATTGTTCTCGCAGAGTCGCCGAGACGCCGAGAAAATCTTTAAAAGACCATACGCTGCGAACCCGGTGGCTCTGCGAGAAATTCAGTCTTCTAAAACAGATTAAAATCAAAATCGGTGCAAATCGGTGTTGTCCGCGCTATCCGTGTTCTATAAAAAATGTTCTATGTTATAAGACCTGCATCTCGTGAAGATACCATTGCCAGAATCGCCGAACCCGGCGTGAGATTTTTAACCGGTCTAAGTATTGGCCGATGACTTTCAACGGAATTTTTTTGACTTCGGCAGCGGTACCTTTTTCAAGCAGGCGACCAAGGTACCAGATGAAAAATTCCTCATCTCGCAATTGATGAGGTTGAAATTCATGATCCCATAGCAGTGCGGGATTGACTTCAATATTGTAAAGTGTTTTAGGCTTCTTCTTATAATTGATCATAAATTTTATCCTCTTCATTATCCCAGAATTCGAAAGAGGATTCAGCCAGTTTCATCCAGGCAAGCTTATCGACTGGAATTTGCAATAATTGCGGCAGTTCTTGAAGAAGTTCTTGTTTTTCCTGGTCGGTCAGGTTTTTGATAGCTTCTTTAATATCATCAAGGCTCATAATTTACATCCTGTCTATAGTGAACTAATTCTATAAAAGCCTAAAAAATATTCTGACTGAAAGCAACACTTAATGAGAGATAGGAGATTCAGATGTCGAACACGGAACGCGGTGTGACGATTTGGCTAACAGGACTTTCCGGAGCCGGCAAATCGACCATTACCGAACACCTGGTGCCGATGCTGAAGGCGCGCGGCAAGAAAGTGGAAGTGCTGGACGGCGATGTGGTGCGCACCAATTTGAGCAAGGGACTGGGCTTTTCCAAAGAAGACCGCGACACCAACATCCGTCGCATCGGCTTTGTGTGCCACTTGCTCACGCGCAACGGCGTGGTGGCCATCGCCGCGGCGATTTCGCCCTACAAGGCCGTGCGCCAGGAAGTGCGAGAAATGATCGGCGATTTCGTGGAAGTATATGTGAAAGC
>JAUZRQ010000034.1 GCA_030950365.1 Candidatus Zhuqueibacterota bacterium | reverse complement strand
CGGATCAGGGAATCGATGATCTGTTTGCCGCGGTGGCCGAAGATGGGATGCGGCTGCTCGGCCAGGCCATCGGCGATGCGTGCGGCCACTTTGCCGGGCGGCTCGTCCGTGCTCTGCGCCGCCTGAAACACCTGTAACGTGGACCGAAAAATGGAATGCTCCCAGTCGGTGCCCAGATGCCGCTCGATGGCCGGATCGGGGTCCACATAGCCGTACTGTTCATTGGCGCAATGGACGATACCCATTCGGTTCACCAGGAAATCCGGCACGTACCAGATGCCGCGCTGCCTCAGCATCGCATCATCACGATTGGGATCTTCGAGTTGGTTGTTGGCTGCGCCGCAGATGATTTTCGCCTGAATGTGCGGAATTGTGCGCTCGTTCAGGATCGCGCCGGTGGCGCAGGGCGACACGATATCGCACGGCTCGAACAGGATCGAATGATCGTCGCGTTCCACCAATCGCGCTTCGAACGGCCGGTCGCCGAACTGCTGCTTCACTGCCTCGACGCGCTCGGGAAAAATATCGCTGGCGATGATCTTGGCCACGTTTTTCTCAAACAGAAAGCCCACCAGCGCCGCGCCCACATGCCCGAGCCCCTGCACGCAAATCGTCTTGCCGGTCAGGGTCTCGCGGTGCAGAAAATGCAGCGCCGCTTCCATGCCCTTCACCACGCCGCGCGCCGTAGCGATGGACGGATTGCCACTGCCACCCAGAGATTCCGGAATGCAGGTGACGAACCGCGTGCGCGAGAAAATATTCACCATGTCGGCGGGAAACGTGCCCACATCCTCCGCAGTGACGTAACATCCCTTCAGTGATGTGATGAATTCGCCATATTCCCGATAAATGGCTTCCCGGATGGAGGGATCGCGGAAATCGAGGCGTTCCGAGCGCAGGATCACGCCTTTGCCGCCGCCCCACCACAACCCGGCCAGCGCATTTTTCTGCGTCATTCCTTTCGCAAGCCGCATGCCATCGCGCAGGAAATCTTCGACCGTATCGTACGACCAGAAGCGCACCCCGCCGGCGCCCTGTCCGCGCACGGTTTTGTGCACAAATGCGCTCAGGACTACATCGTGACTGCGAGAGAGCTGGCAAAAAATCCCCTCATGCCGGTTGAAATCACGGCGGTCGTTTTGCAAAAAGTCGGCGATGGGCTGCAACGTTGCATGCGAGGCGCGCACGCGATTTTCCTCGAAATCGTACACAAAATAAAACCGGCGGATGTGATGCTCTTTTAAAAACGCAATGAATGCATCCGGGGACAGGGTTATCAACGTGTTCATGATCACCTCACTCGTTTCCGTGACATCGGTATCGCATGTTTGCCGTTTGGTTAGTTTCGTCATCGTTCCCCCAATTTTTGTCCCCCATTTTTTGTTTTTCCCACGGAGACGCGGTGTGGGCAGAGAGATGGTTGGCGGTCAGGGACCGCCTCTATCCGCTTATGTATCCATGCCATTTCGCAGCATCCGTTACATCCTTGCTCGACAGGCGGCTTTAACGCTGCACCAGCCAGCGTTTTCCCCATCCCGAAAGTCCCTCCGGCGGAGGGGACTTTTGGCACCGATTGCATGGCAGTTTTATCCAAAACCAATCACAAATTCTTCAATAAGTGGTAATTTGTGAAATCTGTGGTTCAAACCACCCGGCCACAAGGGCCGGGGGCTACATTGCAAAAATGCCAATCCGTGCGCATCCGCGTCATCCGTTTTATCCGTGTTCGATTGGCCGCTTTAACGCTGCCCGGGGCTGGAGCCCTGGCAGCACGGATCATAGTTTGATAAAAATTCGCTTGCGGTACAGCAGGCTCATGATGCACAGCCAGAAGAGAATATAAAACACAGCGAAAGCCAATGATCCGTTCATGGGTCCGAAGAGCGGCACGAAGATCGACCGATACAGCCACGTTTTGAGGCGCACATCCTCTTCGCCGACGCGGATCAGCAGCAGGATGCGCGTAAAGATGCCCGCCATCATGAAATATGCCAGCGCATTGACGCCGAAAATCACAAACGGTTTGGCCCAACGTCGGCGGCCGCGAATATCCGCCAGGTAGATGCACATGGCCAGAAACACCGCCGCAAAGCCCGAAGTGAACACCACATATGACGGCGACCACAGATTTTTATTGATTGGGAAAAGGCCGTGCAGGATTTGCCCGAGCGCCAGTCCCAATGCGCCCCAGAAAAACAAGTCGGCCACTTTCTCGTATTGCGATTTTTTCTGCAGCAAGAGCATGCCCACCAGCACGCCGCTGATGCAGGTCGCCCCGGCCGGGATGGTGCTGAGTACGCCTTCGGGATCGTAATGCAAATACTCGCCCTGCAGCCAGGTGAAGCCGCGCAGCAGCCGGTCATCGACGTACGCGGCCAGATTCAGGCCGGGCTCAAGAATGCCCACAAACCGCTGCGGCTGGCCGTCCACCATGATAGTGAAAGGGATTGTCTTCATTACCAGCCAGTACACCGCCAGCAGGCCGACGCCCCAGATTACCAGCGTGCGGGGACGGAAATGCAGCACCAGCATGGCCGTGAGCAAATACACCACCGCAATGCGCTGCAACACCCCCGGAATACGTACATTCAAAAAGGTATCGCGGAACCAGTTGTAACCCGCCGGGATGTCGATGGGAATGAGGTGCAGGAACAGTCCCAGCAAAAACAGCAGCACCGAACGGCGGAGGATTTTCGGATAAAGCCACCGCGGCGCGATGCCGCGCGCCAGCCGCCTGTGGAACGAAAACGCCATGGCCACGCCCACGATGAACAGAAAAAACGGAAAGATCAGATCCGTTGGCGTCCAGCCGTGCCACTCGGCATGCAGAAGCGGCGGATACACGTAGCTCCAGCTTCCTGGATTGTTCACCAGAATCATCGCGGCGATGGTGATGCCGCGAAAAATATCCAGCGCCACAAATCGGTCCGGCAACGGCACCAGATCGGTCGCCGGCGGAGCCGCCACTGTCGGTTCGGCCGCTTTCATCGGGCATTGCGAATGGCTTCGATGGTGCTCGGGTCTTCCAGACTGCTCAGATCGCCGGGATCCTCGGCGAGATACACCGCGCGGATCACCCGGTGCATGACTTTCGCATTGCGGGTTTTGGGCAGCGCCTCCACGAATTTGATCTCGCGCGGCTTGAGCGGCTTGCCGAGCTGCTCGATCACCCGCTGCATGAGCTCCGCGCGAAGGGATTTATCGGCATTAACGCCCGGCCGTAGCACGCAAAAACACACCACCTCGTTGTCCTTCACCGGGTGCGGCACGCCGACGGCCGCCGATTCCGCCACCGCCGGATGCGCGTTCAAAATCGACTCCACTTCGGCCGGTCCCAGCCGCTTGCCGGCCACTTTGATGGTGTCGTCGCTGCGACCGAGAATGTACCACAGGCCGTCCTCATCGATGGCGGCGAAATCGCCGTGTAGCCACACGTCCTCGAACCGGCTCCAGTAGGTGTCGAGATAGCGCTGCCGGTCACGCCAGAAACTGCGCGTCATACCAATCCACGGTTTTCGGATCACCAGCTCGCCGACGGCGCCGCGCACCGGCCGGCCGTTTTCATCCACCACATCCGCATCCATGCCGATGACCGGCCCGGAAAATGCGCACGGTTTGAGCGGTTTGAAGAAGTTGCCGCACACGATGCCGCCGCTGATTTCGGTGCCGCCGGAGTAGTTGAGAATCGGTTTACGGCTCTCCAGCACGTTTTCAAACAGCCACAGCCACGACTCCGGGTCCCACGGACTGCCGGTGGAACCCACCGCGCGCAGGCTGGATAAATCGTGCTTCTGGATCGGCCCGGTGCCGTGCGGTTTGAGCGCGCGGATAAGGGTCGGCGACACGCCCAGGTGGGTGATCCGGTGCCGCTCCACCAGCGCCCACACCCGATCCACGTCCGGAAAATCCGGCGCGCCGTCGTAAAACACCATACTGGCGCCGATGAGCAGGGTGCCGAACACCTCCCACGGCCCCATCATCCAGCCCATGTCGGTCATCCAGTACATGCGATCGCCCGGCTTCACATCCATGGGGTAGTACATGTCCATGGCGGATTTGATGGGAAAGCCGCAATGGGTGTGCACCGCGCCTTTGGGCCGTCCGGTGGTGCCACTGGTGTAGATCAGCATCACCACATCTTCAGCGTCGGTGTCTTCAGTATGAGTGGCATCGCCAGCGCGGGCAAGAAACGCCTGCCAGTCCAGGTCCCGCGGCGGTTGCATGGCCACCTCCTCCCCGAGGCGGCGCACCACGATCACATGCTGCACCGAGTCCACCTGCCTCAGCGCCGCATCGGCGACCGGCTTCATGCGCACCGGTTTGCCGCGGCGCAGCACGCCATCCGCGGCGAACAGGGCTTTGGCCCCGGCATCGCTCAGCCGTTTGGCGATGGCATCCGGGCCGTAGCCGCTGAACAGGGGCAGGATGATGCCGCCGATTCTGGCAATGGCGAGAAACGCCACGGCCAGCTCCGGGATCATCGGCATGAACAGGCCGACGGCGTCGCCTTTTTTCAAACCCAGCGCGCGCAGCGCGGCGGAGGCTTGCTCCACCTCCGCATGCAGTTCGGCATAAGTCAAGGTGCGCTGCTGGCCTTCCTCGCCTTCCCAGATCAGCGCCGGAAGGTCGCGGGTGGGAGTATTTTGCCATTTATCGAGACAGTTGTGCACGATGTTCATGCGGCCGCCGACGCACCACTTCGGAAACTGGATGCCGCCGGACAGGTCCACCACGCGCTCGTACGGCCGTGAAAACTCGATACCCAGATCCTCCAGCACTGCATTCCAGAACCACTCGATGTCGTCGATGGAGCGCCGGTACAGTTCATCGTAATCCGGGATATTCCACTTTTGCATAAATTTTTGCAGGTTGCTGGCCGCCATCCATTCCGGGTTGGGCTGCCACACGATGGCCTGACCGAAGGGGAAATCCGCCTGTGAGTCGTGCTTCTGCATGATCGATCTTCCTGCTACCTCTGCATGGTTGAACCGCTACCGCGGCATCAGCGAAAAAAGGTGGAACTGGTCACAATCAGCATCTGGCCGGTGCCGTAGAACAGCCACACCACATCGCCCAAATGCGACCAGCGTGCACCGGCAAACAGCCGGGTGGATAAAATCATGTCGCTGATCATAAACAGCAATGTCCCTACGAAAAGGCCGAAAAACTGAAATTGCTGAAGACTCATCCGCATCGCAAAGGCAACCACCGCGCACAGCAGCAGGGCATAGCCCAGCGCGACAAAATGCAACGGACCCGCCTCCTGCCCGCGAAACACCAGGAAATACCAGCTCATGGTTGCGATAAACAGCCAAAGGCCCAATATCAAGGGGAACCGTGCCTGCCAGAAGGGGTCATTCGCATGGCGCAGCCAGCCAAGCATGGCCGCCAGGTAAAACAAATGGCCGAGGGCAAAAGCGCCCATGCCGAACGGCAAATACAGGGCAGATTTTACCAGGATCCGCGCCATAAAAAGATCGCCGATGAAGCCGAGCGTCATGCCGAGGGCAATCCACCGGGCAAACGAGGCTTGCGTTTCATCCCGCCAGGATGCGGCCAGCAGCCAGGCCATAACAACCAGCACCAGCGACGAGCTCAATCGCGCCCAGCGCGGCATGCGGTGCAGCGTCTGCGGATCGTATTTGCCCAGGACGGCGCCACCGAACAGCAAGCCGGCCCACAACGCCAGCAGCAACAGAAAGACAATGCGAAAGCGCTGTGGCACGGCATCAAAGGATAACCATTGGGTCATCGGGAGCCTCTACCTGAATTGAGTGATAAAGCAATTTTACAGAAAAATCCCTGCAACAGCAAGAATTTATTCACGATCCGGCGGGGCATTGTTGGGGGAAAAACGTAAAGGATCCGGCGCTCTGGCAGGATGATTCGATCCCTACCAGCGAACCGATCATTAAAACACCTCCCTGAAATGCAGGTTGTACATCAGGGTTTCGACGCCCGGATTGTAATCGTAGAGGCTGGCATTGGAGAGATGATGAAACGACCAGCTAAGCTGAATTTTTGATGTCAGCAGTAGGACCAGCTCGATTCCGGATCGAAATTCGAGCACGCCGCCCAGCTCTTTGCCCGGCCCTTTGCCATAAGCCCCGGCAGCCAGATTCAGCGAGACGGACAGCACATTATTTAGCGGCACGGCATAGTTGAATCCGGCATAGCTATAGCGGGAGCCATCGGAGGTGGCCAGCACCCCCACGATTGGCTGGAAAACCAGCAGCCGCTGCCCGAAACGGTATTCCAGTCGAGCATCGGCAATGGTGTTCTTGCGCAGATCAAACACACCGTAGGCCAGCACCAGTTCTCCCTTTTGCGGCGTATGGGCCAGTAATCCGCCCGGCAATATGAGCAGGAATAGCCCCCATTTCATTCGCATCTTCGCATTTCCTCCAGATCCGTTTCCTGTATTCCGATTGGCGTTTGATTTTCTCATCTTTAATCGACGCCTGCCATCGTTTCTTCCCCGATTAGACTTTGCTTTTCGCATCAATCCATCCATATGGCTTCCGCGGACTCAAAAGAAACACTGAGCTATCGCGTAACTATTCAGCCCTTTGGAACAAAAAATAAGAGGTTCTGTCATCGCGAGCCTCCGCCGCCTGGCGGAGGCGCCTGTCCAACTACTGGCGGAGGGCGATCTCCGTGCCTTTTGTAAGGAAATTGCGCCGTCTCCGCCGGCTGGCGGATCCCCGCAATGACGGGTAGTGAGCTGAATAGTTACGTTTTGCATGCACGAATATAGAATGAATACAGGAAAAAGTGTTCAAAAGCAAACAAAGATTTTGCAAAAGGTTTTGCTTGATTTTTAATAGCGATGTTATTAGATATCATACGCGGCTGACCGCATCCCCAATTCAGTACACTATCTGACCGACCATGCTCACGAGTGGCCAGCAGGCAGCGCCCTGAATGGATCACGGCCAATTGGATGTTCAAACTAAATTGAGGTGGTCTCATGAGGAACGAGGCTTCCCCCAAAAATCCGGCCGCGGGCGAGGAAATGGATCTGCTCGAGCAGCTTCCGAATCTCCGCAAGCCTAGAGCCGGTGATGTGCCCGTGGCGGGCGTTATCGATCCGCTGGTGCGCGAGGGCGAGCTGTATGATCGTCTCGACAGGGACTGGGTGTACTGTTATGCCTGCGGGCACCGCTGCAAAATTCCGCCGGGGGCGCGCGGCATCTGCCAGGTGCGGTACAATCTCGGCGGCAAATTGATGATCCCCTGGGGCTATGTGGCCGCGCTGCAGTGCGATCCGACCGAAAAGAAACCCTACTATCACGTGTATCCCGGTTCCGATACGCTGACCTTCGGCATGCTCGGCTGCGACTTGCATTGCTCCTATTGCCAGAACTGGGATACCTCGCAGGCCCTGCGTGACGCCAATGCCGGCCGCCCAATCGCCAAAATTACGCCGGAACAGATGATTGACATGGCGCTGAAATACAATGCGCGCTGTGTGGCCAGCTCGTACAACGAGCCGCTCATCACCTCCGAATGGGCGCTGGCGATTTTCAAAGAAGCACGCAAGCACGGCCTTATTTGCCTGTACGTATCCAATGGCAATGCCACGCGCGAAGTGCTCGACTACCTGCGTCCCTACATGCAGGGCTATAAGATTGATCTCAAAACCATGAACGACCGCCACTATCGGCAGCTTGGCATGCCCCTGCAGCCTGTTCTGGATTCCATCCAACTGGCGCACGACATGGGATACTGGGTGGAAATCGTCACCCTGATCGTACCCGGATTCAATGATTCCGAGACGGAGTTGCGCGAGGCGGCCCGCTACATTCGCTCGGTGTCGGCCGATATCCCCTGGCACGTAACGGCCTTTCATAAGGATTACAAAATGACCGACCCGGACAATACGGATGTTCACACTCTCATCCGCGCTGCGGAAATTGGCTACGAGGAAGGCCTGAAATTTGTTTACGCTGGCAACATGCCCGGTCACGTGGGCCGATTCGAAAACACCTATTGCCCCCATTGCGACGAGCTACTGATCGAACGTTATGGCTACGTGATTCTCGGCTACCGTATCACCGGCGAGGGAACCTGCCCTCAATGCCAAACCCGCATTCCCGGACTGTGGCCAAAATCAAAAGATGAGGTCCGTATCGGGAAGATCGAAGACTTATGGTTCCGCAGGCCTAAGGCTGTTCGATAGGGTCATGTGAAGCGGTCAATGAATGGCTTAATCCTCAATTACGCTCAGGGACCGCCACCGTGATCATGCCTGAAGGCGGTCCCTGAATCCCCCTCTCTATCAGGCGGCTATCATGCCCAGACTCTGTTCCTGAACCTGCACACGAAGCTGTTCGGTCACTTTGGTCCGCTCATACAGTTCGACCACCCGCGCGGGCACGGCCTTTGGTTCCGGTTTAGCTTCCGCCGGCTTTACGGCTGGTTCATAGCGATCCAGCAGATTGCGCACCTGATCGATAAACTGCCGGTTGTCCTCTTTCATCGCCTTCCTGGCGAATTTGATGATCAACCGCAATAGCCGCAGCAGATCTTTTTTCTGATCATTCGGCAATCCGCTTTCGCGCAGCAACCACCGGATGTCACGCATCAAGCCGCGGTCTTCCTGTTCCGGCTGCAGCATCTGGCGCAATTGCTTGCGGAAATCGCTGGCCGCCAGTTTCTGGTGTTCATCCATGCGCGCGCTGGCGCTTTTAACCGCCTCGAAAAAACTACTCGCTGCGGATTTCACTATGTCAGCGAAGCCATCCAACCCATCTTCGGACAGGCCGAGGGCGGTTTCCACGGAATTGAACAGCTCGTCCACCGCATCGATGAACTTGCGGAAGCTCTTTTCATCCATGTTGGCGAGACCCTGCGCAGCTTCGGTGAACGATTCAAAGACGTCGCTATCGATGGCGGCCGCGCGGCCGGTTTGCCGGGCCAGGCTGGAAATAAAACTCAGGTCCAGCGAAAACCGGGCAGACACGCGTTGATACATCTCTTGCGTCAGGGTACGGCTGCGATCCTCCTCCAGAATTCGCGCTTCACGGCTGGACTGCACGACCTTCTCGTAAAAAAAATCGAATTTGAACTGATAAAATTGTTTGTCGGTCAGTTCGATCTGGTCAGCGGGTGCCGGCTGCGGCTGGCGCGGTTCGGGAGAAGGTTCGGGGACCGACGGGGTCCGGGCAAATTCGCCTGCCACCCGTTGCAATAGCGAATTCGCCAACGATTGCACTTGCAGGTTATGAGTCGCCATATCGAAGTCCCTTTCGATAAGTCGTCCTGTGCTATTTCTAGCATGAATCGGCCGGTCTGCCAATTTCCTTACTTGCAAGGCATAAAATTGCCTTGACCATCGTCAGAGTCTCTCGTTTAGAGGGATGGCAGGGAAGAATGTTCCCTCATCAATCTTCGTATTCGATGATGATTCGCATTAGGTCGCGGGCAAGCAGGGTATTGCGGAAGATTTTTTGGGCTTCTTTCAACAACCGCTTTTCGTCGTGAGGCATGAAGCGGCCGCTGAGGTGCGTGAGTGCGAGTTGGCGCACGTCGGCCTTTTGGGCTATAGCCGCGGCATCCTGTCCTGTGGAGTGCCCGGTACGGTGCGCCCAATCGGCTTCTTTGCTAGAAAATGTGGCATCGTGGATCAACAAATCCGCGCCTTTCGCCAATTCCACGGTGGCGTCACACGGTATGGTATCGACGCAATACGCCACATGATGCCCCCGTCGTGGAGGTCCGACCACTTCTTCGGGTCGAATCTCTCGGCCATCAGCAATTGTCACCGCTTGTCCGGCCTGCAATCGGCCCCGCTCCGGCCCGATGGGTACGCCCAGGGCATCGGCTTTATCGGCGTGAAATTTTCCCGGCCGCGGGGCTTCCATAATGGCCCAGCCGAGGCAGCGCATGCGGTGTTCCAGCGCGCGGCAAATGATACGGTAGCCATTTTCCTGCCATTCCATTTCTTGTACATCGTCGGGCACTTCGTGAATGTGCAGTGGATATTTGAGCACAAACCGGCATAACTCCTGGTGGAATTTCACGTAGGCGGCCAAACCTTTCGGGCCATACAGATGAATGTCCTGCTGGCAATCGGCCATTTGCAAACTGGTGAGCAGGCCGGGTAATCCGAAAATGTGATCGCCATGGAAATGTGAAATAAAGATGCGCGACAACCGGCCGGGCTTGAGTCGCGCCTTGCGGAACTGAATCTGTGTGGCCTCGCCGCAATCGAACAGGAAGATTTCGCCCTGACGAATCAGAGCCGTCCCGGAGAGATTGCGGTAGCGGGTGGGAATGGCAGAGCCCGTACCCAGAAAAACAATTTCGATCATGTTGCTGGTTGTACCCTTTCTCGTTGTGTTGTTTCAGACCAGATGGCAAATCCCACGCCAATGAGAATCAGCACGCTGCCAAGAATCTGCATGCCAGTCAGGGACTCGTGCAGCAGCAGAAACGCGAGGATGCTGGCCATCACCGGCTCGCCGAGCATGATGGTGGCCACCAGCGGGGCGGACAGGTATTTCAGCGCCCAGTTGAAAGATGAATGACCGATGAGCTGCGGCACCCAGGCAATCGCCAAAAGCAAGAGATAGGTTTTTCCTGAAAAGCCCACCAGCGGCGTACCGACAATCAGGGCCGCCGCCATCAGAAAAACCGCAGCCGAGGAATAAGTCAGCAAAATATAACGAAAATTGGACATACGTGGCCGCAGGTAACGGCCGATGAGCATGTATCCCGCCCCACCAACCGCGCCAAGGATCGCCAACAGATCGCCGGCGAGCGAGTTGGCCGTGCCCGGCGCCTGGCTGCGCGTGATGATCACCAGTCCCACAAAAGCGATGCTGAGTCCCAGCCACAGTAGTGAAGACGGCCGGGCCCGCAAAAACACGCGCGCGCCGATGGCGGCAAAAAATGGCGCTGTGGATACAAGCACCACGCTGATGGCGACCGAGGTCAGATCCAGCGACCGTATCCAGGCGGCGAAGTGAATGGCCAGAAAAAAACCGGACAGCACAGTCCAGCGCGCCGGCAACTCCCACAGGCCGGCAAGATGGGAAAGCGATTGCGTGCCGCCCAGCACCATCAGCGTGGCGGCAGCAATGACCAGCCTGAATGCGGCAATGGACAACGCCGGCGCCTCGCACCAGCGGATCAAAATAGATGCTACCGACACCGCTAGCAGTCCCACTGGTAGGATCACCGCGGTCCGCGCAACGGGCAATCGTTCCCTCACACTCCCTCGCTTTTATTGCTTGAAATCGGGTTTAAATCGACTCTCGCAGAATTGCAATCCCTCACCGCAAAGCCAGCCCCGGTTTCCGCGGCTGCAAGCATTGTTCGATAAATTCGCGCATGGCCTGATAATAGGCATCGCCGCCGCTGATGTAGATATCGTTATGCCGCGCGCCTTCAATGGCAACGAACTTCTTGGGCGCGGGCGCTTTTTCGTAGAGTTTCCTCCCCAACCGTATGGGCACCATTTCATCGAGAGTGCCGTGTAAAAACAGGATCGGCATGCGCACATAGGGAATTTTTTCTTCAGAAGCCAGCCGGATGTTCATGAACCACCATACCGGCACAATGCCGAACATCTGTTTGGCCATGTCGCGGCCGGTGGAAAAAGTCGAATCCAAAATCAGTCCGGCCGCCTTTGCCGTCTGCGCCAGATCAACGGCCGCGGCGCCGCCGAGACTGCGGCCGAGGATGATCAGCCGTTCAGGATCGCGGCCGAGCGGGTTCAATAAATACTGATACGCCGCCCGCGCATCACGGTAGATGCCCTTTTCGGACGGATATCCCTCGCTGCGGCCGTAGCCCCGGTAATCAAAAATGAACACCTCGCTGTTGAGATGCTCGCGGTACCGCCGCATGAGGTCGAGGCGCTGGGACAGATTGCCTGCATTGCCGTGGATGAGCAGGATCGTGGCCAAAGCATCCGATTTCGGCCAGAACCAGGCATGCAGCCGGACGCTATCCTCGGTAGTGAAATAGTGTTCTTCAATGCCCAGTTGATCCAGATTGACATCCCACTCGCCCTGCGGATATTTGAGCGGAAAAAACACAAATCGCGGCTCCACGAAACGAATCATCAGCACAAACAGAGCCGCAACAATAACAATGACTGCCAGCACACGCAATCGACTATCCTCCTTCCTTCATCTACACCCGGTCATCGGTTCAAAATGTCACGAATGGTCTCGACCAGCGCCTCGCATTCGTCACGGGTGTTGTAAACATGCGCGCCGATGCGAATGCCCGCGCCTGGCCGGTAATCCACCTGAAACTGCCGCCGATACAACTCGCGCACCACCCGTTCTCCATCCGGAACATCGATGATCACGGCGCCGCCGCGCTCGTCGGGATTTTCCGGACAACGCACCATCCAGCCGTGTTCTTTCGCTTTTTCAATCAAAAACTGGCTCAATTGCACATTGGTTTTGCGAATCACCTCGATGCCGATATCCAGCACAAAATCGTATCCGGCCTGGGCGGCGTACAGGCTGGGCACGTGCGGCGTGCCGTTGAGCCAGCGGAAAACATCGCTTGCATACCGGATCGGACCGGGCTCGAAAGCAAACGGCTGCTCATGCGCCATCCAGCCGGTAAGTTTTGGCTGAAGCGTTTCCTGCAGGTCTGGACGAACATACAAGAAGCCGGCGCCCGGGCCGCCGCACAGCCACTTCACCGAGCCCCCGACAGCGAAATGCACACCCCATTTGGCCACATCCACCGGCATCACGCCAACGGATTGATAGATATCGGCCACCACCCAGGCTCCCACACGCTCCGCCTTTTCGACAATCGCCGCCACGTCCTGCACATAGCTACTTTTGAACAGCACATGTGAAATTGGCACCAGCAGGGTGCGCTCATCGATGGCGTTCAGCAGCTTTCGCAGAGAGACGCGAACGCCATCCGACGCCGCCGGCACTTCGACAACCTCGGCGCCCAGTTCTCGCTGGGCGTGATACAGGTACATTACCGATGGAAAATTCAGGGCGCTGAACACGATTTTCCGCCGCGGCCCGCGAAAGTGGAAACAGGACAGCACCACGGCTTCCGCCAGGGTGACGTTCTGATGCATGGTCACCGAGCCCTCGGGCGCGCCGATGATGCGAGCGATCTTGTTGCCCACCGAAACGGGCAGCGCCCACCACTCCTTCTCCCAGGCTTCGATGCCGTCCTCCTGCCAGAGCTGCGCAAACCGATGCCAGTAATCATGCGCTTTGCGCGGCATGGCGCCGAGACTGTGGGAGATGAGATAGGTTTTGGTTTGCAAAATGGGGAATTGATCACGAACGTGCCGCAGCGGATCCGACGCGTGGTTCATCCGGAGTCTCCATTTGGGTTAGCGAACAACGCGGCCTCCGTCCACGACGATGGTCTGTCCGGTGATGTATCCTGCCAGATCCGAAGCCAGAAAGGCCACGGCGCCGGCCACTTCTTCCGGCGTCCCCCATCGGCCCAGCGGTGATTCTTTGGCGTGTTCGTGGCGCTCGTCTTCCTGTAAATGATGATACCAGCCACTGCGGATGTTGCCCAGGGCCAGCGCATTGGCGCGAATGTGATAGCGGGCATATTCGGCGGCTACATCGCGCATGAGGCCGAGAATGGCGGCTTTGGCCTCGGTGTAGGCCGTGCCCCGGTAGCCGGTTAGCGCCGGGGTCGAGCTGATAAAAATGATGCTGCCCCGGCCCCGCGGAATCATCAGCCGCAGAGCTTCGCGCACGCAAAACCGGGCGCTGTCCAGATCCACGCGCCGCACCTCTTCGAAACCCTGCACCAGCTTGTCATCATCCATGGCATGCAGCGGGGTTTGCCACAAGTCTTCGCGCAGCGGATAGCCCGCATTGCATACCAGAACATCCAGCCGGCCATCGCTCCAGCGCGCGATTTTCTGAAAAAGCTCTTTGACGACCTCCAGACGGCTCACATCACCGGGGCAGGCCAGGGTTTTCTGGCCAAAGGTGGCGTGCAGGTTTTCCGCCAGTTCGGCCACTTCCTCCGGATGACGGCCGTTCACCGCCACGTGCGAACCACACTCGGCGAACAATTGCGCAATCGCCCGGCCAATGCCGCGCGTGGATCCGCTTATGAACACGTACCGTCCGGACAATCCGGGCAGGCGGGTAATCTCCGAAAACGTGGTAATGGGAAACTCGGCCATAGCTGCTTGATCATGGTTTATCATTCAGCGGATGGCGCGATGCACGTTGATCGCACCACCCGCGAAGAGCGTATTTCTACAACAATGCGTTCAATGCAGATAAAGCGGCCTCGTAATTGGGATGTTGCCCCACCTCGGGCACATATTCCACATAACGAACCACGCCATTGCCATCCACAATAAAGACGGCCCGGGATAGCAGTCGGAGCTCTTTAATCAGGCAACCATAGGCCTGGCCGAACGAGGTATCGCGATGATCGGAAAGCACCTCGACATTATCGATGCCAGCGGCGCCGCACCAACGTTTCTGGGCAAATGGCAAATCCACACTGACGGTGATGACCTTAACTTTATCGCCGAGCTTGCCAGCCTCTTCATTGAACCGGCGCGTTTCCGCATCACAAACGCCTGTATCTAGAGACGGTACGGCCGCCAGCAAGGTGGGCTTATTTTCAAACAAATCGTTCCAACTTTTCTCGGACAAATCCTGCGCAACCACCTGAAAATCCGGCGCTTGATCGCCGACCTTTATTTCTGCCCCAATCAGGGTGAATGGATTTCCTTTGAGCGTTACGGCTCCTGCTCGTTCCTGCATTGAAAAAGTCCTCCGCGTTTTGAGGGTGAAGGTTCCGCAATGTTTGTTAGTGCTTAAAAATATAGAACTTTTTATGAGTGAACGCAAGCGATAATTGGGGGCCGGGGAATGGCTTTGTTCATGGCTGGTACTGTGAGGCGCCGCAGGTTGCACCACAACCTGCAAGCAAAATCAGCTGTAGCGCTGACATCCTGTCGGCATGCTTTAATATCCGCAAGCAAGTTGCTTGCATATTATCCCGATTTTTCTTTGTGTGCCTGGCGCTCTTCGTGGTTTATAAACTTTCCAGGTTAGAATCCTCGGCATTGATATCCGGTCAAGCCAAACTCCCACACTGGTTTATGCCCTTCCGGAGTCCGTGCGCAAACCGGAGCAGACCTTTTTCACGATTTGCCCAAGCGGAATGTGCGTTTGCCCGAGCAGACGATCTTGAATCGGCGTATAGGCGGCCAGGGTCATTTGCTCACGCTCTTCGATCCGATCCAGCGCGGGCGCTTCGATGCCCAGCTCCTCCGCTACCAGGTCGATGATTTTCTCGAGGGGATACGGCTTCGATGAGGTCAGATTCATGACCATCGCCGGGACACGAGCATGCGGAGCCGCCCGCAGCGTACGCTCCACCAGCTCTTCATGCGCAATAGCATTGACCTGCGTGCCCATCCATACCGGCGGCAATTCCCCTTTAAGCAGCGCTTCGGCAATTTTTTTGACAATGCCGTAGCGTTCATCGTTGCCATAGAAATACCGCAAAATCAGCGTGGGTACATTGAACTCGCGGCAAAAGAATTTGACCACCTGCTCACCGGCATAGCGCGTGAGACTGTACACACCAATGGGGGCCTCGCGGTCCTTTTCGGTGACCACGCGCCCGGGCAGGCCATACACGTTGCCCGTGCTGGCGAACACCACCCCCTGCACACCTCGAAAATACATCATCGCGCGCGCCGGCAAATGCACGTTGATGGCCTCGGCCAGTTCCGGGTGTTGCTCCGCTCCGTGCTGATAGGCCACCTGAATAAATAGCCAGTCGGCGTCGTCCGGCACCGGATCAAAATCCTCGGTGGCAAAATCGATCTGAAACGTTTCCACGCCCATCTCCCGTAGCGCCTGCTCGCGCTGTGCATCGCGGAATCGGGCAATACCGATGACCTCATTTTCCGGCGCCAGTTTCTGGCACAGATCAAAACCAATCCGCCCGGATGCCCCCAGGACAACGATGCGTTTGTTTTTCAAGCGCAACATGCACGGCCTCTCGTGATTTTGAATTTATGCTTTGGAACGTTGCTTACAAGTCCGGGCGGGGTTGCTGATCACCTGTGCAGGATACTGAAAAAGTAAACAATTCTGTTTTGCTTCGCAATGAAATAATCCCAAGCAAAAATGCGACTCCGTGACAAACACGTTCTGCCCATTTGAATTTGCCGCTTCTTCTCATTGAGCCGATCGGATTTTCATTTTGGCGATCATCCCCACAGTGCAACGCGGCGGTAAAACCACAATGGTATGAGCGAAAAAGACCAAAAAGCGGAAGAAGAAGCAGGTCGGATTGCTGAAAAGCGGCCCGGGGATTCCATCAAATAGAAGAATCACCATCAACTCGACTTTCCTGCTACGTCCTCTCCATTTGCTCTGTGGTCCCGGCGCCGCCGCGAGCGTTTTCATTCTTGCATTTTGGATAACGGCCGAATAACTATCCGTGACCACCGGCGCAGGTTTTTTGGCGATTCCAATGAAATAGGTTTATGCTGAACGGCACAAAAAAACGGGATCGCGCTCCAACACGATCCCGCTTTTGTATCTATTCTGCGAATGGTGAAAAATAAATCAAGGAGGAAAAGCAAACCTCTCGCAGTGGCGCTGACGTCGCTGAGGTTTCATTTTGAAGATTTCGGAATGGCGAATTCATCACTTCAAAGTTTCAGGGAGACCAGCCGCGTCCATCCGTGTGCATCCGTGGCTCCCACAAGAATCAATGCCAATCTGTGAAATCTGTGGTTCTTTAGGGTCGATATGCAAATTCATTATTAAGGCGTTTCATGGCTATTCAAAATGGCAGCGCCCGATTTTTGCTGAACAGTACCCGTTTTTTAATTCAATCCAGCTTTAATCCGTCCAACGGCCACCTATTCAGACCATCAGGGATCAGTTTTTCTGCCCGCGCATCATGGACACCGTCTGGATGGCTTCTCTGGCCTGTTTGCCGATCTCGCCATCCGGATCGGCTTTGATGGCCTGCTCCCAGTGATCCACCGCACCGTCGATATCGCCCATCAGATGCAAAGTCAGGGCGTAATTGTACAGCGCATACGCGTTGTTTGGCTGCTTTTCCAGAATCTTTTTCAGCAGCACTTCAGCTTCGGTGAATTTTTTCTGGTTGAAATACAAATTGGCAAGGCGTAGTTGTATATTGACGTTTTCTGGATTCACGCTGAGATAGTCTTGATAGTACTTCTGTGCTTGGTCGAAGCGCGAGGCGATTTCGTACATTTCGGCCATGATCAACAAAGCGGTCGTGTCTTTCGGATTTTCCTTCAGCACATTGCGCAAGCTATCAATTTGCTGGAACACCGGAGCCATTTGCGCCATGTTTTGTGGATTGGTGCTCATGCCGGCGTGCGGATCAGTCGTATTTTGTTGCCGTGACATCAAATAAAACACCAGCACCAGCACCGGCAGCAACATCATGGGCAGCATCACGGCTCGCATGCTTTTTTTGCGCGCCGTACCCTGCACGCCGAGATCGATATCATCCCAGTCCGCCTCATACACCGCCTGGGGATCGATTGCGCCGCCCGTCAGAGCATACCCGCAGGAAGGACAAAACTTTGCCTCGGCGCTGACCTGGGTGCCGCATTGCGGACAATATTTGCCCGCCTCTCTGGCTTTCTCCTCTCCTGCCGCTTCGAGCCGCGTCCCACAGGACGGGCAAAACTTGGCGGATTGATCAACTTCCTGACCACAATTCGAGCATTTCATATCTGTATCACCTTTTTGCGTAAAATTTCAGAATTTTTAACAGTTGTTTGAGAAAAGCCGCTTCGCTGTCCTGTTCATTATGGTAATACACCAGAATCAGGTTGCGCAGCATGCGTACCAAAATTTCGCGATTGCTGGCCCGTTCCAGATAGCTTTCACGAAATCCAACCCCCGTGCGCTTTAAGAAGGAAATGCATTCGGCGCGAGTCATCATGTTGCCGCGGTTGAATGCATCGATATAAAACGGTTCCGGGGATTCATCATACATGCATAAAAAATGCATGGGCATGTTGACCCCATAAATGGGCAATTTCAGCCGCTCGGCAACCAGCATATAGATGAGCGACAGCGTAATCGGAATGCCCGTACGCTTGTTCAGCACAACATTAATGAATGAATTTTCAACCGAATAATAATTTTCCGTGTTTCCCCGGAACCCTGCCTCCTGAAAGAGTACCTGGTTCATCGCATGCACGATGTCGCCGGCACTTTCGGTGCCGTCCACCAACTCAGACACCCGATAGGCCAGCCGGTCCAGTTCCGTCGAAATTTCGGACATGCGCAGACGTGGATAGGCGAACTTGGCGAGCAGATAGGCGGCCCGTTCCAGGCTAATATCCTCGTCGCGCCACATGGCCAGCAAATGAAAAGCGTGGATCAGCTCCTGGCGATTGATCTGCCGCAGTACTGCCCGGGCCTGAATGCGTGTCTTTCCGTCACAATCGGTGCGAACAACCTCATCCAGAATTTGCGTGGCGTCTTCGCCAATGAGCAGGAGCTGCTCGCGCGCAATTTTTCGAACTTCGGAATCTTCGTCACCCAACAACTGAATCAGTGCGCGGATTCGACGGGGAGAGACTTCAGGCGAGTGCGTTTCGTGACTCAAGAGTAACTCCTTTTCGATTCATGAAGATTTGGCCGTGTTTTGGCCAAATCGGTTTTCCGTTCCGGATATCAATCGCCGAATGTTGGATCGATGCGTAAAGACGATGAGTACGGCAATGAACACGCTGAAGGCCATTAATTCCGGTTCGACAAATTTATGAAATCCTTGCTTCATAATCAACAAAACAATTGGCAATGATACGGCTGCGGTAATGGAGCCCAGCGATACATAACGGGTGGTATAAACCACAATGACAAATATACCGAGGCAAATCAGCACGGCGATTGGATACAGGGCCAGCAGCATGCCAGCCGCCGTACCCACGCCCTTGCCGCCGCGGAAACCGCCAAAGATGGTCCAGATGTGCCCAAAGACAGCCGCAAGACCGGCCAGCAATTTCAAATAGACCGGTTCCACCATCACCGGGGCGAACACCAGTTGCGAGGCGTATAACGTGGCCACCAGGCCCTTGCCCACATCCACCAACATCACCAGCAGGGCGGACTTCCAGCCGAGTACGCGGAAGACATTGGTGGCGCCGGCGTTGCCGCTGCCATGTTCGCGAATATCGATACCATGAAAGACTTTGCTCACAATGATCGCCGTGGGAATCGATCCTAGCAAATATCCAGCCAGAGCAATGACCAGCAAGTTCATCAAAAGCACAGTCAACTCCCAGCTTATTTTTGCATTCCATTGAATTTTTGTTGGGCGTCTTATTCGCCATAAAAGGCCACCGCCACGGTGCCCGGTCCGGCATGTGCTCCCAATGCCGGAGAAATTTCCAGTACCGGGATATCCGAAATTTCGAAATACCGGCTCAGTTCATCGGCAAACTGCTGCGCGGCCTTGCGTGCCTGCGCATGTATAACGATGATGCGCACGTTTTTCTTTCCGCGGCCCTCGCGTTTCACCATGTCCAGCACTTTGCGGCGACTCTTTTTCACTCCGCGCGCTTTCGCGGCCACTTTCACCTTGCCGTCGGATGCATAAGTTAGAATTGGCTGCAGACCGAGCAACCGCGCCAGAAATCCCTTGGTTTTGCCCACACGGCCGCCGCGCACCAGGTATTCCACCGTCTCCACCGAAATATACAGTTTAACTCGATGACGCGCCTCTTCGATGAAGGCTCGGATGGCCTCAAGTGACTCACCTGCGCGAATCTTTTCCGCCGCCATTTGCACCAGAATGCCGAGGCCGCCACTCACCATCCGCGAATCCACGACTTCAATGTTCATGCTCTTAACCGTTTTCGCTGCGGCCACCCCGGCCTGATACGTGCCGCTCAGAGTCGAGCTGAGCAAAATCACCAGTGCATTTTCATGCGTCTCGCGCGCGAGCAGATACGTCTGCTGAAATTCGCGTGGCGCCGGTTGTGAAGTTGTGAATTTCTGATACTCTTCGCTGAAGCGGCGGTAAAATTCGCGGTTGGTAATGGTCACCCGATCCAGGTAGCTTTCGCTGCCGATGTTCAACGTCAAGGGCACAACCCGAACCCGGTTTTTGATCAGATACTCGTCCGGCAAATCACAGGTGGAATCCGTGATCAGTGCGATGTCGGCCGCTTTTTCCCCGCCGTGCGCTTCGGTATGTTGCGCCCACATGTCATCGTATTTGGTGCTGGTGATTTCACCGTAGCGGCCCAGAAACTCAAACACTTTTTCGGGTTCGTTGGTATGAATATGGATGCGCAAATTTTTTGCACCGCCGGCCACGATCAGCGAATTGCCGTGCCGCACCAATTCAGTGCGAATCGCCTCACGGTCGATGTTTTCACCGCGCAAATAACATTCTGTGCAATAGCGAAAGGTGATGTCTTCGGTTCCGGCCTGGACGTTGGCGGTATCGGCCCTGGCCAGGGTTCCATCAAGTTGGATTGTCTCCACTGTACCGGTATGTAAGAAATGATAGATGCCCTCCAGCATTTCCACAAATCCCCTGGCGCCGGCATCCACCACGCCGGCTTTGGCCAGCACTTTAAGTTTTTGGGGAGTTTGTTTTAGTGACTGCCGGGCGGTTTCCAGGGATTCCGACAGCAGTTCCACGAAGTCGCTGGCATGATGGCAGCGCTCCTGGATGTGATTGGCCCAGTCTTGCAAAACGGTGAGAATGGTGCCTTCTTTGGGTTCGGAAATCGCATCGCGGGCGCATCGTGCGGCGCGCTGCACGGCTTCGGCAAAGTGGTGCAGACTGGCGCGAGCTCGTCCTTCGAACGACTCCGCCAGTCCCTGAAAGAATTGCGCCAGGATGGCGCCGGAATTGCCACGCGCGCCCATGAGCGCCGATTCGGCGAGGATATTCGAAACGGCGGACAGGTTGCGTTCTTGCGAGTTTATCGCGCCCTCGGCCACCGATTTCAACGTGAGTGCCATGTTGGTTCCGGTGTCACCGTCGGGTACGGGAAACACGTTGATGCGGTTGAGATGCTCCTGCAGTTGAATGACCCGCTGCGCTCCTGCAACGATGGCGTTTTTGAATCGAATGCCGTCAATGTAATTGATGCCCATACCAACTGCCTTACATTAGGAGCTTCGAATGCGGTCAACGGATGTTAACCGGGCGCTAAATTAGACTAAAAAGTAACGGCAATCGGGAATGAAAGTCAAGGTAAAAATTCCGTAGCGATAGCACGTTGCTTGCTACAGCCAATGTGCCGCAAGCATCTATGCTTGCGTTGCGGCCAAAGACCGCAAACAAACAGGCTATGCCAGGGGAAAGCACCCGCAAGCTGGAAGCTTGCGCCACTTTAAAAGCTTATGTTACTGTAGAAGGCCTTAAACTGCCAGCCGGACAATAACCGCAATTCACTTCCAGAACTTGCAGTAATTCCATGGCCATGCACGGGCATGATCAACTAAACCGGCTTTCACCGGATTATCTAAAACATAAGTAATCACCCGCTCAACTTCTTTCTCATTCCGGCAGTAATGATCAAAACTCTCGTGCTCCCAAAATGGCTTTCCGCGACGCTTTAGGATTTCATTCGCTTTGTTGGCAGTATAGCTTTTGATGCTATGCATAATTTTCGCCAGTGAATAAAACGAACCATCCGGTTTTGGTAATGGTGTAAAAACCATATGAACATGGTTTGACATCACACAATAACTCAACAAATCATAGCGTTGCTGATCCCAGAATTGAATCGTATCGCACACCAGTTGCGCAACACGAGGGTCTTTCAAATATTGAGGCCCGCGATCAGATAGATCCAGAATGCGATCGCATTTGACAATAAGGCGCTTTTGGAATAGATAAAGTTCCAGCTTCGCTTTAGCTTTGGATGTTGTCTGCAATTTCCTTGCAAACCGATCGTATTCTTGCTGAAGCTCGTTAAGCGCTTCGCACGGCAGGCTACCATACAATCGAAAGGTTACGAAAAGCGTGGCTCCTGGAGGCTGAATGTGCGGCAGATAACGGCGGTAAAACGTTTTCATTGCGATACAGAATTTTTATTAAGCTCAGGACTACTATCAATAGACATGAGGCTATCGCTCATTTCCCGGTTTTTTGATGGC
>JAUZRQ010000033.1 GCA_030950365.1 Candidatus Zhuqueibacterota bacterium | reverse complement strand
GCTGGACAGCGAAATCGGCACATCGCTGCGACTGGGCTTCCGGCCGCATGAGGTGCTGCTGGCCGCAGAAGCTGGGGAGGAGGCGCCGGAGGCGCGCGTGGTGGATGTGGTGTACAATGGCGCCAGTGAAGAAGCCGTACTGCAGGTCGGCGAGGTGCGGTTTCGCGCCGTGCGGCCGGTGCGCGCCGGGCAGGTACCGCTGAAGCTGGGAAATCGAGTGCCATTCGCCATTCCGCCAAAAGCGATCAGTCTTTTTGACCCGCAGACAGGTCGCAGAATGGATTGGTAGGACAGAGAGCCGAAAGGCTAATAATTGGGCTCAATGCATATCCAGTTTAATCAAAATATTTGTAACCATTCGGTACGGATCGCAAGCCGCCGCTTTGAATAACAATGCAACGTCCTGTTAATAAGCCGGGATATCGACTCGAAGAGGCTACTGATTTCACAGATTGACACTGATTTTTGAAAGCCTCGGATTGTCGCAAATACAACGCAGGTTTTGAGCTGGTTTGTCGTTCTGGAGCACGGTTCGATCCGTTCGAAAATAATTAGACTTCCAACCAAGATAAATGTGGGAAGGAGAGAAATTCACGTTTCATTCGTAGTTCTCATGAACAGGCGATGAATGGATCGTGGAGGCCCCCTATGAGCCAGTTGCGACAAAAAATCTCATTCTTGCAAATCGGTCTGCTGGCCGTGCTGGTGGCTTCCATCCTGGTGCCGATGCTGCATCTCCTGGTGCAGAGCTTCCGCACAGACGGCGGCTTTGGGTTGCAGCATTACCTTGCCTTTTTCGATGCCGGGCGCGGCGTGTCGATGCAGGCACTGTGGGGCAGCGTTTGGGTGTCGCTGCTGAGCACCCTGTTCGCCGCGCTCATTGGCGCGCCGCTGGCCTTTCTGTTCGAGCGTTTCGAGCTGCCGTTCAAAAATCTGCTCGGCGCCATCGCCATTTTGCCGGTGGTGCTGCCGCCGCTGGTGGGCGTGGTGGCATTCATGTTTCTGCTGAGCGAGAGCGGCATCCTGCCACGGCTGCTGCAGGCGGTGTTGCACCTCGATCGCCCGCCGTTTCATTTGTCCGGCATCCAGGCGGTGATCGCGGTGCATGCCTATAGTTTTTACGTGTACTTTTTCCTGTTCACCCGCGCTGCGCTCAAGCGGCTGGATGGCGCCACCATCGAAGCGGCGCGCAGTCTGGGCGCATCTTCATTGATGGTGTTCCGACGCGTCATTTTCCCACAAATTCGCCCGGCATTTTCCGCGGCCGCGGTGCTGGTGTTCATGATCAGCATGGCGTCGTTCAGCGCCCCGTTCATTTTTGCCGGCGAAACGCGCATCCTGACCGTGGAAATTTACAACAGCAAGCTGCAGGGTAACCTGTCGATGGCGATCACGCAATCGGTGATGCTGGCGGCCATCTCGCTGCTGTTTCTGGGATTGGCGCTGCGCGGCGAGCGCCGGTTTCTGGGCGCGGCGCAAAAAGGCTTGCCGCTACCGCCGAGGGCGATTCGCTCGCCAGGGGCGCGCGCCGTGGCCGCCGCGCTTGCCGGCCTGGCCGGGCTGATGCTCGTCCTGCCGCATCTCACTCTGTTTTTGCTGTCGTTTGTGAAAAATGGCACCTGGACCAGTCAGCTACTGCCGGATACCTTCACACTGGAAAACTACTGGAATCTGCTTCGCGATCCGGGGGTGGCGGAGCCGGTTGTCAATAGCCTGAAGATGGCGGCGCTGGCCACCCTGGGGAATGTAGGCGTGGCGGTGGCGCTGGCCTACTGGAATGCGCGAGGCCGCTGGAGGTGGGGCTCGTTCAGCGAAATTCTGGTGATGCTGCCGTGGGCCATCCCGGGCACGGTCATCGCCATTGCGCTGATCGTGGCGTTCAATCAGCCGCGCTGGCTGACGTTCGGGCAGGTGCTGGTGGGCTCGTTCTGGATTCTGCCGCTGGCGTATTTCATCCGGCATTTGCCGGTGGTTTACCGCGCCTGCCATGCGGCGTTCACGCGCTTCGATCCGGCGCTGGAGGAGGCGGCGCGCAGTCTCGGCGCTGGCGGCGTGCGTGTTTGGCGGAAGATTATTTTGCCGGCCATTCGGCCCGGGCTGCTCGCCGGCGGATTGCTGGCGCTGGTGATGTCGCTGGGCGAATTCGTTTCGAGCATTTTGCTATACACTTTCAGCAACCGGCCTATTTCCGTGGCGATTTTGAGCGAGATCCGGCTGTTCAACCTCGGTAGCGCTGCTGCGTACGGCATGTTCTTGACGTTTTTGATTTTAGCCATTACCTACATTTCGTCCCGGTGGGGGGAGTTGGAGTAGACGGCATTATTTGAGGGTAATGATTAATATAGCCGCAGATTGACACGGATCGACACGGATGGTTTTAACCATGGTTGTGAATTTTTGATATTATCCCGACAAAACAAATTGAACAGCTTATTTGTCAGAATTATATTGTTGGAAATATTTGAATTTTAAATCAACCCGTCATCGCGAGCGAACGAAGTGAGCGTGGCGATCTCCTTGACGATGACGAAGAGGTTGACGCTATAATGCCAATCGTGCGGCATTCTTAAAGATTGATCTGCGATCAAAGACCAGCCCTAACTGAACACATTTGAGGAGATCCAAACGTGCTACGGTATTTTGATTGGCATACCCGATCAGCTCAGATTGCTTTTAAAATTCTTTTTGGATTTTTTCTGATACTTACTAATTCCTCCGCCTCTGCCCAACCCTCATTCCGCTTCCCCATCGATACCCTGCATCACGATCGCGCCGACCAGCTTGGGAACCGGGGACTGCATCAGGCACTGCTGGATGCCTCCACCGGATTCACCCTCATAAGCGTGGCGGCCCATCCCGATGACGAGGACATTTTTTCGATCACCTATTACCGCCGTAAATTCGGCGTGCGCACCGTGGTGGTGGTCAGCAACCGCGGCGAGGGCGGACAGAATGAAATCGGTCCCGAGCTATACACCGAGCTGGCGGTGGTGCGCAGTCATGAAATGGCCGCGGCGGAGCGCATCTCCGGCGGCGAGTATTACAATCTCAATTTCGTGGATTTTGGCTACTCCAAACACGTGCAGGAAACCTGGGACCGCTGGGGCCGGGAGGAACTGGAGCGCCGGCTGGTGCGCATGATTCGCACCCTGCGGCCGGAGGTGATCATCACCAACCACGATGAGACCTCGGGCCATTCCAATCACCAGGCGGTAGGCCGTGCTATCCGCAGCGCCTTTCGGTTGGCCGCCGATCCCGACGCCTTTCCGGAGCAAGTGCGGGAGGGACTGCTTCCGTGGCAACCGCTGCGGCTGTTTCAGCGGTTGCGCCGCAATCGAGATTCCGCGGATGTGACCTACGAGGTGCACAAGTTCGATCCGTTTCTCGGCATGACCTATCTCGAGCTGGCCAAAAAGGCTATGGCGCAGCACCGCAGCCAGGGCTTTGACAAATTCGCCCGCACCATCCTGCCGCAGTCGCGCAAGATTCGCTACAAGTTGGTGGCCGCCGTCAAGGGCGCCGGCATCGGCGCCGATGCCGCCAGCCTGTTCGATGGGCTGTCCGATCCGCTGGCCGACGTGTTTACCAGCGTTGGCGAAGCCGGCAAAGCGCTGCAGAGCATCCGCCGCGATTTTATCACGTGGGCGTGGGATGTGCCCGCGGATCGCGAGCGGATCGCGCGGCGCGCTCTGCATGCCGGACAGCTTTGCGATGAATTGCTGTCCGGCAAGCGTGAATGGCATTCGGAAATCCGGCGCCATTTGCAGCGGTTCCGCCAGCAGAGCCAGCGCATTGCGCAGTTGGCCCTCGGACTGGATATCGCCGTGCATCACCTCGACCGCCGCGTTGCGCCGGGCGATACCCTGCGCAGCGAGATTTTCGTGGCCAATCACGGAAATAGCGACGTCGCGCTGGTGGAGATCGCGCTGGATGTTCCCGGGGCGCTCGATCCGCAGGCTCGAATCAGGCTCGGTGCACAGCATTTGCGTGAGAAACAAACACATCAGCTCAAAGCCGGAGAAACCGTGCGCATCCCTTTGCAGTGCGTGATCCCGGAAAAGGTGCAATTCACCGAGCCGGAAACCAGCTATGTGTATCAGGCCCATCGCCGCGAGCCGAATTGTTTTGCATCGGCCACCGTGCAGTGGCAGGGGCATAAACTGGTGTTTCGCTTGCCGGCGCCGGTCGCCGTCGCGCCAGTGATTCAGCTCGAGCCGTCTCTTGCGCGCCGCATCGTGCCGCGGGCGCGCAAATCGCCGGTTGAGCTGCCGGTGGTGGTGCGCAACAGCCGCAACGGTGCCATCGAAGGGCAGGTGCAACTGCTGGATGAAACCGGCCGGACGGTGCAGCAGCAGCCGTTTTATTTGCAGCGGCAGGAAACGTTTCAGGTGGTGCGGTTTCAGATCACCGGTCCATTCGAGCAAGAGCGGCGCTGGCGGCTGCGGGCGGTGGCCGCGGACGGCGGCAAGGTGCTGGCCGAAGAGCCGGTCTGGTTGCGGGCGATCGATGTGGCCGTGCCGGCGGGTGTGCGCGTGGGCGTGGTGCAGAGCTACGATCCCACGCTCATGCAGGCGCTGCAGCAGCTCGGCATCGCCGCCGAGCGCCTGGATCGGGAAAGGCTGCTCTGGGGCGATCTTGACCGCTACGACGTGATTCTCATCGACATCCGCGCCTATCTCGTACGCCGGGACTTGCGCGCGGTGAACGATCGGCTGCTGGATTGGGTGCGCCGCGGCGGCCGGCTGGTGGTGATGTACCACAAGGTATTTGAATGGAATGCCGAGTATGGCAATCCGGCGTTTGCGCCCTATCCGCTGGTGCTGGGCCGTCAGCGCGTGACCGATGAGACGGCCGATGTCACGGCGCTGCTGCCGGAGCATCCGTTGCTTAACGTGCCCAACAAAATCGGGCCAACCGACTGGGATGGCTGGGTGCAGGAGCGTGGGCTATACTTTCCGGCACAGGCAGCGCCGGAATTCCAGCGGTTGCTCAGCATGCACGATCCGGGAGAAAAGCCGCTGGATACGAGTCTGCTGTATGCGCGCTATGGCCGAGGCGAGTACATTTACACCTCGCTGGTGTGGTACCGGCAATTGCGCGCGCTGGTACCCGGCGCGTTTCGCATGCTGGCGAATTTGGTGGCGAGGTCTCGCCACTGAGCAAGAACGCAAACAGGGAGGAAGCTATGAAGCAATTTTTTACAGTGAAAAATCTGGTCCATTTTGGCCGGTTGCTAATTTTGGCAGGCCTGGTGGTATGGTTTCTGAGTGGGGGCAAAGGCTACGACAAGCTTGCCGCGTTGCTCCTGGCGATGGGCACGATCATCCTGTTGGTCGCAGCTTTCGCCCATTTTGCGCGGACGGGATCTCTAAAATTCAAATAATGAATTTTCGAGAATTGAATGAATTTTTACTGATTCCTTTGGCTCGCGTGCAGAATGGTAATGCCAACAATTTGATCACCATCCTTTATGATTAAAATATCATCGTCCAGTTCAATGGTTTCTTGGGCGCGCTGAAGTTTGCGAAAGCTAATGTAGAGAACATCCGCTTCACGATCATAATCGATCCACATCTGATCTGCGGGGAGCTGAACCAGATCGGAAACAAGCGAAATACTGCGCTGAACGACCTGTTCGGCATCTTTGGTTAGGGTTGTCGTCGCCATAGGATTTTTCCTTTCGGTTTTCTTGAAAGAAAATAGGCTGTGATAATGAAGCCATCCTCTTTAGAAATTTCTCGGTAAATCACAACTAACAACTAAGCTCTCCTGCCGCTATTGAGCGTAGCGGAATAGCGGTCAGGTGTGACGACTGGTTAAGCACCAAGATCTTATGATTCAAATGCACTCCGTGGTAGTCCTGATTGGCGGATGATAGATCGCAGGGTTCCAATACGGACTTCATCATGGTCAGGGACAGGAACCGTTATTGTTCCTTAGGCTAACCTTTTCTGCATGACGATATGGCTGCCGCGGCGACGCACTTCTATGAAACCGTAGCTTGCTAAGATAGAGCAGATCTCTTTACCCGAAAAAACTCGGAGCTTACCCAACTGCAACCTCAACCTGTGTTACGAACACGTCATCGTGAAGACGTTGTTTGATCTCTTCCTCTGATGCTGTTTCAAAAAAGAGTTCTAGTGCTTCGCGTAAATTGTCCCGAGCCTGTTCAACGTTATCTCCTTGACTCGCAATGTCGAGTTCAGGGCATAAGGCCACATATCCACTACCCTCGCGTTCAATAATTGCAGTTAGCTTCATAAGTATAGCCTCCTTATTTCGTTAGACGTTATCTTCGAAGAAGACCAAAACAGATTTTTTAAGGTCCCAATCAATGTCTCCATTGATGATTTTCCAAGCCGCGATCCTTGGAATTATTGAGATTGTTGAGAATTGAGCATGCTTTATTTTCACTTCTGGATTTTGATCAAGAAATTTCTGTATTTCACCGCTCGATATACTCGTTTACTGAAGTTTGTCTGGTCTCATCTCCTATTCTGACTGCTCTGAAGTTTTCATCCGCTCGCGCCGAAAATATTCTGACTTTCGTATGCTTTGTCTCCTGGATAATTTGCCTAACCATTTTTGGGGGGACAGAAGTTTAATAGCCTTGAAGGTGCATTTCTTCCCCTGCAGTATGAAATCAGGATTTTCAACGGCATTAAGCACTTCATAGAAATAGCTCGCCAACTCGTCATGGTTTTCGGTAATGTGACACCATCTTTGGTAAGTCAATCGAATTGGAGTGCCTGAAATCGAAAGGGCCATTTCCATGGCTTCTCCGATTTTTTATAAAATAGCAACGACGAACATGAATTGCAATAAATAAACTTTTGGTATTAGCTCTCAGAATGCCACCACAGGCATTTGAACAAATAAACAATGATTCCCAATTTACGCGATCCCGGCGAAGCGCCGCTGGATACGAGTCTGCTGTATGCGCGCTATGGCCGAGGCGAGTACATTTACACCTCGCTGGTGTGGTACCGGCAATTGCGCGCGCTGGTGCCCGGCGCGTTTCGCATACTGGCGAATTTGGTGGCGAGGTCTCGCCACTGAGCAAGAACGCAAACAGGGAGGAAGCCATGAATCAATTTTTTACAGTGAAAAATCTGGTCCATTTTGGCCGGTTGCTAATTTTGGCAGGCCTGGTGGTATGGTTTCTGAGTGGGGGCAAAGGCTACGGCAAGCTTGCCGCGTTGCTCCTGGCGATGGGCACGATCATCCTGTTGGTCGCAGCTTTCGCCCATTTTGCGCGGACGGGGAGGTTGAAATTTTAGTGGAGCAAAACTTGTTCATAGGATAACCATTGTAAAAAGCATGCATGCCTCAAGGGCTTCGATCGTTTAAGGGGACAGAATGCCGAGTTTTTTCTCAAGTCTGCTTTTATTCAGAACGCGAAACTGATGGCATAGGCCAACTGAATCGCGAATTAATCCGCCCTCGCCCTGGGAAATCATCAGGCACGAAGGCAAGGCCGCTTTTTTGAGATTCGTTGTTAGAGGAATAGTCAGAATGGTAGATGTGTATTTGTTGATCAAATCATTTTGAAAAATAACGACGGGACGAATTCCAGCTTGTTCCGATCCTCTAGTTGGATTTAAATTAGCAATCCAGATTTCGCCTCTTTTGGGCGTCATTATTCATCCTCAGACTTCAAATTGTTTGAATACTCATCAAAGCCTTCTTCAGCTAATTTTGGGTCCTCATTTGCGAATTGGCCATATAATTCGGCTAAATTTTCTTCATCTGCAATGTGCAATTGTTTACGGAGTCGAGAGCGGCACCTCAAAAAGGAAAGATATTCAGCGATTTTGCGAAGATCAGATTCGCTGAGATGTTCAATTTCTTTGACAATTTGATCTTTAACCGTCATGACGCCTTTCTATAAAATAGATGGACAAGGTGATTTCAATTTTAAAATATAAAACATTGTATATTATCGCAATGGATTTTGCATTTTTAAACCATTTCAACTCATCCTAATTTCAATTTGACTCTCTGCGAAAAAATTGTAAATTCAAAAAAATGCGTCATTGCGTGAAAATACTTTTTAGAAGGAGAGCGATCATGGGAAAGCTGGATTTTGTCGAGGAATTGCTGCAGGATTTGAAAGCGCAAAATTTATACAATACGATTCGCACCATCGGCTCTCCGATGGATGCCTGGATCATCGTGGACGGCAAGCGCGTGCTGAACATGTGCGCGAATAATTACCTGGGGTTTGCCAACCATCCCAAACTCAAAGAAGCAGCCAAAAAAGCGATCGATGAGTACGGCGTGGGCCCGACGGCGGTGCGCAGCATCGCCGGCACCATGGATTTGCACCTGGAACTGGAGGAGAAACTGGCCAAATTCAAAAAAGCGGAAGCGGTGGTGTCGTTCCAGTCGGGATTCGTGTCCAACCAGGCGGTGATTCCCACCATCACCGGGCCAGAGGACGTGATTTTTTCGGACGAACTCAACCATGCCAGCATCATCGACGGCTGTCGGCTGTCGAAAGCCAAAGTCGTGCGCTATGCCCACAACGATCCGGCCGATCTGGAAGCCAGGTTGAAGGAACACGCCGGTGCTCGCCGCAAACTCATCATTACCGATGGCGTGTTTTCCATGGATGGCGATATCGCGCCGATGGATGAGATCGTGAAGGTGGCCGAAAAGTACGATGCCCTGACCATGGTGGATGATGCCCACGGTGAAGGCGTGCTGGGCGAAGGCGGCCGCGGCATTGTGGATCATTTCGGGCTGCACGGCCGCGTCGATATCGAGATCGGCACCCTGAGCAAGGCGTTTGGCGTCGTCGGAGGCTATGCGGCTGGCAATGCGAAGATCATCGAGTACTTGCGTCAGCGCGCCAGGCCGTTTCTGTTTTCCAGCGCCGTCACCCCGCCGGATGTGGCCGCCTGCATTGCCGCGGTGGATATTCTGCAGGAATCGGACGAGCTGGTGAAGAAACTCTGGAGCAATGCAGACTATTTCAAGTCGAAGATGAAAGAGTTGGGCTTCAACACCGGCCAGACGCAGACGCCGATCACGCCAATCATCATTGGCGATGCGGCCAAGGCCGTGGCGTTCAGCAAGGCTCTATTCGATAACGGCATCTTTGCCATGTCCATTACCTACCCCACTGTGCCACGCGGCACCGAGCGCATCCGCGTCATGAACAGCGCCATACAGTCGAAAGAGGACCTGGATTTCGCCATCGGGGTATTCGAGAAAGTGGGGAAGGAGCTGGGGGTGATTTGAAATTTTGGGGTGAACCGCGTAGGGTGTCGAGAGCGCTGAGAAAGTAAATTGATCATTGGAGGGATGTATGTAGATTGCAGAAGAAATTTATGACAAAGTCAAAAAATTGCCTGAAGCGTTTCAAAAAGCTGTTCTTGAATTTACAGTAAGATTATCGACACAGTTGAAAGCTCATGCTGTCCGGGATGAAGAAGTCACATGGAATGCACTTTCTTTGATGCAAGCGGATCGCGATAATTCCGATGACACTGAGCCGGAATATGAAGAATCAGATATCAAAACAAAAATGCGAAATGGCCTGGTCCATAAGCATAAAAATGAGATGGACTGATGAATGAAAAGGCCCAAGAATTACCCGCTCAATATCCCGCTCTCTTCTTGCAGAAATCAAAGAAAAAGTTCGTGCTGCGCAATATGCGGCATTGCGCGCCGTAAACTAGCAATTGGTCGGGCTGTACTGGGATATCGGCAGATTGATTGTGGAAAGACAGGCTGGCAAGACCTGGGGCAAAGCGGTTGTTGAGCACCTGGCTCGAGATGTGCAAAAAGCATTCCCAGGAATGCCGGGTTTTCCGCCTCTAGTCTCTGGCGCATGAAAAATTTTTACGAAACGTATTCTTCCTCACAAAAACTCGCACCACTGGTGCGAGAAATTGCCTGGAGCCACAATATTATTTTAAAGAGGCAAACATGCATATCGCAGAAGAAATTTATGACAAAGTCAAAAAGTTGCCGGAAGCATTTCAAAAAGCTGTTCTTGATTTTACAGTTAGGTTATCGAGGCAAGTGCAAACACATGCAATTCGAGATGAGGAAATTGAATGGAACCGATTTTCTCTGCTACAACCATTTCATGATTATAATGATGACCTTGAACCGGAAAATAGCGAATCAGACATCAAAGTAAAATGGTGAAAAAGGCGATTAATGCGAATCAAAGCAAAACTTGCAAAATGGATTAAGAGCGATTCATAGTATCGAAACCCGAAAGGAACCCGA
>JAUZRQ010000032.1 GCA_030950365.1 Candidatus Zhuqueibacterota bacterium | reverse complement strand
TGAATAACCAGAGTTGCCGTCGGCGTTGAAGGCCAGCACACGGTAGGTGTAGGTCGAGTTGGGATTCAGACCGGTGTCGCTGTAGTTGGTGACATTGGCGCCGACCTGGGCGATTTCCACGAAGGTGGTGGAACCCGGGTCTTTGCGTTCGATTTTAAAGCCGTCTTCGTTGTTGGCATTATCGGTCCATGAAAGATCGATTCGGCTGGTATCGACGGCGGTTGCTGTTAAAGTTGTAGGCGCTTGCGGAGGCTGCGGCCCTGGATCGGTTACAATTATATCAACATAGGCCGTATCGGTGAGACTGGCATCATCAGTGACAATCAACCGGGCCGTGTAATTTCCCACATTTTGATATGTATGCTGAGGATCAGCCAACGTTGACGTGCCTCCATCGCCGAAATCCCAATCATAGCTTTGGATGGTACCATCAGGATCTGAGGAATTTGAGCCAGTGAATTGAACAGTCAATGGCGCTTCGCCGCTATCCGGATCAACCGTGGCCACTGCATTTGGGGGTTGATTACCGAGTAATTCATGCAGCCTTGCCGCCATTTGCGATTGAATGTCTATATAGGCTGAATCTCCTGCCACGTTAGTTAACTCATGAGGATCATTGAAAAGATCATATAATTCTTTTTCACCGTTTGCATATTCGACGTATTTCCACTCGTGGTTGCGAAGTCCCTGGAAACTGGGGATGGTGATACCATATTTGCCGATTTCCCATTGCTCGAAAACAAAATCATTTCTGCCGGAACGGCCAGTTCCTTTGATGGCAGGCACCAGGCTGACACCGTCCACCGAATCCGGTGGCGTCACGCCAGCAAATTCGGCGAAAGTCGACGCGATGTCGATATTCAATGCAAATTCGGTGGATTCGGATCGAGCTGTGCTGTCGATACCAGGGGCATACACCAAGAAGGGCACCCGAAGCACTTCATCGATTTGCGCTGCTTTTTCTTTGGCATAGCGGTGTTCCCCCCAGCCCAGGCCATGATCACTTGTGAATACCATGATGGTATTCTCCAATTGGCCGATCTCCGTTAGTGCATCAATAAAAGATTGAATGGCTTCATCGACAGCCATCAGGGTGCGTATTTGATCGAGTCGGAATGCGTCCAGATTTTGTTGATCCTGAGTACTAAGTAGAGGCAGATTTTGCATCCATGAAGGTTTGTCAGAAATATCTTCTTCATTGTAGTTTGGGGGACGATAAGGTGCCAGGTCCGAAAATAGCGTATCGTGCCTCGCTGCAGGTGTGGCTGGTTCATGCGGAGCTATAGGTGAAAAATAGAGAAAAAATGGAATGGTAGCCGTTTTGATGAAATTTACTGCCTTCCGGGCTAACACATCAGTGGAATACACGCTATCTGCCGATCCATAGCTTACTATGGTACCGTTTTCGTTGATTTCATAATTGTAGTACCATCCGCCAGAAAGAAGGGCTTGCCATTCATCCCAACCTGGTGGGATATAGGTGGATGTATAATTGTTCAAATATTTCCCCACAAGTGCGGTCTGATAACCAGCATCGTGGAGCCAGGTGGCCAGGGTAGATTGATCGTTGAAGTTGCTGAATCCACCTTCCGGGCCTCCATTGTAGTGGATGCCATGATTCCGCGCATAGAGCCCCGTAAGGATGCTGGACCGGCTTGGGCAGCAGAGGGCCGTGGTTGCAAAGGCCTTTTGGAAATTCAAGCCTTTTTCGATAAAATACTTCTGTATTGTCGGCAAATAATTGATGGATTCGAAATGCTGATCATCAGTCAGGATGATGATAAGATTAGGCTGTGTACTGGTTTGCTGTGCAATTGCACCGGTTTGAAGCCAAATTAGCAACACGACTAAAGCAACAATAAAGAATGAGAACCGACGCACGATGGAGATTCGACCCTGTTTCATGGAAGATCCTCTTACCTTTGCTGGGTATAACTGGATTCGATTAAAACCACCCGCTGCCATATCTATTCTTGGAAAAAGCCAATCCTAAAGTCTGGGGTGTATTATAAAAAAATTAAGAAACGCCCCGGCAAAAGCCAGGGCATTTCGTGGAGATTATTTTCGTCCTGAAAATTGGGCAATGGACAGCAAAAACGCTGATTTATCGATGAAATTGGATGATTCCCGAACCTCTGGTATGACGATCTCAATCCCCTGGAAATCCTCAGCCAACGAACCGATTTCCGTGGTTTCTTGAAATATTGGCAACGGTTGGAAAATGAAATTTAGCCAGTGGTTGGCCCTAGGTAGGTCCTTCTATCACTAGAGCGGAATTCTCGGAATTGAAGGATGGCCGTCCTGCTTCTGTTTCGGCGTTCCGCGACACGCCGCCGTTCCGTTTATTGGCTGGTTGTAAAATAATACCTGCGTCGCCTGCTATTTGCAGAACAAAGATTATCTTACGAATGGCGTGACTGGCGCACGGATGGCGCAAAGAAAGGCGATCGGGCGGAGCAATAATAAGTCACCGGTCGACACCCGGACGATATTTACCTTATTCGGACACCGACCGGTTACCGACCGGTTGATCGTGACCAATTCGACTGGCTCAGCCGGCGGTCATATCGGCAGCCAGGCCGCGGATTTTGAGGTTGTTGATGAATTTGCGAATCCCCAGAAATCCGAGTAACCAGGAGACAATTGTGACGGCAAGAAAAATGAGAATGTTCATAGTGGATTCCGGATCAAATGGCCACCAGGGCAGATATTGCATGATCCAGCCCCAGATAGTGGGAAAGGCAAAAAAGATGGCGATTTGTACCAACTGAAGAATGATTTCCCGTAAGCTCATAAGACCTCCTGCGTTTGGTTATGCCCCCTAAAACGGGTAGGATTGTAAACGACCTGCAAAAATCCAGGAGCGGTTTCAGCTTCGGGAAGGCGTGCCGGTTCCGGCCCAGGGCCCGGATGGGAACCTATGCATCCAATCCTGACATCACAAGCGGCGACGAATTATATCCCCTTGCGATCGAGTGGCCGCCAACCCTAACGAATCCAGACGGATAACGAAGACGCGGCCTCCACAATACCCATTCCCGGATGAAGATTGGCACCATTGAACACTATATACATCACAAATTGGCGATAGTCAAATAAATAATTCCGAATCATCCGCAAGGCCCCCGAAGATTCATCTCTCGAAGCGGCCGCTTAGGCCGCAGAGGCGATTCTCAGTGCTTTTCGAGAGTGCCAATTTCGCGAATATGCTCTCAAACGAAAAAGCCCAGCTCCGCTTTTCATGCGATACAAGGATCATCGGTACCGAACGGCGTTTTCGCACCACCTGTTGCCATGCGTGTCATTTTGCTTTTTCTTGGCAAAGTTTCGAATTGCATAATGGCATAAAATAAAAAAGCCCGGCATCGATGGCATGCCGGGCTTTAGGCTTGTCGAGCCTTCGGGCTATTTCAACAGACTGAGTTTCTTCATGGTTTTTAGCGGGCCCGCTTCAATACGTACATAATAAACCCCGCTTGGCACCGTGTTACCCGCATTGTTCTTGCCATCCCATTTGTAGGTGTACGTGCCGGCCGCCATGCGAACGCCGTTCACCAGTGAGCGCACTTCCTTGCCCATCACGTTCAGAATCTTTAGCGTGACCTTTTCCGTTTTCGGAATCGAGAAACGGATACGGGTCTCGGGATTGAACGGATTGGGGAAAGCATCGTACAGTGCGTACCCGGTCGGGATTTTATCCGTGGCGATCATATCCGCTTCGGCGTTGGGCGCCATGCCTTTGGCGGCCACTACGTATACTGTGACTTGATCGGTACCGGTCAGGCCCCCGCTATCCTCCACGATGAGTCGCAGAATGTAGGTTCCGGGTGCGGTCGGCGTGGCCGATCCGGATTTGACGCCCGTGGCCAGCACGTGGGTCTTGCCATTGGGCAGGTCCACTTCCCAGGTGAAAGCCGACGCCGGCAGCACGCCATCCTCGGGATCGGTGCCGTCACCGGCATAGTTCACGGTCTGACCGACGGTGAAGGTCGAGCCGTCCGCAGGCTGGGTGATGGTGGCCGTGGGCGGCTGGTTCGGCGGCGTCTGGGTCGTGGCCGAGGCTTCGTTTGAATAGCCAGAGTTGCCATCGGCGTTGAACGCCCGCACGCGGTAGGTGTAGGTCGAGTTGGGATTCAAACCGGTGTCGCTGTAATTGGTGACGTTGGCGCCGACCTGGGCGATTTCGACAAACGTGGTCGATCCCGGGTCTTTGCGTTCGATTTTGAATCCGTCCTCGTTGTTGGAATTGTCCGTCCAGCTCAGGTCGATCTGCGAGGTGCTCACCGCGGTGGCGGTCAGGTTGGATGGCGCGGCCGGCGGATTGGGGGTGGTGCCGCCATCATTGACCGCATTAAAGGCATTGACGCGTCCAGCGCCCAGTTTGCCAGCGTATGTCGGATTTTTCGCATCCAGATCATCGGCTGTATCGAACAGACGCTGTTTCACCTGAGCCGCGCTCCAATCCGGATGTTTGGACCAGATAAGCGCGGCCACAGCCAGAGCCGCCGGGGTGGCCATGGAGGTGCCACTTAAGGATGCGATGTAGTCGTTTGCTGGATCATTACTTTCGTGATAGGTACTCCAGATGTTACTGCCTGGGGCGGAGATGTCAACCCAGGTGCCGAAATTTGAAAAATCCGATTTGAGATCATTTTCATCGGTAGAGGCCACATTGATGATATCGGTGCGCTGGCCCATGTAATCCGGTGAATCGGTACCGTCATTGCCCGCGGCTTTGAAAATCAAACCGCCGGCTGCCAGGAAATAATCAATAGCTTCGCCGAGTCCGCCGGTATTGGACGAGCCCCAAGAACAGTTGGCGAGCCGGGCGCCGTTGTCCGCAGCATAATGGAACGCTTCGGCGGCGAAGTCCATACGAACGTAGCCTGTCTCCCATATAATAAACACACCCGACCAGCCGATACGCAGGGGCATGATTTTCACGCCAGTGCCGCTAGCTGTGTTGGTGCCGTTGCCCATTCCACCGGCAATTCCGGACACTGCGTAGCCATTGTTGTTCATGGCCGCAATGATGCCGGCCACGTGCGTGCCGTGTCCGTTAAAATCCCGCGGATCGTTGTCTGGAGTGCTACAGTCCTCTCCGGAATAGCAGGAACTCACATTATCCACGAAGTCATAGCCGATCCAGTCATCGACATAGCCATTGCCGTCGTCATCGATGCCGTTATCCGGGATTTCGTCGGTATTGATCCATATGTTACCATCGGTAGCAGAGGGATTGCTGTACGAGGCATTGGCACCGCCAAGGTCTTTGTGGAAATAGCGAACGCCGGTATCCATATCGGCGACGATGATGGCGCCGTTGCCCGATTCGATATCCCAGGCTTCCGGGGCATCGACGTCAGCATCGTTGGCCTGATTCAGATGCCATTGATCCGGGAATTTCGGATCGTTGGGCGTGATCGTGACCGCATGAATACCGATGGGCTCCGCTTTGATCACTCCGGCAAGCGCCTGGTATTCTTTCACCACCTGCAGAACGTCCTGCGCATTGGCAAATTTGATTTTATGCCAGCCGGACAGGTCCACGATGCGGCCGCGATAACGGCGAATTTTCGCACCGGGAAATTGCTGTTTAATGCGTTGTACCTGGAATTTTGCACCCAGCGCATCCAGAGCAAAAACTCCTGTTTCCCCCTGACTGAACAGCTCCTTTTTCAGAGACTGCAAAATGGAACGGTCAAATTTGACTACGATTTCATCAGGGACATAACCTACAAAATTGGGAACCTGGTGCGCTTCGACGTTGGCAACTTTCACCTGTGCCCAAGCCGGAGCAACAGCCATGCTGAGGATGAAAAAGGACAGCAGGAAAGTGTGGAAATAGCACTTCTTCATCAGCCTCTCCTTTCAGTTAACCGTTCACGCCCCTATCCTTTCGAATTGCCCCATCCGTGAGAGCTGATGCAAGTCCATCTGGTGAGAAAACAAGAAAGGAAGACAGGCAAATTTGGCTTAAATGATAAAAATCAAAACACGAAAAAGCAATAGCAAAATGAAAGAAAAAAATCATTTTTTCTTTAATGAAAGCCAAGATTGGAGTTGCCTGATTCGCTTTTTTATTTTCAGGGGGTAATCCCAAACGTATCCCCGATGTTTTGAGCTATGGTGGGCTGTCCCTTTAATTGATGCGAGCGGGCTAGCCAGGGTAGTGATTTTTGAATTTAAAACGCGCGCCCCTTCCCTGGCTACAATAATCCTTAAACCTACAGTACCCGCACGCTCAATGCCTTGCAAAAATTTTTTTTAGTAAAAAACAAAATGCTGTCCATATAGTCCCCAGCCCGTACTGCAGGCTTTGCCAGAAATTGATCGACGAGGCTTCTTTGAAGTAACGCACCGGCACAGGGATTTCCCCAATGCGGAAGCCCTTTTCCACGATTTGAAACAGAATCTGGGTATCGAAAAGAAAACCATCCGAGTTGCCCTCGAAATCAATGGATTCAAGAACGCCACGCTTGTACGCCCGCATGCCGGTATGCCATTCGGAGAGATTCTGGCCGGTGATGATGTTCTCAATGAGGGTGAGAAACCGGTTGGCAAAATACTTGTAGCGCGGCATGCCGCCCTCCAGCGCCTCGCGGCGAGTGCGAATGCGCGTGCCCAGCATGACATCGAAGTAGTCGTCCTGCAGGAAATCGACGAAATAGCGGATGAGCCTGGGATCGTACTGGTAATCCGGATGAATCATGACAATGATATCGGCGCCGCGCTCGAGGGCGAGCCGGTAGCAGGTTTTTTGATTGGCGCCATAGCCCCGGTTCTGTTCGTGCTGGAAAACCGTCAGCCCCAAACTGCGCGCGATGTCCACCGTGCGGTCGCAGCTGGCATCATCCACCAGAATCATTTCGTTCACGAGATCGCGCGGCACATCGTTGACGGTGCGTTCGAGGGTCTTTTCGGCGTAATAAGCGGGAAACACCACAATCACTTTGGCGCGAGAGGTGCGGGCCATGCGCAGCATCCGGTGGATTTGCCGGTTTCAACCTTCTTTTCTGTAAGATAAATTATTTTTTTAGTGACGCAACCATTTTGTTGCGCGTGCGCCAAAAAATCGGCCCGGCCGGTTTTGGGACAGCGCAGCTTGAGAAAGGTGGGACAAATGCACCTGGCGGCAAGGCGAACGACGGCAGGCATTCTTCTGGATGCAATTATGGCATTCCGATTGTTTCGCCATTTTGCTTTCGCGGGAATGATGAAAAATACCCAAATTTCTTTTCACCGAACGAACCGGAATACCTGATACGGGTTTTTGCCTGAATGGACGCGAAAATCTTTCCGCGATCAACCTTGTATCCGCGTTTTATAGCCGCACAACGGGGCGCAGGCAATGCGCCCCGTTGTCGGCGGCCAGATTGCGGTTGCAATTCCATCAGCGCGCCAGAATGACTTTCTGCACGGCCTGCCACCGTGCCGCACGAATGCGCACGAAATACAGGCCGGATGATACCGGTTGGCCCAGCTCATTGCGGCCGTCCCAGATGAGCTCGTGGCGGCCGGCCGGGTAGGCGCTCCGCGCCAGCAGGCGGACTCTCCGGCCGCGCGTGTCGTACACCACCACGGTCACTTTAGCCAGCTCGGGCAGATCGAAGCGCAGCCGCGTCTCCGGATTGAACGGATTGGGAAAGGCCGGGTGCAGGCGAAACGCCAGCGTCTGGCCAGCATCCTCTATGGCGATATCGCGCAGCGTCACCGTGCGGTTTTCGATATCCACATCCAGTTCCACTTCCGCCAGCGGCCGGTCCGGCAGCCTATCCGTGGGTTCGGCGAACTTGCCCATGCGGGGCAGCTCGGCATCCAGCGCCAGAATCCGGTAGCGAACTTTGAACCGCTTGCGGTCCGGATTGGCGATCTCGATGCGCCGGTAGCCCGAGGTTTCCTTGCGTTTGAGCAGAAAGTCCGGGCCGAGGAAACGGGTGTAGTTGTAATACGCTCCGACGCGGTCGCCGCCGCCGTCCGCATTCAAAAAGCGGATGTTTTTGGATTTCGAACGAATTTTGCGGATGCGGCCAATGAGCGGCGGGATGATGGTTTCGTGCCGTTTGTTGTAAATGGCCGCCTCCACCGAAAAGATGGCTTTGTCTTCGTCCCAGTGGGGGTTCCGGAAAACCACCTTCGCGCCGTGTTTGATGACATCCACTTCACCCTCGGTGAACAGCCGGAAGCCGATGAAGCTGGAGCCGTCGGCGCGGTAGCCCGGCGAAAAGCGGGCGCCAAAGGTTTGCGCCAGCTCGGTATGGGGTCGAAACGGCCCGACGATCTCCGGATCACGGTTGAGCGACTGCGCCGCGCCGGCTTCATCGCCGTAAACGATTCGTTCCACCAGTCCGCCCGATGGATTCAGGACCTCGATCGCGCCGCCGGCCGGGAACAGGAGTAGCGCGCCGCCGGAAGCCAGTATCACCTTGTTTTGCACGCCGGCGAAGCCAAAGTAGCCCTGCGGCTCGCCGCCGCCAAATACCACCACGGCTTCCCCCGGTTCAATGACCGTGCCCTCCGGGAAAGTATGCCGCAGTTCGCCATCGATGCGCAGCTCATAGCCAGACACATCCAGTCGCTCGCCAGTGCGGTTCGCCAGCTCCACAAACTGATCGTCCAGCGCATCGGTGCGGCCGTCGCCATTGGCGTCGGTCTGGAAATCGGCATCCGGATCGGCGAAAAATTCATTGACCACGAGATCATAATCGGCCAAATCCTGCCGCGAGCGAGGCAGAAGCACGTAATGGCTGTCCGGCGGCGCATCGGGATCGTTTTGATCCACAATCGCCACCAGGCTAAACAACCCCTGCGGCGGGGCGCTGCCGCCAATATCGGTGTCGGCATCGATCCACAAAACCAGCTCGCGGCCATCACGATCCACGGCAACCACCTCGCCATCCTCGCCCATGGCTGGGAAGACCGCGCCGTCGGCCAGGCGCAGTCCGGCCAGAAACGCCAGTTGCCCCTGCACGGCTTCGCCGATCTTATCGGCTGTTATAGGCCGGGGAGGAACCGGCAGTGAGGTGCGATCAAGAAGGCGGATGTCGGTAACCGAACCCGGAACGAGGCGTTCGCTGCCGTTGAGCTGCTCGAGCGTTCCGGTCACATCCAGCCAATCGCCAGGTGTGAGAGGATCCACCGGCTGCTGAAACACTACGCGGATGCCGCCCGTGCTGTCCTGCACGAAGAAATCGAATCCGGTGTCACCGGCAAAGTTGATGCTGATGACCTGGCCCTGGATGCGCACGCGCTCGCCAAGCCGGTCGGGCACAAAATCGCCATCGGCATCGGATTTGACTGTGGCAATGCTCATCACGGCCGGCTGCACGGTGATGGTGATGCGTTCTTCATCGGCGCCATCGTGGCTGTCTTCCACGCGGAACAGGACATCCATAAACGCGCCCGGCGCATCCGGCACCCAGGTAAACGTGCGGCCGACGAACACCGCGCCGGGGGGCAGATTGTCCGCCGAAAAGACCAGCGAATCGCCGTCCTTATCGGTAGCGGAAACGGTAAATTCCAGCAGCTCGCCCACCGTGGCCATTTTATCGCCAATCGGCGCCAGCACCGGCGGATGGTTTGTTTCGATGAACGGAGTGCCATCCACGCGCGTGCCCGGCGAAAAAAACGCTCCGCCGGCCTCCGGAATTTCGGTATGCTTGAAAAAATCGCCGGTGACGTCCGGATAGCGGGTGATCGATTGATTATCATTGGCCTCGCCGCCGTAAATTTTGCTGGCCACCACCGTGCTGAAGGCATTGCGCAGCAGGATCTCGTCGCCGGTGTTGTTGAGGCCGAGACGGCCGGTGCTGGCGGTTTGCACCAGCGCGCCGCCGAAATTGCCGGTGGGGGTGCCGCCGCCGAACACGACGATGGCGCCGCCGGCCGGCAACCGTGTGCCGTCGGCAAAAATGTGGCGCACGCCGACAGCATCGGAAATCGTCCAGCCGCTCATATCTACGGCCATGGTGTCGGCGTTGACCAGCTCGATGAATTCATCTTGAGTAGCGCTACGAGTGCCGTCGCTGTTGGCATCGCCCGCGGGACCGGACGGCGGATCGGCAAGGATTTCATTGATAACCACCCTGACCGTCTGCGCGAAAAGCGATGGCGGCAGAAGGGATAGCATGGCAGCGGCCAGTCCGGTTGCCAGGATTGCCCTGCGAGTTGAGCTGGATTTCCACATGGCAAATGCCCTCGATGTTTGAGTCGGTTGCGATTGAGGCCGTCCTGATGCAGGAAGTTCATCCATGGGGGAGGAATAACGGTGAAGGATGCGACCCCCGCGGTCGCAGACACCCGAATGCATGGTTCTATTTTAAATGTACCGGCAAGTTGGAGCGATTGAGCAGGCGCGAAATGGGAAAAATGTGAACAATTGACCGGGGACGTCCTCTCCTCGAAGCCTGTATGCTGAAAGACGATCATGATTCCAAAAACCACGGATGATACAGATTGCACCAGATTGGGCCAAGGATGGACACGGATCAAACGCGGATGCTTGCTCTTTCAAAAACGGGCTCGGTCCACAACAGAATGGATTTCGAACGATAGTGGATCGCACCTATTGGAATTTACTGCTGCGCGCTCCATGCTTCCCAGCCGCCGGAAAACACGCGAACCCGTCGGTGACCGAGCTCGCGGAGCCTCGCGGCCAGCCGCTCGGCGGCATCGCAGTGCGGACCGGCGCAGTAAATAATGAGCTCGCGGTCCCGCAGATCGTGGTTTTCGTATAGCGCCGGCAGGTTTTCCGCATCGACCGGAATGTTGATAGCGCCCGGGATATGGCCGATGTCGTACTGAAACGGCGAGCGCGCATCGATAAGCACGGCGCTGCCGGTGTCAATGGCCTGCCAGACGTCGTCCAGCGTCACAGTGTCCAGGGAGGACGGGCGGACTTCGGGATTGCTGCCGGCAAGGGGAATCGTGAGCAAAGCGGCTGCCAGCAAAATCAGCGCAAATCCGGCCAGTATCGCCGGCCGCGGGCGGTCGCTGCGACGGTTTGTGACAGAGGCATCGCGCTGTAGGCAATACAGGCCGAGAAACATGCCGGCCAGTAGCAGCCCATGACCTGTGGCTGGCAATGCGCGCAATAGCGGCAGCTCGCCGAAGCAACTACAGGACTGATTTTGCCATAGGCTATAAAGGAAAACCGCGAAAAAGAACACCGGAATCCACAGGATGAGCCCGAGATAGCGGCGCACGAGGATGAGAATGGCTACGGTTAGCTCAAACAGAATCAGGGCGTACACGGCCGCTCTGGCGAGGCCTGCCGGCAGTAAAAACAAACCGGCCAGATCCATGGCCGTGTCCGTGGGATGCAATCCCTTGCCGATGGCAGACAAAAGGAAAATCGCCGCCAGGGTGCCTTGCAAAATGCGCATGAGCATGGAGAGACCTCCATCCCCTTGTGGCTTTGTCCGACTTCCTGTTGTGTGTGGATGCAAATTTTTTAAAAAGAATATAAACGCTTGGGGCGAAATACGGTCTAAAATTAAGAAAATTTTACAACAATTCGGCTATTTTTTTCTTGAAACCCGTTACAGAACGGGTATAATTTTTTTTGGAATTAGCATGCCGGCTTTCTACGATTTTGTAAGATGGTCACGAAGCGGTGACGCGGTTCCGAAATTGAAAATAGAACCGCCTCCTCTGGGGTGAGCGGCCAAATAGACACCCAAAACCGAGTGGAATATCCATGACGGAGCAAGAAATTCAGCAAAAACTGGCCGAACTGAACGGCTGGGAGCTGGATGGCAATGCCATAAAAAAAGCCTGGCAATTCCGTGATTTTGCCGAGGCCATGCGGTTCATCAACCAGGTTGCCGAACTGGCGGAAAAGCACGATCATCATCCTGAACTGTTCAATGTGTACAACCATGTGGAGCTGCGCTTTTCCACGCACGATGCTGGCGGATTGACGGCAAAGGACTTCGCCATCGCCAGAGAGATTGACCGGATTTCGGGCCCGGGCGAATGATGAAAAAATGGGCAAGTGTGTCTTGCAATTTCGTTTTCAATAAGCTAAATTAATGAAAACGCTTCCACATTCGGTGGCCGGTGCTTTTGCTAATCGGCTCAAAACGGGAATAGGGTAAGTAAGGTGGATATTTCCCAGTTCATGCGACCTGATCTAATCTTTTTGGATTTGGAAGGTCGCGATAAGTATGAGATTTTTCGGGAAATCATCGAGCGTATGGCCCAAAGTCATGTCATTGAGCATCCCCGGGCCTTTTTAGAGGAGATCATTCATCGTGAAGCGCAGGCGCCCACATGTATTGGCCGTGGGATCGCTCTCCCTCATACCCGCACTATTTTTGTTGATCGCCCCATCATTGCTTTTGCCCGAACCCGCAAGCCCATTGCCTTCAGCCAGCAGCCCGATGACCATGTCGAGATGATTTTCCTCATGGGCACTCCCAAAGAAGATCCAAATACTTATTTGCGTATTTTGGGAAATCTTTGTAAATTGCTGCGTCGCAAAGAGGTTCGGCAGAAGCTCTTGAAAGCCCGCAAGCCGACCGAGATCATCGAGATCATTTCCGAAAAAGAATCTATGCACATGTTTTAATGAGGCGATGCTTTGAGCCAACAGCCCTTGCGTGTCGCCGTGATCACCCTGTCCATGCGTGTGGCTCAGGGCCAGCGTGAGGACCTTGGCGGCGATGCCGTCGCAAGCCGAATGCAGCAGGCGGGCATGCAGATCGCTGAGCGGCATGTTATCGCCGATGACCGCGATGCGTTACAGGCGCGGTTGCAGGCCCTGTGTGATGAACATCGCGTGGACGTGATTGTGACCACCGGTGGCACCGGCGTCACAGAGTTCGATGTCACACCGGAAGCCACCCAGGCCGTGATCGAAAAGCGGCTGCCGGGCATGGAATGGGCCATGATGCAAGCCGGGTTGCAGAAAACGCCGCACGCCATGTTGTCGCGGGCCGTAGCCGGTACTCGTGGCAAAACGCTGATCATCAATCTTCCTGGAAACCCCAAAGGCGCGGTGGAAAATCTGGAGGCCATTTTGCCTGCCATTCCGCATGCCGTCCAGTTGTTGAGCGAAAAGCAGGTCAGTGACCGGGATCATCAACCACGATCGTGAGGGAGGAAGGAACCACGAAACCGATGCACCGCCTGAGCCGAAAGCTGCATGAACTGCGAAAAGACGAACACCGCTGGAAACTTTACGTCCTACTGGGTGTCCTGACTTATTTTGTGACCATCAATCAAATCATTCACGTCCGCCCGGATCACATCTTTCTGGCGCTGGTGATTCTGAGCTTTCTTCTGGGGAAGGAGCGCGCGCGCCGATTCCTCATCGATTGGTCGCCGTTTGTGTTTTTTTGGATCGCTTACGATATGATGCGGGGTGTGGCTGACTCCGTTCGCGGCGTGATTCATATCGCCGAGCCATATCGTTGGGAGCAGTGGCTGTTCTCACCTATTTTGCATGGCAATATCCCGGCCTTTTTTCTTCAGGTGGTGCGGGAGAGCTGGCCTGTGGCGGTCAAAGCGGTGGTAAATCTGCTGGCAGCCAATTTTTACACTGCTCATTTTGCCGTGCCACTTCTGGTCGGCTGGATTTTCTGGCACACCGTGGATGATCGGCCGCTGTTTTATCAATTCGTGTACACCCTCACCGTACTTAATATCCTCGCACTGATTACTTTCATGCTGTTTCCAGCGGCGCCGCCGTGGTATGTATTCAATTACGGCTTCATTCAGCCCGAGCCCAATTCCAGCTTCTGGGGCACCAGTGCTGGCAACCTCATCGACGTGGATCGGTTGCTGGGAGTCAAATTCTTCACCACCCTGTGGGATTCGTTTAACGCCAACCATTTTGCGGCCATCCCCTCGCTGCACGGGGCCTATCCCATTGTGGTGTCCTTTTTTGTGTACCGCAAATTTCGCAAACATGGCCTCTGGTTGGCGCTATATCCGGCGGCCACCTGGTTTTCAGCGGTATATCTCAATCAGCATTATGTAGTTGATTTATTAATTGCTTGCCTATATATTGTCGTTGCCTATTGGATCGCCACGCGGTGGTTGTATCGACGCGTATTTGCCCGATTGCTGGAAAGCAAGTCCCACCGGCCTGCGCTGAGCAACGTGGATGTGACAGCCGATTTGATGTGAGTGGATACGGCAACAAATTTGAAAATTATACCATAACCAAACTCGAGGAAGGCTTATGCGTAGAGCGAAAATTATCAGTACCGCACGGTATGTTCCTCCCAAAGTGGTCACGAATAAAGATATGGAAAAACTGGTGCCCACATCGGATGAGTGGATCCGGGAGCGGACGGGAATCGAACAGCGGCATTTTGTGGATCTGGAACCCGGGGAGGAGTTGGGTGTATCCGATCTGGCCTATGAGGCCAGCAAAATTGCGCTGGAGCGCGCCGGCATGCAGCCTTCGGATATCGATCTGATCATTTTCGCCACATTGAGTCCGGATTACGTGTTCCCTGGCTCGGGCGTGTTGCTGGGTAAAAATCTGGGTATTCCGGGTGTGGGCGCCCTGGATGTGCGCAATCAGTGCAGTGGGTTTATTTATGCCCTGTCCGTGGCCGATGCCTATATTCGCGCGGGGATTTATGATCGCATTCTCATCGCCGGCGCGGAGATTCATTCCACCGGACTCGAGTACAACGAACACGGCCGGCACGTCACAGTATTGTTCGGCGATGGCGCAGGTGTGGTGATACTGGGACCGAGTGAGGATGACGAGCACGGCATCCTGTCCACGCACCTGCACGCGGATGGCCGCTATGCGCTGGAGCTGTGCGCCGTCAATCCGGGCAGCCGCCGAGTGCCGCGTATTTACCCGGAAATGCTCACCGATCACAGCATGTATCCGCATATGAACGGCCGTGAAGTGTTCAAGCATGCGGTAACCAAATTTCCAAAGGCGATTATGGAGGCCATAGAGGCCAATGGTCTGACCCTCGACGATGTGAAGCTGGTGATCCCACACCAGGCTAATTTGCGCATCAGCGAGGCGGTGGCGCAGCGCATGAAGTTGAAGCCTGGCCAGTTGTACAGTAACATTCAGCGATACGGCAATACCACCGCTGCTTCGATTCCGATCGCCCTGGATGAGGCACTGGAAAAAGGCCTGATCGAAAAAGACGATGTCATCGTCATGGCGGCGTTTGGTTCGGGGTTCACCTGGGCTTCGGCGGCCATTCGCTGGTCATAACCATGGCATCCAAAGGGATGAAACCAGCGCCGCTTGAGCCTGGTGATCAGTGCCGCAGGGAATTCAGAAGAAGGCTTGCGCTGTTGTTTTTAATCTCTGAGGGTTTTCCTTGGGGTAAGAGAGGGCAGGATACGGCCAAAAGTGCCACCCATTTTCTGTCATGGTTATAATGGAAAAGAGAAATCCTGGCGGAGCTTATCTCTGTCAGGATTTCTCTCTATGACGCCATGAAGGGAGGGGACATACTCGGAAGGGACCTTTTGCCACTACGGGAGTAGCTTAAATCAACGGATTTCCGTAAATTTTTGTTGCTTATCAAATTTTCAGCCATTATAATTAAGTATTCTGCGCGACCCTTCTTAAATGCATGAAACAGAGCCTTGGGTCTGGTGAAGGAAGCCGATGTGATGCCTGATTTAGGCGCTCAGGTTGCCTGTACGGGTGGCGAGCCGGCACAGGTCAGGCCCGAGGTGGAGTGCGATGCCGTTCTTGCCATGGCTTCCCAGCGCTTTGTGACCGCATAAAGCGGAATTCCCTGGATAAGCAGAATGGTCGAATCGTGCTCATCGTTGCTTGCCGCAGTCATTGATTTTCGCCTTTGATGGAACGTTTGCGGATCAGAGGACTGGTGTCTGAAGGGACCCTTTAAACCAATGGCGAACTCATGCGATCTTCGAAAATGAATACCAGGCGATGGATCATGCTCGGCGCGGCTATTTGGCTTCTGGCCTCGACGGCCTTCCCACAAAGCGATATCCAATCCAGCCGCCCCTTTCTGGCCCGACCGCTCATCGATGATGATTCCAAATATACCAACATTGGCAATATCCTACTGACGATAACTAATTTTGGAACCCTTGGTCATGGTTTTTCGAAAAGTGGCCAGCCTTCGTGCGAATATCCCAAAGGCTCGGGCATCGAGCATCTGTTTGATGGCGGCCTGTGGGTGGGGGGCATCAAGGCTGGCGAAAAGCTGGTGACCACGGCCGCCGTGGACGCGGCTTCCGTGGTAAACGTGTTGCAGGGTTTCGAGTTTACCAATAGTGCCGATCCCACCGATGTCGTGTTGCAGCGTTCAACCCTGTTAGATTCCAAGTTTTTCTCTCTCGACGCTGTTTCGCATCAGGATTTCATTGCCGATTTCACCGATCGCAATACGGTGGTGCCGGAAACCGGCGACCGCATCCCGGAGCACAAGCCGCTGGGCATCGATGTGCATCTGGAATCGTACGCCTGGGCGCTTAGCTTCGCCAATGCGTTCGTGATTTTGAACTACACCATTACCAACGCCAGCAACGAACCGATCGAAAACGTATATGTCGGTTTGTGGATGGATACGATGGTGGGCAATACCAAATTGACGCCCAACATGGGGCCGAACCGCACCTGGAATTTCCGCGATGACGGAAACGGCTATGTGGATTCCCTGCGGCTGGCGTACGAGTACGATTACGACGGCGAGGATGGATTCGCGGAGAATTATATCGGCATCAAACTGCTCGGCAGTACCCCGTTTCCGGCGGGGGATTCCGTGCGCGCGATCTTCAACATGTGGCAGTTCCGCAACAATGACGACGCCGTGTTCTTTTCGCCCACCACGGATGACCAGCGCTACGAAAAGATGAGCCGCGGCCTGAATACCGACCCGAACTGGAGCAATCCGAACAGCGATTTGTACTGGCGCAAACTGCCCGGGGCTATTGGGCCGAACAACCGAACCATGCTGCTGTCCACCGGACCGTTTCAGCGGCTGGAGCCGGGCGAGTCGATCAACGTGGTATTCGCCGTAGTCTGCGCCAAAAAGTTCGGCCCGGATCCGATGGAAGAGGACACCGAACGCAACAAAAAGAACCTGTTCCTGAACAGCTTCTGGGCGCAAATTGCCTACGACGGCGAAGATCGCAACCGCAACAACCGGCTGGATGAAGGTGAGGATTTGAATCAAAATGGAAAGCTCGACCGCTATGTGCTGCCGAGTCCGCCACCACCGCCGCGCTTCAAAGTCCTTCCGGACCGGCAAAAGGTAACCCTGCTGTGGGATGCATCCCCTGAGGACTTTGTCGATCCGCTCAGCGGCAAGAAGGATTTCGAGGGCTATCGCATTTATCGCTCGCAGTTTGGCGCTGATCTGGGCATCGGCGATATATTGAGCACGTTCAGCCTGATCGCGGATTTCGACCGCGCTGACGATGATATCGGCCTGAATACCGGCTTCGATTACATCCGGTTGCCGGAGCCGATCTATTTTGAAGACGAAATCCGCGAGCGCATCGATCCACGCACCGGCGAAACCTATCTCGACACCACGTTTTACCGTTACCAATTTATTATTGAAAATTTGCACGACGGCTGGCAGTACGCCTTTGCCATCACATCCTACGATGCCGGCGATCCGATCAACAATCTCGAAAGTCTGGAGAGCGATCCGCTATTGACAGCAGTGCGGGTATTCCCGGGAACGCCGGCCCGGCCTATCGAATCCAACGATCCTGCCGAGGAGTTACGTGTGGGGGTGTTCCCGAATCCATACCGGGTGCGGGCCCAGTGGGACGGTCGGCTGGAACGCGAGCGGAAACTCTATTTCTACAACCTGCCCCAAGATTGCATCATTCGCATATTCACGCTCGATGGTACGCTGATTAAAGAAATTGAACATCATGCGGACAGTTATACCGGTGACGATATCCGTTGGTTCGATCAGTTTGCTCCCGGCAAGCGCGTTTTCGCCGGCGGCATTCATGCCTGGGATACGTTGACCCGAGACGATCAGGCCACGGCCACCGGCCTGTATCTGTTTCATGTGAAAGATTTGAATACCGGCAAGGAGCAGGTGGGCAAATTCGTGATTATTAAGTAAGCCATGCTATTGCTATCTGAGCTTGCGGGAGCGATGACAAAATAGAATTTTTTACCATGGGTGTGCCTGCATTTTTAACTGTTGGGTGAAGAACAGAGACTTTGCAAAAAGGTGTCTTTTGCTGCTTTCGTTGTTGCCCATGATTGCGTCGTGTACACAAATGCGTTGTCATCGTTTTACAAATTAAAGGGTGGTTCACTAAATAAAAAGGAGAAGGTTATGCGCAAATGGCTATGGGTTGTGCTTTGCCTGCCAATGGTTGTCGGGGGCACATTTTCAGATGCCATGGCACAGTATCCGGACGTGACCATTCAGCAGATTCAGACGGTGCCGCCGGAATCGTTGGCCGTGGCGAAGGACGCATCTCCTTTGCAGGGTGATACCGTGCGAGTCACCGGCGTGGTGTTCATGCCACCGGGGCTGTCCAGCAGTGTGCCAACCGGCGATGCCAAAATGTTTATCATGGATACGACCAACGGACTGCCATTTAGCGGTGTGAACGTGATTACCCTGGGAGGAAATGGCAATCTGTTGGCCGGGATCCAGGTGGGTGACAGCGTGCGGATCACCGGCGTGGTAGGTGAATTTCGAGGTTTTACTCAGGTGGTGCCCATCGCGGCCCCCGAAGTATTAGGAATTGTGGACCCTCCTGCACCCATTCCGATCAATCCGGCCGATCTGGGCGGTACAGCGCAGGATACTTCCGATTGGGCTACTGCGGAACAGTGGGAAGGCGTGCTGGTGAAAATTCAAAATGTCACCGTGGTGAACGACAATTTTGATAACTTTAGCGGCTGGGTGGTGGAGGATGAAAACGGCAACCAGGTGGTCATCGCTGCAGATTCCGATTCCATGCGCACCGCAGCAGATTCCCGCGGTACCGGCAATGTCGATCCGGATGCCGCATTCAAAATTCCGCCGGTGGGAACCAAGCTGGATGCTATCATCGGCTATGTGGATACCCGTTTCGGCGCTAACACCCTGAATCCGCGCTTCCCATCTACGGATATCATTTACGGTGCCGGACAGCCGCCGGCTTTCCAGAGTCATTCTCGCAATCCGGTCGTACCCACCTCCAACGACAACGTGCAGGTGGTAGTGGAAGTGAACGATGCCGATGGCACCGTGGCGCAGGTGGTGCTGTCTTATGAAGTCGATGGCGGCGGCGTGCAGGACCTGGCGATGAACCCGACCACCGGCGATTCGTTCGCGGTGGAGATTCCGGCCCAGGCCAATGGCGCTACCGTGACCTACTACATCACCGCCACCGATAACGATGGCAATTCGACGGTGTTCCCCACCGGCGCGCCAAACGACATGCGTATGCTTTACCATGTTCGGGATGACGGTCTGATGATCATGGATATTCAAAAGAGCCCGTACGGCGAAAAGAGTCCATACATGGATATGCGCGTCATGGTAGCTGGAATTACCGTGTCGGATTCCACAGACTTTCGAGGCCGGTTCTATCTGCAACAGGGCAGTGGCGCCTGGAACGGTATCATGATCTCACTCAGTGGCACGCCCATGGTGGCGCGCGGCGATTCGGTGGTGGTTTGGGGGCAGGTGCAGGAACGCTTCGGCCTGACCCAGGTGCGTATGGATTCGTTCAAAGTCATTAGCAGCGGCCATGCCGTGCCGGATCCGGTGGATGTGAATACCGGCGATATTGCCACCGGCTCGGCGGCCGCCGAAAGCTATGAAAGCGTGCTGGTGCGCGTGTCTAACGTCACCGTGACCGATCCGAATCCCGACGCGCCGCGCAATTTTGGCGAGTGGGTCGTGGATGACGGCACGGGCGGCGTGCGCGTGGATGATCGCGGCGCGTACAGCTATACCACGTCCGACAGCGCGTCGCAGTACTTCCTGCCAACCGGCGCGACCATCGGCCAGTTGATTGCCATTCTCGATTACAGCTTCGGCAATTTCAAACTGCAGCCGCGTAACAACGACGATTTTGTCGATGTAGCCACCTCGGTGGAATATGCGCCGGTGATTCCGTCTGATTTCGTTCTGCTGCAGAACTACCCGAATCCATTCAACCCGCAGACCACGATTCTGTACCGTTTGCCCACGTCGCAACAGGTGAAATTAACCATTTACAACGTGATGGGACAGCAGGTGATCACGTTGATCAACGAACCTCAGGCAGCGGGCAGCTACAAGGTAGTGTGGGACGGCCGCAATCAGTGGGGACAGCTTGTGCCCAGCGGTCTGTATTTCTACCGCCTGGAAGCAGGTGATTTCAAAGCGCAAAAACGCATGCTATTGTTGAAGTAAAGATAGTGATCGAATGCTCAACACCAGGCACCTTTAAGGTGCCTGGTGTTGGTGCTTTGTGAGATGTTGCGCAAAAACCTGTGTAACCATAAAACATGCAACCGACACGATTGATAAATGCTTTCATTGCCATCCTGATCTGGCTGCTGGCTGCAGGACTGGCAGGCTGCGATCGGGATATCAGCGGTACGCCGACCAACCTGCCGCCGGAAACGCACCTGAGCATTTTCCTCGGCAGTCCAGAGGCCATCGTGGATACCTCATCCAGCCAGCTTGTGCTGCATTGGTGGGGCGATGATCCGGATGGGCTGGTGATTGGCTTTGTGTATTCATTTTACGGCCCGCCCAGCCTGAACGATACGGTCGATGCCAGCGGCCTGAAAGGCTTCACCACTCAAACGAGCGATACCTTCCACGTGCCCGTGGGACCGCGCGATACCACCTTTACGTTTTATATATCTGCTGTGGATGACAAATGGCTCATCGATCCGACGCCAGCCAAACAGGCGTTTCCGGTTCGCAACTCGCCGCCGAGTGTGTCTTTCCGGCTCAATTCGCTGCCGACCGATACCACGTTTGCCGTGGTCACGTTTCTGTGGAACGGCTCGGATATCGATGGCAAAGAAGATATTGCGTATTACGAATACGCGCTTAATCCACCGCCGGGTGGTGAGATCCCGTGGCGCCGGCTGCCACCGGAGCGCGAGTTTGTCTCCCTCACGCCCGACAGCGGATTGCGGCTCAATGCCGATAACGTGTTCATGCTGCGCGCGGTGGACCGTGGCCAGGCTTATAGCCCCACGCTGGTGCATCCCGATTCGGGCAAGGTGTGGTATGTTCGCGACAAAGTCGGCGATATCCTGTTTGTCGATGATTTTACTAACGAAGACAATGCGCTGAGCCGGGCCTATTTCAGCAGCGTACTGCAAACCCTCGGCCAGCCGTTCTCCATTTATGATCTGGCCCGCGATGGCCTGCCAGCCACGCTGGTGGATTTCACCGAAACGCTGAAGCTGTTCAAAACCGTGATCTGGTGGGCCGATGGCAGCCCCACCCTGGCGGCCAGCCAGCAAGCGCTGATCCGCTACCTCGCCGCCGACGGCCACCTGCTGCTGACCGGTTTCGAGGGTGCGGCCCTGCGCGATCGCAGCCGCTGGGTGTTCAATTTTCGTGATAGTCAGGATAGCCTGCTTACTTTTCTCCCCATTATAGCGGTCAGCGACACGGTAGGCCGGGAAATCCGGCGAATTTTACAGGGAACGACCTTCGAGGCACTGGTGGATGGCTATCCGGCGTTACCGGTGGCCAAAGGCACAGCTGGGCTGACCATCATTGGCAGCATTTTCGGGCTGTATCCCGCCGCCGACGGCCTGCCGCTGTATCAATTGCCACCGGCATCCACGGTGCGCGGCAACGTGTATCCCGGGGAGCCGATCATCGGCATCATCAGTCGCGACCGCCGGATTATTTTGCTGGAGTTCCCGCTGACCAAGATCGATGCAGAGGCGGCCGCGGCATTTTTGCGCAAGGCGTTCGAAGATTTCGGACTGTAATCGAAACCATGATTGAACCATGAGGCTGAAGACGCAAAATCATCGTTGGATTTGGGCGCCGCTCGCGCTGCTGTTTTTACTGGTGTTGCAGGAAACCGTCTTTGCGCAGAAGGGCGTCATCCGGGGGCGCATTGTGGATGCAGAAACTGGTGAGCCGTTGCCCGGCGTGAACGTGCTGGTGCAGGGAACTTATCACGGTGCCGCCACCGATATCAACGGCGAATTCATCATTCGCAACATCAGTCCCGGAAGTTATAATCTGAAAATTTCATTTATTGGCTATAAAATCGTGCAGCGCACCGGCGTGCAGGTCAACGCCGGTGAAGAGACGGTGGTCAATGTCAAGCTCGAGCCGACGGTGTTGGCCTTCGGTCAGGAAATCACTGTCATAGGCGACCGACCGCTGCTCGATGTGGAAGAAACCGCCACCCGGCGCGCGGTGGATGCTGAGGAAATCGCGCGCTCTATCGTCGAGAGTGCGGTGGATATTGTGTCGCAGCAGGCCGGCGTTGTGGAAATGGACAATGCCATCCACATTCGGGGCGGCCGGGCTTATGAAAACGCCTATTTGCTCGATGGCATTTCGGTGCAGGATCCGCTCTCCGGCACCGGCTTCGGCCTGCGCATCAGCGCCAGCTCTATCAAAGAGCTTGAGGTGGTCACCGGCGGCTTTGCAGCGGAATTCGGGCAGGCCATGTCCGGCGTGGTGCAAATCAAACTGAAGGAGGGCTCGCAAAAATTCCGAGGCAGCCTGAGTTACAAGCTGGATCATTTCGGCGTCGATTGGGAGGGCAATTTCAATACCGATGCCGCCGACGTGAGCCTGTCCGGCCCGGAGCCGCTGACACATTTTTTGCTGCGGCCGCTGGGCATCAAACTGCCGGGCGAGCTGGTGTTTTTTGCCAGCGGTTCCATTTACCTTACGGATAGCTATCTGAGAAAAGCCTCCAAACTGATGTCGCCGTTGGCGGCCGAGTTTTTCTCGCCCCGACAGAACAACGAGTGGTCGGGACTGGCCAATGTGACCTGGCGCATCACCCCGCGGCATAAACTGAAAATCGGCTACAACCGGTCCATCACCATCAGTCAGAACACACGCACGTTGCAAACCACCCTGGATTTTGAGCGCGCTGGCCCTGGATACCCATACCGCTACGAAAAAATTCTGGATGATTTCAATGTGTTTACCCACGACATCAATCAGCAATCGTTGAGCTGGACGCATACCCTGGGCACGAAAACGTTTTACGAATTGCGCTTTAGCCGCTTTTTTACCAACCTGCGCAGCCAGGTGGATAATCTACACTGGACTGAATATGTCAAGGCCGAAGATATCGTGACCGTCCCACCGGATGGCATTCCAAGCGACCAGTATTTCTTCGATCCACGCGGCCGGTTCATTACTGTTAAACCGGATGGCTTTTATGACGTGGGCAACGGTGATACCTGGCATGATCATTATGTCGAAGAATATACCATTAAGGGCGATATCTCCTACATCTCGGAGCAGGGACACGAGCTCAAGGCCGGTTTTGAGGCCAGCTTTCAGACCATGCAGATGATTGAAATCATCAAGCCGTGGTTTGGTGGCCTCGGATTGAACAACGATATTTACCGCGTGCAGCCGCGCGCCGGTGCGTTTTATATTCAGGATCGCATTACCTACAAAGGCCTCATCGCCAATCTTGGCCTGCGGTACGATTACTGGGTGCCGGGGCAGCTCGTGGTGGATGCCCTGAACCGCTTCCGTAACGATCCCAACCTGTCGCCGGAAGATCGCGAGGTGTGGCAGCGGCGTTACGATGTATATTTCCGCGAGACCTTCGGTTTTCTCGGTCAACGCGTCAAAGGTCGGCTCATGCCCCGGCTGGGGATTTCACATCCGATTACCGATCGCCAGGTCTTCTTTTTTTCATACGGCCATTTTTCCAAGCGCCCCAAACCGCAATTTGTGTACACGCAGCTCGGCGCATCCAGCGCTCGTTCCACATTTCAGATCAAGGGCAATCCAAATTTGAATCCCGAGACGACCATCAGTTATGAATTGGGCGTGAAACATCAATTTACCAAGGATGATGTGCTGACCATCACGCTGTATAATCGCGATATTTATGATTACGTGACCACTAAAAACGTACGCGGCCGTGGCCGGCAGTCGGATTTTTTAACATACATCAATTTAGATTTCGCGCGCGTGCGCGGCGTGGAAATTGAATATCGGAAACGTGCAGGAGGATTTCTATCGGGTTCGCTCAGTGCTACTTTCGCCATCGCCAAGGGCAAAAATTCATCCCCTCAGGACAACCTGCTTGTGTTTGCTGGCGAGCTGGAAGAAGAGCCGATCAAAGAAAACTATTTGCGCTGGGACCGGCCGATTCAGGTCAATATGGTGCTTAATTTTTATGTGGCGAAGGACCGCGCCCCTACCCTGTTCGGCTATCGTCTGCCGGAAAACTGGAACCTGAATCTCCGCTGGTTCATGGAATCCGGCCGGCGGTACACGCCGTACAAACTCAGCCCGTCCGGCAATTATGTGCTGGATTTTCAGAATCCGTACAGCCGGGTGTCGCGCTACTGGTCGTGGATCGACCTGAATTTCGAGAAATATTTCGACTTTTTCGGCATGAAGTGGACGCTGTTTTCGGAAATCAAGAACCTAACCAACCGTCGCAACGATAACCTGATCAATGGCTATACCGGCCGCGCCTACCGTACGGGCGATTTGATCATTATTGACGGCGAGCCCACGGATCCGCTGGCGTACAACAGTCGCGAACCGGGACGTCCGATCATCGATCCGTTCAATCCTGCGCGGTTCCGCGCCCCACGGCAGGTTCTTATTGGGCTTTCAGTGGAATGGTGAAACCATGAAGAAATCGATTTACAGTTTTGTAGGCAGTCTCCTTGTCCTGATGGTGGTGCAGCAGAGTCGGGCGCAGCTCATCCCGGCTTTGGGGCGGGAGCGCGCCGGTACTGCCGCCGCCACGTTTCTGAAAATCGGCGTGGGCGCCCGCGCCGCGGCCATGGGCGAGGCGTTTATTTCGCTTTCCGGCGACGCCTCGGCCATGTACTGGAATCCCGCGGGCATGACCCAGCTCAATAATTTCTCCCTATATTTTTCACATTTGCAATATGTGGCCGACATCGCCCATCAGTACGTCGGCATCGTCAAAAAGCTCACGCCGTCGGATGCCATTGGCATCAGCATCATCGCGCTGAACACCGGCGAGATGAATGTGACCACCGAGGTGCAGCCGTTCGGCACCGGCCAGACGTTTACGTTCAATGACCTGATGGTGGGCATTTCGTATGCGCGCCAGCTCACCGACAAATTCAGCGCCGGCATCACGGCAAAGGTCATCCGTGAAGACCTGGCCACGGTGCACCTCACCGGCTTCCTGGTGGATGTCGGTACCATTTACGACACCGGTTGGATGGGATCGCGGTTTGCCGTCAGCATTTCCAATTTCGGTGCGGAGTTTAACGCCAGCGGCGAAATCTGGGATTTTCTCGGCAACCCGGTGCCGAACCCGCAATATCAGACTTTCCCAGCGCCGCTCATGTTTCGCATCGGCTTTTCGATGAACGTATTGGAGCGTGACGGCAGTCATGCCATCGTCGCCTTCCAGCTCGATCATCCCAACGACGATGCCGAACATTTCAATTTTGGTGCGGAATACTGGTTCCAACGCAACATCGCGCTGCGGGCCGGTTATAAGCGCAACGGTCCCATCGGCGGCATCAGCGCCGGATTCGGACTGGTGCTGCCCATGCGCGTCATGCGTTTTACTCTGGATTATGCCTTTACTGAATTTGGCTTGCTCGGAAACATCAACCGGTTCACGTTGAATCTGGACTTTTAGTGGATATGAAAAAAACGATGGCAACCCCCTGGCAAATTCCGCTCGTAGCTTCTTTCTTGCTTTCCGTAGGTTTGATGGCTTCCTGTGGCCAGAAGATCCCGCTGCCGCCGCCACCGGAGGAACCATCCACAACCCTCGAGCAATACCTGCCATTTGCATGGGGCACAGATGCCTTGCAGGTTGACTTGAACGCCCCCGAGGATATTTTTACTGGACTGGATCGGCTGCTGTACGTCGCCGATACCGGCAATGATCGCATCATTATGCTGGACAAAGCCGGCCGGGTGCAGGGGATTTCCCAGCCCGTGCCGCATCCGGTGGCCATCGGGCAGGACAATCTGCTCAATCTGCTGATCGTCAATGAAACCAACGTGGTGTACAAAATCGATCTGGTGGCGCACCGGCATCTCATTGCCGAAGCGCCGGTGGAGACCCTGGCGGTGGGCGTGGACAACGCGATCTTTACCGGCGTGGCCGCTTTCGGCGATCAGGGCCATTTTTATGTTACGGATAAAGCCAACAGCCGCATCTGGCGCTGGGATGGCGATGCGCTGAAGCCGGTGATCTTCCAGGGCACGGGAGTTGGCACCGCCAATGCGCCGACAGGTATCACTTCGTTTTTAATTCCGTCGGGCAATATTGCCAACGCGCTGGATAACGAGGGGTTTATCTTCACGCAGATGCGCGAGGTGTTCAAAATCCAGTGGATCGGCGGGGGCAATGTGTTTCCGCCGTTTGCGCCGCAGATTTCCCCTTCCGACAATGTGGATTTTTTCAACCATTTCAAAAACGACGGCCTTGACGGCGATATCGATTACTTGCCGGAGGACGTCGCCGTGGATAATTCCGGCCGTATTTACGTCATCGATGCGCAGGCCGACAGCGTGTTCATCTTCAACCGCAACGGCGAGTTTCTCATGGATCGAAATCAGATCCATATTCTTTCTTTCGGCGGTACCGGCGACGGTGAGAAGCAATTCCGCAATCCCAAAGGCATCGCCTTCCTGGATGCGGACGACGATCAGGTGCTGTACGTCGCCGACACCGGCAATAACCGCATTCTGCGTTTCAAACTATCCAGCGATTTCGACAGCGGATTTCCGAAGCGGTGAATATAGCGATGTATTTCTCCTCATTCCAAGGTTTAACCTGGGAATGAGGAGAAGGGAAGGTCAAAGCTGGAACGACATATGTCAGCACGGGGATGAACAGGCAGGATTTTTAAGCCACGGATTAACGCGGATTGAACACGGATGAAAGCCAGATGCTTCCAGGAATCCATCGGTAGCTATTCATCTGAAGAAAAAAGCTAATGTATTAAGCGCTTTCAGGTGCATTTTTGTGCATTTCTACGGGACAGCGGTGATATGATCCGTTATCGCGAATGAATCCCGCATCACGCGTGTCTCCATGAGCGCGGCGATTTCCAGGATGCCGGAAAGGGAAATAGTACTGCTACTGCCAATAGGAGGATTCTCGTAATGACTAATAGCGATCCGACTGCCTTTCTATGAACAAATGGGCTTGAATTTCATAAAATCAATGAGTACCATTAAACGTACAGTAACTATTCAGCATATGCCGTTATTTGTCATTCCGGCTTTCAGCGGCGACCGCAAGGGAGACGCTGAAATGCCGGAATCTCATATCCTTTTGTTCCAAGGAAAGAGATTTCGGTATTTTTATTTTTCGCCATTCCTCTTTCGCGGAATGGCGAAAAAAACGGAATGACAATTTAAATGTCGAAATTGTTGATACGGCTAAATAATTACAAAGTACATGAAACAACTTGTCTCTGGATAAATAAGGATTTTGGTCATGGACACGGTCCTTATTCATGAATTTCGTGCCAACATGGAGCAGTTACTCAAGAAAGTGCAGTCCGGGGAGACTATCATTATTATGGATCATGGCCAGCCCATAGCGCGCCTTTGTCCGGTGGAAGATACTCGTGAAAATGCTCGAAAAGCTTTAAAAAAATTAGCAAAAACCGCCGTCGTCGGAGATGTTGTGTCACCACTGCATGAATCATGGGAAGCCATGAAATGATGGTTTTGGATACGCACGTAATCATTTGGTTGGCCTTGCAACCGAAAAAACTTTCGACAAAAGCGAAGCAAGCGATCCGCAAAGCCAATCAGGGAAATGGCATGATATTTTGCGAGATATCGTTGTGGGGAATCGCCATGTTGATGCGAAAGGGGCGGCTCAAAGTAGATGTGGATTATTTAAAGTTTATTGAATTGATTGTTTCTGCCTATCCATTTGTATTCAAAGGCATCACTCCTGAAATTGCGCAGCTCTCCGCGCATTTACCACCACAAGTCAATCTGGATCCAGCCGACCGAATTATCGCCGCCACAGCCGTTATCGAAAATGTCCCCCTGATTACCGCCGATCGCAACTTGTTGAGCGCTGAGATGATACCCACATTGTGGTAGCTAACGGCATGCCGGGTGTACAAACGGCAATTGCATCCTGCCTTAATGCAATTTCATGCTGCTGCAGAGAGTACCGGCGTGTGCGGCAATAGTCAGCCTGTTCCTCATGGCCTCAGCCTTCAATCTCATCCAACTCCTTTTCTACGCGCTCCAGGTAAGCCCGGTCGCGTTCCGTTTGGCGCGGAGACCTGGCTTTGGAGCCAGCATTTGCCGGAGGAATTACCTGAATGCGTTTGAGAAATTTCCATGTGCCGATCATGGAAACCATAAGCACCACACCGGGGAGCACCCAGACGAGCAGGTTAAATCCGCGCGCGTGCGGTTTTGCAAGGATACGTTCACCATAGGCTTCCTCAAAGGCATCCAGAATTTGCTGTTTGGTGTAGCCCTGCATCAGCAATTGACGAATCTGCTCTCGCACCTGTCGCGCCGCCTGCGACTGGTGCATGTCTGCCGTCTCCGACCAGCAGCATGGCGCGATGAGCAGCCTGGCAATTTCCCGGACTTCTTCGGTGGTTGTTGTGCGGACCTGTTGCGTGCTATCCTGGGCTGCAAGCCTTTCCGGTAACGCCGGCAGCGGCTGGATGAAGGCCATTCCCACTGCCCAAATTCCCGCGAGAAGCCATATTTTGAACCGCATTGTCTCACCTCGCTCTCTCCAATTACATACAATTTCAAAATTTCAATGCATTTCCATTTATTTAGATTAACTTCCCTTCTCTATTGGTCTGTGCAATTTTCAACGAGCGGTTCAGCTAAAGGATACATTGCCCATGCATAAAAATCAAGCTTATTTTCGAGAATTGGGTTTGAATAGCCACTGTCAGCTAATGCTCTCGCCGGGGCACCTGACTTTGCCTCTCCTCTTTTTCCTCCTTCCCAAGTTTAACTTGGGAAGGAGGAAAAAGGGAAGGAGGGATGCCGCATAAATTTACTGTGCAAATACCAAAAAATTTTTATATTATTGGCCGACAGGGGAGAGGAAAATGAGTTCGAACGGTTCACACTTAACGAATGAGGACCTGCATGCGTCAGTTGCGATGGCTATTTTGGGTGTGGTTGTTGCTGATTACGGTAACCAGTGTCACGTTTGCACAGCGCGATACCCTGCGTATTGTCACATACAATTTGTTGAAATTCCCGCGAAGTTACGGCGCTCAGCGCGTGGATGATTTCCGCCGGGTGGTTCAGGCGATCGAGCCGGATATTCTCGTGGTGCAGGAGCTGGAAACCCGCCAGGGCCTGGAAACCCTGCTCAATGACGTGCTCAACGTCGATGGCAAAGATTATTACGATGCGGCACCGTTCAAAGATGGCCCGGATACGGACAGCGGCCTGCTGTACAATCGCGATAAGGTTTCACTGCTTGGCGTTTCATCGCTGTATGCCTGGCCGCGGCTGATCATGGAATATCGGCTGGAAGCCAGCGGGGTGAGATTTTACATTTACTCGGTGCATCTCAAAGCCGGCAGCAGTCCCGGAGATAGCACCGAACGCTGGAACGAAGCCTCGGTGCTGCGCGCGCATCTGAATAAGCTGCCTACGGGCACGCGGTTTCTGGTGGTGGGCGATTTCAACATGCGCGGCTCGAAGGAGCCGGCGTTTCTCAAACTCAATGCCGATGAAGCCGATAACGACGGCCGGGTGTTCGATCCGCTGAATCTGACCGGTAACTGGCACAACAATCCGCTGGTGGCGAAAATCCATACCCAATCCACGCGCACGCAGCAATTGCCCGATGGGGGCTCCTGGGGCGGACTGGATGACCGTTTTGATATGATCCTGGTATCCCAGGCCATTCTGGACAAAAATGCCATGTGGATGGTGCCGGGCAGTTATCGGGCCTTTGGCAACGACGGCCGCCACTACAATATGGCGATTAACGACAACCGCAACTTTGCCGTGCCGGACAGCATTGCCGATGCCATGCACGATGCCTCGGATCATCTGCCGGTGGTGGCCGATTTCGTGGTGGATGCCACGACCGGGGTCCGCGATTCGCATCCCGATGTGCCGAGGGCGTTTACCCTGAGTCAGAATTACCCCAACCCGTTCAATGCCGATACGCGCATTCGCTACAGCCTGGCTCGAACCATGCGGGTGACCATCGATTTGCTGGATCCGCTGGGCCGGCGGGTGAAGCGGCTGCTGAATGCACAGCGGCCAGCCGGCGAGCACACCCTGCTCATCGAAGCCGGCGATCTGCCGACCGGCGTGTACATCGTGCGCGCGCGTGTGGGCAACTGGACGCAGCAGCGGAAAATGTTGCTGCTCAGATAGATACCACGCATTTCCAGAGTGCGCCTGGTATTGCAACGGCAAAAAGGCCAAAATCTGCTTGAAAAAGTAGCGCGAAGATGATATATTGACAAATCAATGTTTTCACTATAAGTTATCGATGGAATTGCGGCGGGAAATCTCACAGACGGTACGGGCACTGGTCCGGGCATTGTTGTTGATCTCGATTATAAATGCGTGCACCAACCCGTTTCAGACCCGCCAGCCCAATCCGCCGGAGAGCGGACGGTTCTCCTGGGTACCGCCAAGGCGGCCGGAAATTGTGCTGGAAAATCTCAAAAACGCCATCCTGGAACAGAACGTGGAAAACTATTTGCGCTGCCTCAGCGATTCCACGCGCAACGCACGGCCGTTCCGCTTCATCGCCGATCCGCAGGTAGCGGCGGAAAATCCCGGCACATTCGAATTCTGGACACGCGACGACGAGCGCACTTATTTCAGCCAGTTGCGCGCCTTTTTGCCCGATGACTCCTTGCATTTTTTAAGTCTGGTGCCGGTACAATTTGCACAATACGCCGATTCGGCGCTGTTCGTGCAAAATTACACACTTACCGTGCGGCACACGCAGCAATGGCAGGGTGTGCCTGGACAGGTCGCCGGCCAGGCCAGATTCTGGATGGGCATTGATCAGTTCGGCGACTGGTCGATTTACCGTTGGGAGGATCGATCGCTTGGCGATCAGCCCACCTGGAGTGTCCTGAAAGCCATTTTTGGAAAATGATCCTTTTGCCATCCACTGGAGCACATGGCCCGTAGAAGACGCAGAACGCAGAAGCCGCCTCGACATCGATTCTCGCTGGGCAGCCTGATCATCCTGTTGCTGCTCGCCGGCGCCGTCGGTGCCTGGTTCAAGGTGCGGCCCAATCGGCTGGATTGGTTCGGCAGCCGGAGCGAACGGCTGATGCAGATCCGGCAGGGCGTGCAGGAACAGTTTGCCCGGATGGGATTGCAGCCGGTGCTGATGCCGGGATCGCGAACCATGGTGATAAACGTTCCGGGCAATGTGCACCCGCTTGTGATTTATCAGCAGATTTCGGCCTATATCGAAAAGGCCGGGGGCTATGTCCAGGGTGAGCAGAACCGGGAAACCGGCGCATTGACATTTAGCTACGGCATCGGGCGCCGGCTTGCGGAGCGCGTTCGGCTGGTGCCGGATCGCAGCCGAACGCAGCCGACGGGCAAGATCGCCATCATTATCGATGATTTCGGTTACAAACGCAGTGCGGTGGTGGATGCGCTTATCGATTATCCGGTGCCGCTGACCTATGCCGTGATTCCCGGGCTTGCCAAATCCGAAGAGATTGCGCGCGAACTGCACGAGCGCGGCAAAACCGTCATCATTCACCTGCCCATGGAACCCATGCAGGGCCGGGTCGAGAACGACGGCTTCACGCTATTCACCGATTTGCAACCCGAGGAAATTCGCCAGCGTGTCCGCAAGGCCATTGAAGCGGTGCCGTATGCCGTGGGTCTAAATAATCACATGGGCTCGAAAGCTACCCTGGATAGTATGTTACTGACGGCCGCGTTTGAAGAAATAGCTCGGGCAGGGTATTTTTTTGTGGACAGCCGCACCAACCTGAAATCCATTGCGTTTGATCTGGCCCGGCAGATGGGCCTGCCAGCGCTGCAAAACGCCCTGTTCCTGGATGCAGTAAACGACTCCGCCAGGGTGGTGGCCAAATTGATGCGGCTGGCGCGACTGGCGGAGCAAAATGGCGAGGCCGTGGGCATCGGCCATCCACGCAAGAATACTCTGGCTGCAATGAATGAGGTTGTTCCCATGTTGCAGGTTCGGGGCTTTGAATTCGTCACGGTGGATCAATTGCTAAAACAAGTTTCCGCCTCGGCCCTGGTACTGAAAAGGAGCGGGCCAGAGCAGCGGTAGCGGCGCATAGCCGCAAATCTCCGTTTTCATGGCACTGCCGGTTCTGGCGGCTCGAAATCAGGTTTTTCGTATGCTGGCTTTATCGGCGGAATGCTTCCCCTGGCCAGCCATTTGTGGATAATCATTGTCCGATAGATTCACGCGATTGCGGAGATTGAGTTCGTAACTCAGAAACAGGAGTGATCATGCCGAGACTTGGAGTCAATATCGATCACGTGGCCACCTTGCGAGAGGCGCGCAAGGGCAAATTGCCCGATCCTGTGGCGGCGGCGGTGGTGGTGGAAATGGCCGGCGCCGACGGCATCGTTTGCCACCTGCGGGAAGACCGGCGACACATCAAGGATAAAGACCTGTATCTGCTGAAAGATGTGGTGAAGACGCATTTGAATATGGAAATGGCCGCCACCGAGGAGATGATCAAAATCGCCCTTGACGTTTTGCCGGACATGGTGACGCTGGTGCCCGAGCGCCGCGAAGAATTGACCACCGAGGGCGGTCTTGATGTGGTTCGCCATTACGATTACCTCGAAGAAGTGGTGGAAATGCTGCGGCAGCAGGGCATTGTGGTGAGCCTGTTCATCGATCCGGAGATTCAGCAGATCAAATCGGCGGCGCGGCTGGGCGCCGATTATGTGGAAATCCACACGGGTTTGTATGCCAACGCCGAAGACCTGGGTAGGGCGCTGGATGAGCTGGAGAAAATCCGCTCCATGGCGGCAGCCGCGGCCAAGCTGGGACTGGGGGTGAGCGCCGGACACGGATTGAACTACCAGAACGTGCGGGAGATTGCGCGCATTCCGCAGATCGAAGAACTCAACATCGGCCATTCCATCGTCAGCAAAGCGGTGATGGTGGGCATGGAACGCGCCGTACGCGAAATGCTGGAGCTGATCAAACGCTGATGGCCGAAATGCGCACAGGGGCGGCAGCCCGCGCCGATCTGCTGGCCCGGGTGTTTCGCGGCCGGCAGGTCGAAAGCGTGCATTTCGGGCATGTGGCCGTCGTGCAGGCCGACGGGCAGCTTTTGACTTCAAGGGGAAATCCAGGGGTGAGCGTGTTCATGCGTTCGGCCGCCAAGCCGTTTCAGGCTATGCCGCTGGTGGCTATGGGCGCTGTGGGGCACTTTGGTTTAAACGGCGAGGAACTGGCGGTGATTTGCGCATCGCACAACGGCGAGGCCATGCACGTGCGCGCCGTGCAATCCATTTTGCGCAAAATCGGTCTGGATGAGCGCGCGCTGCAGTGCGGCGTGCATCGTCCGCTGGGTATGGATCTGAAAGTTGTGCCGGAAACCGGCGATTACACCGTGCTGCAGAATAATTGCTCCGGTAAACATGCAGGCATGCTCGCCGCCTGCCGCATGCAGGAGTGGCCCACGGAATCGTATCTTGATCCGGACCATCCGCATCAACGTGCCATTCGCAAGACCATTTCGGACTATTCCAGCGTGCCGGAAAAGGACATCGCCATTGCAATCGATGGCTGTTCCGCGCCGGTGTTTAGCCTGCCGCTTCATCGCATCGCATGCATGTATGCCCGGCTGGCCGATGATGACGGCCCCGGCCGGGTGATTTTTGACGCCATGTGGCATCATAGCGAGTTCGTCGCCGGACGACACCGGTTAGATACCGATCTCATGCGAGCGTTGAAAGGCCGGCTGGTGGCCAAAACCGGCGCCGAGGGGCTGCAATGCTTTGCTATCCGCGAGCCACAGCCCATGGGCGTGGCCATCAAAATTGCGGACGGCCACAGCCGCGCCGTGCCGCCGGTGGCGTTGAAATTGTTGCTGTATCTGGGGGTGTTGCAAGAACGCGATCTGCTGCCACTGCGTCGCTATGTGGCGCCGGAGATCCGCAATCACCGCAATATCCTCGTCGGGCGCATTGACTGCCCGGTGGACTGGTTCACGAACTGAGGGAGAATGCCATGGAATTCCCGAGCGAGCCATTTAAAATCAAAGTCGTCGAACGGCTGCAAAAAACCTCGCGGGAGGAGCGCGACCGGCTGATTCGCGAGGCCGGATACAACGTGTTCAGCATTCCAGCGGAGAAGATTTACATCGACCTTCTCACCGATAGCGGCACCTCGGCCATGAGCGACAATCAGTGGGCCGGGCTGATGCTGGGCGATGAGTCGTATGCCGGCAGCCGCAATTATTTTCATTTTGAAGAAACCGTGCGCTCCATCTTTGGTTTTAAGCACGTGATTCCCACCCACCAGGGCCGGGTGGCGGAAAATTTGCTGTTTTCGGTCACGGTGAAAAAGGGCGATGTGGTGCCCAACAACATTCATTTCGACACCACACGCGCCAATGCCGAATACCACGGCGCGCTGGCGCTGGATCAGGTCATCGATGAGGCCATGGATCCGCATCACCAGCATCCATTCAAGGGCAACATGGACCTTGAGAAACTGGAGCGCACCATCAAGGAGTACGGCCGCGAGCGCATTCCACTGGTGATGCTGACCATCACCAATAACAGCGGCGGCGGCCAGCCGGTGTCTATGGAAAACATCCGGCAAACCAGCGAACTGGTGCATAAATACGATATCCCGCTGATCTTCGATGCCTGCCGGTTTGCAGAGAATTGCTATTTCATCAAAGAGCGTGAGCCCGGCTATCAGAACAAATCGATTCTCGAGATTGCGCGCGAGCTGTTCAGCCATGGCGACGGCTGCACCATGAGCGCCAAAAAAGATGGCCTGGTCAACATCGGCGGCTTTCTGGCGCTAAACAACCGCGAGTGGGCGGAAAAAGTGACCAATCTGCTGATTCTGGTGGAAGGGTTCCCGACCTACGGCGGCCTCGCCGGCCGCGACCTCGAGGCTATTGCGCGCGGTCTCAAAGAGGTGCTCGATGAAGATTATCTGGCCTTCCGCATCGGCCAGGTGCGCTATCTCGGCGAGATGCTCAAAGACGCCGGTGTGCCGATTTTGGAACCCGTGGGCGGCCATGCCGTTTATTTGAATGCGCGCGAGTTCGTGCCGCACATTCCGCAGGAGCAGTTTCCGGCCCAGGCGCTGACTGTGGCGCTGTACCGCGAGGCTGGCATTCGGGCGGTAGAAATCGGCAGCCTGATGTTCGCCAGCAAAGACCCGGAAACCGGCGAGGTGAACTATCCCAGGTTGGAGCTGGTGCGGCTGGCCATTCCGCGGCGGGTGTACACCACCCAGCACATGATTTACGTGGCCGAGTCCATCGCCAAAATCTACCAGGAACGCGATAAAATCAAAGGGCTACGAATCGTGTACGAGGCGCCGTATCTGCGCCATTTTACCGCAAGACTGGAGGAAGTGGATTGATCCGGCTGATCTGTTTCGACTATGACGGGGTGATCGTGGACAGCATGTCGTACCACGCGCGGGCGTGGCAAAAGATTTTTGCGAGATACGGGATTCAGATTGACGAACGAGAGATTTACATGCAGGAAGGCCGCCCGACCACCGATGTGGTGCGCTATTTGTTCGAGAAACACGGGCGGTCGGTTGATGAAAAAACCGCAAGAGAGATTGCGCAAGAAAAAGAAAAGCGTTATATTAGTTCCCATAAAGCCACGTTGTTCCCGGAGGCGCAGCGGTTGATTGCAGCGCTGCGGCAGACTCCGGTGGCCCTGGCTCTGGTGACTGGCTCGCCGCGACGCAGCGTAACGGCGGTACTCCCGTCGGCGCTCCTGCAGATGTTCGGTGCCGTGATCACGGCCGATGATGTGGAGCACGGCAAGCCAGCGCCGGATCCGTACATGACCGCCGCCGAAAAACTGCATATTTCACCGGAACACAGCCTGGTGGTGGAAAATGCTCCTCTGGGCATCCAATCGGCGCGGGCCGCCGGTATGCGTGTGGTGGCGATCACCACCACGCTCCCGGAATCGGCGCTCACTGAAGCCGATTGGGTGGTGCACAATTTTCAGGAGCTACGCGAGCTTTTGCTTGAGCAATTGAACCTTTTCGAGAAAAAGGCGGCCAATTGGTGACCGACAGGATTTTTTGGAGTATGAGGAAAAACGCTTTCTGGCTGTTGCTGTTGCCTGTATTTTTCATGGCCTGCGAAAAGCAGCCAAACCTGCCTGAGCCGGCGCAATTCCCCGAAATCGTGCGGATTTTCCTGCCTGAGCGCGCATTCCTTGCCGATACCACCGGCATTCTGGTGCATGCCCGCATTTTCGACCCGCAGGGACCGGCCGATCTGTCTGAGGTGACCTGCCGCATCCAGCGGCCCGATGGCAGCGAGGCCGATTTTGCCATGCGTGATGATGGTCTCGAGGGCGACATCCTCGCCGGTGATGGTCAGTTCGCGGTGCGCATACCGGGTGCGGCGTGGAGCGATACCGGTCGCGGCGAAGTGCGTGTGTTTGCCGTCGATCGCAGCGGCAACCGGGCGGAGAGCGAGCCGCGGAGCATTGCGATCGTACCCGGTAAAAGCGGCGCCGCTCCGGTCATTCAGCGCGTCACCTTTCCCGATACCGTGTGGGCGGATATCAACTATCAAATTCCGCTTCTGGTTCAGGCCGACGACCCGGACGGGCTGGCGGACATCGCAGAAATTCAGTACGCCGTGTATGCCCCGGGACGGGCCACCACCAGCATTCAGGGACAATTGCTGGATGACGGCAACAACGATGACGGCGTGGCCGGCAACGGCACGTATGGGGCCATCTTCGCCAGCGATGCTTTTGGCGTGGAACGGGGCGTGTATAGCATCGTGCTGCGCGCCATTGATAAAGAAGGCAACCGCAGTCCGGGCAGGGTGGTGATTTTTGTGGTGCAAACGAGGCTGCAAAACCTTCCGCCCGAGATCGTCAGCATCTCCGTACCGGATACGGTGTCGCGTTCGCAAACCGGGCCGTTCGTGATCACCTGCACCGTGACCGATCCGAACGGGCTCGGCGATATCGCGCGCGTGTATTTCAACAGCTACTTCCCGGACGGCACGCCATCCAGCGGCAATCCGTTTCTCATGCGCGACGACGGCAAAAAAGATCAAAATGGGCTGGGCGATGCCGTGGCCGGCGACGGCGTGTATTCTCTGACCATTGGCATCGGCAACACCAGCACTCTCGGCACATTCCGGTTTGAATTCCAGGCCGAAGACAAGAGCGGGCAAAAGAGTGAAATAGTGGTTCACCGAATTACGGTTGTTGAATGAAAACGCGAATCCGATTGATTCTCCTGACATTGCTCATCGCCGGGGAGGCCCTGGCGCAGGACGTGCTGTACAAACGGCTTCCTTCTGCAGAAATCGAATATGCACAGAGCCGGGTCGGCCTGCGATCCAATTCCATTACCGACATCGTCATTTACGGCGATGCCATCTGGCTGGGAACGGACAAAGGCATCACCGTGTCGCGCGACGGCGGCGTGACCTGGGAGACCTTTTCGCACGAAGACGGCATCGGACGGGGCAGTGTCTCGGCCATTGCGGTGAACGACACCATTGTGTGGGTGGCCACGGCGTTCGATTCGCTCACCCGTGATGCCGGCGAGTTGCCCACGGGCGGCGGTCTGGCGTATTCACTGGACGGCGGCAAAACCTGGACCTATATCGAACAGCCCGGCCCGACCCCGGTGCAAAATGTGACGTTCGACATCGCCCTGCACACCGACGGCAGCGTGTGGATCACCAGTTGGGGCGGCGGCATCCAGCGCACGTTTGACCTCGGACAAACCTGGGAAGTGGTGCCGCCTGATACGTTTTTTTTCGATCCGCTCGGCCAATTGAATCACCGCGGCTTCTCGGTGATCAGCGCTAACGGCGTGCTCTGGGTGGGCACCGCCGGCGGCATCAACAAATCGCTGGATAACGGTCGCACATGGACCAATTTCCGGCATCAGAATCAGGAGCAGCCGATCTCCGGCAATTTCGTGGTAGCCATTGGCCATCAGCCATTCGGTAGCGTGGAGTACATCTGGGCCGCCACGGTGAATGCCGAGGACCCCAACGAATTTCGTGCCGTGTCCATCACCGATGACGGCGGCTTCACCTGGCGCACCACCCTGGAAGGCGTGTTTGCGCACAATTTCGCCTTTGACGATTCGGCCGCCTATGTGGCCGCGGATGCCGGCCTGTTCAAATCGCTGGATTTCGGCCACACCTGGGCGAAATTCCCACCCATCGTGGATGCAAATCAGGGCATTGAGTATCTTTCCGAAGAATTTTTTACCGCCGGCGTGGATCGCTATCACGTGCTCTGGGTGGGCGGCCCGGATGGACTGGCCAGAACCGCCGATGATGGGCAGAGCTGGCAGATTTTGCGCGGCACGGTGCGGCCAGGCAGCGACGGCGAGCCGCGCACCTTTGCCTACCCGAGCCCGTTCTCGCCGCAGCGCCACAATACCCTCGGCAGCGATGGCTACATCCGGTTTCAGTACAACACCACCCGGGCCACGCGCGTCACCATTCGCATTTACAATATGGCCATGGAAAAGGTCGCCGAGGTGGTGAGCGGCAAAGAGCGCCCGGCCAACGGGACGTTTTTTGAAATCTGGAACGGCCGCAACGATCGCGGCGAAGTCGTCGCCAATGGCGTGTATTTTTATAGCCTGCAACTGGAAGGCGAAGGTGTGTTCTGGGGCAAATTCATTGTCATGGACTGAACTATGGGACGATTCCGGGTGAATGATCGAACTGGACATATCGTAGCAGGGATGGTTTTGCTGGCGGGCCTGTTGATGCCGCTCGCTTTGCAGGCACAGGGCGGCTATGCCGGCAGCATTTTGCGCATGGGTATCGGCTCGCGTTCCGAGGCCATGGGCCGGGCCTACACGGCATTCATCGGCGATCCGGAAAGCGCGTACTACAATCCGGCGACCATACCGTTTCTCGAGGCGCGCATCATCGATATTTCCGTGCGTGCGCTACCGCTGGACCGGACATTTGCCTATTTCGGGTTCGCCACTCGGCTGCGCCCGAAAAGCAAATATGCGCCCACGCACACCGAAGATTATCAGTATGGCGGCCTGTCGCTGAGCTGGATTCATGCCTCGGTGAACAACATCGAGGGCCGCGATTTCGACGGCGTCAAATTCGGTGAATATTCCAACCAGCAGAACGCGTTGCGCTTCAGTTTCGCGCTGCGCCTGCGCAAGGAACTGGCCATCGGGATCGGGGCGCACATCATCTGGAACCGGTTTCCGCGGCTCGGCAAGGGCGGTGAGACCGTGAGCAGCAATTCGGCCTCGCTGGATATCGGCGTACTGGTCATGCCGGTGGAAGGCCTGTGGCTTGGCGTCACCCTGCGGCATCTGAACGGCAAATATTCGTGGGATTCCAACAAGCTGTACGAGCGTGGCACGCAGAAAATCGACCGCTTCCCAAAGATCTGGCGTGTGGGCGTGTCCACCTCGCGCGTGCTGCAGAACCTGTGGCTGTCGTTTGATCTCGAAGGCTCGGAGGTGTTTGCGGTGAAAACCTACGCCGGTGCGTATTATCAATTGCCTGCCAACCTTGGGCTGCGCGTGGGCTTGCGCGGCGGCCAGCCCACGTTCGGAGCGAGTTACACGTTTTCGTTCCTAAGCAAGCAGGCCGCGCTGCATTATGCGTTTGTCAATCAGGCGAACGAACTCAACGCCGATCACATCTTTTCGTGGTCATTTCGTTTTTAAGCAGTGCAAATCTGTGCAGCAGCTTACACGGATGATGCGGTTTTGATGGATTTCTACAATTGGAGATGGAGTCATCATGTCTGACACTCGCTTCTGGATCATAGGTCTGATTTTGCTAACAGGCATCGCTTTGCTTTCGGCACCGCAGGGCCTACAGGCGCAGGCGGGCAGTGCCGGCGGCACCGGCCTCGCGTTTTTGAAAATCGGCATCGGCGGGCAGAGCGTGGCCATGGGTGAAGCCGCAGCCGCGCTGGTGCAGGACGGCTCTGCGGTATATTGGAATCCCGCCGGATTGAATTTTGCGCGCAATCAGGCTTTTTTTGCCCATAGTGAATGGTTGCAGGGCATTCGGAATGAATTTTTATCAGTGAAAATTTCCGCGGTCGGTGCACAGATCGGTTTATTCTGGCAATTGCAAAGCATTGATGGCATAGAGCAGCGCGATCAGCCGTCCGAAATGCCCACCAGCGAGGTGCAGGCGCACGATTTCGCTTTTGGTATCAGTATTGCTCAGCAGATCACGCGCAGTCTCTGGGGCGGTGTGACGCTGAAATACATCGGCGAGCGCATCTGGACCTATACCACCAACGGTATGGCCATCGATATCGGTGCCATCTGGAAGCCGGCTTTTTTGCCGACGCTGTCGGTGGCGTTGTCGTTACACAATTTCGGCGCGATGGATCCGGTGCTCAATGAAAAGGTCAAGCTACCCGCATTGGTTCGTCTGGCTGTGGCCTACCGTCCGGCAATGTTTGGCGACAAAGCGGATGTAGCCCTGGTTGCCGGTACACGGAAAGTGTTCAGCGGTAATACCATTTCAGGCATTGGCGTGGAAAGCGTGTTTCGCGGCCGGTTCGCCTTGCGGCTGGGTTACCGCGTGGGAGTAGAAATCGGCGGCATTTCAGGCGGCATCGGCATTATTAGCGGCGGCTACCAACTCGACTATGCCTATTCGCCAGCGCAACTGGACTTTGGCAACGTGCATCAGATCAGCTTCAGTTTGAATTTATAAACTTTCGCGCGCGTTTGTGCGTTCACTGAGTGAACCGATTGAAATCTTTGTTAGATGGTGAAAAATGGCCCCACGGACGGGCAAGGGCTAAAGAAAACAATTTAACTTTCGATAAATCAATAAGATGTCTTTGAGTGGTTGATGAATATTCAAACACAGTAGCTGTTTAGGGCGTAGGCCTATTATGATGATTATTACCATTCTCTGATTGATATAGAAGGGTAAGGAATTCTGCAATCTTTTTTTAGGAAATGAGACGGGCATGAAATGCGCTCATTTTCATTTGACGTTGAAAGCTGCAATGACAAATAATGGATGGTGATACGAGGTGGGCTGTCAGCCGTCGTCATAGTGGACAATGGTTTTGCAGATGTGTATCACCAAATTGATACGATAACGGCGGTCATTGCAAGGTCGGGGTTGGATTGAATAGGGGGAAGGGGACTCCGATCAACGATGACCATTATTGAAAAACCTTCTGCAGGAGGCGAGGTTAATTGTACAGTTTTTTTAAAGGGAAAATCAGGCGAGGTTTTATAATGAAACGCATGCGCAAAACGGCGTTGATGTTTTTTATGGGGGCGGCAGTCGGCGTTACCGCCATGATGATTTTTCGTCCTGCATCGGTGATCCCGGGCAGCAATGTGTATCAGCAACTGGCCCGGTTCGCCGAGGTACTCACCGATGTATCCCGGCTGTACGTCGAGGATGTGGATGAAGAAAAGCTGGTCACCGAAGCCATCAACGGCATGCTGGAGGCCCTGGATCCGCATTCGGTGTACATTCCTGAAAAGCAGCTCCGCGACGTGAACGAGCGCTTCGAGGGCCATTTCGAAGGCATCGGGATTGAATTTATCATTCAGAATAAGTATCCCACCGTGGTTTCGCCGGTGCCCGATTCGCCGTCCGACCGGCTCGGTCTACGGCCCGGGGACCAGATCATCGAAATCGAAGGCGTGTCCACTTATGGTATTACCGAGGACGAGGTGATCAAGAAGCTGCGCGGTCCGCGTGGCACCACCGTGAACGTGACCATCAAGCGGCCCGGCGTGGACGAGCCGCTGCACTTTGCCATCATTCGCGATCAGATTTCCATTTATAGCGTGCTGGCAGCGTTCATGATCGATGAGCAGACCGGATACATTAAACTGAACCGTTTTGCGCGCACGACCAATGAAGAGCTGATCAAAGCTCTGCAGAAACTGAATGCGCAGGGCATGAAACGCCTCATTCTCGATTTGCGCTTCAACAGCGGCGGCTTTCTGGATCAGGCCGTGGCGGTGGCCAATAAATTCATCCCGACCGGCAAGAAAATCGTATACACCCGCGGCCGCATTCCGCAGGCCAACGAGGACTTCTACGCCACCGAGGATCCGATGAAAACCGATATTCCGTTGGTGATCCTCATTAATCACGGTTCAGCCAGTGCGTCGGAGATTGTTGCCGGCGCGGTGCAGGACTGGGATCGCGGCCTGATTTTGGGCGAGCGCAGTTTCGGTAAGGGGCTGGTGCAAAACCAGATCCCGCTGAAAGACGGGTCGGCCGTGCGTATCACCATCGCGCGTTACTATACGCCCAGCGGTCGGCTGATTCAGCGGCCATACAACAACGGTCGGCGGAAGTACTATGAAGAGGCATGGAAAGAGGAGGATGAGGACACCACACCCGATTCCACCCGGCCGAAATTTTACACGTCGGCTGGCCGCGTGGTGTTTGGCGGTGGCGGTATCCATCCGGATATCGTGGTGAAGTCAGAAAAAATCACCGGTTTCACGGCCAACCTCATCCGCAAGCGGCTGTTTTTCGAATACGGATCCAACTATGCCGCCCGTCACAAAGATCTAGCCAGATCGCCCAAACGGTTCATCGAGCGGTTTGAGACCACGCCGCAGATGCTGGCGGAATTCAAGCAACTGGTGAAGAGCAAAAAGGACATCGAATTTTCGCAGGAGGCCTGGGACAAGGATTTGGATTTCATCCAGGCGCGGATCAAGAGCGAAATCGCCCGCAGCTTGTGGAATTCGGAGAAATATTACGAGGTGGAAGTCCGCTATGACAGGCAGGTTCTCGCTGCGCTAAAGAACTTTCAGAAAGCGGCCGAATTAGCGGAATACCATCAAAAACCGGGCGATCGAGAGCCGTTCCGAAATGAATAAATATACCATTAAGATTGCCACAAGCCTCCATAATGGAGGCTTTTTTTATGCAGGATAAAGGCTTGAAATTTATAATTATTCAATTCTATGTAACTGGTCAAAAAAAAGTTGACTTTTTTTTAAAAATTGGCTATACTGCACCAAAATTTCAATTCACAGGGTCGTTACAAGCCTAATTAGCTTTCAGTTTAAAACCGGGAGGGATTTATCGTATGAATCTGCTCGAATTGTACATTCAAGGTGGAGGCTTCATGCATCCAATTCTGGCACTGCTGGTTCTCGGATTGGGTATTAGTATCGAACGTTTTTATACGCTGACGATGGCCTCCATCAACAACCGGAAATTTCTTGCGAAAATAAAGCAAGCTTTGAAGGAGGGTGGAGTTTCCGCAGCAACCGAAGTTTGCGCGAATACACGTGGTCCGGTTGCCTCAATTTTTCACGCCGGTTTGCTCCGTGTGGATCGTGGTATCGATCAGGTCGAAAAAGCCATTATGAATGCCGGCTCCATCGAGATGGCATTTTTGGAGAAAAATTTGATCTGGCTGGCCACGGTGATTTCGGTGGCACCGATGTTGGGCTTCCTTGGAACGGTTTGGGGCATGATTCAGGCTTTCGATTCGATCAAGCGTGCAAACGATATCAGCCCGTCGATCGTGGCCGGTGGTATTTCAGTGGCCCTGATCACCACCCTGTTCGGGCTGGTGGTGGCCATTATCGTCCAGACATTGCACAACTACTTCATTTCCCGCATCGATAAACTCATCGTCGATATGGAAGAGAGCTCGGTTGAGCTGGTGGATTCTCTGGTCGAAATGAAAGAAACCGGCAAAGTGGCCTAATTTCAGGAGCATAACATCATGGTTGTTGAAAAGAAAAAAGAGCGTAATGCTGAAATCCCGACGGCCTCTCTTGCCGATATCGCCTTTCTCGTGCTGATATTCTTTTTGGTCTCTTCGACCATCGACGTGGATAAAGGCATCAGTCTGGTGCTTCCGGCCAAGGGCGAAACCAAAGATATCCGCAAAGAAAACATTGCCAATCTGCTGGTGAACGCCCAGGGGGAAGTCATGTTGGATAATGAAATGGTGCCGATCCCGATGATCAAAAATATCGTGCGGGAAAAGCTGGCCCAGAACGATAAGCTGATCATTTCGGTCAAAACTGATCGGGAAACGGAATATCAGGTGTACATCAAAGTAATGGACCAGCTAAAGCAGGCAGGAGCCAAGCGAATCTCGCTGGCCGAACCGGATTAATCAATGAAATTTCAATCAAAAGAGTTGGGTTAAAAAAACATGCCAATGGAATTCAATCGAAAGTCGAAGGTTACGACGGGTATCCCAACGGCCTCGCTTCCGGATATTGTCTTCCTTCTGCTGATCTTTTTCATGGTGACGACAGTTTTTAAAGAATTCACCGGCTTACAGGTGAAATTGCCGACTGCCAAGCAGATTGAGAAGTTGCCCGGAAAGCGAGATGTGGCCTATCTGTGGGCGGATGCTGCGGGGCGCATTTCGATCGACGATAAACTGGTGCAAATCAGCGAAATCGCTGACATTATGTATAAAAAGCGCGCCGATCGACTGCACCCGTTAAAAGTCGTGTCCATGAAAATCGACGCCAAAGTGAAGATGGGACTGGTGACCGATATTCAACAGGAACTGAGAAAGGCCGATGCATTGAACGTCAATTACTCGGCAAAACCCGCAAGCTAATCAACCGTGAGGTGGGATATTCATGAGAAAAAATCCGGAAGCCGACCTCAAGCTGAAACATAAAAAGGCCCTGGAAATCGGGTATATTGGCGCTCTGGTGCTGATTTTAATCATTTTCATGGCCTTTCGTCAGGTTGAGGTCGAATCAGAAACCATTACGGCTGAGGTGCCGGAATTCAAGGTGGAAGAGATTCCGCCCACGGAACAAATCAAACGCCCGCCACCTCCAGCCCGTCCGGCGGTTCCAATTCCGACCGAAAACGAAGATGTGCCGGAAGATGAAACCATCGAACCGACGGAGATCGACTTGAGCGATATTCCGCCGCCACCGGAGCCTCCGCAGACCGATGAAAGTGCGAATATCTTCGTGGCCTATGATGAACCCCCGATGCCCATCGGCGGTTTCGAGGCGATCCAACGCAATCTGAAATACCCGGATATCGCGCGGAAAGCCGGCATCGAAGGCCGCGTGATTGTGAACGTGCTCATCGACGTTGATGGCCGTGTGGTGGATACCAAGATTCTGCGTTCGCTCGGTCACAGCGGCTGTGATGAGGCAGCCATCGAGGCCATCCGCAGTGTGCGCTGGAAGCCGGCAAAGCAGCGCGACAGGCCCGTGAAGGTCTGGGTTGGTATTCCGGTGATTTTCAAGCTGAAATAAGCAAGCAAAAAGGCGGCCTTCATAGCCGCCTTTTTTTATCTGTTCGGAATCGAGGACATGTTGAATTTGCGTTTCACACCAGGCCTGCCAATTATTCTATCCCTGTTTGTTCTGTTAGGTGGCATGCTAGTGGGCTGCCTGAACCCGTTCGCCCCAAAAGTGGATAAATCCAGCCAGCAAAATGCACTCATTACCTCACAAAAGTCACCCGACGAGGTACTGCAAAACTTTGTCTATGCCTATACGTTTCGTGATTCTTTGCTTTATGCAGACCTTTTGGATAGTGGATTTGTGTTCGAATTTTTCGATCCGACCATCGGAGAGTCCGGTGCGTTTGAATCCTGGGGCAGGGATGTTGAGCTGCGAACCACCGGTGGGTTGTTTCGCGCTTTCGACGCCATCGAGTTGATGTGGCTCAATATCATCTATCAGAACACGGTAAGTGATAAGGAGGAGATTCAGTATCGAAATTTTCGCCTGACCTTGATCGGTTCGGACCTGAGTATCACCCTGCAGGGGTACGCCATTTTCACGTTTCGGTTAGGGGCTGACGGCAAGTGGCGCATCAAACGGTGGGTGGACGAGACCCATCTTTAGGGACAGTTCATTGCCGGTAGATCAATTCCTGGAATATCCCCGCATTTTTTGCTGTTTTTGTTGCTGAAATTTCCCTACTATAGAACGCCGATCTGGCTGTCGTGATGATAGAAGCCGCTAATTCATGTTTTCCCGATTTCGATGAAGGAAAATCAAAAAGGATGCCATCCATGCTGATGAAACGCAAATCCAGAGACGAGATCAAGCGTGAGTTCGAGTCCCTGGCTTTTGAATATATGGATCAGTTGTTCAGCACGGCCCTGCGGCTCACCAAAAATCCACTTGATGCAGAGGATTTGCTGCAAGATACGTATCTGCGGGCCTATCGCTTTTTCAATAAATTTGCACCAGGCACCAATTTCAAGGCCTGGATTTTTAAAATACTGACCAATACCTTCATCAACCGCTATCGAAAGAAACAGCGTGAGCCGCAAAAAGTCGAATTCGACAAAGTGGAGTTTGCGTATTCTGATGACGACGATAAGTCGGAGAATCGTGCCCATCAGGAGACGATCGATTATCAGGTGTATGAAGAGCTGTTCGATGACAAAATCAAGGATGCGCTTGATCGCCTGGCCGAAGATTTCCGCATCGTGGTGATTCTATGCGATATCCACGGCTTTTCCTACAAAGAAATTGCTGAAATCGTTGATGTGCCCATTGGCACGGTCATGTCGCGGCTGTCGCGGGGCCGCAAACAATTACAAAAATTTTTGGAAGAATATGCCATTCAGGAAGGTTATATTAAGCGAAAATTGGATGGGTGAGGTTTCCAAATGCCAGAGGATGGAATCAAAAAAACAATGAATTATCCAATAGATGTTTCAGTCAAAGGGAATGATGAGTATGAAAGCATGTCAAGAACTTGAGCCCCTGTTGACCGCCTATGTGGATGGAGAACTGGTAGAAAAGGAAATTGTGGAAGTTGAGGAGCATTTGCAAATATGCCGTACCTGCCGCGAACAAATTGACCTGCAAAGCTCGATGAAAAAACTGTTGCGGGAGCGCTACCGCACCGAAAATACACCGTTGCATGTGCGCGCACGCATTCGACGCATGCTTTTCGGAAGCCGGCCGGTGCCGGGTTTCATGGAAATGCTTGCCGAGGCGTTTGCGCTGCATCGGTTCAAGGGCGCTTTCGCGCTGGTGACGCTGCTGTTCTTCGTCGGCTATCCCTACCTGAGTGCTGTGGTGCGGACGGGTGGGAGGATCAGCGGCTTTGCCCTGGGCCGCGATCATGTGGAGCTCAAGCCCGTCGAAGTGGAAGGCGAGGTGCTGTGCGTGGATTGCGAGTTGTTGGAAAAAGCCCATCTGACGCATACGCATGAGGCAGATCATCGCATGGGCATCAAAACGCCGGATGGCAAAATCTGGAATATCATCCCGGCTGGAGAAGGCAAGAACTTGCTGCACAATGACAAGCTCATGCACAAAAAGTTGCGGGTCAGGGGATATGCCTATCCCGGAGGCGTGTATTTGAATGTGGAGCGATTTCAGAAGATTTAGCGAATTGAACCCATTAGCCGCCATGGTTCTGAAAGCCTATGCAACGATCGATTTTTTTTATTGTGAATCCCATCGCTGGATTCAAGAAAGATAAATCGAAACTGATACGGCTCATTGAAACCACCTGCCGCGACCTGAAATTCGAAATCTATCAAACTACCGGGCGGGGGGATGCCACCCGCGCGGCGCGTGATGCCAGTGAAAAAGGCTATGATGTGATCGCTGCAGTCGGAGGGGATGGTACCATCAATGAAGTGACCACGGCCCTGGTGCACAGCACAAGCGCCCTGGGGATCATCCCTACGGGATCGGGAAACGGACTGGCGCGTTCACTCAAATTGCCACTGCATCCGGACGACGCGCTTCAGGCGCTGAAAACCGGCGTGGTGAAAACTATTGATCTTGGCCGGGCCGGGGAGCGGTATTTCTGTACCGTTAGTGGGGCCGGCATCGATGCCGTGGTGGGCGATGCGTTCGATCGCACGTCATGGCGCGGGCCGTTGCCCTATTTTTTTATTAGCGCGCGCGAACTCTGGCGTTATAAGCCCGGGCCCATGACTTTGCACATTGACGGTGAGGCGAAGCCATTCACGCCATTTTTGCTGACTTGCGCTAATGGCCAGCAATTCGGCAATGGCGCGATCATTGCGCCGCGAGCGCGTTTCAATGATGGCCTGCTGGACCTGTGTCTCGTTCCCAATATCTCCAAATGGCGCATTGTAAGCGCCGTGCCCATGCTGTTCAACGGCACCCTCGACCGACATCCGCATGTCACCTATTACAAAATCAAAAAATTGGTTATCGAAAAGGAAGGCGAAATTTTGTATCATGTGGATGGTGAACCGGTGGTGGTGCCATCGCCGCTGACCATTGAGATTGTACCGCAGGCGCTGAAAGTGGTTGTGAGCCCAAACTCCGATTTGTAATCGGATCTGTTCAGACCGGGAGAACTTTTCGGATTCGATCTTATGATTGATCAACTCGTCATTTTCGCCAAATATCCGCAGCCGGGCACCGTGAAAACCCGTCTTGCTGCACGTATCGGCGATGAGGCTGCGGCCGACCTGTATGGCCGCTTCATCGAGTGGATTTTGACGACCATGTGTCATTCGCGGGTGGCCGAGCGCGTGGTAGTGGCGGTTTCGCCGCAGCATGTCGTGCACCGGTTCGCCAGCCGTTACCCGGGTGCGGATGCGTACGAGCCGCAGGCCGAATCGAGCGATCTTGGCGAGCGCATGCTGGCGGTGTTTGAACAGGCCAGACGCCAGGGCGTGCGCAAAACCGTGATCATCGGCACGGACAGTCCCACCCTGCCGCCGGACTACGTGCGACAAGCTTTTGCCATACTGGATTCCCACGATGTTGTGCTCGGTCCGGCGGAAGATGGCGGCTATTATTTGATCGGGGCCAAAGAAGCCCACGCCGATCTGTTCCGCGGCATTCCCTGGAGCACGGCGCAGGTGCTGCAGAAAACCCTGGCGGCGTTGCAGCGGTTGCAGTTACGCCATGCGTTGCTACCCGAATTTTTTGATGTGGATGAAATAGACGATTTGCATCGGCTGCGGGAGCAGGCCCCTGAACTTGTCGCGGAAATGGAGATGCTTATACGCACCGAACCAAAACCCTGACTGGAAGCAATGAGCGAAGACAGAGCTCCAAACATCGTGGTTTTGATCCCGGCTCTGAACGAGGAAAAATCTATTGGCCGCGTGCTGGCGGCCCTGCCGAATGATCTCCGTTTGCATGTGATCGTAGCCGATAACGGTTCCACCGATGCCACCGCCGTCGTGGCCCGGCATCACGGCGCGGAGGTGGTTCATGAACCGCGCCGGGGGTATGGCTGGGCGTGTCTTGCGGCCATGGCCGCGGCGAAAAAATTTAATCCCGACATCGGCGTTTTTCTGGATGCCGATTTCAGCGACTATCCCGAAGATATTCATGAGGTGGTGCGACCGATTGTGGCGGGAGAAGCCGATATGGTGATCGGCTCGCGGGTGCTAGGCCAGCGCGAACGCGGAGCCCTTTTGCCGCAGGCCCGCTTCGGAAACTGGCTGGCTACGCGATTGATCCGGCTAATCTGGGGATTTCGCTACACCGATCTGGGGCCGTTTCGCGCGGTTCGCTGGCCGGCGTTGCTGGCCTTGAACATGCAAGACAAAACCTATGGCTGGACTGTGGAGATGCAGATCAAGGCACTGAAATACGGACTGCGCGTGCAGGAAGTCCCGGTACGCTACCGCAAGCGGATTGGTAAATCAAAAGTGACCGGGACGCTGTCCGGTACCATAAAAGCCGGGTTCATTATTCTGTGGACGATTTTTCGGTATGGGATTCAAAAAGTGCGCCAGCGCACCGAACCGGCCGCCCAAATTGCAGTGCCTCGTTTCCCCCCCGATTGACCTTATCTCCGTGTTCCCGCAGCCGCCAGCCTGTAGCGGGTTGAAAAACTCTCTGTCGTGGCTCCATTTTTCTGGTACATGACCACCCGGTTGCGGCCCCTTGTTTTGGCGCGGTATAGCGCCTTGTCGGCGAATTCCAACAATACCTCGCCGGAAGTGGCATCTTCGGGAAAGGAGGACAGTCCCAACGACAGGGTGATCTTGTCTTCATTCCCTGGCGCGCCCTTTGGGAAGGGATACTTCTCGACTGCCCGGCGGAGCTTTTCCGCCACTTTCATGCCATGATATTTGTCGATTTCCGGCAGCAAAACCACGAACTCTTCACCGCCAAAGCGGGCGAGGATGTCCGTCTTGCGGAGATTCCGGTCCAGGATGGCCGCCACCGTCTGTAGCACCTCATCGCCGTAAAAGTGGCCGTGAGCGTCATTCACGCTTTTGAAATGATCGATATCCGCCATGATGACCGTCAGCGGACGGTTATAGCGCAGCGCCCGCTGGATTTCGCGTTCAAATCGCTGGTTGAAATAGCGACGGTTAAAGACCTGGGTCAGGTCATCGGTGATGGATAGTTCGCGAGTATGGTGGTAAATGAGAATTTTATCCACCACGCGGGCAAATTGGCTGCACACCTTTTCCAGCAGATTGATCTGCGTTGGCGGGATTTGATGAGGAAAGCGGCGAAACAATATGATACAGCCCACTGGTTCTTCCAGCTCACTGATGATCGGATAAAACAGATAGGTGCTTTTGGAGTCCAGATGCACCCGGTGTAACCCAACGCTGTCGGCCTTTTGTAGCACCGAGGAGTGAATTGAGATCGATTTCTGTGGCACTATCGATTGGAATGTGCCCTGATTCAGTTTTTTTAGCAATTGTTTGATTGACCTCTGGTTGAAACCGAAACCGTGGGTGTATTCGAGTTCGTGCGTTGATTCGTTGATCATATATAAAGCAAAGCCATGCATCTTCAAAACATCCTTGAGTAGATTCTGAAACACCTTGACCGAGGCATGCAGATCCAGCGTGCCACTCAGCGTGGATGAAATTTGATACAAGCAATATATTTCAAGAATCTTGTCGGCAACGTCCTGACCAATCTTCGCAATTCGCTCGTAGATGTGATTCAACTCGCCCAAATTTTCCGTGAAATCCTGCTGCCTTGCGATCATTTTTTGACCCTGGATGAGTTTTTATCCGCTGGTGATAATTAAGTAGTCGATAATCGACCAATTGGTGTTGTTTATTCTATTTACCGGTAATTGAGAGGAATGCGCAATGGAAACCTTTTTTCTATTTAAAAGTATTTTGATTTTTGCGAAAGGTTGTGGAAGCTTTAATCTTTTCGATAGATAACTCCCAATTTAACAATAAATAACAGATTTATTGTATTAAGCTGATTATTGACCCTTTATTCAAGCAAACGCCGTGAGATTGATATTTCCGATCCATGAAATACCTCAGAAATCTTACAAAAGAAGCGAGAGATAGCGATTGCTGCATATCTGCAAAGATTAAAGCAATATTTATGCCATTGATGTTTCAGGGTGTTTAACGATACCTAAATAGTTGTTTTGCGTACAGTCATGGTCAATTCCCTTATGGAGGTGTGGCGATTTTCGGCCATGGGGAGGGCGGGTTGTGCGTCCGGAGCAGTGGTTCTCAAATACTCAGGCAGGTAATTGATTTTGCTCGGTCGGCATGGATTGTCTTGATAGAATTGCCAGATACTTGAATAGCGTGTTGATTTTTTCGTCCAGAGTTTCGCACGAATCGGCGCGAATCTGTAAATTATAAAACGGTTCACGATATGGATGTGCGAGACAGACCCTCACATTGGCATCGATACGACTACACAAATAGGTCGAAATAATGTCAAATTCATTATTGAAATCGATAAGCAAATCATATGAGGATTTTGAGATTGCGGTGAGAAATTCCCGCTTCGGCAGGCCAAGCAGACCGATGTTCTGAGGGCCGAGGACATAAATTTGCTGAAACGTGTTGTTGCCGACAAAGCTGGCATAATTGGCGCGGATCACGCCGCTGAATTTAGCCCCGGGGAAAAACCTTTTGAATTCGTTGAGGCGGTTCAGCACCAGACCAAAGTCTTCATGGATTTCCGGCATGAAAATGATGACCGATTTCACATTGGAAAGTCGGGCGAGGATATCAATCGTTTCCGTTTGCGACCGCGCGCGTTTTTGCCACAAGAGTTTTTTCCTGGCGACGGAGTGCTGAACTGATTTTAGCATGGAATAGGTTCGGGGCTTAGAAAATGATCCTCACAAGGCGTTTCTCTATGAATGCAACGATTCAGCCTTCATTGAAAATGGGTTAAATTTTTGCGAGGAAGACTGAATCGTTATCTATAAATAGGCACATGCTAAATATTTGCGGGATAACGCCTTAAAAATATGAAAAAATTTGATCAAATATAGCTAAATGTAACAAACTTGTCAATATAGATTTTCGGATTAGGGGGTTCGGTTTCGGAATACCGCCAATCAACTGGAGCCTATAGGGGGACCTGACTGTGCAGCAGGAGAAGCAATCTTCTTCATTGCTGCCACTGCAGTTGAAAGCCGAATTCGCGTTTGCGACCGGATGCATCGCGCTTTTCATGTAGCCAGTAGCCAGCGATATGCGCCCGGCGGCCCGCCCGGATGCGGAAGGTGACCAACCATCGCTGGCCTTCGCTATACAGGGCCACCGGCTGAACCCAGTTCGGGAAAAATGCATCGAACTGGTAGACCCGGCTGTCGTAATCATCCGCAAGAAAATCAGTCCATTTGAGGCGCAGATCCAGCCAGCGGCCGAAGCTGGCATGCAGGGCATGATATTGCGCATAGCCGATGCGGTTGGGCTCGGCCGGGCGTTTCTGGTTGAGCGCATCCACACCAAATCGATAGAGTAAGCGGCGCGCCAGCTTTATGCGCAATCGCATCCGCAGCGATGCCTGCCGGGATTCGATCAGAACCTCGCCGCGCGCCTGCTGGGGTAGCCGCACGCGTGGAGACATCACCTGCTGTGTGCGGAACCGTAACCGCCATTGCAGCCAGAATCCGCGGGCTACGCGCCGTTCCCACAAAAGGGCCAGATCGCCGTGTTGTACGGGCATGGGCAGAAAAAAAGTGCGCCAGAGGGTTCGCACGCGATGCACGTAACTGGACCAACGGCCAGAGCGGCTCCTGAGCGTCAAGCCCAGATAGGCGCCGGTCTGATTGCTGGTATCCCCGGTCCGTTCGCCAGGTAGGGCGCCATGGTCGTTCTGGAACGCGGGCTGTGCCTGCCAGGCGGCAACCACAAACCGGTGGCGGGGGCCGCCATATTGCAGGCCGGCAATCGCTGCCCGGTCGTCCGCCATTGTAGCCATCTCACCAAATAGTGTCAGCGCGCCGGATCGCGATTGCCAGCGGAAAAACGCATCGAACAGCCGCTTATGCTGACCGGCGAAGGCAAACTGTCGCCGAATCCGATCCGGGTTCACAATGTACCGGTCGAAATGTTGGTCATAGCCAGCGATGCCGAGTTGAAACGTGGGTGCAGGAGACAGCCGTACGATCCATCCGGCGGTGGTTTCGCGCAGAGTGCGTGCGGCCGCCTGCTCCCGTGAGGTACGGTGGTAGCCGTGCGGGGGCCGGGAAATGACCCGGCCGGTAGAATCGAGGCTGGCATCCCGCAATGCCGCCGAATAAAAGCCGATGAGCAAAAATGCGCCGCGCTGCCAGCGGAAAGCGGCACCGCGGAAAGCGGTGTTTTCCAGTACCGATGCATAGGGTGCAATTTTTGGTTCGGCAAAACGCAGCGCATGCTCTGGCAGCGATAACGCTGGATTGCCATACGCACCGGAAAAGGCCAGGCCTGTGGCACATTGCAGGGTGAAATCGCCAAATAGAAGTTGCACCCGCGGCTCGGGAGATTGCCACTGCACGAAACCGGAAATGAAGTCCAGCCAGCGCGGTTCGCCGGCGTCCTTTTCAGTGACGCTGCCCATGGTGTAAGCGCCGAGCTGAAAGCGAACTCGCGTGGAGTGCTGCGCGCCCGCAGCCTGGCGCCGCCATTGCAATCGGCTCCAGAAGTGGCGTTGCGGCCGCCGATCCGGCTCTGCGTGGAACATCACCCGGATGGCCTCCGGCGGCAGCGCCAGGATGTCCATCAAGTCATGATACGTGATGCGTGGTGCTTTGCGGCGCAGCAGTTCAGCGAGGCGCTCCTTTTGTGCCGCCGTGAGGAACCAGATGCCCGCCACCGAATCCGGCGAAAGCTGATTGATCTCCACCGGTTCGACGATCATCTGCTGCAGCACATCGGCCAGATCGCCGATTTCCGCCCCGGCCAGCCGGTCCATGATATCCTCGTAACTTTGCGGCATTAGCGCTCGAGGCCACAGCAAGATCAACAGCAAGGCCGCTCGCAGCCGTCTCATGGCACACTCCCAAACCACAGGGCGAACACATGCGTCATCGGTAGCACGGGGTGCGAGGTCACCGCGTAGTGCAGACGAAAAACGGCCATGTTCAGTGACAGGCCAAGGGCGAATTCCTCCGGTGTGTTGAAGCCGGAACCGGCCTGCAAGGAAAGGTACGATATGGGACGCAATTCGACCGCCAGCCGGAATTCTGGCTCGAAGCCGGTTTCTCGTGCCAGCTCCGCGAACACACGGAGATGCATGGGAAAAGAAACCACCAGCCCGGTCATGACTTCGCGCCGTGGTGTCTCCTGCAACGAGGCCGACCGCCGATAAATCGCATTGCGGATCAGAATGCCCAGCTCGGCCCGGTGACTGAGACGAACACGGGCGCCGAAATCGCCGGTCCACTGGCCATAGCGGCCGTACCGTTCGATTTCCACGGTTCGTTGCTGTATCGCCAGGCCGAGAACCAGCCGGGATGTGACAGGACAGGCAAACGCCATCCGGAGAAGCCGCTCGCGGTACAGCAAATTACCCCACTGCGCTGCGCCGGCGGCAATGGCAACATGGCGGGCGGTCAGATTTGCGGCGATGGCCTGAGAATGCAGGCCCGGCAGTTGAAACGGGCGGAGATAGGTAGCCCAGAAAGACCATTGCGGTGCGCTCATTAGCACCGCGGGGTTCAAAAACACAGTTCCGGCCGCATCCTGCACCAGGGTCCGCTGGCCTCCGAGCGCTGCGGAGTGTGCGCCGAAACGCATATCCTGCGCCATGGTGAGCTGTGCGCAGAGGAACATCAGCAAAAGAGCGCGCATGTCTTTACCCCCTGGTTGTATGACTCCGACCCACGAGTATTCCTTGACATCCCTCGGGAATCGTACTATATTTTACAGAAATGCAATGAAACGGTAGGCTACTCATTCGGTTTACTAGTTATAGAAACCGAGGAAATGCGATTTTCCCAATTTTTATGGAGCAAATTATGAGAATGGTCGGTCGTCCTTTCTGTCGGGTTTTCTTGGCGTTGATGATGATCTCAAATCTGAGCTTTGTGGACCAGGGACTGGCGGGTAGTGAATCGCCGATGAAGGTCAAAGTGAAGATCATCCTCAAAAAGCTGTCCCTGGAAAAGCAAAAAAAGATGAGAGATTTCCAGGACAAAGTTTATAAATATATTGCCACCTATGAGTGGTTCAACCCGAAAGACCTGCCACCGTTTGATCTGAATTTTCAGATGGTGCTTCAAGACCTGCCGTCCAATATTGAAGACCGCTACAGGGCGAGCCTGCTCGTTGCCGGTCCGGATATCCAGTACTACGACAAGCGCTGCGTGTTCGCCTTTCAGGAAGGGGAAGAGATGGAACACGACGGCCAGTTCACCGCGCTCAAGGGCATCATTGATTTTTATGTGTATCTGGTCATTGCCAATGAGTATGACAAACTGGGCTACCTGGAGGGCACGCCTTTTCTGGACAAAGCGAAAGAAGTGCTGCAGCAGGGCAAATTCAGCCGCTTTTTTACCGGTTGGGATCGCCGCGAAGAGCTGCTGGATCTGATTCTGGGCAAGAATTATCAGAAATTCCGCGAGATGAAGGATTACTACTTTTACGCCATGGCCACGCTGGATGAGGAGCGCGACAAGGCCAAGCAATATATTGTGCAAGCCCTCAAGATGTTGGAAGAGGTGCTTGAGAACGACTCGGATCTGGACGCGGCCAGGCAGTTCATCGATGCGCATTATCAGGAGGTCTTAGATATTTTTAAAAACGATGAAGACAAGACCGCTATTGAAATTTTAAAACGCATTGATCCGGAACGGGAGGATGTGTATAACGAATATCTTTGATGGCATGCATCCTGGAACAGTGAGGGATGTGTTTTGGTAAAAGGGTGAGATCCTGGATAAGATTGATGGGGCGTTATCAATGTGTAGGATAACTTGATATCAATTCATCTGGTCGCATCTTAACTTGATAAAGAACCGCTGAGAACGCAGAGATTCCTCGCAAGCCCACCTTGTCTCTTTTTTGTTGAATGCTTTGCCTATTATTGCTTCAGGAAAATTGAAAAACCTCCATTATTGATTCGGCTGTTCATGGAGCGCAAGCTTCCAGCTTGCGGTTTACTGTTTCTAGCTGGTCTCGCGCCGTTCGCAAGCAGGGATGCTT
>JAUZRQ010000031.1 GCA_030950365.1 Candidatus Zhuqueibacterota bacterium | reverse complement strand
GAAAAGCGTGGCTCCTGGAGGCTGAATGTGCGGCAGATAACGGCGGTAAAACGTTTTCATTGCGATACAGAATTTTTATTAAGCTCAGGACTACTATCAATAGACATGAGGCTATCGCTCATTTCCCGGTTTTTTGATGGCGACAACCAGCAACCTATACAGTCGTAAGGGATATCGTCCTTGGCTATAGTCAAAGGCCGTAAAAAAATTACAAGCCGTGCCTGTGCGCAGCATTCGCAAGCTGGTAGCTTGCGCCACTTCAAAAGCTTGTGCCACGCCAAATGTGGCGCAAGCATCCATGCTTGCGCTGCGGCCAAAGACCGCAAACTAACAGGCTACGCCAGGGGAAAGCACCCGCAAGCTGGAAGCTTGCGCTACTTTAGATGCTTATGCTACTGAGCCGTCTGCCAGCGGTTTAAAATAGTTCGAAACTGTTCGGCTTCGGCAAACCGCCGGTGTTTTTCGAACCCTTGAATCAAAATGCGGCATTTCTGCAGCAGCATCTCGCGCGTGGCTTCGCGCCAGTCCGGACGCAGTTCCGGGCATTGTAGCATCTTTTCCAGCGCCCGCACGCGGTAGCGGTCCAGCCCCCACTGCCGCGAAAGCTGATCGACATGCCCGCCATGCTTCACAATCAGCGGCTCATCGATGTAGCCAATGGGGTGTTGCGCCGCAATGCGAAGCCACAGGTCATAATCCTCACACGCCGGCAGTGATTCATCAAAACCGCCGCTCCATTCCCACAGCTCGCGCGAGAGCAGAATCGAGGAAGGACTGATAATGCACAGCGGCAAACAGTGCGGATAGATCCATCCCCCGTATTTTTGGTGCCGTTTTTTGGGATTCACCCGACGGCCGCTGCGAATCCAGATTTCATTAGTATAAACCGCCTGGAACTCCGCATGGTCGCACAAAAATTCAACCTGTCGCTGCAGTTTGTATGGAAGCCAGCGATCATCGGAATCCAGAAACGCCAGCCAGTTCCCGGTGGCCATCCGTGCGCCCTGATTGCGAGCGGCAGACGGCCCGGCCTGCGGCTGCCAATGGTAGTGCACGTCGGGGAATGCCTCGAGCAGCCAATCTTCGGTGCCATCGGTAGAGCCGTCATCCACTACGATGATTTCATGCGGCGGGAAGGTTTGCGCCAGTACCGACCGAATCGTTTCCGGCAACCATCGACGGCGATTGAATGTGGGAATAATGACGGAAATGCGAAACCGATGAAATGTGTTTTTCTCGCGGTCCATGCCTGACCTGTTTACCGCCCACTGCCATGCACAAATGAGCCGACTTTTCTATGCCTAGTCATACTGCTACGGCAATCGGTTGCGATGCCAAAGCAGCGCCAGCGACGCGGGAATGGCGCGCAAGCGGTCAATTACGTTCGTACCATGAATAAACGCAATGAACTGGCTCATCTGCTCGCGCATGGACGGGGAATAGCGAAACCACCACGGTTTGTATTGCGATGGCAGCGGGTCGATATCAATGTATTGCTCTCTGACCATGTCCAGCAGTCCCTGGTCGCCATGGCTTTTACCGAGGCCGCTATGTTTGAAACCGCCGTAGGGAACATCACAGGCGCCCGGATGAAACGAATTATCGTTGATCGTCACGGCGCCCGCCTGGATGCGCTGCGCCAGCTCAAAAGCTTTGCGCCTGTCCCGGGTCCAGATGCTGGCGCTTAATCCGTAGGACGTGGCGTTGGCCATTTCCACGGCATCCTCCGCGCTTTTCACCGGCACGATGGGCAGAATTGGGCCGAAGGTCTCTTCTTGCATCACCAGCATATCCGACGTGACATCGGTGAGTACGGTGGGCTCAAAAAACAGTGGGCCAATATCCGGGCGGCGACGGCCACCAGCACGCACAGTGGCGCCTTTAGCCACCGCATCTTGTAGTTGCTCCTCCAGCTGCTTCACCTGCACCTCGCGAATCATCGGCCCCACATCGGTATTCGGTTCATTGCCCGGCCCAAGCCGCAACTTTTTCACTCCCTGTACGACATCATGGACGAACGCCTCGTAGATCGGTTCTTCGACAAACACGCGTTTCACGGCTACACAGGTCTGTCCAGCATTGAGAAACCGTCCCCAGATGGCCGCCGCGGCGGCGTTTTCCACCGGCGCATCACGCAACACCAGCATTGGATCACTGCCGCCCATCTCCAGGGTCACCGGAATGAACCTCTCGGCGGCGGCTTTGGCCACGCTGCGGCCGGCACGCTCGCTACCAATAAACACGACGCGGTCCACGCCGTTTTCAATCAGGGCCGCCCCGGTGATGCCGTCGCCGGGCAGGACCTGGAAGACCTCTTCAGGCACGCCGACCTCGCGTGCCAGCTCGCCCAGCTTCATGGCAGTGGTGGTGGTGTATTCGGCCGGTTTCAAAATCACCGCATTTCCGGCCACCAGCGCCGGAAACATGGCGCCCACGGGCAGCATAAGCGGATAGTTCCACGGCGTGATAACGCCGACCACGCCCCACGGTTGTGGCACTGAAATAGCTTTTTTCAATTTCAGCGCGATATTGTCGTGCCGCCATTGCCGCGGACGCAGCAGCTTGGGAGCGCGTTTGAGGTAGTAGCCCATTAAATCCAAAGCTGTCATGATTTCGGTGACGTACGATTCCGGCATTGGCTTGCCACTCTCCCGGGTGATCAATTCCGCAATAGACTGCCGCTGTTCATAGAGCGCCTGTTTCATTTTGCGAAGAATGGCGAGGCGCTGGTTCAGTTCCATTTCCTGCCAGGCCGGCTGCGCATGACGCGCCCTCCGGATGGCTTCGCCCACCTGCTGCTCCGATGCGGCTTCATAGGTCGCCCAGATCTCACCGGTCGCCGGGTCCATCGAGGCCACCTGCCGCCGCTGGCGTTCCACTTCCTGCAGTCTGACATCTGCTTTCATGGAATATGCTCCTTGCCACTGGGGTTGTATGGATTGAAAAAACGATTTCCACGATCGGGTTCAAAATATTAAGCCGAAATGCGATAGGAAGCAAGCAAAAACCCCGAATTGCAGATTTGTCACAGGTGGGGAGGAGGAAAATGGATTTGATTTTTAGGAGAGTTTGTCAGGCGAACAACCTCCAGGAAGGCACCGCCCAGATATCCGGCTCAGCGACTTTATAAAGGCGATCGCCACGATATACGACCATCCCTCCTAGCCACTGGTCATTGAGGCTCCGTGCTACTTTTTTCATCGCTTTCATGTCGGAATGGATCAAATTGTTCCGGTTTTTAATTTCCATGCCTATAAATCCCTGCGGCAATTGCAGCAACACGTCCATCTCCATTCCGGCGCGCGTGCGGTAGAAATAAATTTCACCATTCTTGCGAGTGGTTCGCATCCATTTGATGATTTCCCCAACGACCATCGTTTCAAACACGCTTCCAGACTCTTTGCCCCAAAGACCGGTGAGCGTTCTCAACAAGCCGATATCAAGCCAATAAAGTTTGGGGGTTTTGACAACCGAGCTGGTGAGATTTCGGTAATACGGCTGCAATAACACCACTTGATAGGAAATGTCGAGATACTGGAGATAGCGCCGCGCCGTGTCTACACTCAATCCGGCATCGCGCGCGATCTCCGAATAATTCAGCAAAGATGCAGAACGTAGTGCCGCCAGCTTCTGCAGTTTCCTAAATGGTAAAAGATCATCCAGGCGTGCAAGATCAGCGAGGTCGCGCTCGAGATATGTGTATTCATAATCGCGCAACCACATCATTCTTTCGTCATCAGAAGAAAGATGAAGCAATGCTGGCATTCCCCCCCATTTCATCAAATAGGCTTCAGCTTGTTTTTTCAGTCCGGATTCTTCCTCGAAGACAAAACCGGACACGTCTTGAAAAACAGCGGAAAGCGCATCGCCTGAAAACAATCGATCAATCAGTGGCATCTCGGGCGTATCCACCTGCGCCGCGATTTCACTCATAAGCAATGGCCATAATTCGAAAATCGACACCCGCCCGGCAAGGGATTCTCTGATCTTTTTCAACAACCGGATTTGGCTGGAACCCAGCAAAACTTCAAATGATATCTGGCCGCCATCGAAAGCATATTTTACCTTGTCAAAAACGATCGGCTCTTTTTGTGCTTCATCGATGATCGCATTGCCGATGTCCCGGTGCCACATCGAGGATGAAATTTCCCTGACCCGTTCTCGATTTTCAGGGGCATCAAGGTTAATGTAGGCTAAATCGCGATAGAATGACCTGGCCAGGGTGGTTTTCCCGGTCTGTCTGGCCCCTGTAATTAGAACCAGGCGCTTGCTATCTGGGCCGGGCAAAAATCGGCTTAAAAATCGATATTTCTGCAAATTTTCGCTCATGGTCGTAAAATTTACAGCAAATTTTCGCATTAGGCAAGAAAAATTGCAGGTTTTGTTAATATTTGGATGCTTGAAAGGCGAAAGTTCATAATAGCATTGATACATCAAACTGAAATTTTGTAACTATTCAGCCATTTGGAAAAAGCTTGTAAAGAAGAAAAATGAACCTCTCGCAGTGGCGCTGAGGCCGCAGAGGTTGAAAAAAAACTTGCACAGATTGATCCGCATTCAATGAAAAGTACAGAAACATCCTGCAAAA
>JAUZRQ010000030.1 GCA_030950365.1 Candidatus Zhuqueibacterota bacterium | reverse complement strand
TCACGGCGCGGCACGGCAGCCCGATTGTTCTTGGGCTGGGCAAGGATGAAAATTTTGTGGCCTCGGATGTCAATGCCGTCATCGATCACACCAAGCAGGTAACCTATCTGGACGACGGCGAGATGGCCGTGCTGACCCGCGACGCGGTAACCATCAAGACCATCGACAATTTGCCAGTGCAAAAAAAGGTCGTGGAAATCGCCTACGATCTTGAACGCATCAGCAAGGGCGGCTATGAGCACTACATGCTCAAGGAAATCATGGAGCAACCTGAAACCATCCGTGATGCCATGCGCGGACGGTTGATGCCGGATGAAGGAATGGCCCGGTTGGGTGGGTTGGTGGGCGAAGTCCAATCGCTATTGTATGCACGCCGTATCTTGATTACCGCTTGCGGCACAAGCTGGCATGCGGCCCTGTTGGGGGAATATATGCTGGAAGAGTATGTGCGTATCCCGGTGGAGGTGGAATATGCCTCCGAATTCCGCTACCGCGACCCAGTACTGGATAACGACTCTGTGGTTATGGTCATCAGTCAATCGGGTGAGACAGCGGACACCCTGGCGGCCCTGCGTGAAGCCAAACGCAAAGGCGTCAAAGTGTTTGGCATTTGTAATGCGGTGGGCTCCACCATCGCACGGGAAAGCGATGCAGGCGTATATTTGCACGCCGGGCCGGAAATCGGTGTGGCCAGCACAAAAGCCTTCACATCTCAGGTTACTGTATTGGCGCTGATAACACTTTTGCTAGCGCGGATGAAAAGCATGTCGTTTACGCGTGGTGTGGAAATCGTGAAAGAGATGCAAAGGTTGCCGGAAAAAATTCAGAAGATTCTAGCCAGTGACGAGCAGGTGAAGGATATCGCTGAGAAGTACCATACGGCCAGCAATTTTCTGTATCTGGGCCGCGGCTACAATTTCCCGGTAGCGCTGGAAGGCGCGCTCAAGCTGAAGGAAATTTCCTACATCCATGCCGAGGGCTATCCGGCCGCTGAAATGAAACACGGCCCCATTGCCCTAATCGATGAAAACATGCCGGTGGTGTTTATTGCCACACACGATTCGACGTATGATAAAATTATAAGTAACATCGAAGAAGTGCGCGCCCGGAAAGGCAAGGTAATTGCCATCGCTACGGAAGGTGACGAGGAGATCAAAAAGCGCGTTGATCACGTGCTGTATGTCCCGTCCACCCTGGAATTCCTGACACCCATTCTGACCATTGTTCCTCTGCAACTATTGGCCTACTACATTGCGATTTTGCGTGGCTGTGATGTGGATCAGCCCAGAAATCTGGCAAAAAGCGTGACCGTCGAATAACCGGGCGGTCTCAAAACACCATTTTTATGAAACAGGGAGGGAGCAAGACCCGTGAAACCCGTCTGGATTCTCCTTATTGGATTCGGCTGTCTGCTTCCGTCGGCCGCTCTGGCGCAGCAGCGCCCGGAAATCCGACAGGTACCGGAAGTGCAGCAGCGTTTCGAGCAAGGGGTGATACTGTATAACAACGGCAACTTCCGTGAAGCCGAACAAGTGTTTCGTGAGCTGATTAAAGCCCGGCCTATGCATCAGTTGATTACCGCCTCGCTAATAATGCATGCACGCTGCAGTTACTGGCTGAAGGATTATGAAACGGTAACCCAGGACATCAAGCAGTTGTTGCTGATCCATCCTCAATCGCGTTACATCGCCGATGCGCACATGCTGATGGGCCTGGTGCATTTTCAGAACGGCGATGTGTATAAAGCGGCCAAGCAGTTTTTGCTGGCCCAGCGCTATGCCCGTTCGCCGGTGTTGTCCGAAAAAGTGGTTCGCCTGGCGCGCATTCTGCTGTCCGATTACCTGCCCCTCGAGCAACTGCAGCAGCTCAAAACCGAGCCCGTCGGCAGCGATGGCCAGGCGCTCATCGTGCTGGCCGAGGCCGAGCAGTACTTGCGCGCCAACGATCCGCAGAAGGCCAAGTCGATCACGGAGAATTTCCTCAGCATCCATGCCGAAGGCAAATTCGTGGATGAGCTGCGTGCGTTTCTGAAGGATCGGGTGCAGCGCATTTTGAACATCAACCGCATTGGCGTGGTGCTGCCGCTTACCGGCGAATTTGCTGAAGAAGGCCGCCGCATTGTCACCGGCATCAAGTTTGCCGAACAGGAAATTCGCCGCAAGAACGCCGAGAACATCAATGTCGAGACGGTGATCCGTGATTCGGGCAGTAACATGATCTTGACCGTAAAAGCGGCCCAGGAGCTGGTGAGCGATCCCAATGTGGTCTGCCTGGTTGGCGAACTCGAGAATCTGATCACCGCCGGGCTGGCCGGCATGGCGCAGGCGTATCGCATGCCGATGCTTACCACTAACGCCACCGATATCGGCATCGCCGGCATCGGCGAGAGCATTTTTCAAACCAGCCCAGACCTGCAAGTCCAGGCGCGGGCCATGGCCCGATATGCCTTTTTCGAAGATAGCCTTCGCACGTTCGTCACCATTGCCCCGCACGATGAATACGGCAGCCAGATGGTGGATGCCTTCAGCGAGGAAATCGATCGCCTGGGGGGTGAAATTATTACTCAGCGGTGGTACTACGGCGTACCGGAAAACCTGGGACGGCAATTCAAGGAAATCCGCGAAATCGCCTTTCGGCGCGTGTTTCTGGATACAATTCGTCCACAGTTACCCAATTTCGCGGCGCTAGACAAAGACTCGCTGTGGAACGATTTCCTGGAACGGGTCAAGGCCGAAACGCATCAGGATGAGACCATTGTTGAGCAAAGCGCCGCCTATCCGGTGACCAACATCGATGCGGTGTTTTTACCCATCTACACCGAAGATATCGAATACGTGGCACGGCAGTTGAAATATTTCAACATCAACGCAAAAATTCTTGGCGGAGAGTACTGGTACCTGACCGATCTGGACAGGAAAAAAACGTTGCTTCGTTATGTGGATGGGGCCACGTTTGTGAGCAGCTATTACTTTGATCCCGAAAGTTTCGAATATAAAAACTTCCGCAACCGCTTCCGCAAGGCCACGGGCAGCACGCCGGAGCGCTGGGAGTTGATCGGCTTTGACATCGGCAGTTTCGTGTTTTCTTTGCTCGATGCCAGCAAGATTTCCCGCCAAGACATGCAGATGCGGCTGCTGCAGAGCAGACCTTTTCTCGGCCGCAAAGGCGAAATTCGCTTCGACCTGCAAACGCGCGTGAACCAGTTCGTGCACATTTTGCGAATCCAGGGGCCAAAGATCATCAAACTGCCGTTTGACGGTGAGCAGTACACCGGCAGCACCGGTAGCGAGTAAGCGCGATTTGAAACACCAGCTACCGAACCCCCAGGCACCTCCAAAGTGCCTGGGTTCAAAAGTCCTTGTATTTCCGGCCAAAATTTTTTATATATGATGACCTCCTTGCAATTTCTGGATATTTGTTCAGGTTAAGCGACGGGGTTTAAAACCCGTTACCGTGCGTCAGCCTTTGCGGCCACGGCGATATCCATGCCTTCCGCAGGGAAATGGCGTTGTCGCCCCCAACATTTGAAACAGGTTATCTCGAAATGATCACTTCTGGGCTGAACAGGTCCATTGCAAATAAACATGCAAAGGCTGCCCGGCACACAAACAATCGACAGGAGGTCGAAATTATCCTGACCGACGACAATCGCGCTGAAACCATAGAGAACAGCCCGGTGCAAGCTAAATTGGTGCATTTGCGCCGCATCGTGAGGGAGCTGGAAAGCGCCGTCGTGGCGCTATCCGGCGGCGTGGACAGCACGCTGGTAGCCCGCGTTGCTGCAGATGAACTCGGCGATAGGGCCTTGGCCGTGATCGGTGAGTCGGCCACTCTACCGGAAAAGGAAAAACAAGAAGCCATCCAATTGGCGAAGACCATTGGCATTCGATGGCGCGTCATCCGCACGGAAGAAACCGACAACCTTAAATTCCGCTCCAATCCTGCCGATCGTTGTTATTTTTGCAAGAACGAACTGTTCGAAAAATTGCGCCGCATTGCCGATAGCGAAGGCTATCGCTGGGTGGTGGATGGTACCAATGCGGACGATGTTGGCGATTACCGGCCCGGGCTGCGGGCCAATCGCGAATGGAATGTGCGCTCGCCCTTGCGTGAAGCAGGTTTTGGCAAGCAGGACATCCGCGCGGCGGCGAAAGAACTTGGGCTGCCCAATTGGGATAAACCATCCATGCCATGCCTTTCGTCTCGGTTTCCCTATGGTCAGCCGATTGACGTTCAGGCGTTGCGCCAGGTGGAAAAGGCGGAGGCCTTTTTGCGCGAGCGAGGGCTGCGCGAATGTCGTGTTCGCCACTTTGGTGATACTGCCCGTATTGAAATAGAAATATCTAAATTGCGAATGCTGCTGGATGATGACTTCCGAAATGACCTGATCGCTCACTTCAAGTCTTTAGGATACATCTACATCACACTCGACCTGGAGGGCTTCCGCTCCGGAAGCTTGAATGCTGTATTAAATCGAAAACAAGCCGGTCAACAATAAGCTGATTTACAAAAAAATAAGGGGCAATACCTTGAGGCACACGCAGGTGTTGTATCCGGAGTGTTGAATTATCAGGGAGGTTCGCGACAATGAAACTTCTGTCGAAAGCCGTTTTTGTGACGCTCGTGCTGGTTGGCGTCGCTGCAAGTGGAGCGCATGCTCAGGGAGGCATTGGCTTTTATGGCGTTGGGGGAAGGCTTTTCTATGTGAATCCGGAAGATGTGGATGGCACCATTGGATTTGGTGCATTCGCTAATCTGGGACAAATTGGCGAGAACATGAATTTGGAAGCGGCCTTGGATTACTGGTCAAAATCGGCCAAAGAAGGCGGGGTCGGCGCTTCGTTTTCGGATATTGCCATTATGGGCGTCGTTAAATACATGCTGGGTGCTGCTGATGCCCAGATGCGGCCATACGTGCTGGCGGGTGCCGGTTTACATTTTCTGAAGGTCGAAGTGGATCTCGGCTTTCTGGGCTCGGCCTCGGATTCCGACACCAAATTGGGAATCGATGCCGGAGCGGGCGTGCTTTATATGATGAACGAAAAAATGGATATCATCGCTGAAATCAAATACCGTCTGGTGAGTGATCTGAATCAGCTCGTCATTTCGGTTGGCGGCGTTTTTGCACTGGGAAAATAAATCATCCCATTCGATGATCTCATGCTGACCGGCTTGTTTTAGGCTCCGTGCTTCTTGCGGAGCCTTTTTTGTTGTCTTTTTTTATGATTCTCGGAAGATAGCAAATCGTGGATTCATTTCAGAAACCATCGGTCATTGGGCATGTTTTTAGCAGTCGTGCGAGCAGTATATTAATGAAAATTGATTTTGATGAACCCGAAAAAATGACGAATATTGTCGGATGCAAATTTTTTACCGGTAAACAAGATACATTTTGCATCCAAAGTGCGGAGCAATCTCCTTTAGGCTTTGTCAATAGATTGCCAATTCCATGAACTTTTATCTGGAAGGAGATGTTGAGGTGACGTTTCTTGATGCAATGATTCTGGGACTGGTACAGGGACTGACCGAATTTCTTCCGGTTTCAAGTTCTGCTCATCTGACCCTGGGCAAGGCCTTGCTGGGCATCACTGGAAAAGGTATCCTGTTTGAGGTTGTGGTGCATTTGGGGACCCTGTTTGCTGTGGTGACGGCGTTCTGGCCGGATATGGTGTGGCTGCTTCGCGGCGTGCTGGCATTTATTCGCCGCTCCGCCAGCGATCCGAATAGTGAGCAGGAAGCAGCGCTGCATTACATCGCTTTTCTGGTTTGGGGAACCATTCCCGCCGTGCTCATTGGGCTGTTTTTCAAAGACCCGATTGAAGAAGCGTTTTCCAATCCGCTGCTGGCGGCCTATTTTTTGATGGCCACCGGCACCATTCTGCTGCTCTCCCGACTGGGGCTCAAATCCACCGGCAAGGTCGATCTCAAACGCAGTATCCTGATCGGCCTGTCGCAGGCGCTGGCCATTCTGCCCGGCATCTCTCGCTCCGGCACGACCATCTCCGTGGGCATGTTGGCCGGGGTCAAGCGCGAGGAAGCGGCGCGGTTTTCGTTCCTGCTCGCCGTGCCGGCGATTTTCGGCGCGTTTTTGCTGCAACTGAAAGACGTGCTCGAATCCCCGCCCTCTTCCGACTTTTTCTGGGCGCTGGTGATTGGCTTTGTCATCTCCTACGTCTCCGGATATCTGGCCATCCGCTTTCTCATGAGCATGGTACGCCGCGGCCGTCTGGACTATTTCGCCTGGTACTGTTATGCCGTCGGGCTGCTGGGAATTTATTTCTTGCAGATTCGCTGAATCTCGCTTATTTTTAAAATCCGTTTCCACAGCCTGAAATTGAATAGCCGGCCTGATAATGGAGGGAGACATGGGAGAGCGGCGAGAATTTTTCTCTTCGCGGTGGACACTCATTCTGGCAGCGCTGGGAATGGCCATCGGAACCGGGAATATCTGGCGGTTTCCACGCATTGCGGCGCAAAACGGCGGCGGCGCGTTTCTGATTCCCTGGATTCTGTTTCTGTTCCTGTGGTCGATCCCGCTGATCATTGCCGAATTTGCCATTGGCAAAAAAACACGCCTGGGGCCGGCGGGCGCCATCGGCCATCTCATCGGCCGGCAATACACCTGGATGGGTGCGTTTGTGGCGTTTTGCACCATTGCCATCATGTTTTATTACTCGGTAGTCATGGGCTGGTGCCTGCGGTATTTCACCGCCGCGGTCGCCGGCGATCTCAGCGCCATGAGCGGCCGCGCCTATTGGGACCTGTTTCAGGCCAACCCTGCGCAAACCATCCTGTTTCATTTCATTTCCATCAGCATCGGTGCGCTGATCATTTACCGCGGCGTCACCCGTGGCATTGAACTCGCCAACAAAATTCTGATTCCGGGCCTGGCCGTGCTGCTGATCATCGGTATGGTGCGGGCGCTCACTCTGCCCGGAGCCTTCGAAGGGCTGCAATTCCTGTTCTCGCCCGACTGGTCGTCGCTGATTCAATACAAAGTCTGGCTGGAGGCGCTATCACAATCGGCCTGGTCCACCGGCGCCGGCTGGGGCCTGATATTGACCTATGCCGTTTACATGCGCGAAAAAGAAGATGTGGTCTTGAATTCGTTCATTGCCGGGTTCGGCAACAATAGCGCATCGCTGCTGGCCGGCATGGTGATTTTTCCAGCGGTATTTGCGCTGGCGCCAGCGCTCGGGCAGTCGCCCGCGGAGGTGCTGGCCGAATCCGGTCCGGCGTCCACCGGGCTGACGTTCATCTGGATCCCCGAGCTGTTTCAAAAACTGCCGGCGGCCGGCTTTTTCATGGCTGTATTTTTTTTGGCGCTCAGCGTGGCGGCATTGAGCAGCCTCATCGCCATGATTGAGCTGGCCGCGCGCGTGCTCATCGATCTCGGCTGGACCCGTAAGCGAGCCGTCACCTTTATCTGGACCGTGAGCTTTGTTTTTGGCGTGCCTTCGGCCGTGAACCTGGGCATTTTTCAAAACCAGGATTGGGTGTGGGGCGTTGGCCTGATTTTGAGCGGCTTTTTCGTGGCCTTCGCCGCCAATAAATATGGCGTGAAGCGGTTCCGGGAAGAACTGGTCAACGCGCGGGGCAGCGATATCAAAGTTGGAAAGTGGTATGAGATCATTCTTCGCTTTTTCATTCCTGTGCAATTTATTATATTGATTAGCTGGTGGTTCTATCAGGCCATTACGGCCTATGATCCCGAAGGCTGGTGGAATCCGGCCCACACGTTCAGTGTCGGCACCTGCATCGTGCAGTGGGGCGTGGCGATCGGCCTGTTCCTGGTATTCAACAACCGGCTGTACGCTCGAATTTCGGCCGTGAAAGGAGAAAGCGCATGAGCGCGGATGCCGTGATCATGATGTTGCTTGTGCTTGGATTGATCTGGGGCGGGTTCGCCTATACCCTGGCCCTGGCCATGAAACGCGAAAAGGAAAAGTCGGCCTGATGAAACCCAACGCACTGGACAAATACAAAAGCGCCGCGGATTTGCCGCCGGTGTTTTTTCTGGCGGGCCCGGAGGAATTTCTGGTCGAATTCTATATCCGGCGCATTATCGATATGGCCGTGCCGCCCGATTTGCGTGATTTTAATCTGGATGTATTTCATGCCGCGGATGTGCAGGTTGGACGCATACTGGAGCTGGCGCGCGCGTTTCCGATGATGGCAGAACGCCGCGTGGTTGTAGTAAAGGAAGTGCAAAAACTGTCCGTCCCCGATCTCAAAGCCTTGGTGGATTATTGCAAATCGCCTAACCTCGGGGCCTGTCTGGTGCTCACCTCTAGCGATACCGGTCGGCCGAAGCAGGCACTGGCGCAAATTCAGAAAGTGGCGGAAGTGCTGCCGTGCAAGCCGGTGTACGAAAACCAGATCGGCGCCTGGATTGAATATGAGGTCACAGACCGCGGTTATCGCATCGAGCCGGAAGCCGTGCAACTGCTGTCCATGCAGGTCGGCACGAAGCTGCGCGAGTTGAGCAACGAGCTGGACAAGATCATTCTGTACATCGGTGAGCGCAAGGAAATCACCAGCGCGGATGTGAGCGCGGTGGCTGGAGTGGGAAAGGAATATTCGATTTTTGCTCTGCAGAATGCCCTTGGTGAAAAAAAGTTGCGCCTTGCGTTGCAAATCTATCGCAAAATCAAAATCCATGTACCGGTGCAAGTGGTGATTTCGCAACTGGCACGCTTTTTCCATAACGTGCTGATCGCGTACGGCTATCGGCCTGGTCAGGCACAGGACCGCGAGTTGGCGGCGGCTACCGGCGTTTCACCCTATTTCGTGCGTGATTTGCATAAATTCAAACGTCATTACACGGTGCAAGAAATTGAAAATGCACTTGAAAATTTGCGCCAGGTTGATTATTCTTTAAAAAATTACCGTGTGCAAGACGATGTTTTGATGGAACAGTTGCTTATTCAGATCATCAAAGGGTATCCGTCTGCATATCTTCCATTTGCAGAAAAAATCCAGGTGACTTAGGAACTTTTCTGATGCCTCGAGGTACAATCACAAGGAAATTGAATGACGAATGTGGCACGAAACGATCCCAATTCGCCAACCGACGAGGAGCTGATAGAGCGGTTTCAGCAGGGTGATATACATGCATTCGAACAGATCGTTAAGCGGTATAAAGATCCGCTGCTCAACTTTATTTACCGGTTCGTTGGCAATCAAGAGCAAGCCGAAGATATCTTACAGGAAACGTTTTTGCGTGTTTATCGCAACCGGCACGCCTATCGTCGGGTGGCAAAATTTTCGACCTGGATCTACACCATAGCAGGCAACCTGGCCCGGACCGAGCTGCGAAAGCGAAAACGCCGACGCTTGCTGTCGATCAGTGATCTCGGAGTCGAAGAAGATAAAGATTACGAAGTTTCGGACGATGAATTCAACCCAGAACAGCATGTGGATAGCCTGCTGCATGATGAGGTTATCCAACGCGAAATCAATAAACTATCCCCCAAATTTCGCGAAGTCATCATCCTGAGGGACATTCAGGAATTTTCCTACGAGGAAATCAGCAAAATTTTGCGAATCCCCATTGGTACGGTGAAATCGCGCGTGAATCGGGCTAGACTCCGTTTACAAAGTCAATTAAAAAAATATTTGGATAAAAAATAACGGCTGCATTTTCGCTTTCGGCTTTTATCGGCGATACTAAATAATAGAAAAACACACTCTTTGATGGACAAACCGTCAGAAAGAGGAGAGTCGGTTCAGAAAATTGCTACAGGTGATTTGACGTCATGAAAAGCTGCGAATACTTTGAAGAGCTGTGTTCCAGATATTTGGAACAAGAGCTTTCTGCTGCTGAACGCTTGGAATTTGAAGACCATTTGGATTCCTGTCCGAGTTGTCGGGATAAACTCGAAGATATCCGGTTTATCCGGCAGCGGCTAAAGAAACTAAAGCCCATTACCACTACAGCAGATTTCGAGACGGTTCTGCGCGCTCAAATTCAGATGTCCAAACACATCGGGTGGTCTAAGGTGTGGCCTCTGCCAGCTTACCTGCGTTGGCCGGCCATGGGGCTGGCTGCGGCGCTATTGTTATTTGCAGCGACCTTCCTCTTTCAGCGTGACCATTCGTCCCAATGGTTTCCACGTTTGCAGCCAGCAACCGAAAGCTTTGCAACCCCTTCCAATCCAACCATCTCCACAGGCAATATTTTTTATTCATTGGAACTGGTCCCGCTCCCGCAACGCAATGTTCGTGATACGGGCAAGCCGCGTGCGCTGGAACGGCAGGACCTCGAAGGCGTTCCCGGAGGTAAGGCCGCGCACGATTCTGTGCAGATCGTCGAGGAAGCAAGGGAAAAGGCCAAACGCCATATTCGGACCGTATCTTTCTAAGATGGGCAAAGTAAACATGGATTCCTTGCGCCACCCGGTCGTATCGCTACTGACGGTTCTCTGGTTTGCCTGGATATCCGCGGAGATGGCCGCATCACAGACCCTGCTATCCAACCTGGAAAAGGAGATCGCCGCCCTGGTGGAGCAGGGTGAACCGGCCGTCACCTCCATATATGCCTACCTGGACATGGACAACAACAAAGACGAAGATTCCCCACTGTTATCGTTTTTTTCCTCCCGTAGCAGTGAAACCAACCTCCCCCGCATTAAAGTCGGGACCGGCCTGTTTTTGCACAATGCCGGTTTCATCGTCACGCGCAAAAGCGTTGTGGCACATGCGTGCTCCATTCGCGTGCGGCTGTATAACGGTGAAGAGCTGGACGCTGAGCTCATCGGCATTGATGATGAGAAGGAGATCGGGCTATTGCGCGTGGCCTCACAGGATGTGCCACTGGTACCATTCGGGCGGCCGGAAAAGCTCAGCGCCGGGTCCTGGATCATCGTCATGGGCAATTCGCTGGGTGTGACCCCAGCGGTCAGCCTGGGCAATGTGAGCGCCATTCGCGAAAATGGCATCATTCAAATTACAGCGAATATCGATCCCGGTCACAATGGCTCGCCGGTGCTGAACGCGGCTGGTGAAATCATCGGCATGGTGTCCGGCCGGGTGGATTATCCGGCATCGCGACAGGGATTGTACCTCACCGTGAGCAATGCCGCCCTGGTGCTGCCCATCGATCAGGTGTATGAAGCAGCCAGGCGCATTCTCGACCGTTATGCAGAAAAGCATGGCTGGCTGGGCATCACCGTGCGATCAAATGCCCGCGAGGAGGTGCATCCGGTGATCAGCCGCATCGAGCCGGGCTCGCCCGCCGCTAAAGCCGGACTGGCCGTTGGCGATGTGATCCTGGCCTTCAACGGTCAGGACCTCGATCATTATTACGCTTTGCTCGGCCTGGTGAAAAATTCTCTGCCCGGCACGCAGACCTCCATCCGCGTCCGCCGCGGCGATCGCGAGCTGGAGCTGCCCATCACCATTGGCCGCATGAATTACACACGGCTGTTCGAGGCCAACCGGCAAACTCGTTCGACTCTGGCCCGCAAACACGAAGCCATCGGCTTCAAAGCGCCTTCGCGGCTGATGCTGGAGAAACGGCTGCTGGAAATGGAGCGGCAGATCCGAGAGCTTCGCGCCAAAATCATAAAACGTCCCTAATGACCTCGATTTTGTTTTTGACCGATTCCCCCCGGATATGCCTTCATTGGCTCCATAATATTAAAAGAAGCGGTTATTTCAGGCTGCAATTCCATCTTATACCATAGATTTATTTTAGCTATTCGTCATAAATCGGACACTGCCATTTTAGAAAGAAACGCCCTGCTAATGAATTTGGATGTCGTCTCCAGAAAACCACAGATTTCACAGATTGGCACTGATTTTCGGAGAGCCACGGATGCACACGGATTGACGCGGCTGGTCTTCCTGAAACCCTGAAGTGATGAATGCGTTATTTCGAAATCCTCAAAATATAACCTCAGCGATCTCAGCGCCGCGGCGAGAGATTTGCTTTTTTTTCCTCTTGAGTAATTCACCATTCGCTGAATAGTTACGGTTTACTTTTTCCCAGCCAGTCCTGAACCGACGCATCCAGCTTTTCGTAATGCGAACCCGGCCAGTAGATTTTTCTGCAGGATTGGCACTGATAGAATTCATCAAAATACATGGCGGTCTTGGGCGGCAGGTGCTCTAGGATGGCCTGCCTGTCCACAGAGTGCAGCAGGCCGTTGCAAACCAGGCAGCGGGAAAACGGCCGGGCCAGCCGCGCGAGTCCGTAGCGGTGCACGATTTCCCGGATCTGTTTGTCCGGATCGGTGTGGCGCACGCAGTAGCCATGGATCAGGCTGGAGCGGCGCAGCAGAAAGCGGTCGCGGGTGAGCAACACGCGCTGTTCGTGCACGGCCGTATCCGCCAGCGCGCGGTCGTCCATGTGATTGCGATAGGCCGTATCGAATCCAAGAAGCCGCAAGGCATGGGTCAGCTTGCCGAGATGCACATCACACAGGAATCGGGGTTCGGAAAGCGGAAGCGGTTGCAGATAGCCGGGCCGGGCCAGATCAATGGGCAGCTCGGGCGCCCGGACCTCGATGCGTTCGCCGCCCCGAAGCAGGTAGTCAAAGCCCACGCGTCGGCTATCCGCACGCAGCTCGCCGATTTCCACATGCGGTATGCCCAGCGATTCGATGAAATCTTTGATCGAGCGGCGGCTGCGTAGCGGCAGGGTCGCCGGTATTCGGTGCAGGGGTGAGGCAAGGAAAAACCGCAGCGGTACATCGATATGCACCGTCACCGGCGCAAGTTGGCTGGATTTGGTCATTGCGCATCCTGATTCGGGTACGATCAAAGCATAACAATGGCTGTTGCATTGAGACCGGGGAATGAATCTGCGGTGGCGGTATGTTTTAAATCATGCAACGGCGACTCACCGACCTGACCACGCTGATAAAAATATAGTAACTTTGACGAAAATTGTCCATGACAATCATCTAAAAAGATTGACGCCTTTACGCACAGAGGAAACGAAAAATTTCGATTTGACGTTATTTATAAAGTCTAAATTGTCTTTCGATTTTGGTGACCGCCGAAAGGGGCGCCGGACTCCGGAAGCATAAAATGGGTTGATGGCTGGATAGTTACCCCTCAAGACGAACACGAAAGAATATAAGGAAACGCTTATGGCAACGATTTTAGCCATTATCGTATTTGCGGTTGTTTTTGCCTTCATTGGGTTGCAGTATTTCGCCGTCAGCCGCGCGCGTCGATTGCGCGGGCAGACCGTCGAACCAGAAATCTACAAGAAGCTGCGCGTCAAAAAGAACAGGCCAGCGTTGCTGTATTTTACCTCGCCCACCTGCTCCATGTGCCGTATTCAGGAACAGGAAATGCAGGGCTGGAAACCAAAGCAGACGCAATTCGTGACGGTGAATGTTGCACAGCACCTGGACATCGCGCAGTATTTCAAGATCATGGGAACGCCTTCGTTTGTGCTGGTGGATGAACATGCCCGGGTGCAGGATGTCCTCATTGGCAAACAACCCGTGCATAAGCTGCAGGCCCTGGCGCCCTAGTTATTCTAGTGGCAATCTCCTTTTTAGATATCGCTCCTTCTCCTTCCCAAGTTCAACTTGGGAAGGAGGGGATTTCTGCCAAAAGCTTACTTCGTCTTTCTGGAATCTTTTTTCATAGAACGGACCGGGTATGAGATCCCGGCATTTTTCATCCTTTCGCTACCGCAAAAGGATAAAAAAGCCGGAATGACAAAATATCCCATTTCCTTCTGCTTCTCAAGTTTAACTTGGGAAGCAGATGAAAGAAAGGAAAACCATACGCAGGCTGCCGGAGGCGCAGCAGGAGTTTTGATTTTCTCGATGTTTCCTGGCCGGCGGAACCGTTACCTCATATCCATACCATGTACAAAAGATCGGATTTTCGCGACTCGAACAAACAATGCTTGACTTTTGCGGGCCGCTCTTTTATCTTTTTTTCGCAATGATCACATTCGGTTCAGCGGGATATGGCAATCCCACGGCCTTTCCCTGAAGCCGGATTCTCCATTAACCCACAGCTTCCAAAACCAATGCCGATGGGTACGAGGTTGGTAGCGAACTCCTCGTGGTGTGCGGTCTCCGTTGTTTGGCTGTTCGTAAAAATCACCCCATTCTATCTACACACGTCTGAATTCAATCCGATCCGTGAACATAGCAAAAGGGACCATTCATGATTCGATCGAGCTTTGCCCTCCCCAATCATGCGGGCGAGGTCATTCATGGCGACCTGCGTCATCGGCAGGATGCGCGGCAGGCACCGGTCGTGGTCATCCTGCATGGATTCAAAGGCTTCAAGGATTGGGGTTTTTTCCCGGAGATCAGTCTGCGCTTGGCCGAAAGCGGTTATGCAACGGTCTGTTTCAATTTCTCCCGCAACGGCATCGGCGCCGATCCGAGGAAATTCACCGAGTTGGACAAATTCGCTGAAAACACCATTTCGCACGAACTGGCCGACGCCAGCCGGGTGATCGAGGCCATCAAAAATGGTGACATCGGCGGCAAGACCATCGATCGCGAGCGGATTGGTGTGCTGGGCCACAGTCGCGGCGGCGGCATCGCGATCCTGCTGGCGGAAAAATTCGCCGACGATATCCAGTGCCTGGTCACCTGGGCATCGGTGGCCAGTTTCTTCCGTTTCAATGAAGAGCACATCAAACAGTGGCAGGAACAGGGATACATTGAAGTGGAAAACGTGCGCACTGGCCAGATGATGCGCATGAACAAAACCTTCTGGGATGATTTGCAGCAGCACAAAGAAGAGTATGACCTCCTGCGCGCCGTAGCCAATGTGGAGGCGCCCAGTTTGTTCATTCATGGCAACGAAGACACGAGCATCCCGCATGAGGAGAGCGAAAAGCTGTACGAGGCCTCGGGCGCGATGTCCAAGCGGCTGGAAATCATCGAAGGGGCCAATCATACGTTCGGGATTCAGCATCCCATGGAACAGCCATCCCATCATTTTGAAATCGTGGCCGACCTGACCGAGAACTGGCTGGATAGTTATTTGCAGATCTGATATCGTGATAAAACCGGTCGTTTTCTTCAGGCCGGTTTGCCGCGATAATGTTCTCGCGGAGATCGCAGGGACGGTTGGAAACCCAGACGAACCGGGATTCTTTCTGACCGGTGGCAAACGTACGATGGTTGCTGGTGTAAAATGAATGTCTTTGGGGTGTGGGATTTTGCAGCACCGCGAATCAACAGAATGAGGATGATCCATGTTAATCATGGTCACGATCAAAAAGGAGGTGTGTTATGCGACGTAAATCATTGCAGGCCGTGTATGCATACATAGTGACGCTATTGTTGGTTTTTCAGCTTTCGGCAGCCGAAAAGACCATCACCCCGGAAATCGTCGCCTCGTTGAGCATGGTGACCGAGGTGGCGATGTCGCCAGACGGGAAGTGGGTTGCCTACACGGTGCGTTCGCGCAGCGAAGAGGAAGGCCCGGCGGGATACAACTACCGTATCTGGCTGGTGGATACGCGTGGCCAGCATGTCCGTCCGATGACGGCGGCGGACTTTTCAGCGCGCGCCATTCACTGGTTGAAGGATAGCCATCGGTTCGCCTTTTTGAGCCGGCGCGGCGAAAAGGCCAAACAGCAACTGTACGTGCTGGACATCCGCGGCGGCGAGGCGCAGGCGCTGACGGATCTGGAAAAGGGGCTATCGAATTACAAATTTTCCCCGGATGAAAGCCGCATCGCTTTCGTGCGCCGGGATGAGCCCACCAAGGAGGAGAAGGAAAATAAGAAAAAGGGCAGGGACTGGCGCGTGGTGGATACCAATTACAAATTCAATCGTCTATATGTTCTGGATCTCGAGAGCGGCGAAACCACGCTGGTGACCAAACAGGACCTGCATGTGGTTGATTATGCCTGGTCGCCGGACGGCAAAGTGCTGGTGTTTACGGCCTGCCAGACCCCGCTGACCGATGACACTTACATGTATAAAAAGATTTATATCGTGTCGGCCACCGGCGGCGATGCCCGTGTAGCCGTGGAAACCGAGGGCAAGCTGGGCAAGGTGGCGTTTTCTCCGAATGGCAAAATGATCGCCTGGCTCGGTGCCACCAACATTCATGATTCACAGGCGCAAAGCCTGTTCATTGCCAATGTGGATGGCACCGGCAAAAAGAACCTCACGCCGGATTACGAAGGCTCGGTGGCCTGGTTCACCTGGCTGAGCGATCGCACCATCGCCATGACGGCGGTGGAAAAAACCTCGACGCACCTGTACCATGTCACCGTGCCCGATGGCAAGAAAAAGCACATCCGCCAGAGCCGGCCGATTTTCACAAGCCTGAGCTACGATGCCCGACACCGTTCGTATGCCTTTGCCGGCAACACGCCGTTTCATCCCAACGAAGTGTTTTACGTGCCATCCGGCGGCAAGCCGGCAAGACGGCTGACGCACACCAATCCGATGCTGGATTCCCTGAAACTGGCCGATCAGTTCACCATTGAATACAAAGCGCAGGACGGCTGGTTGATTACCGGCGTGGTGATGAAACCGTTGGATTACAAAGAGGGACAGCGGTATCCGCTGATCGTCAGTCCGCATGGCGGCCCGGAAAGCGCGGTACTGGATGGCTGGAACACCTATTACGTGCGTTGGGGACAGCTCCTGGCCGCGAATGGCTATGTGGTGTTCTGGCCTAATTACCGCGGCAGCACCGGACGCGGGGTGAAATACGCCATGGCCGATCAAAAGGACCTCGGCGGGCAGGAGTTCCGCGATGTGCTGGCCGGTATCGATTATCTGGCCGATGAGCTGGGACTGGTGGACAAAAACCGTGTCGGCATGGGCGGCGCTTCGTACGGCGGTTATTTCTCGGCGCTGGCGGCCACGCGCTATTCTGAGCATTTCAAGGCGGCGGTCAACATGGCCGGCATTTCCAACTGGGTTTCCTTCACCGGCACCAGTGATATCCCGATGGAAAACTCCCTGGTGCACTGGGGCTTCAAAAAACCGTACGATCATCTGGATGCCATGTGGAACGGCTCGCCGATGAAATACATCAACAATTGCCAGACAGCGGTGCTGATCGTGCATGGTGAAAAAGACCTTCGCGTGCCGATCAGCCAGGCCTGGGAGATGTACACCGCCATCAAGGTGATCAACAAGACCAAACGTTCCGGCGAGATGACCAACGGTAAGGGCCCGATCCCGGTGGAATTCGTGATTTATCCGCGCGAGGGCCATGGCCTGCGCGAACGGGAACACCAGATCGATTTTATGCAGCGTGTGTTGAAGTGGTTTGATAAATATGTCAAAAATGCTAACTAACTTCCCATCATCGTGATCTGGCGGTAGCCCTGACGAATCAGCAGAAAAGTGAGCGAAACCTGTGGTCGGGAATTCGGAGTCCGGCCACAGGTTTTTTTATGGCTTCTAATGGGGATATTGCTTGAATTTGGATGATCCGGCCCAAATGAGTTCAAAGATTGGCACGTAAGGCGGTTCGCCACTGGAAAGCGGAATGGCAAAGAGATGAGCACGTTGAATCGGCATCTCTGCCTCTTACTATCCCTTGAAAAAACAAAATATTATATTTTGTGTATTCAAAAAGTATGCCAAAAACTGGGAAAATAGGCTTGACAAAGATTGCCTATTTGCATATATTAGCTTTCGGTTTTTTAGAAGGTTATCGAAGATTGAAAGTGACGATTCAGCCTCCTACCCGTCGTCATCGCGAGGAGCGCAGCGACGATGCGATCTTATTTGCCTATCTGCAAAGAGATCGCCGTCCGCCAGCAGTCGGACAGGCGCATCCGCCTCACGGCGGATGCGCGCGATGACAGTTTATATTACAACTTTTTGGGGAGCTGAATAGTTACGGTTGAAAAGAACGTTTGATTATACTTCCAGTATTGATTTAAAAAGAGCCATTCCGGCATTGAAGCGGTTTCATGGCGATCGGCGACAGGAGCCGGAATAGCAAATTACCGTACATGATGAACCGTTACGAATGAACCACAACAACTCATGGGGCGCAGAACATGGCGATTACCCTCGACGATGTGAAAAAAGTGGCCGCGCTGGCCAAGCTGGAATTCGACGAGGTCGAGCTGCAGGCCATGCAACAGGACCTGGAAAAGATCGTGTCGTACGTGGAAAAGCTCAAAGAACTGGACGTGGACGACGTGCCGGAAACCAGCCATGTTCTGAATCTCCACAACGTCATGCGCGAAGACCGTGCGCGCACGTGGTTGAGTAACGAAGAAGCCCTGGCCAATGCCCCCGAAAAGAAACAGGGCTTTTTTAGTGTTCCGAAAGTCATCGGCTGACGGGGCGGATTATGGATGCGGTTGGCGTTATACCGGCGCGCTACGCCTCGAGCCGTTTCCCGGGCAAGCCACTGGCCGATCTGGGCGGCAAGCCGATGATTCAGCATGTGTATGAGCGCGCTGCGCAGGCCAGCCGGTTGCAGCAAGTGATTGTGGCCACGGATGACCGGCGCATTGCCGAGGCCGTGCGAGCGTTCGGCGGGCGCGCGCAAATGACGCGCGGTGATCATCCCAGCGGCAGCGACCGCGTGGGCGAGGTGGCCGCCACTTTGGACGCAGACTTCATCGTCAACATTCAGGGCGATGAGCCATTCATCGATCCGCGCGCCATTGATCTGACAGTGGAAACCCTGGAGGCGCATCCAGACGCGCCCGTGGCCACGCTGGTGCGGCCGTGCGACAGCGTCGAGGAGCTGCAATCACCGAACACGGCCAAAGTCGTGCTGGACGACGCCGGCCATGCCTTGTATTTTTCACGCGCTGCCATTCCGTTCCGTCGGGATGAAACCAATTCGGCAAACTGGCTAAGGGACTCGTCATATTTTTTGCACATCGGCCTGTACGTGTATCGTAAAGCCTTTTTACTGGAATTCATCTCCTGGCCCCCGGGCCGACTGGAACGCATTGAGAAACTGGAGCAATTGCGCATTCTCGAACGGGGGTATCGCATCATCTGTGCGAAGACCGATTATCACGCCATCGGTGTGGATACCCCAAAAGACCTGGCGCAGGCTCAGCAAATCTTGAAGGAGTATGGTGTTGCATAAATCCGGCAAAACCAGATACATCTTCGTGACCGGCGGCGTCGTGTCCTCGCTGGGCAAAGGTGTGGCCGCCGCCTCCATCGGCGTGCTGTTGCAGGCGCGCGGACTGCGCGTCACCATCCTGAAATTCGATCCATACATCAACGTAGATCCCGGGACCATGAGCCCGTTTCAGCACGGCGAGGTGTACGTCACCGACGACGGCGCCGAAACTGATCTCGACCTCGGACATTACGAGCGTTTTCTGGACGTGAACATGTCCCGGAAAAACAACGCCACCACGGGGCAAATTTATTACGAAGTCATCACGCGTGAGCGCCGCGGCGACTACCTCGGCAAAACCGTGCAGGTGATTCCCCACATCACCAATGAAATCAAACGGCGCATTTACGCCGTGGCCCGTGATGATCGGCCCTACGACGTGGCCATCGTGGAGGTCGGCGGCACGGTGGGCGATATCGAAAGTTTGCCCTTTCTGGAGGCCATCCGCCAGTTCTGTCTGGAAGAAGGCCCGGAAAACACGTTCAATATTCATCTCACCCTGGTGCCGTACATCAAGGCATCCGGGGAGATGAAGACCAAGCCGACGCAGCACTCGGTGATGCGGCTGCGCGAGATCGGCTTGCAGCCCAATGCGCTGCTCTGCCGCTGCGAGCGCCCGATGGAAAAAGAAGTGCGCGAAAAAATCGGACTGTTCTGCAACGTGCCGGCAGATCATGTCATCGAAGCGCGCGACCTGCCGACGATTTATCAGATTCCGCTGGTTTTTGAAAATGAAGGCCTGGGTGAGATTCTGGTGCAGAACCTGGGGCTGCCGAAAGTGAAGCCGAATCTGGCCGAATGGAAGAAACTGGTGCAACGGATTCAGAACCCCTCGCATGAGGTGACCATCGCCATTTGCGGCAAATATGTGAATTTGAAGGATTCGTACAAGAGCATCATCGAGGCGTTCACGCACGCCGGCGTAGCCAACAACGCGCGCGTGCGGCTGAAATGGGTGGATGCCGAGGATGTGGAGCGCGACGGACCGGAGCCGTATTTTGAGGATGTCTCGGGCATTCTTGTGTGTCCCGGATTCGGCAGCCGCGGCGTCGAGGGCAAGATTCGCGTGGCCGGCTATGCACGCAAAAACAAGATTCCGTACTTTGGTATCTGCCTGGGCATGCAGTGCGCGGTGATCGACTTTGCACGCAACGTGTGTGGTCTCGAGAATGCGAACAGTAGCGAATTTGACGACGACACGCCGCACCCTGTGATCGATTTGATGGAAACGCAAATCGATGTGTCGCAAATGGGCGGCACCATGCGGCTCGGCGCCTATGCCTGCGACCTGACCCGCAACACGCATGCCTACCGCGCCTACGGCCGGGAAACGGTGTACGAACGCCACCGGCATCGTTATGAGGTGAACAACGAATACCTGACCCTCTTGAAGAAAAAGGGCCTGGTCATTGCGGGCATCAACCCGGAGACCGGCCTGGTGGAAATTGTGGAGCTGAAGAATCACCCGTGGTTTGTGGGCGTGCAGTTCCATCCGGAGTTGAAATCGCGGGCGTTGCGGGCGCATCCGCTGTTTCGCGAATTTGTGCGCGCGGCCATCGAATGGCAGGACCGGCGGGAAAAAGCGGACGGCCGCGACGGTGAAAAGCCGGTGGCTGAGGCGAGGACGTTTGCCAATAAGCGGCGGTGAAAAAGTTTAATGTAGCCGCGCCCCCCTTGTGGGGCTCGTTCGAGGCGTAAGAAGTGGCCGCACAACCCGCCCACAAGGGGCTGGGGCTACGCTGGATTGAATCTCGAAGAACGGTGCATGGTGATGCAAAACACCGTCAGAGACGGTGTTCGATCTGGAGGCGAGCCGCCCACGAGAGGCGGTGACTACATTGGATTGGAATCAGATAGCGAATACCAAAGAATAGCGGACGACATCGATGAAAACCCGAGTTGTGAACGTTGGCGATATTGCCATTGGCGGGGGCAATCCGCTGGTGCTGATCTGCGGCCCCTGTGTGATTGAAGACGAGAAAACCATGATGCGCGCGGCCGAAGGCATCACGCAAATCACGCGCAAGCTGAATATTCCGCTGATTTTCAAGTCGTCGTATTTGAAGGACAACCGCTCGTCGGAGGAAAGTTATCAGGGGCCGGGGCTGGACGAAGGCCTGAAGATGTTGGAAAAGATCAAGCGCGAGTTCGGCGTGCCGGTGTTGTCGGATGTGCACTGCCAACACGAAGTGCCGGCGGCTGCCGAGGTGCTGGATGTATTGCAAATTCCGGCCTATCTTTCCATGCAAACTTCGCTGACCCTGGCGGCCGGGCGCACCGGCAAGCCGATCAATGTGAAAAAGGGCCAGTTTCTCGATCCGGCGGACATGCAGAAAGTCATTGGCAAAATTGAGCGCACCGGCAACACCAATATCATGCTCACCGAGCGCGGCGCATGTTTCGGATATCACAATCTGGTCGTGGACATGCGCTCGCTGGTGATCATGCGCGGTCTGGGCTATCCGGTGGTGTTCGATCCGACGCACAGCGTGCGCGTGTATGGCATTCCGTCCAGCGATCCGCAGGGCGGTCGGCCGGAATTTGTGCCCGCGCTGACCCGCGCCGCCGTGGCCACCGGCATCGATGTGCTGTTCATCGAGAGCCATCCGGATCCGGTTTGTGCGCAATGCGATGCGGCCAGTCAGTGGCCGCTCCCCAAACTCGAAGGTCTGCTGCGCCACGCGCTGGAAATCGACGCGGCCATGCGGTCGCTGCCGGAGGTGAGCTATTGAGCGAGCGCAGACCGGAGGGAGACCGTATGGCAAAACCCATGCATGACACCGAAATCACCCAGACCGACCGCAGCAACGGGCCGCTGGCTCTGGATACCCAACGGGCGCCCAATGCCAGCCGCGAGGAAACTCTGGCCATCGGGCGGCGGGTGGTGCGCATCGAAGCGGCAGCGGTGCAGGCGCTGGAAGCCAAAATTAATGAGGCGTTCGTGCGCGCCGTGGATATGATTTATCAGTGCCGCGGCCGGGTGATCATCACTGGCATCGGCAAAAGCGGCATCATCGGCAAGAAGATAGCGGCCACGTTCAGCAGCACCGGCACTCCGGCCATTTTTCTGCACTCGGCCGAGGGCCTGCACGGCGATCTGGGCGTGGTGATGAAAGAAGACCTGGTGATCTGCATTTCCAAAAGCGGCAACAGTCCGGAAATGAAAATGCTGCTGCCGCTGTTTCGCAAAATCGGCGTGCCGGTGATCGCCATGACCGGCAATTTGAAGAGTGAACTGGCGCAGCACGCGGATGTGGTGCTGGATGTGGGCGTGCAGGAAGAGGCCTGCCCGCTGGACCTCGCGCCGACCTCCAGCAGCACGGTGACCCTGGTGATGGGCGATGCCCTGGCCATAGCGCTGCTGGAACGCCGCAATTTCAGCGCCGAGGATTTTGCGCTGCGGCATCCCGGCGGCACGCTGGGCCGGCGGTTGCTGCTGCGTATCGACGATCTCATGGGGCAGGAAGACCGCGTGCCGCGGGTGCATCCGGATGCCGGCCTGGATCAGATCATTCTCGAAATTACACAAAAGCGCTACGGCGCCACCTGCGTGGTGGACGACCGCGGCCGGCTGCTGGGCATCATCACCGACGGCGATTTGCGCCGGCTGATGAGCCGCAAGCGTGATTTCACCCGGGTTTGCGCCCGTGAAATCATGACGCCAAATCCAAAAACCCTGCCCATGGGCGTGCTGGCGGTTCGGGCGCTGGAGATCATGGAAGATCACAATATTATGCAGATCATCGTCTTGGATGATCAGAAGCGCCCGGTGGGCATGGTGCACTTGCACGACCTGCTGAAGGCCGGGGTCGCATGACAGGATGCGCAGCACAAAGCCGCAGCATGCCGATAGTATCGTGAGGGAAGAGGATCCGCAATTCAATGATGGCCAGAATCGTGACATTGTTGGCGCTGCTGCTGGTTTTGGGATGCGAGCGCAACAGCCAATCGGGACTGCAACCCAGCGGGGAGGACATCCCCGATCAGGAAGGCTGGCATTCCCGGGTGGTGGTGACGCAAAAAGGTCGGCGCGCCGCGGTGATTCGCTACGGCCACATGCGGAAATTCAGCAAGCGTAATATGGTGCTGTTTGACGGCGGCATCGAGGTGGATTTTTACAACCCCGACGGCGAGCACACCAGCAACCTGGTGGCCGAAGAGGGGCGGATGTGGGAGAATATCGGCAAAATCGAGGCGTTTAAAAACGTCGTGGTGACCACCGACAGCGGCATGGTACTGAAGACGCAGTACCTGGTGTGGGAACAGCAAGAAGAGAAGATTCATACGGATAAAATGGTGACCATCACCACCAGAGATGGCGATGTGCTCACCGGCCAGGGCTTCGAATCGGATCAAAATTTTCACAAATGGGTGATCTTAAAACCGAAAGGATTTTCGAAGAAGCGCATCGACCTGTCGGAATTTGAACTGGCGCCATCGGAAAAAACGGCGCCGCCGGATTCCGCGACGGCTGCCGGCGAGGTGGCCATCGATTCGGTGGACCGGCAGTGAAGCATGGAGGCATTCCCTCCCAATTGCGATTTTTGGATAATCAAAGCGCCTCTTTTATGAACCACGGCGGCCGGAAGGCGCTTTCGCTACTTGATTCACGGAACGGCATGAGGAATATCATCCATCAATTTCGTTTTGAATTGATCACGATTGCAATCCTGGTGGTGCTCTTTGGCAGGACGGCGTATCCGCAGGTTGAATCGCAGGAGCGGCTGGTGCTGGAATCTGCCGAACGGCTGGAAAACACAACTGAAGACGGGCAGGTGGTGCGCCGGTTGTATGGCAACGTGCAGTTCCGGCAGGGCTCGGCGCTGCTGCGCTGCGATCTCGCCATGCAATACACGCGTGACCTGAAGACCGTGTTTCGCGGCAACGTGTTTTTGCAGGACGAGGCCAGGACCCTCACTGCCAATGAACTGACTTACTACGAACACGACAAAACGTACGTGGCCCTAGGCAATGTGGTGTTCAAAAATGGGCCGACCACCCTGTTTTGCGAAGAATTGATTTACGATTCGCGCAGCAAGCACGCCGAAGCCCGCACCCTGGTGCGATTGTACAACGAAAAAGAGCGCATACAACTGACTTCGGAATTTGCCGAATATTTTCGCGAGCGCGAGTACGCGCGCATGACCGAGCATCCGGTGATGGTGCAATTCGATTCCACCGGCCGCGAGGAGACCCGCATCCTCGGCGATGTGATGGAATCGTTCGATGGCGGCAAGCGCATCAAGGTGACCGGCAACGTGCGTATTTTTCACGACGAGACCCGAGCGCAATGCCAGACCGCGGAATACGTGGCCGATGAAAAAAAAGTAGTGCTCACCGATCAACCGGTGGCCTGGCAGAACAGCGATGAGCTCCGCGGCGAGGTGATCGAGCTACATCTGCAGGATCGCAAGATTCGGGAAGTGCATGTGATCAATCAGGCCATCGCCTTTTCCGAAGCCGACTCGAATCTGGTGCTGGATCAGCCGAATGTTCTGAGCGGACAGCAGATCGTGTTCTATCTAAGCGATGGCGAGGTGGAGCGCATCGTGGTGGAGGGCACGGCTACCAGTATTTACAACATGATCGAGGAGGGCGAATTCAAGGGCGTGAACTGGGTGCAGGGCGATCGCATCGAGCTCATGGTGGAAAACCGCACGGTGAAGCGTGTGCGCATCGAAAGTAAGCCGGGTACATCCACCGGCAAGTTCTTGCCGCCAGGCTACTCGCTGAGCGAGGCCGATTTTGCCGGGCTGCCCGGCATCGACGAGATTTTAAAGAAAACGCGGAAGGGCCAGAAGGCCGAAGAGGTGCAATGAAGCTGCGAGCGGAAAATCTGGTCAAGGTGTACGGCAAGCGCACCGTGGTGAATAATGTCAGCATCGACGTGGAGCAGGGTGAGATTGTGGGACTGCTCGGCCCGAACGGCGCGGGCAAGACCACCACGTTTTACATGATTACCGG
>JAUZRQ010000003.1 GCA_030950365.1 Candidatus Zhuqueibacterota bacterium | reverse complement strand
CCAAATTTTCGCGGATAAATTTGAGATCGAACATGCTGCTTGTCCTTCATGTTAAATCCTGAGTTGCTGCCGGAATTATTGAACGAGGTGCCAAATTCTGAATCTTTATTTTAGCAAGAATCTCATTCAAATGCACGAAATTTGGGGGATGCTTACCTCTATTTACTGATAATAGAGTAACAATGAGGCTGGACAATATAAAAGAATCGATAGGGCAAGTGTAAAAAGATCATCAACAATGATGAGTTATGTCAAATTGCTTGATCATCAAGCATCATGGCTTATTTGACTTTTGTTGAGATTAGAAGATTATCTTTGCGAACCATACATAATATTCTCAAGCAATGCAGCCATAAAGACAAGCACAGTCAGCTTTTTCACAATGCGAATGGCGTACTACCGGCAAGTATTTCAAGAAGTTCGACGTAAACGCGCGCTCCCGACATCACTTCATCTTTTGTCACAAACTCATCCGCCGTGTGGGAGCGCAGGGAATCGCCGGGGCCGAGCTTGACCGATGGCGCCGGGATGAGCGCCTGATCCGAGGTGGTGGGGGAGCCGTAAAGGGGGATGCCCAGTTGCACGGCCGCGCGCACCAGCGGATGGTCTTCCGGCATGTGTGAGGGCCGCAGCCGCAACGAGCGTGGCCGCACTTCGCTTTTTAGATGCTTCTGAATGATCTCCACAACCTCTTCGTTGGTGTAGGCATCCGTGGTGCGCACATCCACGGTGAAGTGGCAGGTGTCCGGGATGACATTGTGCTGGCTGCCGGCCTGAATCATGGTGACGGTCATGCGCACCGGACCGAGCCGTTTCGACTCGCGCGGGAAACGGTAGCTGTGCAGCCACTGAATATCCCGCAGGGCCATGTCGATCGCGTTGCGGCCCGTGCCGTGTGCCGCATGCCCGGCCTGTCCGCGCGCGGTGCAATCCAGCACCACCAGTCCTTTTTCCGCAATGGCCATCTGCATGTTCGTCGGCTCGCCCACGATAGCGAAATCCACGCGTTCCAGCTCGGGGAGCACCCGCTCGATGCCGTTCGGGCCGCTGTTTTCTTCCTCGGCCGTGGCGGCAATGATGAGATTGAAGGGCAGGTCCCGTCGATCGTAAAAATACAAAAACGTCGCCAGCAGGCACACCAGCGGCGCCCCGGCGTCGTTGCTGCCGAGGCCGTAGAGTTTGCCATCTTTCTCCAGGGGTGTGTACGGATCGATTGACCAGCCAGGATTGGGCGCCACCGTGTCGTGATGCGAATTGAGCAGCAGCGTCGGTTTCGCCGCCTCGAAATGCCGGTTGCGCGCCCAGACGTTGTTGCGCGTGCGCTGGCAGGCAACGCCCTCCTCGCGCAGGAACGTTTCAATGCGATCCGCCGTGCGATCTTCCTGGCCGCTGGGCGAGGGCAGCGCAATCAGGTCTTTCAGCAGGTCGATGGCTTTTTTCTGCAGCGTGGTCAGGTCCATGGTTCACTCCCGCATGAGTTCTGTGCCCACCGCATGAGAGCCGTTCATGGCCGCAAGCAGCTCTTCCGCGCGGCAGATTTTGACCCGCCGCGCACCCGACTTTAGCGCCGCGAACGCCGTGTCCAGTTTTGGCAGCATGCCATGGGTGATCACGCCATCCGCTTTCAGCCGCTCATAGTGCGATTCCGTCAGGGCGGCAATGCGGCTTTGCGGCTGAGTGATATCCAGTAGCACGCCGGGCTGTTCTAAACAATAGTACAGCTCGGTGGCATAATCGGCAGCCAGGGCCGAGGCCAGCGCCGAAGCCATGGTGTCGGCGTTGGTGTTCAGAAGCTGGCCGTGGCCGTCGTGCGTGAGGGGCGCCACCACCGGAGTGAAATGATGTTCAAGAAGGGCGGCCAGACTCTGGCGGTTGACGGCAGTGATGTCGCCGACGAAGCCGTAATCGATGTCCCAGCCGCGGCGCTTTTGGGCTGAAATCAGGTTGCCGTCGGCGCCGGTGAGACCGATGGCGTTGCAGTCGCGGGACTGCAGACCCGCGACGATCTGCCGGTTGATCCGGCCGCCGTACACCATTACCACCACTTCGAGCATGTCGGCATCGGTGATGCGCCGGCCGTCCACCAGCCGCGGCTCAATGCCCAGGTCGCGCGCCACGCGACTGGCGATGGCGCCGCCGCCATGCACCAGGATTTTGCGCGCCGAAATCTGCGCAAAGTCATCTAAAAACTGTCCGAGCGCGTTTGCATCATCGATGACCTGGCCGCCAATTTTGACGATGATCAGTTTTTCCATTTCAGATTTTTTCTCAAATGAATGTTAACGCGCTATATACAACCAATAAAATAAAAATGTCTCGCGTAGCCACCGAGGACATGGAGACCTGTCCATATGTGCTCTACGAGCTCAGTTGTGGCCGCTCATCTTACGTGCGTTGCCTCCTCATTCATCCGTCGCTGAGAAACTTCGTGCAAATGTTTCTCTGTCCAATCACGTTTCCATGCTCGCCAACGCCTTCTGGAACGCATCCAAAAACCGTTCGACGTCCGTATTCGTGACGGACAGCGGCGGCAACAACCGCAGCACCTGTTTGTCCGCCGCCGCGCCGGTAAATACGCCGAAATCGTGCAGCAACCGTTTGCGCAGTTCGGCGACGGGTTGGTTGAACTTCACGCCGAGCATGAGTCCACGGCCGCGCACCTCGCGGATGGACGGATGCAAACCGGTGATTTCGCGCTGTAACCGTGCGCTCTTTTCGGCGGCGTTTTGCATCAAATTCTCGCGTTCGATGACCTCCAGCACGGCCAGTCCGGCCGCGGCAGCAAGATGATTGCCGCCGAAGGTGGTGCCCAGAAGCCCGGTTTGGGAGCGGATGGCCGGATGAATGAGCACGCCGGCAATGGGGAAACCGTTGCCCATGCCCTTGGCCACGGTGATGATATCCGGGCGGATGCCGCTCCGCTGGTGAGCGAAAAAATCGCCGGTGCGGCCATAGCCCGATTGCACTTCATCCAGGATCAGCAGCGAGCCGGTGCGATCGCAAAGCTCGCGCAGCCGGCGCAGGAAGGCGGCCTCGGGCTCGACGATGCCGGCCACGCCCTGAATGCCCTCGATAATCACGGCGCACGCATCCCCGGCTGCCAGCGCGGTTTCGGCGGCGCGGGCGTCGTTCAGAGGCAGAAACGTCACCGCATGGCCGCGGTTCACCGGCGCCTGGATGTTGGGATTGTCGGTCATGGCCACCGCCGCCGAGGTACGGCCATGAAACGCGCCGCGGAACGCCACAATGCGGCTCCGGCCGGTGTGGAAGGAGGCCAGCTTCAGCGCGTTTTCGTTGGCCTCGGCTCCGGAGTTGCATAAAAACAATTGGTACTCCTCGTACCCGGAAAGCTGCCCCAGTTTTTTCGCCAGCGCCTGTTGCAAGGAGTTTTGCACCGAGTTGGAATAAAAGCCGATGCGGTCGATTTGTTCTTTCAAAGCCTGCCGGTAGTGCGGATGTCCGTGACCGATGGAAATGACCGCGTGGCCGCCATAAAAGTCGAGGTATTCGCGGCTGTCGCGATCAAACAGCGAACAGCCGCGGGCCCGCACCGGCTCGATGGGAAACAGGCTGTACACATCAAACAGTTCCATAACGCTCCGTGACGTTACGAGTTCGAAAATTGGGCTTTGTCGGCAAAACCAATGATTCAGTATTCCGATAAGTTGAATCCACCGCAGAGAATGCGGAGATCGCAGAAGGGACTTTTCATTTTTTTGACCCCATTAGCATCGTTGGCGAATGAGATCGTCAGCCCCGATCTCATACGGTTTCAGACTGTGTGTGACTAACGCCATTCCACACTGCACACATGCTTATGGATTTGTCATTCCGGCTTTCAGCAGCGACTGAGAGGGAGCTGTTGAAGTGCCGGAATCCCATTTGTCTCTGAGAAATAATCCCTCAAAGGTGGATATGGACTCCATGTTTCCTAATCTGGAAAACCATGGATAACACAGATTTTTACTGATTTTTTAAAGCCTTGCATTGAAAGCGGATTGCTCATCTTAAAACTCTGCATTTGATCCGTGGTTAATTCGAAATCCTGAAAAATATCCCAATTAAAACCCCACGGCTTTCAGCATCAGGCCTGCGGTTTCATCGAGGCCAAACTGAAGGTTCATGTTCTGCACCGCCTGGCCTGAGGCGCCTTTCAGCAAATTGTCGATCACGCTGGTGATCAGCAAAGTGTCGCCATGCTTCTCGAGATGCAAAAAGCAGAAGTTGGTGTTCACCACCTGCTTCACATCGAGGGGCCGCTCGCTGATCGCCACAAACGGATGTCCGGCGTAGGTGTCGCGGTACAGGGCCAGCGCCTCTTCCTGCGGAAGCACGCACGGCAAATAGCAGGTAGCAAAAATGCCGCGGGTGAAGCTCCCGCGCATCGGGATGAAATGCAGCCGGAAATCGTGGCTGCCCGCCCGGGCGAGATGGTGCTGCATTTCCCGCAGGTGCTGATGCCGAAACGGCCTGTACACCGACACATTGCCGTGCCGCCAGCTAAAATGCGTGGTGGCCGTGGGCGACTGGCCCGCGCCGGTGGAGCCGGTGATGGCATGCACATGCACATCCCCGTGCAGGCGCCCGGCGCGGGACAGCGGCAGCAGCGCCAGTTGGATGGCCGTGGCAAAACAGCCCGGATTGGCCACCCGCCGGCTCTCCGCAATGCGGCTGCGGTTCAGCTCCGGCAGACCGTATACAAATTTCGTCGCCCCGACCCGGAAATCCTGGCTCAGATCGATGATGCGCGCGGGCTCCGGAACGGGATGTTGGGCCAGAAAAGGCGCGGCCTCGCCGTGCCGCAGGCATAAGAACAGCACATCCACCTCGGGCGAGAAGTCAGCGGAAAACTGCATGTCCGTCATCGGAAGCAAATCGGGGTGCGCCTCGTGCAGCGGCTTGCCGGCGTGACTCTGGCTGTGCACGAACGCCAGCTCGCATCCGGGGTGCTGCAGCAGAATCCGGATCAGTTCACCGCCGGTGTATCCAGCTCCGCCAATGATGCCGGCTTTAATCATGGCTTTGTTTCTCCGCGACTTTGTGATGAATCATGGTTTGATTGGCCAGAATGCGCGCGAATCCACGCACGTCTTCGGCGCTCCAGCCCATGTGCATTTCGCCGTAACTGGCGAACTCGGGCGACATCATGTCGTAGGGCGACGTGATGCCCAGCACCTGAAACCGGTACGGCGCCAGCAGCACCGAAACCGTGCCGGTGACCCGTTCCTGGCTGTGCTCCAGAAACCGCTCGATGTCGCGCATCACCGGATCGAGGAACTGGCCTTCGTGCAGCAACATGCCGTACCAGTTGGCCAGTTGCTCTTTCCAGTAAAGCTGCCATTTGGTGAGCACATGTTTTTCCAGCGCATGGTGCGCCTTGATGATCACCAGCGGGGCCGCGGCCTCGAAGCCCACGCGGCCTTTGATGCCGATGATGGTGTCGCCGACATGGATATCGCGGCCGATGGCGAACGGGCCGGCGATTTGCTCCAGTTTGCGGATGGCCTGCACCGGGTTCGCCAACGACTGGCCATTGATCGCCACCAGCTCGCCGCGCTCGAACCCCAGCTCGATGGTCTCCGGCTCGGTCTTTTGCAGCGGTGTGGGGAAGGCCTCTTCGGGCAGATACTCGCACGAGGTCAGGGTTTCCTTTCCGCCCACCGAGGTGCCCCACAACCCCTTGTTGATGGAGTACACCGCCTTGCTCCAGTCTTCTTCGATACCGTGCTTTTTCAGATAGTCGATTTCCTCGTTGCGCGACAGCTTCTGGTCGCGGATCGGCGTGAGGATGGGCGTGTTCGGCAGCAGGATGTTGAAAATCATGTCGAAGCGCACCTGGTCGTTGCCGGCGCCTGTGCTGCCGTGCGCAATGTAATCCGCGCCGACCTCGCGGGCGTATTCCGCCACCGCCACCGCCTGGAACACCCGCTCCGAGCTCACGGACAGGGGATAGGTGTTGTTTTTCAGCACATTGCCGAAGATGAGGTATTTGACACACTGTTGATAAAACGCATCGGTTTCGTCGATGACCACATGTTTGGCCACACCGAGAAGGTGCGCCTTGCGTTCGATATGCTGCAGTTCATCCGCGCTGAAGCCGCCGGTGTTCACGGTCACGGTGTGCACCTCGAGGCCGCGTTCGGCGGCGAAGTACTTGGCGCAGTAGGATGTATCCAGGCCGCCGCTGAACGCCAGCACCACCAGCTTTTTCTCTTTGGGCGCGGCTTGTGTGGGCTTTTTCTCTGCCGGATCGTACAGCATGGCGGTGCACAGGCAGTTCTTGCGGTTGTTGCGTTCGAGGATGTCGTAATTGACGCAGGTCTTGCAGCCATCCCAGAATTCCTTATCTTGAGTCAGCTCGGTGAACGGGACCGGCCGGTAGCCGAGTTTGGAATTGATCTTCATCACCGCGTGGCTGGTGGTGATGCCGAACAGTTTGGAGTTCGGATATTTTTTTCGCGACAGCCGGAAGGCGACCTCTTTAATGGTTTTGCCCAGGTGCTGGTTGCGAAACTCGGGGGCCACAATGAGGCCGGAATTGGCGATGTACTTGCCATGCGTCCAGGTTTCGATGTAGCAGAATCCGGCAAAACGGCCGTCGCGGTGCAGCGCGATTACCGCCTTGCCTTCACGGATTTTGCTGCGCACGTATTCCGGCTTTCGTTTGGCAATGCCGGTGCCGCGCGTTTTTGCGCTGTCTTCAATCACCCGGCAAATGATCTCGGCGTAACTTTCATGTTCCGGCTGCGCCACCTGAACGGTGAAATCGCCCTTGCGAATGGTCAATTCTTCATACACAGCTACGGCTCCTCTGTTTTACGTTTAAACGGGATAAAAACAGGCACCACCCGATATGGGGTTATGCGATTGTATCGATTGGGAAAAAAATAATACGGCTTGTGCGGATGTGATTATGCGTCGTAGCCCCGGCCGGGCCTACGGCGATGACAGGAAATGCGGGTACGGTGGCGAAGGGGAGTGATGGTCGAAGTCTGGGCAGAGTCCACCCGGAGCCCGCAGCGGTAGCGGGAAAGGTGAGCAAGCATTGGGAAATTGTGGGATTTGACGATTTGCATTGTCTCGTGCTCCGGGTTTGAATGGTTGCAAAGATAAAAAATCGGGGTAAAATTGCAAGGAAAAATTTTCGAGGATGGCAAAAAAAGTAAGAATGAGAGTTGTAGGGGAAACGCTGAGGGCCTGGATGACGTTGAGGAAATGGGCCACCGCATCTCGATTTTAGTATGGGTTAGGCCGGGGATGGTTTGAAATCATGCCACCCGTTGTCAATTATTTGTTTGGTTGCTGGCGTATATACCTCTCCAAATCCGAAAACATTTGTTGTCCCAAAGCGTTGTCCTGTTCGTATTGCAGGCCGGCCAGGGCGGCGTCGTAGGCCTTGCGGAACTGTTTGGTTAAGATGTAGCAGCGGGCCAAATAAAAATGCCCCCACGCCAGCGCCGGATTCAGCTCCACGGCCTTGCGGTAAAATCCGATCGCGCTTTCGTAGTCTTTCTCTTTGTAGGCCAGATTACCCAGATTGAAATACGCTTCCGGCTTCCATGGATTGATTTGAATTGCGCGGTGATAGGCCGCGCGGGCCTGCTCAATAGACTGCAGTTTTGCCAGCGAGACGCCCATATTCACCCACGGCAGCGGATCGTCCGGCGCCAGGTCCGCCGCTTTGCGAAACGCCTCCACCGCCCGGCCGTGATCCCCCATGGCCTGATAGGTATAGCCCAAATGCGTCCATGTGGGCTCGTGATCGGGCAGCACCTCAAGCGCCTTCTCAAAGGTTAGTAGCGCCTTCCGCGTATCCCCGCGGTCACGGTAGGTGGAGCCGAGATAGCCCAACGCAAGGCCCCAGCGCAGGCGCAGCGGCCGGTCCTGTCCGCCCTCGGCCCGCAGTTGCCGGATCAAAAACCGGCGCACATCGGGCTTTTCACCGCCAGCCAGATGCAGCGCCGCCAGGGCCAGCGCCTTCAAATCAACGTCCTCGCTTTCCGCAAAAGCGCGCAACCGTGAAATGACCTCGCCTTCGAGGCGGGGCATGTCCGGTTCCAAAAAATGCTCCACGAAATACGCCATCGCGGCAAACTGCGCCATGGGGAAGCCCGCCTCCGGCAATACCAGCCGCCGCGCCGCCGTGATCCGGTCTGAAAGCTGATCGGCCTCGTGCAGCGCGGTGACGATGGCTTTGTGCGGTTTCAGCGAGCCCCACCAGCGCTCCACCTGATTTTGCAGCCGTTCCACCGGCCAGTCGCGGTGGCACTGCGAACACGCATTCTCGATGCCAAGCGTGTTGTCGAAAGCCGGTCGCGGAATCGGGATGGTGTGATCCGAGCGGGCGAACCGCAGAGTCTTGCCCATAGCGCGGTGCTGCAAAAACGGCATATGGCACGAGGTGCAGCGATTGCCCGGCGAATCCGGCTTGTGATGCGAGTGTTTCTCGGGCGCCAGCGCTTTACTGGCGTGGCAATCGGTGCACTGGCCGTTGTCGAATTTGCCCACCAGCGGCCGCCCCCAGATGTCGCGGTAATCCTGTGAATGCGGATCGTGGCAATCGACGCAGGTCATGGAGCCGTTGAGATAGCAATCGCTGAACAGATGATTTTGCTGGTAGCCGAAAGCGCGAATGCGGCCGTCGGCGTGATACGGATCGCCGCCGAGCATGGGGAATTTGAGTGAGTAGTAATTTTGCAATCCTTTCCCGGGCAGATACCCCGGCTCGAGCTGATCCTTGAGGGCATGGCAGCGCGAGCACAGATTCACCGAGGCGTCTTTGCTGAGCGCCGCCAGGGGCTCCATGCCGATGTCGTCCCCAGGCGATCGCGAATCCTGCCGCATGAGCTCAATATGCCGCCGACCGGGACCGTGGCATGACTCGCAATTGATCTGCAGCGTTTGATACCGCGACACGTATTTCTTTTGCCTGGTGTCATAAAAAGTCTGAATCTGGCTGCCGTGGCACTCCTGGCAATTTTTGAAGCTCGGTTCGCCGCCGAGAATGCGCGACGGCGGCCACTCGCTGAGGTCGGTAATCGACAGCGCGGGGGTGATGGGCACCCAGCCGCGGCGGTCCTTGGTCTCGCCAAACCAGACCTGCTCCTTACGGATGAAATCGAACGGCAGAAAGCGCAGAGTGCCGTCCGGGAAGCGCGAAAAATAGGTTTGCGTGCCGCCGCCGACCATGTGCCCGCCGCCGACCACCGCATCCACACGGAACGTTTTTTCCGGAAAACCTTTTTGCCGCACGACGAACTGATACTGTCCGCGGCCGGTTTTCTGCGGGATGACCACGGCATCTTTGAAACGCCTCGGTCGGCCGTCGAATTTGCCCAGAATGTGCACCCGGTCAGGATCGCCGCCGGCATTGCCATGCGTGGACCGCCGCCAGAGCTGGTACTCCTGCTTGTGGCAGGGTTCGCAGGCCTCCGAGCCGACGAAATCCTCGAACCGGATGGCCGAGCGGTACGCACGCTGCGGGGGACGGGGAAATTCAAGTAGCCCTTGATCTCTACCGGGCGTAGCAGCGAACCAGCGAATGCCCTGCCAAATGAGCAGCAGAGAAACGACGAGGACGACGGGCCATACCCACCGCCGTTGTTTGCCCTTGGCTGGCGCCGGAGCAGGAGTCTTTTTCTTCCCACCGGATGCAGCAGATTTTCTGGATTTTTTCCGTTTGGCCATGTTGACTTTTGGGAGCGAGCGCTCTGATTGCAGGTATCCAATCAGACGAGGCCTGTGTGCCAGGCCCACACTGTTCCATTTTTAGGACTAGGGTTCAGGAATGTCCCACTCATCATGCTTTAAAAAATAAACGCATCTATGGCAATTTCAAGCAATTTGTGCCGCACACGTTCAACCGAAAGGGGTTGAAATCGTGCCGCGGTTTTATTATCATGCTGCCATATGCATTAGCAAACGCGGAGTTTAGCCATGGCCAATGAAACGTTTGTTCTGGCAATCGATCAGGGGACGACGAGCAGCCGCGCCATGCTGTTCGACCGCGATGGGCGCATCCGCGGCGTGGCGCAGCAGGAATTCCCGCAGTACTATCCGCAGCCGGGCTGGGTCGAGCACGATGCCGGGGAAATCTGGGACTCGGTGCGGCAGGTGGTTCGGACGGCGCTCAGCAAGGCCGGGGTGACGGCGTCGCAAATCGCCGCCATCGGCATCACCAACCAGCGCGAAACGACGGTGGTGTGGGACCGCCACACCGGCGAGCCCATTCACCGCGCGATCGTCTGGCAGAGCCGGCAAACCGCCGATATCTGTGAGGCCATCAAACAGGCCGGTCTCGAACAAACCATCCGCGCAAAAACTGGCCTGGTGGTGGACGCATATTTTTCCGCTTCTAAAATCCAGTGGCTGCTGGATCACGTGCCGGGCGCGCGCCAGAAAGCTGAAAACGGCGATCTATTGTTCGGCACCATCGACACATGGCTGGTGTGGAAACTGTCCGGCGGCCGGGCGCACGTGACCGATTACAGCAACGCGTCGCGCACGCTGCTGTACAACATCCATGAGCTGGGCTGGGATGGCGAGCTGCTGCGGCTGTTCAGGGTGCCGGCAAGCATGTTGCCAGACGTGTGCGCTTCCAGTGACGTGGTAGCAGAAACCGATCCGGCGCTGTTCGGTGCGGCCATTCCCATCGCCGGCATCGCCGGGGATCAGCAAGCGGCACTGTTCGGCCAGTCCTGTTTCGAGCCCGGCATGGCCAAGAACACCTACGGCACCGGCTGCTTCATGCTGTTGAACACCGGCTCGCGCGCGGTGGAGTCGCAACATGGCCTGCTCACCACCATTGCCTGGGGGATGGATGGCCGGGTGGAATACGCGCTCGAGGGCAGCATTTTCATCGCCGGCGCGGCGGTGCAGTGGCTGCGCGATGAACTGGCCCTTTTGAACCATTCCGCAGAATCGGAATCGCTGGCACAGCGGCTTTCATCCAGCGAGGGCGTCTATCTGGTGCCGGCGTTTGTGGGCCTGGGCGCGCCGTACTGGGACAGCGAGGTGCGCGGCGCGTTGTTCGGCCTCACCCGCGGCACCCGGCGCGAGCATTTCATCCGGGCGGCGCTGGAATCCATGGCGTATCAAACCCGCGATGTACTGAATGCCATGCAAGACGATTCCGGCCTCGAGCTGAAATCCCTGCGGGTGGATGGCGGCGCAGCAGGCAACAACTTTCTTATGCAATTTCAGGCGGATATTCTGGATGTGCCGGTAGAGCGCCCCGAGGTGCATGAAACCACCGCACTGGGAGCGGCCTATTTGGCCGGACTGGCTGTGGGCTTTTGGCGGGATCAACAACAAATCAGGGATAACCGGGAAGTGAACCGGCGTTTTGCCCCGCAGATGCCGGAAACTGAACGCGAAGCGCTGTACGCGGGCTGGCGCCGGGCCGTCGAGGCGGCACGGGCCTTCCGCGGGTAGCCGGGATCAACGCTGGCCATCCCGCGACCACGCCGGCCCCTGACACTGGCACAACTGCCGCAGGTACTGCACCAGCAGCCGCATATCGTCCACCGACAGGGTTCCTCCCCACGGCGGCATCATGGGACTCTTGTTCAAAATATAGCCGCCAGAGAAAATGCCGTCGAACAGGGTATCGTCTGGCCGGGTGGCCATATAGCCCGTGCTGGCAAACACCACCGGCGTTTTGTGCAAGAACCGCGCGTTGTAGCCGTCGCCGTTGCCGCTTACGCCGTGGCAAATGGCGCAGTAGGTTTTGTACAGACGCTCCGCGCGCGACCCGCCTTCCGGCAACACCGGCGGAAAGTCCACCAGCGAAAAATAGGGTTGTGCCTGTCGCGGCTCGCGCTGCTGCCACAGAAAGCGGATGATGAGATCGGCAGTTTTCTCGTGAACCGGAACCATGCGGATTTTGGGCATGATGGTGCCCGGCATGGCCCGCTGCGGATCGCGGACGATTTGTTGCAAATAGCCCGGCATGATGCGCGCGGCCAGCGAAGACAGGTCCGGCCCGATACGGCCGCCGCGCTCGCCCAGCCGGTGGCAGCCCAGACACGAGAGCTTGTCGCGCAGCAAGGCCCGGGCTTTTTTCATGGCAAACGACGACAGCGGCGCGGGCTCGGCGGCCTTCGAGGCGGTTGCTCTGGATACGCTTTTGAAATAGGCCAGCAGGCGCTCGATTTCTTCATCGGTCAGGTGGAAATTCGGCATGCGGCTTCCGCTACCCGGGAAAAAGCCAAGCGGACGCACGGCGTGCGGTTTTTTCAAATACGCCCGCAGCCACGGCTCCTGCAAGCGCTCCATGACGCGCGCCAAATCCGGCGCCATGGGCCGCGGCCACGGCGCCATGCCGCGAATGCGGTGGCAGGCCATACAGTTTTGCGCCCGAAAAATCGCCTTCCCCAGTTCGGCGGTTACGGCGGGGTGAGATTTTTTTGCCCGGTCGAATTGTCGCGCCAGCCGCTTGCGATCGGCTTCGGCAAGTGTCACCGGCGCGGTAGCTGGCAGGTTCGGATCACGAGCGGTTTGTTGCCGCAAGAACAGTACAACGGCCAGCGCCTCGGCGTCGCTGAAGCCGAAATCGGGCATGCGCGAAGCGCCGATGTCGGAGCGCACCGGCTTGGGGTTCTGCAAATAGTCAAGCAGATAGCCGGGCTCATAAATCAGGCCGGCGTTGCTCAAATCCGGCGCCCGCTCGCGAATGATTGCCTCATCTGGCGTCTCCAGGCCGCTGTGGCAGGTGTGGCAGCCGAGATCGAGAAGTAAGTCCTGACCCGTTTGTACTTTTTGTGCGTAGAGTGCAGAACATATAGTGACTGTTACGAAAAAGAGCGCGCTTAATGTTTTGCACATAGATCTCATTTTCTGTAGCAATTTTGCAAGAAATACCGCCTATTTCTAATTCAAAATTTAGCATTCAAGAAAAAAAAGTCGGCTAAGACAGGATTTGCAGGACGAACAGGATGGAATCAAATGAGTCCGTCTTTGTATTCCCATATGCGCACGGAGCAGATATCGAAAAAAAAAGACTCAGGCTGTTGCTCAGTCCTGCATGGTTTTTCTTTGAAATCAAGAATTCTGAAAATCTTGTTCATCCAGTCAAGTTCTAATAAATTTTTGTAACTACTATGCTTATTTGGTAAACACCGGCTGCACCCAGGCCACAAATCCTCCCGAGCTCATCACTTTCGCCCGGACGTACGAGGTCCGCTGATTCAGCTCAAAAACGGCCGGATTATCCTGGCTCTCGAACAGCACCTTCCCGCCATCTCCGATGAACTGCGTGCGGTATTTAAAATCCCACCGCTGGCGAATGCGGATTTCTATCCGGTTCGGCGTGACGATCACGTCCTCCAACTCGACTCCGGTGCTGGCATAAAACAGCCCCTTCTCGAGATTCTGTACGATTTCCAGGGGATCGAGGTTGTGGGCGCGCACCATCACCCAGCCGCGGCCCGGATTGGCCTTGCGCAGCGAGAACTCTCCCTGAAAATCATGCGCGTCGTCCACGGCGATGCCGTAGATGCGTTTACCGGCCGTGAGGAGATGATCCCACACCTGCTCCATGCCTGGCCAGCCACCGCCGCCCCAGTTGTTCACCAGCGGATGTCCGTTATAAATTTCCAGAAGCCGGTCGTTGCGAATTTGCAGCAGCTCACGGTGCGAAAACGCCCAGATAAAATTGGGATGATTGATGTGTGGCACGCCATCGGCTTCACGCACCGCATCCACGTTGGCCTGAATCGTTGCCACCATGCTGCTATCGACGCGCGGCTCCACCAGGCGCGAAATATTGAGGCCGTTCACGTGCACCGGCTTTTTGTTGAAGCCCGAGCTGACCTCTTCTCCCGGAATCACGATGAAGGACGAATCCACCAGATGCGCGACGATTTGCGGATGGGTCAGCACGTTGTGATCGGACAGCACCAGAAAATGATAGCCGTGCTCTTTGTACCACCGCGCCACGTATTCCGGCGGCGAGTCGCCATCGCTGTTGGTGGTGTGCGTGTGCGTATTGCCCTTGAACCAGCGCATGCCGTCGGTTTCCGGCACTTCAAACGTGGGCGGCTTGCCGCAGGCTAGCACCAGCAGCGCCAGGCCCCAAAACAGCCATTTGGCTTGCAATTTCATGAGGCTCCTTCTGAAAAGTTAGAAGATCATGGATAGATTATAGCGAAACCATCGCGTTCGGGCAAGCAAAAACGGTTGAAAGGCAATATCATGAATCATTGCATTTGCGTTTTCCGCCCATAAGCATGGATACGGCCGCAGCCACCGCAAAGGGTGGTATTCCAATTCGTAACCTGAACTTCATTTGCATCTTGGATAAATTTTTCATAAATTTAGGCTTCCAAAAAGCGGGATATTGGAACACGGATAAAACGGATGACACGGATCGTTAGCGGGTGTGGCGATCTCCGGACTTTTCACAATTGCCTCGTCGCGAAGCTTATTTTGTTCTCGATGCGGGAGTCCTTGCAATCACGGGTCAATGTCAAATTGTATGACCGACATGTGACTGGATCAATCCTATTAAACAATTTTCATTCTGCGATAGTCGTGATCCGTGTCAAATCCGCATCCATCCGTGGCTTCTAAAAGTTAATAACGACATCAAAATAAAGAAATTGCATACACCCTGAAAACATCACCATCAAACACGTTTGAGGAACGGCCCATGGCTCAGGAAAAGCATGAAACCGGCAATTCCACCGATTTTATTCGCAGCATCATCAAAGAGGACCTTCGCACCGGGCGCTACGGCGGCAAGGTGATCACCCGGTTTCCGCCGGAGCCGAACGGCTATCTGCACATCGGCCACGCCAAGTCTATCGTGCTCAATTTTGGCATTGCCGAAGAGTTCGGCGGGCGCTGCCATCTGCGGTTTGACGACACCAATCCGCTGAAAGAAAGTATGGAATATGTGCAGTCGATTCAGGAGGACGTGCGATGGCTGGGGTATGACTGGGGCGATCACCTCTATTTTGCATCCGACTATTTCGAGAAATTGTACGAGTTCGCCGTCGATCTGGTGAAAAAGGGCAAGGCGTACGTAGATGACCTCACGCCCGAGCAAATCCGCCAGTACCGCGGCACCCTCACCGAGCCGGGCAAAGAAAGCCCGTACCGTAACCGGAGCGTGGAAGAGAATGTCGATCTGCTGGAGCGCATGCGCAAGGGCGAATTTCCGGAAGGCTCGAAAGTGCTGCGGGCCAAGATCGATATGGCGCATCCGAACATGAACATGCGCGATCCGGTGATGTATCGGATCATCAAGGCGCCGCACTACCGCCGTGGCGACGAATGGTGCATTTATCCGACCTACGACTGGGCGCATGGGCAGTCCGATTCCATCGAAGGCATCACGCACTCCATTTGCACGCTGGAATTCGAGGATCACCGGCCGCTGTACGACTGGTTTCTGGATCAGCTCGGCATCCATCATCCGCAGCAGATCGAGTTTGCGCGGCTGGAACTGACCTATACGGTGTTGAGCAAGCGCAAGCTGCTGGAGCTGGTCAATAGCGGGCATGTGGATGGCTGGGACGATCCGCGCATGCCGACCATTTCCGGGATGCGGCGCCGTGGTTACACGCCGGAGGCCATTCGCGACTTTTGTAACCGTATCGGCGTGGCCAAAGCCAACAGCGTGGTGGATGTGGCGCTACTGGAACACTGCGTGCGCGACCACCTCAACAAAGTGGCGCCGCGCCGGATGGTGGTGCTCAATCCACTCAAGGTGGTCATCATCAATTATCCGGATGAGCAGGTGGAAGAGATGGAGGCCATCAACAATCCAGAAGACGAGCGCATGGGCAAGCGCAAGGTTCCGTTCTCGAAGGTGGTTTACATCGAACGGGATGATTTCCGCGAGGACCCGCCGAAGAAGTTTTTTCGGCTGGCGCCCGGCCGCGAGGTGCGGCTGCGGTATGCTTACTACATCACCTGCGTGGATGTGATTAAAGACGAGAACGGCGACATTGTGGAGCTGCACTGCACCTACGATCCAGAGTCGCGGGGCGGCTGGTCGCCCGATGGTCGCAAAGTCCGCGGCACGTTGCACTGGGTGTCGGCAAAGCATGCCGTGCCCATCGAAGTGCGGTTGTATGATCGCCTGTTTTCGGTGCCGTATCCCGAGGCAGACAAAGACGGCCGGGATTTCAAAGCGTTCCTCAATCCCGATTCGCTGAAGGTGATCACCGCGTATGCCGAGCCGGGACTGGCCGAAGCGCAATCCGGCGAACGCTTTCAGTTCGAGCGCCAGGGCTATTTTTGCGTGGATACCCGGGACTCCAAACCCGGCAAACCGGTCTTCAACCGGACCATCACGCTGAAAGACACCTGGGCCAAAATTGAGAAGGCGCAGGGGACGTAAAGGGCTCTTCATTAGCACATAATACAATCGGATTTTGGTAGTACGAGCTTGCAGCTTGTTTGAGCGGTCATTTAGGCTTGGATTTGCGCGGTTTCCGACAGGCTGAAAGCCTGTGTTACGGCGATCTCAAATAACGTTGATGCGGATGGGCGGCTCCTTGCAACGACGGGTGAGGTTGTTGTAGCACACGCTTCCAGCTTGTGGCTTCGGGCTCCTTTCAATGACGAGTCGTTTTCTCTCGATTTTGCGTCCTCAAGTTTGGCCGGGGGAACAAACCACAGATTGCACTGATTTTCAATGATTTATATGAGTGCCTATCGCTGACAGGGCTTCGAACCTTATCAGTGTTCGTTTTTGCTCTCCGCCCGGGGGGCGCATGGGCCGGAAGATGGCGCAACCTATTCCTCCCACAAGATGCATTTGCCGTATTAAGTAACACAAGCTTCCAGCTTGTCTGGCCGTGCATTTCGCCACGGATTGACGCGGATAGTCACGGATTGAGGGCGCCATGCATGTTGAGATTGCGTCGTCTCCGCCAGCTGGCGGATTTTTGCCATGACGGGTAGGAGGCTGAACAGTTACTATGCGTTAAAACCGAATCCAAAACATAATTTTTTTTCATGATCTCATAATTCGTTGTTTCTTTGCGTCTTAGCGGCCTTACGTGAGATATTTATGAATTAAACAGCTACAATCCACCCTGGGATTAAACGCGTCAGAGAGCGCCTCCGTCAATCGGGGCCATTGGAAAGCGTGCGGGGTTGGCGCCACATTGTCTGCTTGGGTGTTAAGCTGACGCTTTGGTCTTACCCGAAACCGACCGTCTCGTGGTTTTCCCTGCCGAAAATCACTGCCGAGATGTCGGCAGTCGCAGAACAACCGAATTCTTAAATCATTGGAAAATAAGAAATAAGTGTGCTGGCACAAAAATTGACAACTATTAAAATAGCTAATAAAAAGGCGATAGAGCCAGCGCGATGGCTTGATCAGGTGCAAGGCATTCAAGGCTGAGGAGGGCAGCGAAATTTCCTCGTAATTTATGAACCCAACATGTGTGAGGAGTGAAATATGGTGAGCAAGCGAATTGTTTCGTTGATCGGGGCGATGGTGATCCTTGCCACGAGTCTGGCATTTGCACAAACCAGCTTGAAGTACAAAGGCGTTTACACGGCGTGGCGGCAGTCCCAGCACGATTTTACTCTTGGCAAAGCGACCTACAACGATGTATACACCGTGCAGATGTTGCGGCTGCATTTGACCTTTGCGGCCAACGATCATCTCCGCGCCATCACGCGTTTCGATATGGCGCAGGGATGGTGGGGCGTGGACAATGCCGATCGGACGGTCGATCGCATTGGCAAAACCGGTGGCAGCAGCCTTTTCGATTTCAAAGACACCAATTTCCTGTTTCACGTCGATCAGGCCTACATCGAGTTCGATATTCCCAACACGGCTTTCATGTTCCGTGTGGGCCGCATGTGGTACGGCTTCGGCAACAAGATGGTGCTGGATAACAACCTCGATGGCGTGCAGATGGTCATCAACAAAAAGGTTGAGCTGGGCTGGGCCAAGGTTTCTGAAGGGGTGGATGGTCTAACCGATGCCGAAACCAAAGATGCGAATGGCAACGTCGTGACTGATGGCAACGATGCCGATCTGCTGTACATCAGTCTGAAAAATAAAATGGGCAACCTGAGCTATCAGGCGTTTGCTTTCTATTACAGGGATGCGGGTGACGACGATGGCACGACCTACATGCCCAATGATATCAATTACTTCCGTTCCCGCTTTACGCCGCATCTCAGCCAGTTGACCTGCCTCGGGCTTGCGACCAACTACAAGACCAAAGGCTTCAATTTCATCGGCGAATTCAACCTGCTATTTGGGAAGGACGATGTGAACAACATCACGATCGGTCCCAAACAATTGACGGACATCAACAACGGCGACCTGAGCGGGTTCAACCTGTACCTCAAGGCCAACAAAGATATCGGACCTAAATTCACGCTCGGCGGCGTTCTGGGCATCGGCTCCGGTGATGACGACTGGACCGGCGGCAAAGGCAACGTCAATAAATTGCGTACATCGGGTTTCTTCTATGTGACGGAAATCTGGGAAGACTCCATCATGCCGGATGAAGAAGGCATCACGCCTCAGGGTCTGGGTGCCCCGAACGTGCGTGGTTACCGCGAGCTGGAAAACACCACGCTATTGCAGCTTAACGGCACGCTGAAGTTCAGCAAAAAGGTCAGTCTGTTTGGCTCGTTTACCTATATTGGCGCGACCAAGGCCATCCATGCCTGGCATGTGGATGCCGCCACCAACACCACAGTGATCGATGCCGCTTCCTCGAAAACCATCGGCAAAGAGATCGATTGGAAACTGGATTGGAAAATTTATCCGCAACTGGTGTTCACGTTTCGCGGTGGTGTATTCTTCCCGGGTGATGCTGCTGGCTATCTGATCAATGGCACCAACCAGTTCAACGATCCGGCCTGGGAGACGAAAACCACCATTACGTATAAATTCTGATCCAATCGCATAGCGGGAAAGTCAATGCACCTTCCGGAAAAGCATCCGGAAGGTGCACAACCTTTCTGAACATCAAAGGAAAGGGGCATTTATGGAACGAAAAACACTCATTGCCATCGCCTGGTTGGCGGTGTTATCTGCGCTGGTGTTTTTCGCCTGTGCGCAAACCGAGCATGCGCGAAAGATGAACCAGGCGGTCGATACGGATCAAGCCGTCGTGTCTGCGCAATTGGCTGAGGCAGGAACCGCGCAGCAAGACGAGCATCCCGACGTCGATTTTAATCAGAGTTGTTACGATTGCCATAAGGAGGAAACGCCTGAGGTGGCGGAGCAATGGCACGCATCGCTGCATGGTATGGTGAATGTTGGCTGTTTTGTTTGCCATGGAGATGGTACAACCGAGTTTGTCGTGCAACCCTCGACCGAGCGTTGCATCGCCTGTCATTCTCCCAAAGAAGTGGATTATTCCAAAACCGAAGCGTCCTCATGCTTCTCCTGCCATAACGGTCATACGCTAAAGTTCCACAATTAATTGAGGAGGATGAAAATAGCATGGATCGGAGAGAATTTTTAAAAGCAACGGCAGCCAGTGCGGCTGCAGCATCCATCGGCGTTGACCTGTTTTTAAAACCCTCCCAGGCGGATGCGGCCGCAGGCATTAGCTGGCATAAAAGCGTTTGCCGCTTCTGTGGCGTGGGCTGCGGCATGATGGTGGGCGTGAAGGACGGCAAAGTCGTGAGTGTGAAAGGCGACAAGGAAAACACGGTCAACCGCGGCTTCTTGTGCGTGAAGGGTTTTTATCTGTACAAAGTGATCACGGCCAAATCGCGCCTGCTTTATCCTATGATTCGGAAGAACGGGAAGCTGGAGCGCGCGACCTGGGATGAAGCCATGGACCTGGTAGCCAAAAAGTTCCGCGAGGTAATCGATAAATACGGTCCCAGCGCGGTAGGATTCTATGGATCCGGCCAGGCGGAAACCGAAGAAACGTACATCGCCAATAAGCTGTTCAAGGGCCACATCGGAACCAACAATTTTGAAGGCAATCCGCGTCTGTGCATGGCCAGCGCCGTGGGAGGCTATTTGACGACGTTCGGTGCCGACGAGCCGGTAGGCAGCTACGACGATCTCGATCATGCAGAGCTGTTCATGATTGTGGGCAGCAACACGGCCGAGTGCCATCCGGTCATTTTCGACCGCATTGTGGAACGCAAATCCAGAAACCCCAATATCAAAATCATCGTCATCGATCCGCGCAAGACCCCCACCGACCGCGTGGCGGATCTTCACATCCAGCCGATCCCCGGATACGATCTGGCGGTCATGCATGCCATCGCGCGCATTATCGTGAAGGAAGGCTACACCGATGAGCAGTTCATCAAAGAATCGGTGAATTTCAGCGATGGCAAGAAGAAAATCAGCTATGAGGATTACAAACGCTTTTTAGAGAAATTCACGCCGGAATACGCCGCGAAGGTCGCGGGCGTCAATCCCGAAGACATCGTAAAAGCGGCGCGCTGGTTCGGGCAATCGCCGACGGCGGTCACCCTCTGGACTATGGGCGTGAACCAGCGTACGCGCGGTGTCTGGCTGAACAATCTCATTCACAATCTGCACCTGCTGACCGGCAAAATTGGCAAGCCCGGCTGTGATTCGCTATCGCTGACGGGCCAGCCGAACGCCTGCGGCGGCGTGCGCGAAGGTGGCGGACTGTGCCACATCCTGCCCGGGCACCGCAAAATCGCCAATCCGCAGCACCGCAAAGAGATCGCGGCCATCTGGAACGTGCCGGTGACCAATATCAATCCCAAGCCGGGTAAGCACACCATTGCGCTGTTCGAGGCCGTGGCCAGGGGCGAGATCAAGGCGCTGTACGTGATGTGCACCAATCCGGCGCAGTCGCTGCCGAATCTGAACAAATACCTCAAAGGCATGAAGGACGTATTTCTGGTGGTCGCCGATGCCTTCCATCCGACCGAGACCACCAAGCTCGCCGATGTCGTGCTGCCGGCGGCGTTCTGGTCGGAGAAAGAAGGCGTGTATGGCTGCACGGAGCGGCGCTCGCAGTACATGCCCAAAGTAATAGAACCACGCGGCGAAGCCCGTTGGGATGGCGACATCCTGATCGATCTGGCGCGCCGGCTGGGCTACGGCAAGAACTTCGAGCATTTCAAGTCGCCGGAAGACGTGTGGAACGAATACATTCTGACCACCAAAGGTCGCGATATGGACCTGATGGGCGCGCCGTACTGGCGATTGAAACAGGTGCGTGGTTTGCGCTGGCCGGTGCCCACGACCGATCATCCCGGCACCCGGCACCGTTTTACCGAGGAAGATCCGTTGTTCCCGAAGGACAAAGCCAAAGGCCGGCGGATGTATTTCTACGGCAAGCCTGATGGCCGCGCGGTGGTGTATGCTCGCCCGGCCAAAGGGCCGGAAGAGCCGACCGACAGCGAATATCCGTTTGCGCTGACCACCGGCCGCGTTCTGGAGCATTTTCACACCATGACCATGACCGGAACGGTGCCCCAGTTGGTGCGCGCCGTGCCCGGACCGTATGTGGAGATCAACCCCAAAGATGCGGCCCGGCTGGGCATTGCGGATAAGGACAAGGTGAAGGTCATCACCCGGCGCGGCGAACTGGAACTGACCGCGCGAGTCATCGACCGGCCGCGCGAGAAGACGCTGTTTGTGCCGTGGCACTGGCCGGAGAAACTGGCCAACCTGTTGACCAACGATGCGATCGATCCGGGCTCGAAAGAGCCGGAATACAAGGTGTGTGCGGCGAAGGTTGTCAAAGCCTGAGTCTGCACCCGGATCTGTTACAGCCCATGTCCCATGTGTGAGCCAGCGCCTGCGCAGTCGAAGCGCAGCCGGTGCGATAATAGCCCCCATGGTTATCGTCGAAAGCGCCACCCGGCTGCGCAGGGCTGTTGCTTTGAATCTCAAAAACCAAAGAGACCATGTTGATCAGCAGCATGATAGTGAAGACGCGTCCTGGAAAAGCGGATGCGGTGCTAACGCAGTTGCAGAAAATTCCTCGCGTGACCACTTATGGCGTGCATCGCGATAACAACATCATCGTGGTCGCCGAGATTCATGACATCAAGCAGCTCGAAAATCTCACGGCTTTCATCATGGAATCGATCGATGACGTGCTGAGCGTATCGCCGACCTACATCAATTTCGAAGATGAAGTCCAGGAATAGAGGTGGTCCGATGGGATTGGATTCGCAGCGTGCGGTGAGTCGCAAACAATTTTTTCGTCTGGGATTGGCGGCACTTGCGGATAAACTCGCGCAACTCTCCCCTTTAGCCATGTTGCAGGATGCCTGCCCTGATCCATCCGCAAAACCGCTGTTGCGGCCACCGGGAGCAATCGCCGAAACGACGTTTTTACAGAAATGCACACGCTGCGAAGAGTGCGTAAAAGCCTGCCCACACTGGGCCATTGGCATGGCCCGCGAGGAATACGGCGACGCCATGGGCACACCGATCATCGAACCGCGACAGAGTCCGTGCTATTGGTGCCGCGACTTTCCATGCATCGAGGCCTGCAAGGAGGGGGCATTGATCTTCGATGAGGCGATCCTGCCCATGGGCCGGGCCCGCATTATCAGCGATTCCTGCCTGGCCTGGCAGGGACATCGCTGCCAGAGCTGCGTGACCAACTGCCCGATTGGCCATCGGGCTATCGCTTGGAATTTTCGAGGACAGCCGGAAATCAACAGCCAGAATTGCACCGGGTGCGGAGTGTGCCTGTACGTTTGCCCGGCGGAACCTCCGGCGATTGAGATTCAACCCGCGCAAAAATTCGCGGGGACGTTGCAACCGAACGCCTGATGATGGGAGAAGCCATGAACGGGATACAGGATTGGTTCGCCATTCTCTTCAGGGCTTTTCGCTTGCATCGATCGCCACTGAGGCCGCCGGGCGCCGTACGGGAAGCGGAGTTCGTCAAAAAATGCATCAAGTGCAACAAGTGCGCTCAGGTCTGCCCGTATGGCAGTATTCAGATGGCGCACATCGAATGGGGCGACAAATTCGGGACGCCCATTATTTTTCCGCAGCGCATGCCGTGCTATCTGTGCATGAAGTGCCCGCCGGTCTGTCCCACAGGCGCCCTGGATAACGACCTGCAGGACAAAACCCGGGTTCGCATGGGCGTGGCCGTGATCGATGAGTCTAAATGCTTGCCGTATATGGGCGTCATTTGTCGCGCCTGTTTCGAACGCTGTCCGATGTATCGTGAAGCCATCACCCTGGAGAATGAGATTTACCCCAAGGTGCATGCCGACAAATGCGTGGGCTGCGGCGTGTGCGAATACGTTTGCCCGGCGGAGGAGAAAGCCATTACGGTAAAAAGCGCGCATGATGTTTAGGCGAATCGACGACCCAACAGAACCATGAATGCAAAGAATAATCACACCTACCGACGCCTGAACCGATATCGGCGCTGGGTGCAGGCCCTGTCGCTGCTGCTGTTTGTGGCCGTGCCGGTGCTCAACGGCTCCGGCATTCATGCCATTGTCGGCACGCTGTACAGCATTTCCATTGGCGAGCTGGATATGGCCGATCCGGTGATGGTTTTGCAGACTATTCTGCTAACCAGAGAAATTTACCTCCCCCTGCTGCTGGCCGCCGTGGTGCCAGTGGTGATTGCCTGGCTGTTTGGCCGCGTGTTTTGCAGTTGGGTGTGCCCTCAAAACACGCTTTCCGAATGGATCGATGCCGTGCAACAGCGATTTTTCCCGAAACGCTGGAAGCGGGAGCATCACTTCAAATTCGGCCGCAATCCGAGCGCGGTGTGGTACTGGCTGATCTTCACGGCGCTGTTGCTCATCACCGTGATACTCGGATTGCCGCTTTTGAGCTATGTTTCGGCACCGGGCATTATCACCAGCTTCCTGTCGCAGGCCATTCTCGGCCTGGGCGTGGGAGCCGAGATCGTGCTGGTGCTGGCCATTTTTGCCATTGAAGCGGCGCTGTTTCGCCGTTTTTGGTGCAAATATGCCTGTCCGGTGGGGGCCGGCCTGGCGCTGTTTCAGGGACGGCGGTCCCTGCGGGTGCAATTCAATACCGAAATGTGCGATTGCAAGCCGGGAACGGCTCCGTGCTATGCGGTCTGTCCGCTACATCTGGCTCCGAAAGAAATCGAAACCCTGTATCCGTACTGCTTTAATTGTGGACTGTGTGTGGCCTTCTGTGAAAATGCGGGACATGCTCTGACTTTCGGATTCGGCGCCGCCGGTTCGCAAGGTGGAGCGTCCCGCAATTTTGAAAAGAAACCGTTTCAATTGATACAGGTGAGTCGGCACAAATGAGGAGTGGATAATGACAGAAAAAGACAAACGACCAACGTCTCGTCGAGAATTTTTCGCCAATCTGTTCATGGGCGGAGGCGTCTTCGTGGCGGCGATCACGTTTCTACGCGACGTATGGATGTATCTGTATCCCGATCTGGGCCGGCGTCGCTACACCAAATACATGGTCGCCAAAACGCGCGATATCCCGCTCGGGAAGGCGCGTCGGCTTCTGGTGGGCAGGGTGCCGCTGTATGTGGTGCATCTGGAAGATGGCTTTCGGGTCTATTCCGGCATCTGCACCCATCTCGGCTGTCTGGTGAAATGGGAAGAGGCCAAAAACCGCTTTTACTGTCCCTGCCACAAGGGCATATTCGCCCCTGACGGCACGGTGATTGGTGGACCACCCCCACGACCTCTCGATGAGTATAAAGTTACGATTGAGAACGATCTGGTTTTCATTACCATCGAACAAAGGCAAGGGAGGTGGTCATAATGAGAGTGAAAGAATGGTTATTAGAACGATTCCCCATCGATTACCAGAAATTTGTTGAGATCAACGAGAAGATCTTTATCAAGGAACCCATCCCATACCACATGAAAAAGTGGTTTTATGCGATGGGCGCCACGCCGTTGATCATTTTTGCCTTTCAGGTGCTGACCGGCATTCTGCTCACGTTTTACTACATCCCGTCGCCGGAGATGGCCTATGAGAGCGTGCGCCACATCACCGAGGATGTGCGTTTCGGCTTCCTGATTCGCGGCATTCATCGCTGGGGTTCCAATTTGATGGTGATCGCGCTGTTTTTGCATATGGTGCGCGTCATCTTCACTCGCGCCTACCGGCCGCCGCGGGAGCTGAACTGGATCATCGGCGTGCTGCTGCTCCTGACCACCCTGACCTTTGCCTTCACCGGCTATTCGCTGATTTACAATCAGCTCTCGTACTGGGCCACCACCGTGGGCACCAATTTCTTTAAAGCCGTGCCACTGGTGGGCAACACGGTTTTGAACTTCCTGCGCGGCGGTGAGAACGTCAATCCGAATACGCTGACCCGCTTTTTCACCATTCACATCGGACTTTTGCCGCCGGTCATGACATTTTTGATCTTTCTGCACATTCTGGTTCTGCGTCTGCATGGCGTGGCCGAAATCGAAGGCCACGAAGGCGAAGGCCACTATCCGTTTTATCCATCACACTTTTATAAAGTCATCATTGCGACCCTGTTTCTGGTCACCGTGATGAGCGCGCTGTCGGTGGTGTTCCCGCCCGGTATCGGCGAGCCGGCCACACCGGACCAGACTCCGATCCACATCAAGCCGGAGTGGTATTTCTATCCGGTGTACCGTATCCTCAAGCTGTTGCCGCTGTCGGTGGGCATTTACTCGCTGGTGGCTGGCCTGATCATCCTGACCTTCTGGCCATTCATCGATGAGCTCTTCAAGCAGAAAATGCCTAAAGTGAAAATGAATTATGTGTTCGGAACCCTGTTTGTGGGCGTGATCCTGATTTTGACGGTGTGGGAAGCCATGGTTTTTTAACTTTATAAACAAGGAGATGTCTATGAAAGCGAAGAACGATGTGTTAACCGGACAAAAGATCCTGATTGGTTTATTTAGCTTTCTGCTGGTTGCGACTCTGGTGATTGTGGCGGGAGTGGAGATGAAAAAATCCATTTCCGAAGCACCGGAGATCGAAATCACCGCCGAAAGCAAACAGTGTATCTCCTGCCACGACCAGAAGGGCATTGCTCCCGGGGTGGTGGAACAGTGGAAAATGAGCAAGCACGCGGTGCAGGGCATCGGCTGTCTGGAGTGCCACTCGGCGCAAAAAGATGATTGGGACGCCTTTACCTGTCCGGAGAGTGACGTGCTGGTGGCGCGCCATCCCACTCCCAAGGATTGCGCCGAGTGCCACGAGCAGCAGGTGCAAGAATTCGCCGAAAGCAAGCACGCGCATCAGTTCTGGGTGCTGAAGAACGCGGATCGCGCCATTTTTGAAATGCCCATCGCCACCCGACATGGCTGTGAGCAGTGCCACAATATCGGCAATATCTGGCCGGATAAAAGCGTGGGCGAATGCGACGCTTGTCATACCAAGCACTCCTTCTCCAAGGCCGTTGCCCGGCAACCGGAAACCTGCGGTGAGTGCCACATGGGGCCGGACCATCCGCACATCGAAATTTATACAGAATCCAAACACGGCAATATCTTCAAAGCCAAAGGCAAAGACTGGGATATGAACTACTCTACTGCGGATAACCAGAACATACCGATAGAAGCGCCGGTTTGCACCACTTGCCACATGGATGGCAATGAAACCCAACCCATGACGCACAACGTCAGCGCGCGGCTGGCCTGGGAATCACAAGCCCCGTGGAGTTACCGCACGGTCTGGAATGAAGAAAAGCTGGGATCCTGGGAGAAAAAGCGCGAAAGGATGGAGGCCATTTGCAAGAGCTGCCACGCCCCGGACTTCGTTGAAATGTACATGCTGACCGCCGACCTGGTGAATTTGCAGTATAATGAAATCCGCCGTTTCTTTGTGAAATGGACCAAACGGTTAACCGAGGATGGCGTCATCGACCGGATCCAGGCGGATGGCAAGTTCCTGTCCAATCCGGTGCTCAACGGCTGGGATGAGGAACCGGAAAAACTGATGTACTATGCCTGGCATCATGAAGGAAGGCGTTTCCGTAGTGGTGCATTGATGATGGGCGCGGACTTCACTCAATGGCATGGTATCTGGGAAATGCAAGAGGACATGATCGAATTGATGAAGTTCGCGGCTGAGGCCGGTTATAAGGAAGCTCAGGTATGGGTCGACACCAACGACCCGACCAAATTCGTGCCATATGCCATATACGATGTTCCAGGCAATGCCTGGGGCATCAACACCCGCGCCAATCTGACGCCCTATCTGTATAAAAAATTCCCCAACTACTGGGAAGAGGTGCGCAAGAACGTGAAGGCGGCCTTCGAACGCGGCCTGCTGTCCGAGAAACAGTGGCGGTACTGGGAAAAACGCTACCAGAACAAGGAATACTATCTGGGCACGAAGTTCAATACCGACGATGTGTTCGACATCTACAGCAAACGCAACGATATCGATCTCGAAGCGATGCGCAAGCAGGTGGTGGAGTTCGAGCCGCCGGCCAAAATGTTCTACATGCCCAAAGGCAAGCGGATCAGCGGCTGGAAGTTTAACCGCTCACGGACCAATGGCAGGCATTAAAGCTGTCTGATTGCATGTTGCTGACTTCTCGTGAGCACTCTGCGCCCTGAGATGAAGAACCCCGGCCATGGGAAGATGCGCCGGGGTTCTTTTTTTGCCTCCGAACGTTGTCTGAATAAAATTTAGGAATCCTAACAAAAATCTTGACAAAAACCTTTCGCGTTGTTAATTTAGGAATCCTAACTAAATTGTCGGCCGCCCTGTCCTGTTCATTGGAGCGGCGTTCGTACGGAATGTCTCATCTAACCACGGGAGGTTGGCTATGCGGAGAGTGCTTTTTGGCGCCGGGGCGTTGGCGATACTGGCCACCGGCGTGCTGCTGTATGCCACATCCAGCGATAGCCGGGTGCCTTATCCGGAAGGCTACCGGCAATGGACGCATGTCAAATCCATGGTGATTCAGAAGGGCCATTCTTTGTATGAAGCCTTTGGCGGGATCCATCACATTTATGCCAATGAAAAGGCCCTCAGGGCGATGCAAGCCGGGAAGTCCTATCCGGATGGGGCAGTTTTGGTGTTCGATCTGCTGGAGGCCAGGCAGGACAACAACGCCATCGTGGAGGGACCACGAAAAGTGGTGGGCGTGATGCATAAGAATGCCAAAACGTTTGCGGCCACCGGCGGCTGGGGCTATGAAGGTTTTCAGGGAGATACGAAGAATCGGGTGGTCAAGAACCCGGCTCAGGATTGCCACCAGTGCCATTCCAGCCAGAAGGAAAACGATTATGTGTTCAGCCGGTTTCGGAAGTGACACAGACGGACGCTGGCAGGGGCAACCCTGCCAGCGTGGTTGTGTCAAGGCGCAGATTTCAATTGAATTTTGTGAGCTGCGTCTGTATTTTGATGTATCGCGATAGTCCAGCGATGACGCACCGAATTTTCAAACCAAGGACCTGGGCATGAATTCCAGCTTCAATCCCGACCGGCAGCATGAGGATGTGGATAGCAAAATCGTCGCCGCCCTGGATCGGATCGCTCAGGCATTCCGGGTGCTGCTGTGGGAAAAAACAAAGCAGCATCAATTGAGCCCCATCCAGATTCAGATTTTGATTTATTTGCTCTATCACGCGGATGACGAGATGACCGTGGGCCATCTGGCGCGGCATTTCAACCTCACTCCGGCCACGGTCAGCGATGCCATCAAAACCCTGGTGCGGAAAAGCTATGTGGAGCGGCACATCAGCGGGCGGGACCGGCGTTCGGCGCATTTGCATCTCACCGATGCCGGAGCGGCGCTGGCCCGGACCGTAGCCACCTGGGCCGATACCGTTCGCGAGCTGCTTGCCCGGTACGATTTTCAGGAACGCACAGTGGTGATGCAATTCCTCATGCGCCTCATCGAAGCGCTGCAGCGACAGCAGCTAATCAGCCTGACCCGCATGTGCTTTACCTGCAAATTTCTCCGCTCACAACCGCAATCAGATACACAAGTGACTTTTTTCTGTGAGTTAATGCAAAAACCGCTGCAGGTGCATTCGCTCCGCCTCGATTGCCCGGATCATGAAAGTCCGGCCCTGGAAGAGTGATCGAACGTTTCGGTTGGGCTCCTTCCGAGGACCGGACAGCTCCGCCACGTCTCAACCTATTTGACCTTCACAGCACTGGTGTCCGAGCCGCCGAGGTCCGATATCACCGTCACCGAACCCGGATTATCCACGTTTTTCTTCGAAAACGTGTACTTGTCCTTCTTGGCTTTGTACGTCATCACACCGAAGCCTTCGACCGTCAGCACGGCCTGCCCGCCTTTGGAGCTTGTGGCTTCCACTTTCAGTTTGCGCTTGTCCGCCAGGTATTTCGCCTTAGTGATGGTGACCACGTCCGGCTGCACACTGGAGATCGTGACCATCGCCTGATCCTGAGCCATCAGCCCGCCGTTGTCCGTGACGGTGAGGGTCACGGTGTACGTGCCGGCGGCCCTATACGCGTGGTTCACGGTCTGACCGGTCGCGGTGGCGCCATCGCCGAAATCCCAGTTGTACTGCACGATCTGGCCGTCGGGATCGCTGGAGCCGGAGCCGTCGAACGTGAGCGTGGTGTTGATGGCCGCGCTCTGGTCGCCGCCGGCATCGGCCGTGGGCGCCTGGTTGGCGTTGACCGTCACGAGCACCCCATCCGACGAGGTCGCGCCGAGATCATCGGTCACCGTGAGGGTAATGCTGTGGCTGCCCACGGCCAGATCCACGGTCAGCACCGCCGACGTGCCCAGCACCGTGCCTGCTTCCGACCACTCGTACGACACGATGCTGCCGTCTGGATCGGATGAATTGGAGCCATCCAGGGTCACCGGTTCGGAGCCGCTGCCATCGCTATCGGCCACGGTTTGATCGCCACCGGCATCGGCCACGGGCGGCTGATTGACAAACTCGCTGACGGTGACCAGCACCGTATCGGAATCGTTTGCGCCGCCGTTATCGGTGATGGTGAGCACGATGGTATGCGTGCCCAGCGCCAGCGTCGGCGTGATGACCGCGCTGGTTCCCAAGACCGTCCCCGCTTCGGTCCATTGATAGGCCACGATTTGCCCATCCGCATCGGACGAAGCCGAGCCGTCCAGCGTGACCATTTCTGAACCATCGTTGTTGACATCCATGACATCCTGATCGGGACCTGCGTCGGCCGTTGGTGGCTGGTTGGCTTTCACGGTGATCACCACCTCATCCTGAGCCTGATTGCCGTCGTTGTCGGTCACAGTCAGGGTGATGGTGTGCACGCCAACAGACAGACTGGTCTGAATGACCGCAGCGGTGCCGAGCACGGTGGTACCTTCGGTCCACTCATAAGCCGTGATGGTGCCATCGGCATCCGACGAGCCAGAGCCATCCAGGGTCACGACTTCAGCGCTGTCGCCGTCGCTGTCCACCACGGTCTGATCCGGGCCGGCGTTGGCTACCGGGGCGCGGCTCACGTTGATGACGTAGTTGTACAAAAAGCTGGCCGTTTTCTGCACAATGTCATCGCGGTGGTTTTTGAGCAGATTGTGCCCCTCGCCCTGGTATGAATGAAATTCATATGTAACGCCCACGGCCTGCGCGCGGTCGCGGATTTGCAGCGCTTCGTTGTAATCCACGCGCGTGTCGTCGGTTCCGTGAAAGATGATGACCGGCGGATCACCGGCCATCATCATGGTGTCGTCAACCATGGCTCCGGAGATGTCCACCGCCGCCACCGTGTGCGATGGAAAGCCGGGATTGCTGTAGTTGTTGCCGGTGTCTTCGTAATTGTAAGTCACGTTCAGGGCCACGAACGCGCCGGCCGAAACTCCGGCAAACACAATACGGTCGCTGTCGATGCGGTATTGTTCCTTATTGGCACGCATCCAGCGCACGGCCGCCTGGCCGTCGTATTGCGCATCCAGCACAACCTGAGGAAAATCCGGCTCGGTGCCGTCGAATTTGCGATTTTCATGCACGCGGTAGGTAATGGTGGCGGTGACATAACCGCGGCGCGCGAACGTTTTGGCTAGATCGACGATCTTCTTGTTTTGTTTATCTACCTTGCTGAAACCACCGCCCGGCGCCAGGATGATCATGGCGCGTGCAGGATCGTTGTCGTTAGCCGGCTCGTAAATATCCATGTAATGCGTTTGCATGTCGCCATTTTCGTCGATGGACTGGCTGTAGGGGATGTCCCTGGTGGTGATCAAATCCGGGAAAATTTCGTCGAGGTAGCGGACTGCGCCAGCCTTGCGCAGATGATCGTTCGAAGTGGCCGATTCATTAACCGGAACCTGCGTCGGTTGCAGGTGATTTTTGCAGCTCGTTAGGAACAGAAAAGCGGCGAGCACAATCAGGGATGACCAACGCATAGGAATACCTCCCCATCTTGTTTGAGGTGAGTTCAAATTGAAGGGCCATTTTGAAGAAAAATCGTCACGACCGTTTTGGGGGACCTGGCCAGCCGTTGTTCGCATGGCATTTCACGGATTTCCGTTTTTGATACCGGTGCCAATGTCGGAATCATCAGTCGGGCTCCGATTTGAAAAAACGAATGATCCTTTTACCCTCACAGCTTGTGAATTATGCGAAGGAGGAGCAATTTCCTGACGGCGGCAAACGTGAGTAGTCGTGCAATGGGACCTCCCCCAATGAAAGATTCTGCAATAGTATATGAGAAAATATTAAGGTTGGCAAGCGATTTTTACCCGATATGCCGGGCCTGCCCCGATTTTACAAACCTTAAATTGCAAACTTGTGCTTGACTCCGGCGATTGGATGGATTAATTTGTGTCAAATTTTGCAACGGTCGACGATTTCAGCAATTGGGCATTTTGCCAGCATGCCCGCTCGCTTCCGGCGTGTCTACGGGAAGCGTCAAGCCAATAGCTGAATTGCTAAAAAAACCAAGCCTTTCGGAAGGAAATAATTTGACCCTATCTCCTCTCATCAGTTTGGCCAGCATTTTGTTTCTGGGCATTCTCGCGCAGTGGCTGGCCTGGCGTCTGCACGTGCCATCCATTTTGTTTTTGCTTCTCTCCGGTTTTCTCATCGGCCCCATCCTCGGCGTGCTGCAGCCGGACGCGCTATTCGGTGATATCCTGCTGCCGGTGGTATCTCTGTCCGTGGCGCTGATTCTGTTTGAAGGCGGCATGAGTCTGGAAATCCGCGAATGGCGCGCCGTCGGCCATGCGGTGCGCAATCTGGTGACCATTGGCGCCCTGGTAACCTGGGTGTCGGCCGCCCTGGCAGCCCATTGGCTGCTCAATTTCAACTGGTCGCTATCCGTGCTGCTGGGCGCCATTCTCATCGTCACCGGCCCGACCGTGGTTATTCCGATGTTGAGGCAGATCCGGCCGGTGGAACGCATCGGCGGTATTCTTAAATGGGAAGGCATCCTCATCGATCCGGTGGGGGCGCTGGTGGCGGTGCTGGTGTTCGAAGTCATCACCATTGGCGAGGGCTGGCACGGCACCACCGTGGCGCTTGCCGGACTTTTGAAAACCACCATCATCGGAGTGGGACTGGGCGGCGCCGGCGCTCTATTGCTTATTGTGCTGCTCAAACGGCACTGGGTGCCGGACTTTCTGCAAAATCCCATGACCCTCATGATCGTGCTCACTGGGTTTGTGCTTTCCAATCTGCTGCAGGAGGAATCCGGCCTGTTTACCGTTACTCTAATGGGCATCATTTTGGCCAATCAAAAAGCCGTTACGGTCAAACACATCATCGAATTCAAAGAAAATCTGCGCGTGTTGCTCATTTCGGTGCTGTTTATTGTGCTTTCGGCGCGACTGGAGTTTCAGCAGGTGGCCCGGCTTGGCTGGTCGGCGCTTGCCTTTTTGGCCGTGATGATTCTGATCTCGCGTCCGCTGTCGGTATTTGCGGCCTGTGCGGGCTCTGGTATGAATTTCAAGGAAAAGCTGTTTGTGTCTTGGATGGCGCCGCGCGGCATCGTGGCGGCCGCGGTGTCCTCGGTCTTTGCGCTGGAGCTGGCGAAAAAAGGGGTAGCGAATGCCGAGCATCTGGTGTCGGTCACGTTTATCATTATCATCGGCACCATTCTGGTGTACGGCCCCACCGCAGCGCCGTTGGCCCGCCGCCTGGGTCTTGCAGATCCCGATCCCCAGGGCCTTCTGCTTCTGGGCGCGCATCCCTGGGCGGTGGCGCTGGGAGTTGCCGTTCAAAGGCAGGGCTTCCCGGTGCTGATGGTGGACTCCAATTATAACAACATCCAGAGGGCGCGCATGGCCGGCCTTCGAACTTATTATGGCAACGCGCTATACAAGCATACCCTGGATGAAATCAACCTGTCTGGTATTGGACGAATGCTGGCGCTGACATCAAACGATGAGGTCAATAGTCTGGCCGTCCAGTATTATTCGGACGAATTCGGCATGGAGCATGTTTACCAACTGGCGCCATCGACGAAAACCGGCGAACAGGAGGAATTCGCACCGGAATTGCTGGGGCGCATTCTGTTTTCCTCCGGTGCCAACCACGTCTATTTTGCAAGTCGGGTGGAGCAAGGGGCGGAATTCAAGGTGACGCCGATGACGGAGGAATTCCCGTTTGCAGCGTATTTGCGCCGTTATCCCGATGCGCTGCCCATGTTTGTGATCACCGAGGAAAACAAGCTTATCGTCCTCACGGCCGATGACCGGCGCGAGCCGAAGCCCGGGGAAAAAATTCTGGCCCTGGTGAAGGAAACCGCCAATGCATGACATCCCCGTGGGCGAAAAAAGTGAGGCCGAACAGGGGAAGACCGCACGTTGACCAGGGATTTGATTGTCTGCTGGAGCCGCCCTCTGCCTCATTCTATGGAAAGCGTTTCTTTTTTATTTTTATCCTTCCGCGAAGGTAGGGTGGCGGAGAAGGCATCGCACAACCGGTCCGGTTGGATTTTTAGTGAAGATTCAGGATAAAGGGAAAATATATAGCATAACTAACGTTTAATAATGTAAACTCTGGAACAAGGATTAAAAAGTTGTCATCATTAACAAGAGAGATGGTCAAATGCCGATAACCTTATATCCAGCTCATCCATTGATCACAACAGCATGCAAGTTGATCATCCATGCACAACCTCATTTTAAAGCCATTCGAATGTCGCTTAATTGAGGCCCTGCTGCCCGTGATTTTACCGACCATGCCAGTCCACGAGCATCGTTTCCGCCGTCGCGTTCTCTATCACATCGACCGCTTTCTGGTTAAAATGCCGCTGTTTTTTCGCTGGCTGTTTCATCTCGGAGCCTGGTTGTTTGATGTATCGCCCATGCTGTTCCTTGCCCATACGCATCGATTCCATCGCAGTTCGCTGCATTTTCGGCAATACTGGACCGCACGCGCGTACCGCACGTCTATCATGCCGTTATACCGGTGGTTTCATATCATCAGGGGCCTGATTTTGCTTGTGTATTACAGCCAGGATGACCAGCACCGGCGTTTGCGCTATTACCCGGCCGAATGGGTCAAATTCAATGTCATGAACCGCCGGCGAAAACTGAAATTAGTGGAAGAGGCTCCTCATGATTCGCAACCTTCGCGGTTCCAACCCCGATCTTCCTGACCGCTGCCAGGTGTGCGTGATCGGCTCCGGAGCCGGCGGCGCGGTGGTGGCCGCCGAGCTGGCCGAAGCCGGCTTCGATGTCGTGGTTCTGGAAGAGGGTGGCTATTATCCAACATCCGAACTGTCGCACGATCCGCTGCGCATGCTGCCGCGGCTGTACCGCAACGCCGGCGGTGATAGCACCCTGGGCCGCGCACCGATCATGTACACCGAAGGCCGCTGTGTCGGTGGTAGCACGGTGATCAACGCCGGGGTGTGCTACCGCACGCCATCCGATGTGCTGCATCGCTGGGCCATGGGCCTGGGCACGCTGGATTTCATGCCGGAAAACCTCGCCCCGATTTTTGAACAGGTCGAAAAGCACCTGCATGTGAGTCCGGTTCCTCAGGAGTTGTACAGCAAGGATGCGAAATACATGCTTGAAGCGGCGCAGGGCAAAAACTATCACAGTGTGCCGGTACTACGCAACATCCATGCCTGCCAGGGAACCAACCTGTGTATTCTGGGCTGCCCTACTGGCGCCAAGCAAAGTACGTTGGTGACCTACCTGCCGCGTGCGCAGAAGGCCGGGGCACGCATTTTCGCCAATTGCCGCGTACAGAAAATCGAACTCGATGGCGATCGCGCTGCCGGGGTGGAATATCACGAGCTCGACCCGCTCACCGGACAACGCGGGCCGCTACGGTTTTTGCAGGCCGATTGGGTGTTTGTGGCGGCGGGCGGCACGCAGAGCCCGTCCATCCTGTTTCGCAGCGGTATCGCCCGAAAGCTGCGTTTCGTGGGCAAAACCCTGTTTCTGCATCCAAACACCAAGTGTGTGGGCATCTTCCCGGACGAGGTGAACGCCTGGCAGGGATCGGTGCAGAGCTTTCAAATCGACGAGTTTGCTGAGGAGGGGCTCACCCTCGGCGCCACCTTTTTGCCGCCAGGCATTCTGGCGCTGGCGCTGCCATTTTATGGCCGTGAGGTGGATCGCATTATGGAGCAATACAATCACCTCAGTGTGTGGGGCGTGCTGGTCGAAGATTCGCATCCGGGGCGGCTGCGGTTCAGTCCCAAAGGGCTGCCTATGGCCACCTACAAACTCACCCGCGACGACACCGAGCGGTTCAAATTCGGTATCCTGAAACTGGCGGGCCTGTTTTTTGAGGCAGGGGCGAGGGAGGTGCTGCTGCCGATTCGCGGTATGGAATATGCCCGCAGTCGCGATGACCTGCGTCAGCTCGAGCGGTACCGGCTCAAGGCCGAGCAGTTGAGCCTGTTTTCGGTGCATCTCATGGGCACATGCCGAATGGGCCTGTATCCGCAAACATCGGTGGTGGATGTGCATCACCGCGTGCACGGCCTGCGCAATGTGTTCATCACCGATGCCAGCGTGTTCCCCGGGCCGATTCGCGTCAATCCGATGCTGACCATCATGGCCATGGCCACGCGCGCGGCGCATAATTTTGTGGAGTATCAGCGCCGGTTTTCACAGGCGGCGTGATCGCCCCCGGGCTGTGCGATTGGATGATTGAGGTTGATCTTTTGGCCTGAAAGATGATAAAGATGATAATTTGTATGGGCACACTTATTCGAAATGCTATAACGATTCAGTCTATCAACAGATTGAACAGGCTGTAGTTGGGCCCGGCATCGCGAACGGCCGCTCTGCGGCCCCGGCGCCTCTGCAAAGGCTTTTTAAAAAGATTACTAATTGCTGACAAATTGCATTCTTAAACAAAACGGAGGATTCGAAAACCTTCCTGATCGACATCCCCGTGATGGTGCTCATCGGGCTGCTGTATGCGCCCTTTGATCAACCCACGGGACAATCCCGCATCGACTCGCCGGCTTTTCGGGCCAGCGCTCAATTGGCATCACTGTTTGTGATGCTGGTGCTGGTGAGTTACGCCCTCAACCCGGCCTGGATGTGGATGTACTACGTCGATCCGCTGACGGTCTCGTTGGCAGGACTGGTGTATGCCGTCATCGGCCTGTATGCACTGCCATGGATCGCCGGCTATGCACTGGGCCTGGAGCTGATCCGCCGCGGCCGGAAAGCCTGGCTGGCCGCGATTCTTGTCTCGCTGCTGGTGGAAGGATGGCTGCTGGTAGCTTTATGGGAGCGTTACAATTGTCTCGCCAATTACCTGCAATTTCAGCGCAGTGAATGCCAGCCGCTGATCGGAAGCACGGCGCCGCTGGCCATCGTGCTGAATGTGGGGGGAGGATTCATGGTGCTGGCCGGGGGATACTTCTGGTGGCAATTGAAACGCCATCATCCTCGCGAAAATTCCTGATCCAAAACGGGGGGCATATCGCCTCTTTGATCATTTCCCCTGCGGCTATTCCAGCAGGATCAATTTCTGCGGTCGCCGCACGTTTTCATTCCACTGCAGCAGCTCAAAATCCCAGATACCATTGCGATCCTTTTCGAATTGAATATAGCTCATGGTGGGTTTCATGGGGATCAGGTGATGCAGCCGGCTGATGACGTGCGCCCATGTGCCGCTGTTCACGTACCACCAGCCCTTTTCCAGCCGATGCACCTCGGGCCGGTGGGTGTGTCCCAGTACCAGAAACCGGTGCTGCCTTCTATCTTTGGGGGGAGCGGTTTGGCGTTTGGCCTGCTGCAGGGCGCTTTTGATATCGAAATGATGCGTACGGCCAATAAAGCGCAATAGCCATTTTGCGCTCGCAAACGCAGCCACGATGAGACTGAGGTGCAGAAACCAGTTGCGCACCAGGAACCGGCCGAGGGAGCCAGTGATGGAATAAAACAGCTCGGCGTAATCATCCCACAGCATGGGCAGGGCAAAGCCGAGCAGGGTGTAAGCGCCGGCCAGTAAGTGCGGCAGAATTTCCGCCAGCAGCACCAGACCATCGCGGCGGTGCTGGCGGTACAGAATTTTGCCCGTAATGGGCAGGTGGCGGATAAGAATGCGCAGCGCCTGCAGTTTCTGCTTCCACCCCAGGGTTTTGAACACGTCGGATAGCGGATTGATGTTGTTGATGAACGGTATGATGCCCTCGATGGCATTGATGAGATACCGGTTCAGAATCGAGCCGGGGGGCAGCGTCAGTTCACCGTTTTGCTCCGGCGGACCTTCCACCCGGGTGATGGGCATGTACTGGTGGCCGTGCTCTATGTATATCGTGCGATCGATGATGACCGCCTTTTGCACGAAAATCACGTTGTTGCGGATGAAGGCCATGCGCTCCATAGCGTGGCGGTACTCGCCGTTCACCGATGGCAGGTGGCGCGCGAGAATCTTGTGAAACTCCCGCCGCACCCGCGGCCAGTAGAATTCCAGATCGTGGTTGCCTTTGATGATGATTAGCGTGTGGCCATTGACCACAAATTCGGACAGGGCACGAAACACGCGTGGATGCCCGGCGGCGATGCGTTGCAGTTTCCAGGTGGATTTGAGCTCCTGCGAGCCGAGCCCGAAATCATATTCCTGTTTGTGAAACAGCGGCTCGCCGTCGCGCAGGTCCTGCCCCAGACTGCGGATGTAGCGTCGAAACAGCCGGTGCTCGCGATCGCCCGGCACCACCCGGATGCGGATGAAATCGAGGAAATCCCCGTTGATGATGAGCGTCACCGGCTGGTTTTTATCCACGGCCAAAAACTGCAGGTGCTCCAAAAACGCCTCGAACGCCTCATCGTTGAAAAAATTTTCGGTGCGTGAAAAACGACGCTTGTGAGGCAAAAAGCCTTCCCCCATGTGGAAATCACTCACCACCACAACGATGCTGTCGGCGCTGTCGAGCTGCAGTTCATCGATAGGCTGATCCGCATCGACCGCAGCAATGGGGTTTTGGGTTCGGGTGATCATGCATCCTTTGCGGGTTTCGGGTTCCTTATGGAGACTGGGGGCTCATTTAAAATATCGGTATGGATTAGCCAAATTCGACAAACGTGTCAAATTGTTTATAATTGAATGCTTCATTCTCTGCTTACGCACCGGTTACCGTGGAGTTCGCAAAAAAGTATCTGAGCGTTGTGCTAAAGAAGATTGCCCTGATTTATTTCTGTGAATGCCGCCGGAATGGCCCGTGATCGTTCCTCCCAGCTGTACCGGGAAAGCCCGTGGTACAAGATGGAGCAGCTCAATTTCGAGCAATCACTGCCCAAAAATGGTTATAGGCAAAATCACAAAAATTGCTTTTATCTGGGCAAAACATTTTTAAATTTATGAACTAAGCGGCAAAGCAGCCGCTGTCAGCGCATCCGAACGCGCGATTTGGGGCCGTTTGGGTGTCGCGATTCAGATGTGCCTACAAGTTCAAACAACCTGCCCAATCTGGTTTATTCGTCATTCCGCGAAAGCGGCATGGCGAAGCCTATTGGAAGCGCTTTTTATGGAGCGCATCGGAAATGACCAGTACCACAAATTGTATATGTTGAATTATTACCAATGAAGCCTTCATCCCGGATGAATGCTGTCTTCGATGAAGGAAAAACCGATAGAGGAGAAACCATGCATGCTATGACGCTGACGGAAAAGATCCTGCTTCATCATGCAATTGGATGGGACAAAGATTATGTGAAACCCGGAGATATATTGACCATTTCGGTGGATTGGACCATTGCCAGCGAGCTGGCCTGGAACGGCATGAACCAGACCTACGAGGCGCTCGGTCGGCCGCCGCTGTTTAACAAAGACCGGTTTTATCTGGCTATTGATCATACAGTGGACCGCAACACCCTGGCTAAAGACCCGCGCACGCAGCGGCTCGTGCAGTTGTCACGCAGCTTCGCGCGCGAAGCCGGCCTGAGCTATTTTTACGACGCCAACGAAACCATCATGCATACGGAGTTTTACCGCCAGTTCGTGCGGCCGGGCGATGTCATCCTCGGCGCCGACAGCCATACCAGCTCGCATGGCGGTCTAGGCGCGTTCGCCATCGGACTGGGCGGCGCGGATATTGCCGTGGCCATGGTGCTGGGCCGGTCGTGGATTCAGGTGCCGGAGGCCATCCGCGTGCATTACGCGGGGCGGTTGGGCTTTGGCCTCACCGGCAAAGATGTGATTCTAAAAACCCTCGGCCAGCTCGGCCGCAATACGGTGGCGCTGGAGCGCACGGTGGAGTACACGGCGGATTACCTGGAAGATTTCACCCCGGATTTCCGCTTCACTATCGCCAACATGACCGCCGAGTTTGGCGGCCTGAACGGCATTTTCCCGCCGGATGGACATGTAAAACGGTTCATGTCGCGGCGGTTCCGTGAGGAGTTTCGCGAGGGTGGCCTGTGGTTCCGGGCCGATGAGGATGCGCAGTACGTCGAAACCTTCCGTATCGATCTCGTCAACCTGGCACCGCAGGTGGCCAAACCGTTTTCACCGGACAACGTGTTTAATGTTGACGAAACCGTTGGGCAGCCGCTGGACGGCTGTTTCATCGGCGCCTGCACCACGACTCAGGAGGAGCTGGTGCTGGCCGCGCTGGTCCTGGAAGCCGGCCTCAAAGAAGGTCGCAGACCGGTGGAGCATCCAAACCGGCTGGTGATCCCGGGCAGCCGCGAAGTGGAGCACAATTTAAAAGAAGCCGGATTGTTGCAAATTTACGAACAATGCGGTTTTCGCATTGGCGAGCCTGGCTGCAGTATGTGTCTGGGCATCGCCAGCGACCGCGCTCAACCCGGCGAAGTCTGGCTGTCATCGCAAAACCGCAATTTCCCAAATCGCATGGGTAAGGGCAGTCTGGCCTGGCTGGCCAGCGCGCCAACCGTGGCGGCAAGCGCTTTCGAGATGCGCATCGCCGATCCGCGGCCGCTATTGGATAAGGTGGATCGCGAAAAATACCAACGTCTGGCCGCACCGCGTCGGGGGCTGCCGGAAGTGGTGTACACCGAGCCGCAGGTGCAGCGCGCCGCCGCTGTGGTGGATGAGGCCAAAAACGGGCAGTCGGAGCTGGCCACGACCATCGATGGTCGGGCGCAGCGGTTCGGCGACAACATCGACACCGATGCGATGATCGCCGGCGAATTTTGCCATTTGAACGATCTCAAGGAGCTGGGCGAAAAAGCGTTTTATCATTTCCGGCCCGAGTTCCCGGATCGGGTGCGCAATGGTGAAAACATCATCGTGGCCGGCGAAGGGTGGGGCTGCGGTTCGAGCCGCGAGCACGCCGCCTGGGCGCTGAAAGGTGCCGGTGTGAAGGCCATCGTCGCTAAAAGTTTTGCTTACATCCACAAGCGCAATCTGGTCAACGAGGCCATTCCGTTCATCATCATGCGCGATGAGCGGTTTTACGAGCGCGTCAAGGATGGCGACCCGCTGGTGGTCGATTTGCAAAAAGGCACGGTGACCCTGCATGGCAAAACCTATCAGGGCGAGCCATTGCCGGGGATCATGCGGCGCATCATGGCCAGCGGCGGGATCGTGCCGCACGTGAAAAAGCGGCTGGCTGCGACGGTGCAGAATATGGCGGCCCGATAGGACGAAGCGCGCGAAAATGCGACCGATTGAACCCCGTCTCCGACGGTGTTTTGAGTGCGACGGGCTAGGCTTTCGAATACACGGTCGGAGACCGTGTAGGATCGGGTGCCGGATATTACAAGCTGGAAACCTGGGTTATAAGCAGTGTATGGCCTAAAGTGGCTTCTGAAGCATCTCGCGCAGCAGGCGGGCGTTTTGTACGGCGAAGCCGGCGATATCATTGTTGAAATAGGCAAACACATCGAGCCCCTCGCGCAGCCAGAATGCGATCTTGCGCGCGAACGGACGCAGCATGGCTTCGGTGTAGTTACCCTGATACAGACCGTCGCGGCCGTGAAAGCGCAGATAAATCCAACCGGCGGTGACGCGATCCAGCTCCGGAAACACATTGTCCGAATCGGCCATGCACAGGGCAATGTTGAATTCGCGGTACAGCTCAAGGCACGGCTCAGCGAACCAGCTCTCGTGCCGCGGCTCGATGGCGAATCGCTGGTTCGGCAGCCGCCGGGTGATGAGCTCAAAAAAAGACCATGCGGTTTCGGCATCAAACAGCAGGTTGGGGGGCAACTGGATCAAAATCGGGCCGGTTTTTTCGCGCAGCGGCGCCATGCGCTCGATGAATTTTTCCAGCGCGTCATCCACACGGCGCAGCTTTTTCTGATGGGTGATGAATCGGCTGAGTTTCATGGCAAAGAGAAAGCCATCCGGAGCGATGGCATACCAGTTGCGGACGGTGGACTCCTGTGGCAGGTGATAAAACGTGTTGTTGATTTCCACGGTGTCGAAATGCTGCGCATAATACGCCAGCCATTCTTGCGGCTTGAGCAGCTTCGGATAAAACACCTTGAGCCAGTGCTTGTAACTCCAGCCGGAGGTCCCGACTCGTAATTCGCTGCCCATGGCGTCATTCCCCGGCGTGAATTCCCGTCAACAAACCGTGAGTGCAATTGACATTCTGCCTTGATGTTCGTATATTAATAAAATTCAGCGTTGAATGCAAACTGGAAACGCAGCCAATCGCGGAGATGGCTTTTAAGCATGTTCTGGCGACGCAAACACAAGTCCGATGTGATCAATCAAGATGAGGCCTTCGCAGAGGTCAGCTTGCTGTTCGTGTATGGCACGCTGATGCGAGGCGGGGCCAATGAGCGGTTTCTGGCGTCGCCGGATCGCGCGCAGTTTGTGGAAGAGGCGCGCGTACGCGGCAAGCTTTACGATATCGGTGAGTTCCCGGCGCTGGTGCCGGCCGAAGACGATGAACCGGAAAGCTGGGTGTATGGCGAGATTTATGCACTGGAAACCCCGGATATTTTGCTCAAAACCCTGGACGTGATCGAAGGGGTGAATGAGGCCTATCCGGAGCGCAGCCTGTTCAAGCGCATTTGCCTGACGGCTTACAGCGATAGCGGCGAGAAAACCGTATGGGCCTATGTGTATAATCAGCCGCTGCACCATTTCCCGCGGATACCATCGGGCAATTATCGCGAATATTTGAAGTCACGGCAAACCGCCTGACAGGCAGCGAGGTAATTTGCGCTCATCCGCGTTTGCAAGACAAACTTCAGCAACCGGTGTAATCAAGATCCATGACATGGAATGACTTCAGCGGAATGGGACGCCTGTTTTAGAGTTGCATAAAATATACCCCCGGCAGTTGAACACGATATCCATTTCAGGACAAGGTCGAAGGAGGACGCATGATTATCCGCCGTAGTTTCTGGCTGGCAACCATCCTGTTGCTGGTGATCGGCAGTGATTCCGCCAACGCCCAATTTGAATTTGAGAAAATCAAACCGCGGTTTGCCTTCCAGCCTGAGCGTGTGACCACGTTTTACTCCAATTCCCGCTACAATCGCATCGAGGGACTGTTTTTGAATCTGGGCGTGCGTGTGCAACCCCGCAAGGCACCGAGCTGGCACCTGTTCGCCGACGCCGGATACGGATTCAAGAATGAAAAAGGCAAGCGCTGGCGCTACAATGTGGGCGTACAAAAAGAGCTCATCAGCCCGAATTTGTTTACGGTCGGCGCGCGCTATTTCAACGATTTGTATTCGCAGGATCGCTGGGTTATCAACATGACGGAGAATAGCGTCGCCGCGCTTTTCAACCATAGCGATTTCATGGATTACGTCGGCCGCAAGGGCTGGCGCGTGTTTTTGGATTACAAGTGGCAGCAGTTGCATACCCTGCGCACGGAGCTGCTGAAATACACCTATGAACCGTTCAGCATTACCCCGAACACTGAGTGGAGCCTGTTCGCACGCAAGAAACGGTTCCCCAACAATCCGCACCACGCGCCGGCGTTTCGCTTTATGCCCGGTGACGAAACCGCCCTGCGGCTGATGGCCGCAATCGATCTTCGCGATAACCCCATTTTCCCACTGATCGGCTGGTATTTTGAGGCCATTTTCGAAAAGACCTTCGGCGATTTTGAAACTACGGGATTGTTCCTGACTGCCAAGCGGTTTCAACCAACGTTTGGTAACCAGCGATTGAAAGCGAAGCTGCTGTTTGGCACGCGCAGCGGCAGTTTTGCGTACCAGCACCTGATGACCCTTGGCGGTATCGGTAATTTGCGCGGCTATGACAACAAAGAGTTCATCGGCAACCGGTTGCTGTACGGCACACTGCAATACAATTTCGGCGGAGATATCCTGCAGAAAATTCCGCTCGATTTCATCCCGCTGTGGGAAACCGTGACCCTTGGCGTGTTCGTCGATGCCGGCTATGCCTGGCTCGCGGATACGACCGATGCCAACGCCGGCCTGTTTAGCTTTGGCGATTTCGAGCTCCGGCAGATCCGCGCCGACTACGGCCTTTCGCTGATCTTCACCGAGGGCCTGTTGCGGTTGGACATCGCGCGCCGCGCCGATCGCGACGGCGCCGACTGGCAGGTCTATTTCCGTATTCTCGATAAATTCTAACGGCCATGGCTATTATGAGACCGTTCTTCTGGCTGTTCCTGTGCGGCGTTTTGGTGTCATCCGGCATGCCCGGGATGCTGTTGGCGCAGAAACAGCAAGAGGCGCACTCGCAGGCGTCTTCGAAACGCATTTTCATTGAGCAAATCATCGTTCTCGGCAATAAAAAGACCCGCGCCAGCGTGATTCTGCGCGAGATGAAAAGCAAGGCCGGGCAGCAAACCACGGTCGAGCAGTTGGAGCTGGACCGCCGCCGGATCGAGAGCCTGGGGCTGTTCAACCGCGTGGAAATGCATCTGCAGCCGAAGGAAAACGGCTATCGGCTGATCATCACGGTGAGCGAGCAGTGGTATCTGTTCCCGTTTCCGATTATTTTTTTCAATGACCGTGATATCAGTTTGAAGAAACTCAGCTACGGCCTCGGTGTGATCCACACCAATTTCCGGGGCCGCGCCGAATTGCTGCAGTTTGCCGGATGGTTGGGCTACAATCCAACCGCATCGGTCATGTACAACAACCCGTGGATTTTCGGGCGGAGGCAGTTTTTTACCCGTTTGCAGTTCTTGATAGCCAATCAGGTGAACAAAACTTATGATATCATCGACCAGCGGGTTAATGAAAAACGTCTTGGAGGGAGTTGGACTTTCGGCAAGCGATTAACCCTGCATACCTCGGTGAGTCTGTCACTGTTCTACCAGCAGGTGCGGCTGAAACCGGCCGTCGATGGCCAGACGCTCAATCCATCCGGCCTCGACCGTATCGTGCGTTTTGGATTCAGCTATGTGCGTGACCACCGCGATCTGGTCTGGTACCCGACGCGCGGTTCGTATGTGCAAGTGGACTATTTGAAATCCGGCATGCCGGGCGCGAAATACATCGATTATGGCCAGGTCACTCTGGATGCACGCACATATATACCGCTGGGCCGGGAAACCGCGCTGGCGTTTCGATTTGCCGCGGATGTCACGCACGGCCGCATCCCCATCTACGATCGTCTGTTCTTCGGTTACCGGTACCGCATTCGCGGCCATTTCAAATTGCGCGTGGAAGGCGAGCACCGTATGCTGGCCAGCGTGGGACTGCGCTTTCCGCTGGTGCCCGTGCGCTATTTCAACATGGATATGGGCAAAATGAGCGCGTATGGCCAGAATCTGCGTTTCGGCATCAGCGGGGAAATCTTTGCCGATGCGGGCACCCTGTGGTTCCAGCAGCGAACTGAGCGCACCGGGCCGCCGCCTACCAGTGGGCCATTCGGACTGCAAACCCGTCCGGAAACCTGGCTCACCGGGATCGGCGTGGGGCTGAATTTTCACCTTCCGTATGTGAATATCATGCGCCTGGAATTTGCCATGAACGAACGCCGACAGACCGAGCTGATTGTCGATATCGGCGTGGCGTTTTGAGGCGAATTTCAGATGGCACCTGGAATATTGGCGAATCCGTCATGGCACGAAAGGACTATTTTTACGTCCGTCCAGAAGACGTTACCTACAAAGAACGCCGACCGATTGCGTTTCGATTGCGCGATGATGAATTTCGGCATTTGAAGAAGGTGTTGCGGCACGAGGTTGGCGATACGGTCTGGGCCGTGGATGGGCAGGGGCTGGCGCTATTTGGCGAGATCATGCGCATGGATCAGTCTTTCGCCGACGTCAAGGTGCTGCAAACCCAGCCGCAACTGGGTGAATCCGGCTTTCGGCTGACCCTGGCGGTTTGCCTGCCCAAATTGCCGCGATTTGAACTGGTGCTGGAAAAAGGCACCGAGCTCGGCGTGCATGCGTTCATGCCGGTGATCAGCCGGTACAGCGTGGTAAAGCCGTCGGCATCCAAAGTGGAGCGCTGGCAGCGCATTGCGGTGGCAGCGATGAAACAGTGCGGGCGTAGCCGGTTGCCGGAAATCCACCCGCCGGTACCGTTTGATCGGCTTCTGGCCGATAGCCGTGAGTTTGATTTCCGCTGGATTGCCCATGCGCCAGTGCCCGACAGGGCGGCGCTGTGGTCACCCGCGGCTCTGCAGGGACTCGATCCCGCCGGCCGGCGCGGGGTCCTGCTGATCGGGCCGGAGGGAGGCTTCGGCGACGAAGAAATTCGCCGCGCGGTGGAGCATGAGTTCGAATTTATGACCCTGGGGCCGCGGCGGTTGCGCACGGAAACGGCGGCGTTGGTATCCGCAGCCCTGCTGTTGCGTCAATTCGGCGACTTGGGCGAATAGTCGATGCATCGACCGGTGCCGTTGGCCTCAAAAACGGCGCCGCCAATCGGCGACATCTGCCGGTGGCAAAAGCGCATTTTTCCGCAACGATTTGTAAATATCCATAAACAAGTTAACAGGAGACGCAACGATGGCCGATTGCATTTTTTGTAAAATCATTTCCGGAGAGCTGAAAGGCGACATCGTTTTCCAAAACGAACATCTGGTTGCGTTTCGCGACATCAATCCGCAGGCGCCGGTGCATATTCTAATTGTGCCGCGAAAGCATATCGCCACTCTGAATGATTTGACCGCAACGGATGCGGCCATTATTTCGGAAATGGTGCTGACCGCCAAAAAGCTGGCCGCCGACGAGGGCGTGGCCGAAGACGGCTACCGGCTGGTGTGGAACTGCAACCGCGGCGCGGGACAAACGGTGTTTCATATTCATTTGCATCTAATGGGTGGCCGCGCCTTTGGCTGGCCTCCGGGCTAAACGCCAATGGCCGCGAATGCATATGCTCGCAGAGCCAGCGGAGTTCGCTGAGGTTTACTTTTAAGGATTCTGGAATAGCAAATTTATCATTTCAAGGCTTTAGGGAGACCATCCGCCTTCAAGCCGTGTACATCTGTGGCTCCCTAAAAATCAGTGCCAATCTGGGAAATTTGTGGTCTCCTGGAGTCGATATCCGAATTCATTAGCCAGGTGTTTCATTACTATTCCAAATGGCAGTGTTCTAATTAGACTGAATAGTTACCAAATAAAAGCTCTATTTACTTGCAAAAAAAGAACTTGCGAAACGCCTGCAAGTTTGTTATATTCACTGCGCTTATACGACCCAATGTGCCGTTAACACCCAAATCAGTTTCATTGAAAGGAGGTATTGAAGATTATGCCCTGTGTCATCGTTCGTGAGGGCGAAGATTTTGAAAAAGCTTTGAAGCGGTTCAACAAAGCTTGTGAAAAGGCCGGTATCATTTCCGAAATCAAGAAGCATCAGTTTTTTGAAAAACCCAGCGAACGCCGCAAGCGCAAAGAAGCGGCCGCACGCCGCAAAATGCGCAAGCTGATGGCCGCGCTGGAAAAGAAAAAACGTCGTTAATCGAATCGACATCATCCGGCTGACATCCATGAACGGGGCGACCGTCCCCGCAATTTTTAACCTGTGACGTGACCATGAGCATTTTAGAGCGGTTGACCGAGGATATGAAGGCCGCGATGAAAGGTGGCGATAGAGACCGGCTCGGGACGATCCGGCAGCTCCGGGCGCAATTGAATAACGCGCGCATCGAGCTTGGCCGCGATTTGACCGACGACGACGCCATCGCCGTATTGACCAATGCGGCCAAAAAACGCAAAGAAGCCATCGAAATGTACGAAAAAGCGGGCCGGGAAGACCTTGTCGCCAAAGAAAAAGCCGAGCTTGCGGTCATACAGGAATACCTGCCTCAGCAGCTCTCGAGACAGGAACTGGAAGGTATCGTCGATGCCGTGATCAAAGAAGTGAACGCCACGACCATGAAGGACCTGGGCCGGGTGATGGGAAAGGTGATGCAACAAGTCCGTGGGCGCGCTGATGGTAAGGAAGTGCAGGAATTGGTACGCAGTAAGCTGCAATAAGCATTCGTCTCACATCAGGAAAAAGTGAATGAAGGCTTCTTCCGGAACCTTTATTCACTTTTTTTATTTTTAGCGTACGATGCTCAGATTTTGGTTGGAAGCAGCAGGGGATTGGGGTTATTTTGAAGGGAAAAATTAGCGGACATAACGGCTAAACGATCCGGCCGCTGTCGCATGGGCCGGATGGGTGAAGGACCGAAAGGCATGTCGAACGCACAGATTTACATTTACATCGATCTGTTTCTGGTGTTCATTGTAATTCTGTTTGGATACAAGGGATACCGGAAACGGTTCTTTTCGGAATTTGTGAGTTTTCTCGGTTTCATGGCCGCGCTCGCAGGCGGGCTCATGGCGCTGCCGTTGTTAGCGCCGAAAATTGTCACGGCCACCAAGCTGACGTTTGGCGCCAGCCTGGCGACGGCTTTTCTATTGGGGTTCGCATTCATCTGGGTGGCCTACCGCTATGTGGAGAAGTTCATCTACAAGCACGCCGAATTCAAAATGACCGAGAAACTGGATCACACCTTCGGCGTGATCATCGGCGTCGTCAAAGGGCTTTTCGTGGCGAGTTTGCTGGCCATCTTTTTAAAATCCGTGTACATCAGCGACGAGCTTTCCGAGCAAGTGAACAATTCCAATTTCGTGCCGTTTGCGGAAAGCGTGGGTCCGGCGATGTACGACCGCATGCGCAAATTCATACCCGGAGCGCGATCGTTTGTGGCGTATCTGGAAGACGCGGCCGAGAAAACGCCACCGCAACTGGTGGATAATGCGGTGATCAATGTGCTGATTGATCTGAACTCGAGCAAAGCGGAACAATGGACCAATTCGAAAGCCAAAAAATAGATTTTCTGTCGGAGGCGGCACAGAGCCTGGAACTGCCCAAAGTGCTCGATATCGTGGCACAGTTTGCGCACTCGCCGGCGGCCGTGGAGCGCATCCGGCAGTTGCCCATTCTCGACGAGGTGCAGGCGATCCGCGCGGAATTGGATCGCGTGTCGGATATGCGGGCGCTGCTGGATCGCGGCGAAGACCTGCCGCTGGAAGAAATCGCCGACCTGGCGAAGTTGTTTGACCATCTGAAAGTGGCCGGCGTGGTACTGACGCCTGCGCAACTGGTGGAGCTGGCGCGCGTGGCGAAGGTGGCGCGGGAGGTGCGCCGACTCTGTCAGGAGCAGAAGGCGCAGATGCCCGCGGTCATGCCCCTGGCCGAGGGACTGCAGCCGTTGCGGGAGTTCGAAGCGGCGGTCACCGGCGCTATCGATTTCAACACGCACGAGATTCTCGATTCCGCCAGTCCGGCGCTGCGGCGCATCCGACGCGACATGGAGGCGGCGCAGGAAGCGGTGCGGGAGAAGCTGCAGCAGATTCTTAAAAAAGCCGCCGGCGCCGGCATGCTGCAGGAGCAGCTCATCACCGTGCGCGACGGCCGGCTGGTACTGATGGTGAAAGACGAACACAAGCGCAAAATCGGCGGCATTGTGCATGATCAATCCGCCACCGGCCAGACCCTGTTCATCGAGCCAATGGAAACGGTGGAGATGAACAACCGCGTGCGGCAGTTGCAGGCGCAGGAACGCCGGGAGATCGAGCGTATCCTGGCCGAACTATCGAATCAGGCCCATGAGCATCATGAGGCGCTGGAACGCAATTATCACATTTTGATAGAATTGGAGACGCTCCGCGCCCGCGCCGTGTACTCGCGCCAGGTGGAAGGCAACGCCGCGCAGGTCAATGCCGGCGGCCGAATCGTGCTTTATGCGGCGCGGCACCCGCTGCTGCTGGAAAAATACCAGGATCACGATCGCGTGGTGCCGCTGAATGTGCAGCTCGGTGACAAATTTCACACCCTGGTGATCACCGGGCCGAACGCTGGCGGCAAAACGGTGGCCATGAAAACCGTCGGCCTGGCCGTGCTGATGACCCGCGCCGGGCTGCACATCCCGGCAAGCCCGGACTCCGAAATCGGCATCATGGGCCGCGTGTTTGTCGATATCGGCGATCAGCAATCCATCGAAAATGATCTGTCCACCTTCTCATCGCATATGACCAAGCTCAAACGCATTTTGGAGACCGCCGAACAGAACGATCTGGTGCTGATCGACGAGATCGGTAGCGGCACCGATCCGGAAGAAGGCACAGCGCTGGCCATCAGCGCTCTAAAAACCCTCAACGATCGCGGCGTGCGAACCATCGTCACCACGCACCACGGCGCGCTGAAGGTGTTCGCGCACAACACCCCCGGGGTGGAAAACGGTAGCATGGTGTTCGATGCCGAGAGTCTTCAGCCCACGTACGAGTTCCGTCCCGGCGTGCCCGGCGCCAGCTATGCGTTCGAAATTGCCGGTCGCATCGGTCTGGATGAGCGTGTGATCGCCGAGGCGCGGCAGTACGTGGGCCGCGAAAAAGGCGAGCTCGAGCGGCTGATTGCGGACCTCGAACGCAAAATTCAGGAACAGGACGAAAAAATCCGCCAGCTCAAACTGGAAGAAACCCGGCTGAACGGCCTGATCAAGCTGTATCAGGAGCGTGCGGAAGAGCTGGCCACGCGGCGTCGCAAGCTGAAGCAGCAGGCCATCGAGGAGAGCGAGACGATCCTTGCCCGGGCCAATGCCGCGGTGGAGCAGGCGATCCGGGAAATCCGCGAAAAGCAGGCGGCCAAAGAAGCCATCCGGGCGTCCAAAGCGCGGCTGGAGCGGGAGCGTGAACGGCTGCAGCGCGAAAAGCGGAAAATGCGCGCCGAAGCGCGCGCCCGGGAGGAAGAGATCGAGGTCGAAACCGTGGTGGAGGCCATCGCGCCGGGCAGCGTGGTGCTGTGGCGGTCGCAGAACTCCGAAGCCGTGGTGCTCGAACCGCCAGACGGCGAGAACCGGGTGCTACTGCAGGCTGGCCCGCTGAAGCTGCGCGTGCCGCTGGATGATATCAAACCGTTGCAGAAGAAGCCAAAATCCCGCGCCCGGGTCACTGTGGAAAAACCAGCGCCGGTGCCGCAAGAGACGGATGTGCGCGGCATGCGCGTGGACGAAGCCCTGGTGTCGGTGGATCAATATTTGAGCGAGGCGCTGCTGTACGGCTGGGATGAGGTGCGCATCATCCACGGCAAGGGCACGGGCGCGCTGCGCAAGGCCATCAACGAGTTTTTGCGACAGCATCCCAACGTGTCGCATTTCGAGCCGGCGCCGCTCGGCAAGGGCGATATCGGCGTCACTGTGGTGAAATTGAAATAGAAAGGATCAGGACAGCCATGGCATATCCGGAGAACGGGCGCGAGAAGCCCGATAAAGAAGTACTGAACACGGCCATCGAGGCGGCCAAAATCGGTGGCGAGGTGCTGCTGACGCACATGTCGCGGGTTCAGCACTACGACATCGAGCAAAAAGGCGAATTCGACTATGCAACCGAAGTGGATCATGCGTCGGAAAAGGCCATCATCGAAACCATTTTATCGCGGTATCCGGAGCACCGCATCCTGGCCGAGGAGGGCGGCGAGATCGGCGGCTCCGGCGTGTACCGCTGGGTCATTGATCCGCTGGATGGCACCACCAACTACATCCACGGCGTGCGTATGTTTTCGGTGTCCATTGCCGCCATGCGCGGTGATATTCCGGTGGTGGGCGTGGTGTACGATCCGGTGCGCGGAGAGATGTTCGCCGCGGCCATGGGACACGGCGCCTACTTGAACGGCGCACCCATTCAGGTGTCCGATCATCGCGAAATGCGAGAGTGCCTTCTGGCCACCGGGTTCCCGTTCCGCTGCAAGGAACTGATCGAGCCGTATCTGCAAAGCTTCCAGACCTTCTTCGGCCGGGCGCGCGATATCCGCCGCATGGGCTCCGCCGCGCTCGATCTGGCTTACGTGGCGGCCGGCCGGTTCGACGGCTTCTGGGAGCTCAAATTGAACCGCTGGGACATCGCCGCTGGAGTGGTGCTGGTGAAAGAAGCCGGCGGGGATGTGAGCGGTTTTCTGGAGGGCGAGGATTACTGGCGCACCGGCAACATCGTGGCCAGCAACGGGCACATCCACGAGGAATTGCTCGAAGTGGTGCAGGGTGTTTTTGAGGGGAAACTGGAGGTCTGAGCGCGCATGGCCATTCGACGCATCGTTTTTGGTCTGGCCGGGCTGCTCGGGCTGTGCGTTTATGCCTACTGGACCCCACCGATTCCAAAGCTGGCCGATCTACTCAACCGGCCGGAGCCGTATATCAACCAGCCCATTGAATTGTACGTGGAGACCACCGTGGAGCGCATTCAGCCGGAGGGCTTCTGGCTGCGGCAGCGAGGGGCGCGCATGTTCGTGCGCGGCGATGCTGGCGAGGCCACGCCCGGGGATTTCGTCACCGTGACCGGTGTGCTGCTGCCAGACACCACCGTGGCAATGCAGGCGATGTACATCGGTAAGGGGCGTCGCCTGAAAATGGCCGTTTCGGCGGTGGGCGCGCTGCTGGCCCTGGTGGTCATGGTGCGAAGCATGCGTTTGACCCGCAACGGTGTGGAGCTGAAACCCGATGCCTGATTTGCTCACTCATGTGGCCACGGGCTATCTGGTCCGGAGCGCCGCGCCGAAAAAACTGCATCCCGGCATACTGATCCTGGGCGTGATTCTGCCGGACATCGTCACGCGGCCAATTTACATTGTCTGGCCAGATGCCTATTGGTTTGTCAAACCGCTGCACACGCCGCTGGGGCTGGTGCTCCTGAGCCTGGCCGTATCCGGCCTGTTCGTGCCCCGGGATCGCCAGCGCGCGCTGATCAACCTGCTGGCCGGCAGCGGCTTGCATCTGGCGCTGGACCTGCTGCAGAAGCATCTGGTGGGCGGCTATGCCCTGCTGTTTCCCTTTACCTGGAAAAGCTGGGAGATCGGCCTGATCTGGCCTGAGCAAACCCTGTGGCTGCTCCCCATCTGGATGACCCTTTGCGGCCTGGTGTTTTGGCGCAAAAAAAGAGGTCAACGAAAAGCTATACGTCCAGAGAGCCGCGTTTCCTGTCATATATCAGAAAGCCAGTCATAACTTGCCTTAAAAGCTTTCTGAATGGGCTGAACATGGACACCATCACTCAGGTCTTCTGCTATTGAAATCCTGCTTTACTTTGCATGAAATGAATGTTAAATTGAATGTTATCAAATACAAAAAATCATTGCCCATGGAAACGCCCCGAAATCGCGCGGTCAGCTTTCGGATTCATCATTTTGAGCGGCTGGCTGGAAAACTTTTATTTTGCCTGGTCGTAAGGCCTCTTGACCGAAGTTTTCCATTTTGCTGGTAAGCAGGAAGCAGGAGCGAGCCGGGCACGACTTTTCCGGTCTGGTTTGCATGAAAAAAAGCATATCAAGGCAGGCCATAAAGAAAGGCTCTGACTCAACAGAAAAAGTTAGTTTCCATGCTTATTCATACCTGGTTTGCTGTGAATCGCCATGCGACCTAAAATTTATGATTCCCCACGATCGTTGAAATCGGTGCTGTTTGTATTGGCCATTTTCATCATTTTTTTGCTGCTTCTTTACACGCAGCATCTGGTCAATACCCTTCGCAACGAAGCGCGGCAGATTTTGGAATTTTATGCCAGCTTTTACGAACGGGCCATCACCGAAGCCGATGATACCGAGCTAAACTTCATTTTCGAAGAAATCATCAAGCGCACCGATTTCCCGATGATCATGACCGATGAACAGGGCAATCCCACAGGCTGGAAAGGTATCGGCATCGATCCGGACGATTTTTCCGACGAGGCCATCGAAAACGTGCGCAAGTTGGTCAGGGCCATGGCACAGGAAATCGATCCGATTCCGCTGCGCTATAACGACATTCCGTTGGGCTATCTGTACTACGGCGATTCCAAATCCATTCAACAATTGCGCTGGCTGCCATATGTGGAAATTCTGGTCATCGGCCTGTACATTGTGATTGGTTTTTTCGGCATCAATAGCATCCGGCGCAGCGAGCAGCAGTTTATCTGGATCGGCATGGCCAAGGAAACGGCGCATCAGCTCGGCACGCCGCTGTCGTCGCTCATGGGCTGGATTGAGCTGCTCAGACATAAAATCCGCGGCGAAGATGAGCGCAGCATCGTGGCGGAAATCCAGCAGGATGTGGATCGCCTGAACAAGGTAGCGCAGCGCTTTTCGCGGATCGGTTCGTATCCGGACCTGGTGCCCACCGATCTGACGCCGGTCATCGAAGACGTGATTTCGTATTTTCAACGGCGATTGCCGCAAATGGGTAAACGGGTCGAAATTCATTTTGAGAATCGGTTCCAACAGCCGGTGCGGTTGAATCCTGAACTGTTCGAATGGGTGCTGGAAAACCTGATTAAAAACGCGCTGGATGCCATCGGAGCCGAGCAGGGCGAAATCCGGATCATTGTGCACGCGGCGCCGGAGAAAAAATACCAGGTCGCCATTGATGTCATCGATACCGGCCGCGGCATCGGTCCGCAAGACCGGAAGAATATTTTCCGGCCTGGCTTCAGTACCAAAAAGCGTGGCTGGGGACTCGGCCTCAGTCTGTCGCGGCGGATCATTGAAAGTTACCACAACGGCAAATTGATTTTGAAGGAAACCGCACCGGGGAAAGGCACCACCATGCGGATTCTGATTTGATTCCGCGCACCAAGGATGTGAATAAAGCAATCGGGGAAAATCATGCTTACTCCTTTGACGAGCGATCAGTTGCTCTGGGGCGGTTTGCTGCTGGTCGTCTTCGGCGTGATGGGGCTGTTTTTGTTTGTATCGCGCTATTTTTCCAAGCGCCGGCGGCGCAAACAGGGCGAAAAGGTCCGCCGCCGCGGGCTGCTGTTTGGCCTGGTGGAATTGCTCATTCTGTTTTTAATGATCATCACCGGCCTGTTCAGCCTGACCCTGGTGGCGTTTCAGAAAAGCTACAGCGCCTTCACCGACCGCCAGCCGGTGCTGCGCATCCGCGCGTTTTACACCCAGCCGCAAAACCGGGAAATGCTACTGCAACTTCAATGGCTCACCGCCGCAACCGACACGCCGCGGGTGAAACGCGTGTATCTGCGCGGCGATCAGTTCGAGATCGAGGGGCAAATTCTGTTGTGGGATGATTTCTTGACGGCGATGGGCATGAAGCCCGGCTATAAGCTCACGCGCATTCGCGGCCGGTTTGTGGATGTGGACATGGAGCGCGCCGCGCAACCGACCATCGTGCGTCTGCACGACGAGGCCCGTGACCGGCCGTGGCAATGGCTGTTCAAAAACGCCAGCCGCATACCGGGCATCCGCGCCGTTTTCGGGCAAACCGTATTTAAATACCCGGACCCGGATAAAGTTTTCGAGCTACGGGTCAGTCACGATGGTTTCATTCTGCAGGACGTGAACCGAGCAACATGGAAATAGGAGCATGAAACGGAGAACAGCGCTGCGCTTTCGATTCTGGTTGTGGGTTATCGTTTTGGCTCTGGGTGGCTGCCAGAGTGCCCCGCAGGCGCCAGATTTCAGTCTGGTGAATCTGAATTATCTCGATAGGCTGTGCCGGCCGGTGAATTTGCCCGATGGCGAACCGGCCTATTACATGCATTACAGCACCAACCGGCAGGGCGAGCTGGCCGGTCCCGGCCCGTACGGCATTGGCCGCATCGATGACGCCGGCCGGGCACTGCTGGCATATTTGCGCTGGCACGAGCTTACCGGCGATACGGCCCATGCCCGGCAGATGCGCGGGCTGGTGACAGTCCTGCTCTACATGCAGGCGGAGGACGGCCGGTGGTACCGCTGGTTCACTGCCGATGGTCGGCGGGCCGGCGAAGGTGAAATCGAAAACCCGGGCATTGGCAATGGCGCGGCCAAAGCCGTATGGGCGCTGGGCCGATATGTGAAGGTGGGGCAGGCAAAATCCTGGCCGCTGGTGCGGGAGGCCGGTCAGGCCGTGGAGCGGACGCTACTGGCGCTGCGGCCATTCCTGGAGCAATATCCAAACATGGAGACCATCGGCGATGTGGACGTGCCGCGCTGGTTGCCCAACGGCAGCAATGCCGATGTGGCCAGCGAACTATTGCTGGGGCTGGTGGCCTATCAGCACGCGGGGCGCCGGAGCGAGCTGTTGCAGGCAGCCATAGATCGGCTCACCGCCGGTATTGCCATGATGCAGCAACGGCGCGAGGACGCATTTGCCTACGGCGCGCATTTGTCCTACCGCACCATCTGGCACGCGTGGAGCAACGCGCAGGTACAGGCGCTGGTGGCGGTGCACCAACTCACCCAGCGCCCCGAACCGCTGCTGACCGCCCGCCGCGAGGCTGAGCAGTTTTATCCCTGGCTGCTTGAGGAACAATTCGCCGACCGGTTCGACTGGCTGGAGGCGCGAAATAACCGTAAGGCCATCGATTGGTTCCCGCAGCGGCCCGAGCATGTGCGGCCGGTGGTGCTGGGATGTCTTGCGCTGTTCGAGGCGACGGGTGAAAAAAGATTTGCCGAAATGGCGGGTCGCGCGGCGCGCTGGCTTTTGGGTGACAATGCGGCTCACGAGGCGGTGTACGATCCCGAAACCGGTGGCGCCAGGGCCTGGATCCAAGCGCGCAATTCCGTTCGGCTGGAGATTAGCGCCGGCGCCACCGCCGAAGCTCTGCTGATGCTGATGGAAGTGGGACGGCATTCGGAGGCCTTAAAACAGGTCAGGCACAACTAATCAGGGGGGACTCTGATACACGTTTTTATTGCTCATCTTTCAAGGATTTGTCTGGAATGAACGGCATCAATCTCCATCCGTCCTTGCGATGATTCGCCAGCCGGTGGAGACGGAGCAATCGGAGATTGGCACCCTCGCTGTCGGAGCTCGCGATGGTGGCTTTTCTCGCAAATAGCGGAATCTATTACTTACAAATCGCTTCGAAATGATTCTAATTGAGTTCGTCCTTAGATCAATCTCATGCGCTCAAACCAGACGATACTTTTGCAGATAGTTTTGCAGGGTCGTTCTCGGAATGCCCAGCAACCGGGCTGCCGTGCTCTGGTTGTGCTGCGACAGCTCCCAGGCGTGCTCTACGATCCGCCGTATGGCGTAATTGAGGGCGTTGTCGCACTGTCCCAGCTCGATTTCCAGGTGGCACACGCGATCATCCAGCCCTCCGGGCTGCGCATCGACCAGAAACCGCAGCTCTTTTTTGCCAATCACCGGCGATTTGCTGATCAACAACACCCGCTCGACGATGTTGCGCAACTCGCGAATGTTGCCCGGCCAGGGATACTGTAGAAGCTCTGCCTCGGCTTCCGGCGTGAAGCCTTCGATCGACTTGTGGAATTTCTTGTTGAAATACTGAATAAACATCCGCGCCAGCGGCAGAATATCCTCTTTGCGTTCCCGCAGCGGCGGAATGCGGATATTGCCCACATTGAGGCGGTAGTACAGGTCCTGCCGAAATTTGCGCTCCTGCAGCAGCGCCTGCAAATTGGCATTGGTGGCGGCAAGGAAGCGTACCTCCACTTTTTTCGGCTTGACGCCGCCGACGCGCAAAAACTCGCCCTTTTCCAGCACATACAGCAGCTTGGACTGCAATTCCACTGCAAGATCGGAAATCTCATCCAGAAACAGGGTGCCGCCATCGGCCTGCTCGATCAGCCCCACCTTGCCCTGGCTGCGCGCGCCGGTGAAGGCACCCGCATCATAGCCGAACAGTTCGCTTTCGATGAGCTCGCGCGGGATTGCGCCACAATTAATGGTGATCAGCGGCTTGTCTTTACGCTGGCTGCTGTAATGGATATATTCGGCAATCATGCTCTTGCCCGTGCCGGTTTCGCCCTCCAGCAACACCGTGCAGTCCGATTGCGCGTATTCGTTCGCCAGCGCCATTACCCGTTTCATGGCCGGACTCTGGTACACGATCGGGCCGCTGGCCTGCCGGTTGGCCTGGCTCAACTGCAGCAGCTCCACTTCCTTGCGCAGGTGCACCTTTTCCAGCGCTTTGTCGATCACGTGCCGTAACAGCGCCGGATCGCTCTCCTTCTGTAAAAAATCATAGGCGCCCTTTTTGATGGCATCCACCGCCAGCGCGATGTTGCCATAGGCCGTCAGCACAATCACCATGGCCTCGGGATGATACTCACGCACGAACGGCAGCAGATCGATGCCGTTTTCATCGCCGAGTTTGTAGTCCACAATCATGACGTCGGGCATGAACTGCCGGATCATCTTCTTCGCCTGGGACAGGTCGGCGGCCAGCAGGATTTCACGCTCGTCGTTCTCCAGCAACCGGCGCAGCGAATTCCGGACAATTTGCTCATCATCGACGATCAGAATGCGATAACGTAGCATGGTTCCCTCAGCCTTGATTCACATTTTTTCGGTTTTGCCGCAAGGGCAGGTGAATGGAAAACCGAGCGCCCTTATTGGGCTTGCTCTGCACGCGGATATATCCCTGATGCTGTTCGATGATTTTGCGCGCAATGGTCAGCCCCAGCCCGGTGCCGTCGGACGACAGACTGTAAAACGGATCGAAGATATGCGCCAGCGATTCTTTTGAAATGCCGATGCCGTTGTCGCTGACGAGAATCACCGCGTATTGCCCTTTCTGTGCCGCGCTGATGGCAATCTGACCATCGCGGCCGGTTTGTGCAATGGCGCGCATGGCGTTGGTCAGCAGGTTGACCAGCACCTGCTCGATCTGATGCGCGTCCATTTCCACCGGTCCCAGATCCGGCGCTACTTCCACCTCGATGCGGATGCGGTTTTTCTGCATCTGCTTGCGGATCAGCATCAGGCTCTTGTCAATGACCTCACGCACATCGTACAAATCGAACGACAGCGGATGTGGCTTGGCATAATCCAGAATCGATTGCACGATTTTTTCCACCCGCGCCAGTCCGTCTTCCATCTCCGCATACACTTCCTGGTACTGGCTTTCCTCGGGGGTTTGCCGTCGCAGGTAATCCAGGTCGTTGCGGATGGCAAACAGCGGATTGCGGATTTCATGAGCGATCCCGGCGGAAAGCTGACCCAGCGCGAACATCTTCTCGCTCTGCAGCATATACACTTCCATCTTTTTGCGCCCGGAGATATCGCGCAAATAATAAATGCGGCCAGTCTGGTTCGAACGGATGGCAAATTTCGGCACCATGGCCACTTCCACCGGTATGGTCTCGCCGTCCTTGCGGATCACTTCCGATTCGAATAGACCCCCATGCTCGTCCTCGCGATCATCCACATTATAATAGACGCGCTTTTTCATATTCAGAATGCTGGCCAGTGGCTTGCCGGCCAGTTCATCCACCCGGTATTGCGACAGCCGGGCGATGTTCTCGTTGGCCTCGAGGATTTCGTCGTTTTCGTTGGTGATCAGGATGGCCTCGGGCGAATGGCTGAGCAATTGCCGGTATTTGCGCTCAGAATGCAAAATGGATTCCGTGGATGCGTGGATGGCCTTCTGCATTTTTTCCATGGCACGGCCGAGGTCGCCGATTTCATCGTCGTTCAAATAGCCAATGGGGCTGCTGTAATTGCCCTGGCGGATTTTGTTGGCCGTCTGCTCCAGCCGGTACAACGGCGAAATGATCAGCCGCTTGAAAATGAGATATATAAAAAAGGATACGAAAATCGACGCTGCCATCCCGCCCACCGCCATGAAAATGATGTTGCGTTTGCGGGCCGCAAGGAAGTCATCCATCGGAATGAGAATGCTGATGCCGCCCCGAATATCTCCGACCTGATATCCCTGATCGCCATGGCATTTAAGACACGATTCTTCTGTAAACAGCGGCGCAAAATAGCGAAAGTACTGGTTCGGCCCGACCTGCTCGATACGCATGTATTCAGAAAAATGGCCACGATCGCGGTTGTGCAGGATGGCCAGCAGTGCGTCTTTCTCGAACTGCGATGGCGCATTGTTGGGGTTGAGCGGATTTAAGCTGGTGATGTGAAATTGAAACAACTTGCCCATCTGATGGCTCAATTTAGATAGCTCGCGGGTAACCATGGCTGGATTGCGCAGCACCAGGGTGTCCCCGCTCAAAGTGCAAACATAAGGCTGTGGCAGGTATGGATTCACTTCCACCGTCGGGCGTTTTCTTACAAACACCCCGCCCTGCTGCGCCACCCACGCCCGGGTGATGACAATTTGCTTATAAAACGCTCGTGCCGTGGCCTCAAGATTTTTCATAAACAAATTGTCAAGCCGTTTGCCAACCATGAAGAAGATGACCATGTTGATCAGGGTCACAAACAGCCCGACGCTCAACATCACTTTTTTGGATAGACGCATGACCGTATCCGGCGCTATGGGTTCACGATCCAGGCATTCTATTGCACGTCAGCGATATATCAGTGGCCTAAAAAATATAAGCAAAATTGACCTGAAATGAAGATAGAATGCCACATGCAGGTCCAATTGCCAGAATGTTAAAAATCATTTTAGTGATTTCCCAGAATGGCTCAACCTTTTGTTATCAAATGCGCTTGCTGGAACAATTTGTTTTGAAAACATGATACTTTACGCATCCCGAGAGCAGCTATGGCGACGGTTTTTCATCCTCCCACGCTTACGGGGTTCTTTAGGTGAAATCGACACCAACTCATTGCTATCGCAGACGTTCAAATCCGCAATGACCAATCATGATTGACTATCAAAAAGTATGCCTGAGAGGGGAGGAATGGTTTTAAAAATCACGAGAAGGGGTATTTGTCAATTTTTCAAAGGGTTATGGTAGATCGAAGTCGGTGCGATTGAGGAAGGTCGGAAATCACATTTTCTTGATTTTGAGAAAAGCTGCCCTTAAAATATTGAAGCGAACGCCTGGTGTCAGGCGTTCGCTTCGGCATTATCCGCGTCCTCGATGATGACGTTGTACGATATGTCCGCCGTCGATTTCAGCATGGCCGATACGGAGCAGTATTTGTCCTTCGACAGGTTAACCGCGTCGTGCACCGCTTTCTCGGAAAGCTGCCGGCCACGCACAATGTAGGTGATATGAATCCGGGTATACACCTTGGGATGCGTATCGGCGCGCTCGCCCTCCACCTTCACCTCCAGCCCGGTCACATCCTGGCGTTTGCGGCGCAAAATGTGAATCACGTCCATGGCCGTGCAGCCGGCCAGGCCCTCCAGCACTAGCTCCATGGGCCGGGTCCCTGTATCACGGCCGCCGCTGGCCGGCTCGCCGTCAATGACGATGGCATGCCCGGAGCCGGCTTCGGCCACGAACTGCATGCCTTCAATCCAGGTTACTTTTGCCGTTTTCATGAATGTTTGTTTCCTCCTGTCGGATGGTTCATGGATCGTATCGACTACATTGGCCCCTTTTTCGATATGGCTATTTTCTTAGATGCAGCAAGTCGGCGAAATCGGGCAGCCTTTTCGTCGCGATTTATGATGTATGGCGATGACAAAATGGATCACAAAAAACGCATTCGCATAGAACACGCCACCGCTATGCGGTTCTGCGGCAAATGGCCGATCCCACACGGTCTCTGAGCATAGGTTGCCGCGCGTTGTCGCATCGAGAAAAACACTGTTGCAAACGGTGTTGCATCAAAAACAATAACTATATGAATTCGATCCCACCCGGTCTCCGACCGTGTAAGGAGCCGCGGATTGTCGCGAATGGAACAGGAATAATTGAAGCTTTAGGGTAAAAATTTTTCGACATGCTTCATTTTCTTTATTGCTGTCATCATGATCTTTTGCTATCGATTTCACACAAAAGCACGAGGACACAAAGTGTTGTATGAATGAAATCCGCAAGCATCCGCGTCAGCCGTTTTATCCGCGTTTTATTGCGACCAGCGACGGACAGGCCTTCAGCAGGTTGGCTTCTGCGTATCCGC
>JAUZRQ010000029.1 GCA_030950365.1 Candidatus Zhuqueibacterota bacterium | reverse complement strand
CGTCATCAGCACGGTGTCGATATTGGCGCGCCTGAGCAGGTCACGCCACATAAGGCCGACGTCGAGGTTGACATCGGCCTCGCGCAGGCCCGTTGGGCCCTGGTTCTGATTGCCCGCCCCGTGGCCGGGATCGATACAGATGCTGATGCCGCTCAGGTCCTGCGCCAACAATGGGCTCGTACACAAAGCCAGCCCGATCATCATCCATCCAACTCGGTTTCGGATCCGCTTTGTCGTTGTCATCACCGCTATTTGGCTCCTTTCAGAATATCCCGTAATTGTTCCATGGTTAAGTTACCGCCGCTCATGATCACGGCCACGTTTTTGCCCTGCCATTTATCGCGCTCACGCCAGGCCGCGGCAAAGGCGGCCGCGCCGGCACCCTCGGCGATGTTATGGGTGTACGTCAACAGCATGCGGATGGCTTCACGCAGCTCATCATCGGTGACCAGCACGAAATCGTCCAGCTCGCGCCGCAAAATGCCCAGCGGCATCTCAAACGGCGATAGCGTGGCCAGGCCTTCGGCAAAGGTGTCGGCCGATTCCGTGGTCACGTGGCTGCCCGTTTTCCACGATTCGTACACCGCCGGCGCGTGCGCCGATTGCACGCCAATGACCTTCAAGCCCGGCCGCACGGCATGGCCGACAATGCAGCAGCCCGAGGCGCCGCTGCCGCCGCCCACGGGCACGTAAATGGCGTCGAGCTCTGGCGCGGTTTCCAGCAGTTCCAACGCGTACGTCGCCACGCCGGCAATCAGCAACGGCTCATCGCCGGCGCTGATGTAACGAATGCCAGTGGACTCGGCCAGGTCTTCGGCATGGCGCTTGCACTCCTCATAGTTTTTGCCGAAATGGATGATATCTGCGCCAAAATTCTGGATGGCGCGCACTTTGTCCGGATTGGCGCCTTCGGGCACCACGATTTTGGAGGGGATGCCATACAGCCGTGCGGCAAAGGCCACGGATTGGCCGTGGTTGCCGGTGGACGCGGCAATCACGCCTTTTTGCCGTTCGGCCGGCGAAAGCGTACCGCAGTAGTTCACACCGCCGCGGACTTTGAATGCGCCGGTGGGTTGGTGGTTTTCATGTTTAATCCAAAGGTTGAAGCCGATTTGTCTCTCCAGCGCCGGATAGCGGTGCGCCGGCGTTGGCACCAGATACGGCGCGATGCGCTGCCGCGCCCGTAGCACATCGGCGACGGTGATAGTTTCGTTCACGTCCTGGTCCTCGTGTTTTTTATGGAATTGGATGCAAAGGCTTGTAACTGTTCAGCCTCCTATCCGACGTCATCGCGAGGAATGTAGCAAAGGGGGGGGATCTTATTGGCCTATCTGCATAGAGATCGTCGTTCACCCGCCTCGCGGTGGCTGCTCGCGATGACAAGCAACATTTCATCAAACGAAAATAGCTGAATCGTTACAAAGAATTACGATATCCGATTGATTTCAGCGTTGTGCAATTTCAATTACAGTCGTCGTTCCCGCATGCCATAGGCGGCATCCGAGGTTCAGGTTCGATTTCAAGAGCCATCCGGGGTGACCACTGATTGCACTGATTGACACTGATTTTTTATAGGTTTTTGCAAAAAGCGTTTTCTTTCCTGTCCTTCGTGATCTTCTTTGCCGGCCAGTTCACTTTTAGCCTGATCCTACACGGTCTATGACCGTGTATCGCTGGCTGTATTCTGTGAGATATTCGAAACACCATTGCAAATAATGTTGAATCGGGTTCGGGGGCCGGCATCCCTTGCCAAAAGAGGCGTTTCACCACTCAGGCATGCTTCCATGCCCTGCCAGCGTGAATCGTCAAAAGTCCAAAATTACGGCACGTAATCTGCGCCCACGAGGGGGGCGGGCTACTTCCTCGTTTCCACGCTAACGGTTGCGCTTGTACGCTATTTATGATATTTTTCTCCTTTCAAAATCGTAAACGCCCGGTAGAGTTGCTCCAGTAGCATCACCCTCGCTAGCTCGTGTGGAAAGGTCATGGCCGAGAGCGACAGCACCAGATCGGCGCGCTGCCGCAGCGCCTCCGAAAATCCGTGCGGCCCGCCAATGGCAAAAACCACCGTTTTCCGGCGGTCGCCCATGAGCTTGTTTAAAAAGGAAGCCAGATCCTCCGAAGAAAGCAGCTTGCCCCGTCGATCCAACACCACAAGGAAGGCATCATTCGGCAGGACGCGCAACACCGTCCGGGTCTCATCGTCCTGAATTTGCGCCTCGGTGCGGTTGCGCGTGGGCACATCTTTGAGTTCCAGCAAATCGATATGGATGTAATGCTGTAACCGCTGCAAGTAATCCGCCTGCGCCAGTCGAAATCCCCTGGCCTTCATCCGGCCGATGGTGAAAAGCCTGATTTTCATATGATCCTATTCTGGAATGCATGTCAATCGAATTCCAAAGTAAAATTGCGCTGTTAGAAATGCAAGCGGATTTTGCCGGATGTATGCAAATGTGAACCCATATTCGACCTCTGGAGCTTTAAAGGTGCCAGAGGTCTGGCGTCAAAATAATTTCTACGAACGCTGTCCCAGTCTTTTCGCTTGCTTTTAGCGGCTTTCGCTCTTAGATTAATTATCTATGCATTCACAACCCGCAAATTCGCAAAATCGTAATACAGGCATTCTTTTCCTGCATGGTTTCACTGGTAGCCCCGCGGAGCTGGAATGGTTGCAGGCGCAGTTCGATCAACTCGGTTTTCAAACCCTGCTGCCAACGCTATGCGGACACGGCACGCAGCCCGAGGCCATGCTGCAATGCACGTACCGGGATTGGCTTGGTGACGTGGAAACGGCGCTCAATACGTTGCGCCGCCAGTGCAAAACGGTGTTTGTGGTTGGTCTATCGATGGGGGGCGCCCTGTCTCTATATCTTGCGGCCCATCACGATTTCGCCGGCGTTGTGACCATGGCCGCGCCCGTCCGGCTGTCGCCCGTCAAAGAAGTCGCCGCTCGCTGGCTACATCCGGTCATCCGCTGGCAACATAAAAAAAACGGGCCGGACATCCGTGATCAGAAAGCCAAAAAGCGGCTTCGCAGCTATTATCGCTATCCCACGCGCGCCGCGGTGGAGCTGTTTGACCTGCTGCGTCTGGTTCGCGGTCATCTCAGCCGCATCCGCATGCCCATTCTGATCATTCATAGCAAACAGGATCATGCCGTGCCCTATACCAACGCCGAGCGCATCTACCGTTCTGTGGCGTCTAAGCAAAAGCGGTTGAAACTGCTTACCGAGAGCTATCATATCATCTCAGCCGATGTAGAAAAAGAGCAGGTTTTTAAAGAGATTCAAGAATTTATCCAGGAAATATTAGAGGGAGGAAAATGACCGACAACGGTCAGCCACAAGATGGCCAGCCCGATGCCATGAGTAAACTTGACCAGTTACGGTCGCTGGCGCCGTATCTGGCGCGGTACAAAAAACGCTTTCTAATCGGAGGTCTGTTCGTCCTGATGACCAACGCCGTTGGCCTGATGCAGCCACTGCTCATCCGCGCGGCCGTGGATTCGCTGGCCAACAACGTGCAATTCAACACGCTGGTAATGTACGCGCTGGGCATTCTCGGCGTGGCCGCACTGGAAGGCGTGTTCCTGTTTCTAATGCGCCAGACCCTGATCGTCACCTCACGCTATATCGAATACGATCTGCGCAACGACTTTTTCGCGCATTTGCAAAAGATGTCCCTGCGCTTCTTTTTGAAATACAGCACCGGCGAGCTTATGGCGCGCGCCACCAATGACCTGAACGCGGTGCGATCACTGGTGGGCCCGGGCATCATGTATTCCATCAACACGTCGATCCTGTTCATTGGCACGCTCATTGTCATGCTGTCGTTGAATCCGCACCTGACCGCTTTTGCGCTGATTCCGCTGCCGATCATGGTGCTCATGGTGGCCAGCCTGATGAAGCGGATTCATGACACTTTCAAAAGCGCGCAGGAAGAATACGGCCGCATGACCACGCATGCGCAGGAAAACATTTCCGGTATCCGGGTAGTGAAGGCCTATGTTCAAGAAGAGATGGAAAAGCGGCGGTTCGAGCAGTTCAACCTGCGCTACATCGCCCATAACCTGCGGCTGGCCAAAATCCGTGGCTCGCTCTGGTCGGCCATGGGCTTTCTCACCGGCGTCGGCAGCATGATTGTGCTGTGGATCGGCGGCACCCTGGTCACGCAGGACAACCTCAGCCTCGGCGAGCTGACCGCCTTTTTCACCCTCATGGCGCGGCTCACCTGGCCAATGATTGCCCTCGGCTGGGTGATCAACCTGACGCAGCAGGGCATCGCCAGCATGGGGCGGCTCAATGAAATCCTGCATACGCCGCCGGATATAGCCGACGGGCCGGAGACCGATTACACGATCCGTCGCATCGAGGGCGAAATCGAATTCCGCAACGTGAGTTTTGCTTACAACGGCCGCCCAATTTTGAAAAACATTAGCTTCACAATTCCCCGAGGCCAGACGTTTGCCATCGTAGGGCATGTGGGCAGCGGCAAATCCACCCTCCTGAACATGATTCCGCGGCTGCTCGAACCCACCGAAGGCGAAATTCTCATCGACGGCCGGCCCATCCGGCAAATCCCGCTGCAGGTGCTGCGGCGACACATCGGCTACGTACCGCAGGAAACGTTCCTGTTTTCCGACACACTCAGAGAAAACATCCTGTTCGGCGTGGATGGCGCCGCCACGGAGGAGCTGGAAGAGGCGGCGCAGATTTCACATCTTTACAAAGAAATCCAGCGTTTTCCGGATAAGTTCGACACCCTGCTCGGCGAACGCGGTATCAATCTCTCGGGCGGGCAGAAACAGCGGGCGGCCATCAGCCGCGCCATCGTGCGCAAACCGGCGATTCTCCTGCTCGATGATGCGCTATCCTCGGTGGACACCTACACCGAAGAAGCCATTCTTAAGCGGCTGCGGGAAGTCATGAAATCGCGTACCAGCGTGATCGTTTCGCACCGCATCTCCACCATCCGCGATGCCGATTGGATTCTCGTACTGGAAAACGGCCAGATCATCGAATCCGGCACCCATGATAGCCTGCTGGCCCGCGACGGCGTGTATGCGGACCTGTACCGTAAACAAATTCTGGAAGAGGAATTGGAGGAATTGTAGTTGTCGGCATTTGAAGAGGAAAAATTAGGCAAGGCGTACGATCGTCAGCTCATTCAGCGGTTACTGCCGTTCATCCGGCCTTACTGGCCGAAAGTCATCTTCGCCGTGATTGCGCTGCTGGCGGCGTCCATCTTGCAACTGCTCGGCCCCAAGCTCACCCAGCTCGGCATCGATCAGTACATTCACAACAAAGACCTGGCCGGGCTCAAGACGATCATCTTTTATTACCTGCTCGTGCTGGTCGGCCTGTTCGTGAGCCGGTTCGCCCAGATGTACATGATGGAATGGATCGGCCAGCACATCATGTTCGATCTGCGGCGCACGGTGTTCGGGCATTTGCAGCACCTGCCGCTGTCGTTTTTCAACCGCAATCCGGTCGGCCGTCTCATGACCCGCGTCACCACGGATGTCGAAGCGCTGAACGAAATGTTCACCTCCGGGCTGGTGGCGTTTTTCGGCGATCTGCTCACGCTGAGCGGCATCATCTTCATCCTTTTTTACATGCACTGGCAACTGGCGCTGGTGACCATTTCTGTGGTGCCGCTGCTATTCATGGTGAGCATCCTGTTCAAAAAGAAGGTCCGCGATGCCTTCCGGCAGATTCGCACTCGCATCGCGCGCATCAACGCGTTCCTGCAGGAAAACATTAGCGGCATGGCGGTGGTGCAGCTCTTCAATCGTGAAGAAAAAAATTTCACCCGTTTCGAAAAATTGAATCGCGATCATCTCGACGCCTTCGTGCGTACGATTTTCTACTTTGCCGTATTTTATCCCACCGTTTCGTTCATTGGCGCTTTCGCCACCGCGCTGATCATCTTTTACGGTGGAGTGAAAATCATGGCCGGCAGCCTCACTTTTGGCGCTCTGGTGGCGTTTATTCAATATGCCTTCATGTTCTTCCGCCCCATCAGCGATCTGTCTGAAAAGTACAACATCATGCAATCGGCCATGGCGTCGAGCGAGCGCATTTTTAAGCTTCTGGATGAAAAAACCGAACTGGAATTGAACCAGCCGCGGATGCGGATCCACGGCCGCGTCCATGGCGAGATTGAATTTCGCAACGTGTGGTTTGCGTACAACGACGAGGACTGGGTGTTGAAGGATATTTCATTCCGAATCGCACCCGGAGAGAAAATCGCCATCGTTGGCGCCACCGGCTCCGGCAAAACCACAATGATCAATCTTCTTGCCGGATTCTATCCCGTGCAGAAAGGCCAGATTCGGCTCGATGGGCACGACATCCGAAGCTATTCTCTGTACGATCTTCGGCGGCAGATGGCGATCGTGCTGCAGGATGTGTTCCTGTTCGCCGGTAGCATCGCCGAAAACATCCGGCTGGGCAACGAGGCCATCGACAATGAGCGGCTGCGTCAGGCCGCCGCTGACGTCAATGCGCTGTCGTTCATCGAACGCTTGCCGGAGGGCTTCGACACGCCGGTGAAAGAGCGCGGGGCTTCGCTGTCCGTCGGTCAGCGGCAGTTGCTGGCCTTTGCCCGGGCGCTGGCTTTTGATCCGGCCATCCTCATCCTCGACGAAGCCACCTCGAATGTGGACACCGAGACCGAGATTCTCATTCAGCAGGCGCTGGAGCGCCTCATGCGCGACCGCACATCGATCATCATCGCCCACCGCCTTTCCACCATCCAGAACGTGGATCGCATCATCGTGCTGCACAAGGGCGAGATCCGCGAAATCGGCACGCACGCCGAATTGCTGAGCCTCGAGGGCATCTACCATCGCCTCTATCAATTACAGTTCGCCCGCCAGGAACGGGAAAAGCAATTGGCCGGATGACCGTCTTTCGTGGAATTCCGCAGCTATCCCAATGGACGTCCTGCCCGCATGCTTCTGGAAGGGAACGAGGAGGAACCACTGATTGCACAGATAGGCACTGATTTAAGGTATGTCTTGTGGGTATTGATGTTATGTGCCACGGATGAACGCGGATGAGAAAATTTTTTGATTCAACCCCGGAGGCGCTGGGCGCGCCGAAATGGCTTCTCTGCGTCCTTTGCGCACTCGGCGGTTTTGGAAAAAGGGAGCTGAATGGATTTGAATGAGAAAATAAACTACTGATTACAATGATTTTTACTGAATTTTCCCCCTCTGGCAGGGCTCCAGCCACTGCCAGAGTTCAGCCTCGATCAAAGTTCCGGGCAGCCACGATCCCCCCTATCATTCTCCTGCTCTTGATCCGCCGCGGTCAGGGACCGTGTATAGCCGGTCAAAAATATCTTTTTTGCTGGTAGAGGCCGTCCCTGACGGCCGAATCCTGTCTCATCATCCGCGCATATCCGATTCGCTTTTTTGGTGTAAAATCAATATCCATTGTTGCAACCGAGGATCGCAAGGAAACATCGTCGGAGACGATGTTGGATCGTGTTCCATTTCCAGCGGGCCATCAAGTGGGACCACGCGTTTGTACTGATCGATGTTCGCGTGTCAACAAAGTTGCTTGTCTTTGTGCTCATTGCACCTTTGGGGTTTCGTACTTCTACGGTTGGCAGGATGAATAGAAATAAAAAAGCCCCCAGCTTCTCGCCAGGGGCCCGGAGGGAGGAAAAATGAGGTACTAAAGGAAACGATAGCCAGTTCCGTGAATCGTTTCGATGTATTGCGACGGATATTTGTATTCGCCTAATTTCTCGCGCAGTCTCTTAATATGTACATCGACCGTTCGATTGGTGACATAAACCTTCTTGCCCCAAACTTTTTCCAGGATTTCCTTACGGCTGAACACATTATTGCGCCGCGATGCCAGCAAGTACAACAGCTTGAACTGGATGTAAGTCAGATCGAGCGGTTTGCCGGCCTTGACGACTTTATGCTCATCCAGGTCGATTTCAATGTCTTTGACTTTGATCTTCTTGTTATCGAGCATCTGAATTCGGCGATGAATGGCGTTGATGCGTGCAGCCATCTCTCTCGGACTGAAGGGCAGTGCTGAAAAGTCATCGGCTCCGGACTCAAGGGCTTTGATGCGAATGTTCTCATCGTTGTCAGACGAAAGCATAATGAGGGCGGCTTTACGGGTAATAAAGTCGTCTTTTAAATCGGTGCAGGCCATCCACCCATTTTCGCCGCAGCTATCCAGATCGATCAAAATAGCCACGGGCTTTTCTTGCAGTGCTATGTCCTGGGCCATATCAATCTCCTCGGAGCGTTTGAATGTAAATCCGTCACGCTCAAGAAGACTGCTCAGAGGACCCAAGTTGCTGTGCTCATGCCCGAAATAAAGCACTGTCCCTTTTTCCATCTTCTCCTCCACTATGATGAGTTCGTTCCTCGAGCCGTGGCAAATCCTGAGTTGAGGGGGGAAAAATCTGGCCTCACACCGAGACTGTGATGCAGGCCCAAGATGCAGTTCAGTCCTTAAGATACATCAGATGGGTTGATGAAAACTCTTCGGACTTTCTCGAGTCTCGGTGCGAAGCACTGAAGCCACGTTCATGTTGCAGTGATTTTCAAACCAAGGTGTTGAATCGTAATACGTCCTCTTTTTTAGCAAGCACTGTGCCATTTCGAAACGCATTTATAAAAATTGTCATGATTATTCCAATTTTGATGTATTAAAAACACGATAATTCTTTGATAATTTGGTAATTATGAGATGTAAAAAATGCAATCTATCCGTTCGATCAATTCGGGTTTTTCTCTATATTTTTATCATTTTTTCAAATTTCGATCAAAAACCGACCTGATTTTGACCAATGCCCGTGATCAGATATCAACCAATGGCCATTTTTTACCAAGCGTGTCCACATCCCGGCCAGCGGAGTTGCTTAAATCATGTTACAGGTGTATGATACCCATGTGTGGCAGTGCGCACCTAAAACGCCGCACCGAACCGCTCCGGCCGGACAAACAAAGCACCCGGCTCGAACGCAATGCGATGTGTTCCTGGATGCGTTTTATAATGGCGGTTACGGCTGTTTGGGCGGCTGTGTGGCGACGATCAGCTTTTTTACCCCTATCTGTCGCGCGATATCCATGACCTCCACCACCAGTCCATGCGTGGCCTCGGCATCGGCTTTCAGGGTCAGGCCGTTCTCTTTCAGCTCGGGAAGCTGCTTTTCCAGCTCCGATTTCAAGTCATCCAGAGATATGGGATTGCTGTTGAGATAAATTTCCCCTGTATCCGTGATGTAGATGGTGACTTCTTTTTTCTCACCGATCTCCGCACTCTGCGCCTTCGGCAGGTCCAGTTTCATTCCCGGTTCTTCCAGAAATGTGGACGAAACCATAATAAAAATTAGCAATAGAAATAAAACATCGATGAGGGAGGTGATGTTAATGATAGGCTTTTTTCGTTTTTTCTCACTAAGACGCATCGATGAGATCCAGCTCCTGCGATTCGAAGCTCTTCAATTTCATGATTAAGGCCGAGCTGTATTTTTCAATTTCGAGAATGAGCTGCTCGGCCTTGTCCACAAAATAATTGTAAAACACCAGCGACGGAATGCCGATGCTCAGACCGATGATGGTGGTGATTAGCGCCTCGCTGAGACCGCCGGACAGGGCCGAAGCCTGGCCCATGCCCACCTCTGAAATCACATTAAATATTTTCAAAATGCCGATCACCGTGCCGAGCAAACCCAGAAGCGGCGCCACGCCGGCCACGGTTTCCAGCGCCACCAGGCCACGCTCCAGCGTGCGCACCTCCTGCCGGCCGGTTTCTTCCACCAGTTCCTTCAGTTCGGCTTTGGGCTGGTTGCGGTAACGCAGCACCGTCATCACAATGTTGGCGAACGGCCCCTGATGCTGTTCGCAAATATTCACGGCCAGAGGAATGTCCTCTTCCGAGCGGATATTCTCCAGCACGTTGATGATTTCAGGAATGAGCACTTTGTTGCGACGCAGCGAATACAGCTTCTCGATGAGCACGGCCAGTCCCACCAGAGAACACAGCGCCAGCGGAATCATGATGACTCCGCCCTTGACCAGAAAATTCCAGACCGTCGCAAACGCCTCCATAAGCTACTTCCTCACCGATTCGTCGTCAGATATTCGAACCGCCCGGTCACTTCAAGATATTTCTCCGGGAAGTCGCTGGGCAGCGGTTCAAAGGGCGCCGAGACTTCCACGGCTTTCAGGCTGGTGTTGAGCAAACTCTTGTGTCCGTTGTACGAAATGACCTCGAGATGGCTCATGGTGCCATCCGGCAATATACGAAATCGCAGTACCGCCTGTCCACTAATAATTCCCATATACGTAAATGCCGGTGGCGGAAAAATGTTTTTTTCGATTTTGCGCTTTAGCCGCAGCATGTAGGGCGCGAAATCCCAGGCATAGGTGTTGAGCGAAAACGCGCCCACATCTTCGGCGCGCGTGCGCCGCTGATCGGTTTTGGCGCGCAGGAGCTCACCGCGAAACGGCTGTTGCGGCGATGCGGTCAGCCATTCGCGCGAGAACTGGCTGGCCGCTTCCATCCCCGTGCTCATGACAGGCTTGTTTTGCTTTTCTGCCTGCTGATCGTCCTGACGGGTTTGGGGCTGCGGCTGTGCCGGCATTTCTGCCATTTGCGGGAAGTCCACCTCGCCCTCGTTGTATGCTTCGCCGAGGGGCAGGTCCTCTCTGGCCGTTTCATTCTGGGCCTGCGCGTTTTTGTCCGATGCAAAACGCGCATCGGGATTGGGCGCATCACGGCGCGCCGATTCCGGAGTTTCGATCACCTCCGGAGGACGTTCCGGTTGATCGAATTCAAATACCAGCGGTTCCTGCGGGGGTTCTTCTTTTTTGGGTTGGGAAGAAAACAGCGGCGTTTCGACCAGCCAGCCGGCGGCACCCAAAAACAGGATGTGCAGCAGTAGAGAAAAGAAAAGCGCCCGGTGAAACCAATTTATCTTTTTATGCGTGGTCATTACGTTTGTCATTCAAGCCTTCTCAAAAAGCGACGGTTGCGACATCAGTCGAATGCATCTTCGTTAATCCAACACCGGCTGCGACAGGATTGTTCCCGTGCGCAACCTGCCGCCGCATCCTCACAGCATGATTTTCAGCAGGTCCTCCGCCACCACCAACTCACCGTCAAACGTCTTCTGCATCTGCCCACGCAAATCGCCACGATCGCATTCCGGATACATATGCGTCAGCACTACTTTCTTCGCCCTGGCTTCGCTGGCCACCCGTCCGACACCGGATGGCGTCATGTGCGTCTCCACCGGCTCACCGCCATCCAGAAACGAGCATTCGATAATCAGCAGATCGGCTTCGCGCGCCAATCGAACCACATTGGCATGATAGCCGGTATCGCCGGTGTAGGCCAGAATACGACCGCCCAGCGCAAACCGATAGCCGTTCACCGGTACGGAATGGCGCATGGGCAGCGTCTCGATTTCGATGCCCTGCCACGTCCAGCTTTCCGACTCACGATCCTCGATGATTAGCGAAAAAGGCAGGTCCAGCATCCATCCACCGAAGGCATCGGCAAGGCGCTCGTACCATTCATTGGTTCCCGGCGGCCCGACGATGTACAGTGGCCGATGCCGCTGAACCTCGGGGCTGTAACGCACGGCCCATAGATATGGCACCAGATCCGCAATGTGGTCGATGTGGTGGTGGGAAATAAAAATGGCATCCACGTCCGGATAGGGGATACCGGCCTCCAGCATGCGCCTCAGCGCACCATCGCCGACATCCAGAAGCATGCTCTTGCCGTTGTAGGCCAGGTGATATCCTGCCATGGATCGGGCCCGGGTGGCGGCACAGGTGCCGGAACCAAGAATGGTGAGCTCTGCAACCGGCATGGCTTCAGGCCTCCGGATGCGTCGATTCGCGCACCCAATTCAAATAGGGCGCAAGCCCGTCCACAATCGGGGTCACGATGAGTTCGGGCACTTCATAGCTGTGCAACCGGGTGAGTGTCTTTTTCAATGCCTCCAGTTTGTCCGGCATGGTTTTCATCAACATCAAGGCTTCGGCATCCTGGCAGACTTTCCCCTCCCACCAGTAAAACGACCGCACGGATGGCACCACATTGGCGCAGGCCACCAGATGCTCTTCGACCAGAATTTTCGAAATCCGTTCAGCTTCACGCACCGATCCGGTGGTCGAAATCACTAAAATAAATTCGGTGTCTTTTTTATCAGCGGTCGCCATGTCAGTTGAGCATGTCCTGTTTGTTATTGGTGTTCAAGTAGTCTTTGTAAAGTTGGCTTAATGTCGAAATCATTGCGCCCAGCTCTTTTTGTTTTTCCATCACACCGCGGGCACTGATTTGCCGTCCCATGATGGCCGGCATCAAGCGAATTTTTCCCAGCATCAACTGATGCAACAAATCGGCACGCAACTGAATCAACACATCTTCATTTTTTTCGCCTTCACCCGTGGTAACCTTCCCCTCGCCTTTACGCGCGTCCAGAGCGATTTCGGCGCCGGGGTCTCTGGTAATGAAGCGGAAGCTCATCTTCTTTTCGCGGAGCTGTCCGCCGACCTCGGCATTTTTCAGCAGGCTCTCAAAAAATGGTTGAAAATGGGCATAAACTTCCGATTCCGTGGAAAAATATTTTCCCATAGGTTACCCCTTGTTGCTGGTTCACTTGTGCAGTTTGATATGTTTTAAAATTGTTTTCAACTTATTAAAAATTAATGTTATTATTTCTAATTATAATCGCAAGCCGACCGAATCGCAGGAAAATCTCCGTACTTTTTCGGCCTTTTGCATCTCATTGCGCGTACACAGTGTGCTCAACCGTTCATCTCCTATTTTCGGATGACAATCGACGCCGCAGCCACAGCGAAAGCTGCCAGAACACATAGCACTCTGCCGCAAATGGTAGAAATCCCAGAAAACCGAACAGTGGCATTTCGAAAATTCGGGGCTCGGTTAAAAACGGCACTGTATAAATCCACTTTGTTCCGGCCCAATAGTTCCAAAATTCCCACAAAAATCCGCAGATAATCCCGGACAGAAACAGCGAAAACAGCTTTCGCAGCGTACCTTCTTCCAGCTCGCGCAGCAGTGATGGCATACCCAGCCGGTCATTGATCGGATCGATCAGAAACACAAAACCAACCCAAACAAAAGCAAATAGATAGCGCGCGATCTCCTGCGGCACCAGGAGCGGGATGGTCACGCTTAAAAAGCCGAAAATCATGAAACCGGCACGCCAGCCCCGGGACACCGCCACCGGCCGGAAGCGAACAAAATCAAATACCCCGAGCCGGTCAATGATGCGGCTGGTCAGCAGCACCCCCGGGAATATGGTGGCAAATGACCATACGTAGCCGACCGCGCGCACCCAGTACGACTCGGGCAGGCCGACATATTTCCAGTTCTGCAAATGCAGATTGTAGCCTTCGAATCCGAACCAGACGACATTGGACACGAACAGCATGTACAAAAATTCGCGCGTGCGGCGAAAAATGAAGCTCTCCTCGCCAAGCTTGACCAGAATCGCATCCAATAGAAAGATCAAGCCGGTCCACTGTATTGGAGTAAACCAGGTAAGAAAAGGCTCGATGCGCGCAAACATCAGGATTTCGGCGGCCACGAGCCAGACCGCCGCCGCATAACCATACCATGGGAAAGGCATTTTAGACAATTTCGAATAGTTCAGCGCGTTTTCCATAACGGTCCATCGGCTAATTCCACATGGGCCAGTGTCTTTGCAAACGCTCTTCAATAATCCTCCGAAAGCGTCGATGATAAATCATATCGAACGCGGCTTCCTTCCCTGGGAACATTTGCAAAGCTTCTTTTCGGATGTATTGAATCAGGCCATGCGCCTCAAGAATGGATGTCTCAGGACGGGCCAACAGCGATGCGATCAAATCAGCTAAAAACCGAAGCCTGCGAATCTTGCGATTTTCCTCTTCGATTTCGCTGCGATATCGCATTGTGCCTCCCGCAGAGTTTTCTTTTGAAATTTTTACATAAATTAATATTATGGTGGTAAAAATCAAGCAAAATAGTGCTTTATCCACACTGTTGCGGCCTGATTTAACAAGTTCAGCAACTGGTTGTGACGGCTTGCACTGGCTGGTGGTAGCGGACCAGGGAGGACGATTTCGTACGGGTTCGTGTGTATTGCTATGATACGGGGAACAAAACCTGCCAACTTGAGGTTACTGGATTAGCCACATATTTGAAAGGGAGTGGATCGCATGCCGCACAAAAGGTCGTGGCTCAGCATTTTCATCATCGAGTTTTTGCTTTCTATAAGCGGCCTATCCGCCGCTGTGGCCTTGCCGTATCCGCAGCAAGACGGTAAGGACTCGCTGAGCACGTCCAGCCCCGTGAAGATCGACTCTCTGCGCTTGATGTATTTCCTGCGCCGGCAGCAGCTCATCGAGCAAATTTTGACCGACCTCTATCGCGACACATCCTCGATTGGGCTATCGTTCACGCGCAAGTCCCGACTGCGGTTGCAAATCCCACAATTTTCGGACTCCACCACCGGTCCGCCTGTGGTCCCCACCGATCCGGTTCAGGAAGCACTGGAGAGCCGCGCCGGCCGCGATGCCGTTCTGGATTTCAACCGGGTGGCGCAGGCGGTTTCCTCGCTGGCAAAGAAAAAGAAAGATCGTCCCACGAGACCGAAAATCAAGGACCTGCCCATTCCCAGCCCGTTGGAATTGCAAGTATTGGCGACTATCTGGGAAAAAGGCAAAGCCACCGGTCCGGAAGTGTACGTGGCGCTGGATTCGTCCATTCACCTGACCGCGGAGATGACCTGGCGGCTACTGCGCGACATGGCCCGGAAGGGATACCTGCTCGAAAAGCAGGTATCTCCGAAATTGCCGTTCACCATTCAACTGCCATTTTACGCCATTGAGATCGAGATGTCCTCTAAAAACCGGCGCAACCGGGTGTATGAATACCGGCCACAGGTGGATGCCAACGAGCTGCTGCACTACCTGCTTGCCCGGCGCTATCTGCAGCGTACGGAAGCGGAGCCGTTCACCAACGGCGCCGCGCAGCCTGCTTCATCTCTGGACAAATTGATCAACATCATTTTACAATACCGGCTGCGCAACATGTGATTTCCCCTTCACAGCCAGCCATGGTCGCGGTACCATTTCGCGGTTTCTTCGATGCCCTCCTCGGCGGAGATAGCCGGCCTGAAGCCCAGTTCCGTTTCGGCTCGGGTTCCCCGGCACACCCAGTATTTTTCACGCATTTCACGGATTTTATCGAAGCCCAAAAGCGGCGGCTTGCGCGTAATGCGCGCCACCATCTCGCCGAACACCGCCACCACGCTGGCGGTCCATTCCGGCAGCACGATGGGCACGGGCTCCTTGCCCACGGCGCGGGCGATCATCTGCCCCAGCCCCCGCCAGGATTCGGGTTGAGGATTGGTCAAAAAATAGGTGCGGCCAACGGCCTGAGCGGCGCGGCCAGCCGCCCAGATACCCTCAACCAGATCGCGCACATGAATGATGCTGAAATAGCGCGGCTCCCGGCCGAGATACAGCGCGAAGCCCATATTCACTTGTTTGAAATACTGGTACACATCGCGGTCGCGGGGGCCGTATACCACCGGTGGCCGCACGATGGTGACCGGCAAATCCCGGCCGTACTCAGCAGCGATGCGTTCGGCTTCGAGCTTGGACTGCCCGTAATGCGACACCGGCCGCGGCTCGTCTTCCTCGCTGATGCCCTGCCGGTCGGCGCTTGGCCCGGCCGCTGCCAGGCTGGACACCAGCACGAACCGGGGCAGCTTCACTCCGCTCTGGCGGCAGGCTTCGAGCAGATTTTGGGTGCCGCCGGCATTAATCTGGAAAAAATCTTCTCGGCTCAGCGCTTTGGTTGCGCCGGCAAGGTGGAACACGACATCCACACCCTGTACGGCCGTCTTGAGTGAATCCACGTCCTGCAGTGATCCGAGGTGAATGCGAATGCGATCCACAGGCAGATAAGCCCGGGATGAGGTTTTGCGCATCAGGCAAACAACTTCGACGCCGTCATCGAGCAGACGCTGCACCAGAAATCCGCCAATAAATCCGGACGCACCGGTTACCAGAGCTCGCAACTTTTCCTCGCTTTTTTCGTTTTGAATGATCAATGTTTCATGGTCGGATGAATGTTAAAATGTAAAAAATTCGGCCGGTTTTCACTAAGAGAATTTTAGTTTTCTGTTATTTTTTATGCTTGCTTTGTTCAGCACCCCTTATTATATTGACGTTAATTTATGCATGAACAATAGATTGGGAGGGATCAGGGTTGGATCTATTCGACAAGTGCAGAGCATTCACCAGAGCCCAGGAAGCGCGTGAGCAAGGATGGTATCCCTATTTCAAAGAGATTCAAAGTGGAGCCGGACCCGAGGTGACCATCGACGGTCGGCGGATGATCATGATTGGCTCCAATAATTATTTAGGTCTTACCCAACATCCACATGTCATTGAGAGTGCTCAAAAAGCCATCGAAAAATACGGCTCGGGCTGCACGGGTTCCCGGTTTTTGAACGGAACTCTCGATTTGCATACCGAGCTTGAAAATCGCCTCGCCCGCTTTATGCAAACTGAAGCTGCACTGGTGTTTTCCACCGGCTTTCAGACCAACCTGGGGGTTATCTCTACCATTGCTGGCCGAGATGACATCATTTTTGCCGATCGCAGCAATCACGCCAGTATCGTGGATGGCTGCCGGCTGTCCTTCGCCCGCGTGCTGAAATACCGTCACAACGATTTCGATCATCTGGAAAAACTGCTGCAAAATCACGACGATGACGCCGGCAAACTGATCGTTACCGATGGCGTGTTCAGCATGGAAGGCGACATCGTGGATCTACCGAAAATTGTGGAGCTGGCCAGAAAATACAACGCGCGCATCATGGTGGATGATGCCCACTCCATTGGCGTGCTGGGCAAACACGGTCGCGGCACGGCCGAACATTATGGCCTTTCGCCCAAAGATGTCGATCTGGTCATGGGCACGTTTAGCAAATCTTTCGCTTCGCTTGGCGGCTTCATTGCCGGCGACGCCTATGTCATCGATTACATCAAGCACCACGCCCGCGCGCTCATCTTTTCCGCCAGCATGCCGCCAGGGTCGGTGGCCGCCGTGATCGCCGCTCTGGACGTGATCGAGAGCGAGCCGGAACTGCTGGAAAAGCTGTGGCGCAATGTGAACAAAATGAAGAAAGGCTTCGATGAGATGGGCTTCAATACCGGTAATTCGCGTACGCCCATCATTCCTATCCTCATTGGCGACGAGATGGCCACATTTGAATTCTGGCGCAAGCTGTACGAAAACGGCATTTTCACCAATCCTGCCATCGCGCCGGCCGTCCCTCCGGGCCATGGCCTCATTCGCACCAGCTACATGGCCACCCATACCGATGACATCCTCGACCATGTGCTCGAGGTGTTCTACAAGCTCGGCAAAGAATTCGGCCTGATCTCATAGCACATTTTCAAAAGCCATCCGGAATCCTTTGCGAACGCAGAGGCGTTTTCGGATGGCTTTGGTTTTTTTGGGCTTGCGCCGGCGGCTGTGGTGATTTTTATTGTTAGGTACAGCAGAATTGCGCAGGCCGCTGGCAAGGAAAAGCCTCATATCCGGTGCGGGGTTCCCCGCAAATTGACCGGTAGCTGCCCGAATAGCAACTAAGTTAGACTTTTTTAGACCTCCTTCCCAAGTTTAGCTTGGGAAGGAGGTCTAAAAATCGCCACTGCGCGATCTGTGGCCCCTGCGAGTGGATGGCTTTTCCCGCTTTCTGATGAGCGGATGAAATCCACGATTTCCGTCACGAACCGGCAAAACCTGAGCGAATGCGGCCGTATCTTGACCATGAGTTCGTAAACGACGCGTGAGGAAGGAGTTCAAGCCATGTCGATCGAAGTGATTCCGGTTACCAGCAAAAAACAGTTGAAGCAGTTCATTATGTTGCCATGGAATATCTACCGCAATGATCCCAACTGGGTGCCCCCGTTGATTATGGACATGAAAAACATGCTGAACAAGCAGAAAAACCCCTTTTTCCAGCACAGCGAGGCAGACTATTTTCTGGCGATGAAAAACGGAGAGGTAGCGGGGCGCATCGTTGCCATTCACAACCGTAATCACAATGCTTTTCACAACGAAAACATCGGCTTCTTCGGGTTCTTCGAATGCATCGAGGATGCGGATGTGGCGGCGGCGCTGTTCAAAGCGGCTGAGGACTGGCTGCGCGAGCGCGGCCTCAAGGCCATGCGCGGCCCGATGAATTTCTCCACCAACGACACCTGCGGCCTGCTCATCGACGGTTTCGATTCGCCACCGTTCATTTTGATGACCTACAATCCGCCCTACTACCAACTCCTGATTGAGCAGATCGGCTACCAAAAAGTCATGGACCTCCTGGCCTACCGCTACTTCGAGGATCAGGGCATGAACGAGCGCATCAAAAAAATTGCGCGGCTGGCACAGGAGCGCGAGGGCGTGACCGTGCGACCACTGAACATGAAAAAATTCTGGGATGAGCTGGCGGTGGTCAAGGAGATTTACAACGATGCGTGGAGCAAGAACTGGGGCTTCGTGCCGCTGACCGATGCTGAGATCGAGCATCTGGCCAAAGAGCTGAAACCGGTGATCGATCCCGACCTGGTGCTGTTTGCGGAATTAGATGGCCAGGCAGTAGCATTCTCACTGGCGCTCCCGGATTACAATCAAGCGTTGATCAAAATCAACGGCCGACTGTTCCCGTTTGGCCTGCTCAAGCTCTTGTACTATTCCCGCAAAATCGACGCGGCGCGGGTGTTCACTCTGGGGGTGAAGCTGAAATACCAGAAAAAGCGGGGCATTGGTCCGCTGTTGTATCTGGAAACTTTCAATCGTGGCACGGCCAAAGGATACCGGTGGGGCGAGTTTTCCTGGATTCTGGAAACCAACAAATTGATGAATGCCGCATTGCAGGTCATGGGTGCGGAGGTGTACAAGCGCTACCGCATTTTCGAAAAACCGCTACTCTAACCAGTATAAAATCCGGCCGCATCCTTCACAGGTGATGATCTGGTTGTGCTTGTCTTTATGCGTAATGAGATAGGTCGGCAGGCGCATAAAGCACCCCAGGCAGGTATCACCTTTGACCGGTACGATGGCTCGCTTATAGCGGGCGCGCAACCGTTCATATTTGCCCAACAGGGGCTTGCCAATTTTCTGAGTTAACTCTTCCCGGGCTCTTTGCAATGCCTCCGCCCCTTCCGTGCGGACTTCAAATCCCAGTTGTTTTACATCGTCTAGCTCTTTCAGCATCAAATCGATGTCCTGCAGAGCGACCAGCAAATCCAATTGATTCTTATTCATGCTTTTATCAGCTCTTCAAATTCTTGAAAGGTTTTGATTTCCAGCAATTTGTTGCGATTGTTCTCATCGTGCAGAAATTCCACCAGCTTGCCCAGCATCGGCAGGTACTGATTGTCTTCCTCGTGCGGCGGGGCGATCACCAAAAAAATCAAATGCACGGGTTTGCCGTCGATGGCTTCCCAGGCGATTCCGCTGCTGGAGCGGCCGAAAACGATGATCAGCTCCGGTGCCGCTGTGGTGCGGCCGTGAGGAATAGCAATGCCATGGCCAATACCGGTACTGCCCACGCTTTCCCGCCGGTGCAGCATCTCCAGAATGAGATGTTTGTTCCGAATCAGGTTCGCATCGACCAGAATATCGGTCAGCTCTTCCAGCGCCTCGGATTTGGTTTTTGCCTTTAACTCCGGGATGAAACGGTCTTCGCTCAAAAAGCTCAGTAAATCAGAAATATTCATTCAGCCTCCAAGGATTCTCGATTCTGTCCGGCCCGGTCGATCATTTCGCGAATCGCGGGAAGCACATACACGCCGGACAGATCCAGAGTTGACAGTTCTTGAGTTAGCAGGTTGATTTTTTGCGATGGCATCAGGTTCTGATTGAGGAGAAAAAGCCGCTTATCGCCCACCCGGCAGATACCGCCCTTGAAGTCACCTTTTTCATACCGTAACTCAATGCCCATCTGCGTAACAATGGTTTCCAGATGCGATAAAATTTCGGCTTCTTTCATCATCGCCCCGTGGATCGCGTTACCATCGTTTTTTTAAAATACTCCGCAAGTGCTAGCTAACTATAGTAAATGTTCCAGCTTCTTGCGCTTTAGCGCCTCCACGACGTCGCGCACCTCTTGGGCACGGTCGCGCGGACAGACGAGCAACGCATCTTCGGTTTCCACCACAATCAGGTCTTTCAGCCCAATCGACGCCACCACCTTACCATTCACGTCGATAAGGCAACCGTGTGTATCCAGCAGCACATGTCGGTCCGAGGCGGCGTTTTCGTTTTTGTCCTTAGGCCGAATTTTGTACACTTCGTTCCAGCTTCCAAGATCGTTCCAGCCAAAGTCTCCTGGCAACACATACACCTCTCTGGCATGCTCCATCACGCCGTAATCGATGCTAATGCTACGGATCTGTCGGTAGGTGTAATCGATGACTTGCAGCTCCTCTGGCGTGCCAATGGCCTGGTCGATGGTGTTCAGGGCATCACCAATTTCTGGCAGGTATTCGTCAATTTCCCTGAGAATGGTGGAAATTTTCCAAATAAAAATGCCGCTGTTCCAGAGAAAGTCCCCACTCTCCAGAAAGCGGCAGGCGGTTTCATAATTGGGTTTCTCCGCAAAGGTTTTTACGCGAAAGGCCTTAATGCCGTCGATCTGCACCTGTTCCGGCGTGTGTTGAATATAGCCGTAACCGGTAGCCGGATAGGTCGGTTTGATGCCGAGGGTTACCAGCGCCGACGTATCGCGGGCGATCACCTCGGCCTGCTGTAACTGTTTGCGCCAGCGTTCTTCATCCAGCACCATATGGTCTGCGGGCAGAACGACCATCACCGCATCCGGATCGACGCGTTTCAAATATAGCGCGCCCAATCCGATACATGGAGCGGTATTTTTGCCCACCGGCTCAACAAGAAGGTTGGCTTCAGGGATTTCAGGAAGCTGGCGCTTGATTTCTTCGACTTGCGATTGTGTGGAAACGATGAAAATGTGATCGACGGGAATAATCGGTTTCAGACGATCGACGGTTTGCTGGATCATGGTCCTGTCGCCATAAATGCGCAGGAGCTGTTTCGGATGCTTTTTACGACTCTTCGGCCAAAACCGGGTACCACTCCCCCCCGCCATAATTAGAGCTAACATTGCTTTAGTCGCTTCCTCTCGCTGAGTTTTTCCCTTCCTGAAGCCCGTTGAGGTGGGACGGATTCACACTCAAACGTCACGTGCAACGCTCGCAAAGGAGGCTGTTCCGTGTTAATTTTCGAATTTTAAATTTAATCAATCGTACCGCAAAAATCAAGCGATAAACCCGGACCATGTCTGCGCAATACAGGCACGATCCGGATTTTTCTGGTATTTCAAAAAAAGACTTTAGATCAACGTGAAATCCGACCGCGATTTCATCAACTCAACCGCGATCCGATCTCGTTCTTCGAAAAGCTCACTTCAGCAGAACCATCTTCGCTCTGGTCGCAATGGTGGATGGCATGGTCATGTTCATCTGGCCGGTTAGCGCCACGTTCATGTCGATATCCGAGGCGGTATCCACATAAACCAGCCGGCCTTCTTTTGGCGCAAAATACAATACCCCCCCGTTCTCGCCATCGCCATCCAGCACAATTTTCATGCCCATCTGCTGGCCTTCACCGGTCATCTTCACCGTGCCTTTGTACCGAATGCGCAGGCACTTGTAGCCAAGAGTATCCACTTCAGCTTCGACGGTGTAGGTGGTCGTCGGCCGGATGTGAACCTTCATGCCACGATTCACCTGGCTATCCACTTCAGCCGCCGTCCAGGAAGAACCCACGCCGACCGATTCTTTGGTGAGTACCGGGAACTGCAGCGAATTCTGCTGACCACCGACCTGAGCCATCAATCCGGTCAGCACCAGCGTATCCACTTCTTCCACTTTGATTCTCTTGCCCAGCTCAGAAAGGATCATACGCTTGCGCTTACCCAGTAGCTCTGGCGGGTTCACCACCGTCGTATCGCCCATCGGGCTCTGGATGTGCGATTTCACCGACTCGATCGAGAACAGGAATTTCACGTTGCCATCTTCATCCCGGCCCTCGCCCTGCAGCAGCATCACTGATTCGCCATCGATGTTGATCTGGATTTCCTGCCCCATGCGTTCCTGCACATTCTCCATCGAAGTTTCGATCTTATAGCGCAACTGATCGCCTTTGTTGAATTTGTATGCCAGCTTGTATTTGCCGCCGGCCATGCTCTGGCTTCCCCACATGAGAATCAATCCCAACATCAATACAGAAAACCACATCTTACCTTGCATTGAACATACCTCCAAAAAATGAACAATTGATTGTTTTTATAAAAATCCATCCATTCGCGCGTGCGAGAACCGCCGGCGATCATGATCGCTCCAGCCCGCTTCGGACGGCCGTATGGCATAATTATTTTTTCTTTTCCACGAATCGCAGCCGCTCACCGCTGTTGGCCACCCTCCAGCCGACCCGAAACGCCAGCTTGGCAATCATGGCGATTTTGTATTCGTTGATTTTATAGGCATGATCCGTGACTTTGTGGTAATCCTCGTGCAGGCCGGTGGAATAAAAAAGGTACGGAATCTGGTGACGGCCAAAATTGTACTGGTCGCTGCGCGCGTAGAACGGCTCCAGCGAGTAAGCCAGCTTTAATCCCACAAAGCGGTTTTCCTGTTCGTTGATGCGGATCAGGTCCGGGCTGTGGGTCACGCCGCCAACCATCACCGTGTCCGGCGCATTGCGCCCAACCATGTCAAAATTCAACATGGCCACGGTATTTTCCAGCGGAAACAGCGGCTTTTCGACATAGGCCCGGGAGCCGAACAGCCCCTTCTCCTCGCCGGCAAAGGCGATAAACAAGACGCTGCGCCGCGGTTTGACCGGCGATCGCCCGAATGCCGCCGCCAGAGCCAGCAACAAACTGGTGCCAGAAGCATTGTCATCGGCGCCGTTGTATATGGAGTCCACCCCGGCTGCCGCGTTTTTCATGACGCCCACATGATCGTAATGCGCGCCGAACACCACCACCTCGTTCTTCAAATTCCGGTCGCGTCCCTCGATCCAGCCGACCACATTTTGCGTGGCCTCATCCTCACCCACCGTGCTGGTCTGCAACTGCACCCGAATTCCCGCCAGCAGGCACGATTGCGGTTTCAAGTCGGCATCGATCCGTTCCTGCAGCCGGCGCAGGCTATCCACCGAGCCAAACAACGCTCGCACGACCTTCTTGCTGATGCCCACCACCGGAATCTTCTGCTTTTCAGTAATCGATAGCGTCAAAGGAATGGCCTCATCGGGCAGATTCGGGAACAAAGATGGCCATGGAAACCCGCGCGGCCGGATGGCACGATGATTCAGCGGGTCAGTTACAATCAGCGCGCCCACGGCGCCGTGATCGATGGCGTTCTGCACTTTCATTTTCACCTGGCCGTACGGCGACAGCTTCCGGCCTTCGAACGAGCTCTGCGGGTCTTTTTCGCCCGGCTCGTGCCGCAGAATCAGCACGATTTTGCCGCTGACGTCCACATTGGCATAATCATCATACTGATATTCCGGCGCGGTGATGCCATAGCCGACGAAAACCAGGTCGCCTTCCACGGCCTTGCTGCCGGTCACATCCATTGGCATGTAATCACGCTTGATGCGGTACTCAGTGCTTTTGCCGTTTTTGATCAGGGTAAAATGGTTCTCTTTGCCCAGTCTCACCCGGCTCACGTGGAAGGTCTGGAAATAGTTGCCATTCACCGGGGTCAGACCGTATTCCTTAAACCGATCGGCAATGTAGTGTGCGGCCAGATTCAGTTCCGGACTCGGGGTGTTCCGGCCTTTCAGCGAGTCTGATGCCAGAAAATTGAGATGCTGGCGGATTTCAGAGGCTTCAATAAAATTCAGCGCGTCGCGGGGAGGAGTGAATTTGCCGGAGAAGGCAAGAAAAAAGATCGCGGCGCTTACGGAAATTACGCCAGCGATCCGTCGATCGGGGAGAAGCCATCCAATACGCGACATCATACAACGGGTTCCTTTCGCAATTGCAAATTCGCTTGAATATTAAAGATTGTTTTTATCATTTCAAAGAATTTTTTCAGATTTTTGGCGGAATTAACACCCGGCCGGCATTGTAGCCCGGCATCCATCAGGCTCGGTAGCTAAGTTGTCTCGCGAAAAATACATGAAACGCAGCGACTTTGCGTGTTGTCTCTTAAAGAAAAGATGCGTATTTTAATCATGGTCACCGAAACCGTTTAGCATCTACGCAAAGTTTGTGCGGAGGTTTCCTGGGGATCGTTTTTTTGTATTTTGTGAATGGCTTGCAACTATTCAGCCCTATCTACAGGCTATAATAGGATCCGTCATCGCGAGCCTCCGACGACTGGCGGATGGCGATCTCCGTGTCTTTCACAAAGAGATTGCATCGTCTCCGCCGGCTGGCGGCTCCTCGCAAGGACGGGTGAATGGCAAATTTGTTCTTTACAGCTGAATATTTACAATGGCCTTTTGGATTCCATTTACATAATCCGCCAAATGTATCGAAAATGGTCAATCCTGTGCACACCCTATCGGCCGCCATATTGGCTGGCGGACGCTCCTCTCGGATGGGGCGCAACAAAGCCTTGCTGCAACTGAACGGCCGCACGCTCATTGAGCACGTGGTGCAGGCGGCCAGCAGCGTGACCGACAGCGTCTTTCTGGTCACAAACCAGCTGGATGACTTCGCCTTTTTGAAGCTGCCCATGTACCCGGACCTCATCCCGAATCTCGGCCCGATCGGCGGGATTTTGACGGCGCTGCATCACAGCCAAACCCGGCACTGCCTGATTCTGGCCTGCGATCTGCCGTTCGTCACGCCGGATGCCCTGGCGGCGCTCGTCCGCCGCACCAGAGCACGCGAGCGCGCCGTGGTGTTGAACGTCGGCCGGGGCCCCGAGCCGCTGTGCGGTATTTATCCCGCGACCGCTCTCGCGGAGGTGCAGGCCCGGATCGATTCCAGGGAGCTGAAATTGCAAACGCTCCTTGATCACCTTGATGTGGATGTTATCGACTGGCATCAAGATAGAGACAGAGTTCTTTTTAATATCAATACTCCGGACGATTTTAAGGTCGCCGAGGCCCTGATGTGCAAGCAGCCCCCCGCATCCGGCGGCCGGCCGCACTCCCCATGACACGACCGCGCGTCGCCAATGCGGTCATTCAGCACCCGGCGTGAAACCAATTTTTCCAAATTCCGTGTATCTTTTTACAAACAAATCTCGTAAGAGGTGAGCGTGTCTGCAAAAACAGGTCCGAAAGTTTTCCGCTTCAGCCCAAACAAATGCAAAAACCGCCACGCCGGCAAAACCCGCTACGGCGGTTTCGCAACGACGAACTGGCGGCTGAAATATGACTAAACGTAACTATTCAGTTATTCCCGTTTGATGAAATCTTGCCCGTCATCGCGAGCAGCCGCCGCAAGGCGAATGCGCGGCGATCTCTTTGAAAATATAACAATGAGATCGCGTCGTCTCCGCCAGCTGGCGGATCCTCGCGATGACGGGTAGGAGACTGAACAGTTAGGACGAAACTGTTGCCATTTTTGAATGAAATGGCACTCGAGCGTGTATTGAAGAGGAAGGTTCAACCAAACGAAAGGCGATGGAAGAGATATGAATCGGAAGAAGATATTGATTGTTTTGGGAATCCTTCTTGTGGTGGGCATCATCATCGTGGCCAATCTGGTGGTCAATCGCAAGAAAGGCGTCAAAGTCGAAACGCAACAGGTCGTCGAACGCGAATTGCGCGCCATCGTTTCGGCGTCGGGCAAGATCCGCGCCAAAATCTCGGTGGACGTCAGCGCCAGTACCACGGGCAAGGTGGTCAAACTGGCCGTAGATGAAGGCGACACCGTACGCAAAGGTCAGTTTCTGCTGCAGATCGATCCGACTCCGGCGAAAGCGGCCGTGCAGCAATTGCAAGCCAGCATTGCCGCGGCCAAAGCCAATTTGAAGCTGGCCAAAGCCAACCTGGAACAGGCGAAGATTGAATACGAACGCCAGAAGGCCCTGTTCGAAAAGAATCTCACCTCGCAGGATTTGATGCAGAAGGCCAAAACGCAGTACAACGTGCAACGGCTTCAAGTGGAAGCCACGCGCCAGGAAATCGAACGGCTGCGGGCCATGCTGAACAACGCCAAACACGAGCTGGCCAAAGTGAATGTGCACGCCGACGTGTCCGGAATCGTGATCAAGCGGAATATTGAAGAAGGCGAGAATGTGTTTGTGGGCGCATTCAACAATCCGGCCACAGTGCTGCTAACCATTGCCGACCTTTCGGTCATCGAAGCCGAAGTGGAAGTCGATGAGACCGATATCGTGGATGTTCAAGTTGGGCAGCAGGCCGATATCAAAGTCGATGCCTATCCGGATACCTCATTCAAAGGCGTGGTCACCCAAGTGGGCCACAGTCCCATTGTCAGCGTGACCGGCATCACCCAGCAGCAGGCCACCAGCTTTCAGGTCATCATCCAGCTAACGGATCGCATTCCCAATGTGCGGCCGGGGCTCTCCTGCAAGGCCGAAATCACTACCGGCTATCGTGAGAAAGCCGTGGCTGTGCCAATTCAGGCGCTCACCGTACGCCGGCCGAGCGAGTTGAAGCCCATCGGAACGTCTAAGGGCAAAAAGGCCGTAAAAAACACCGATGCCACCGACAGCAAGGGCAAAGAGAAAGAAATCCAGGGCGCCTTTGTGGTGAAGGACGGTAAAGTCGAATTTCACGAAGTAAAGATCGGTATCTCGGGCGAACGCTACTTCGAGGTGCTTTCCGGTCTGAAGCCGGGTGATGAGGTGGTGACGGGGCCATTTAGCGCATTACGGCGGCTGCGCAACGGCGACGCCGTGATCATCGAGAATCGCAAGAAAACCGGCAAATAGCGTCCAACCGAGCGAGGACGAAAACGAACGATGCAAATCATCTGGGAAAGCATACGCATTGCTCTGCAGGCGTTGTGGGCCAACAAGCTACGCTCGCTGCTCACGATTTTGACGGTGGTCATTTCCATCATGTCCATTATCGCCGTGGTATCGATTCTCGACGGCATGGATTATTACGTCAAGGAAAAGATCGCCAATCAAGGCAGCAATGTGTTCAGCATCAAACGTATCAACGAGTGGGAGATTTTCACCGATTTCGATAAATTTCTCGAATCGCTGAAGAATCCGAATTTGACCCTGGAAGACCTGAACATGCTGCGCGAGGAGCTGACCCTGGCCGAGTTCACCGATGCCGAAATCAATCTGAGCGCGCGCATCAGCTACCGCCGGCGCATGGCCGAGGACGTGCAAATCCGAGGCCGCACCGAGGAGTATTCGGCCATCGGCGATTTTCCGCTGGCCGCCGGCCGCCATCTCAGCTACTTCGATGTGCAGCAGCGCCGCATGGTGTGCGTGCTGGGATGGGATGTAGCCCAAAGCCTGTTTCAGGAAGAGGATCCCCTCGGCAAGACTGTGAAAATCAACCATCGTCATTACACGGTCGTGGGCGTGTGCGAGAAAAAGCCCAGCATTCTTGGCCAGAATCAGAACAATTTTGCGTTCATTCCCATTACCACCTTTTTCAAACAGTTCGGTCAGCGGCGGCGCTCGCTGGTGATCTCCGTCCGTACCGCCAGTATGGAAACCTTTCAGCAGGCGCAGGAACAAGCCCGCATGTTGATGCGCATCCGCCACCGGCTACGCCCGACGCAGGATGATGATTTTTACATCACCACCTCCGAACAGCTCGTGTCCCTGTGGGAGGCGATCAGCAAAGCGCTGTTCGGATCGCTGCTGGGCATTGTGAGCATCACCCTGGTGGTGGGCGGGATCATCATCATGAACGTGATGCTGGTAGCGGTAACCGAACGGACACGTGAGATCGGCATCCGCAAGGCCATTGGCGCAAAGCGCCGGCACATCGTTTATCAGTTCATCATCGAAAGCACGACCTTAACCATGGTCGGCGGGATCATCGGCATCGTTCTCGGTTTCACCGCCGCCAATTTGATCGCCGCGCTGTCCCCGCTGCCTTATCGCATCGCCATGTGGTCCATTGCACTGGCCATCGTGCTGACGTTCCTTGTGGGTCTGTCATTCGGTGTATATCCGGCGCTCAAGGCCGCCCGTCTCGATCCGGTGGAAGCGTTACGGTATGAATAAACAATGCGTTGAGGAACCATGAAGCGGAATTTAGCATACGATAACCGGATCCAGGCCGATACCTGGGATAAAATCGTCTCGCACGTGACCGAAGCCGTGCGCGAGGCGCTGCACACGATTCGCAACAACAAATTACGCTCCGGGCTGGTGATTCTGGGCGTGCTCATCGGCGTAGCCAGTCTGATGGGTATGGTAGCCACCATTTCCGGCCTCAACGCCTTCATCACTGCGTCGATCAGCGGCAACGAGACGCCCATCATCACCGTGCAAAAGGCCAATCTGATTGCCGGTGACAACATCAAGGAGATGATGCGGCGCCGCAATCTGACCATTGAAGATGCCATGGCATTGCGGCGCATCCCGCACGTGCATGGTGTGGCCGTGGTGTATGGCAGCAGCGTCATCGTCAAATATCAAAACCGCAAAGCGCAGCTCATTCAGCTCGCCGGTTCCAATCAGCCACTGATGCATGTGCAAAACATCAGCGTTGGAGAAGGTCGCTATTTCACTGAATTCGAAGAAGAGCACCGCCGAAAAGTGGTGGTGCTGGGTCACAAAACCGCCCGATCGCTGTTCCGCGAAGAGGATCCCATCGGCAAGCTGATCCGGATCAACGGCAAGGAATACAAAGTGGTCGGCGTGTTTGCCAAACGCAAGACCATCTTCGGCGGCCTGGCGGATAATTTCATGGTGATTCCATACACCGCCTATGAGCGCGATTTCAAACGCCGCTTCGACAATCTCGAAATCCACGTCATCGTGGAGAGCATGGACTATCTCGATCAGGTGGAAGACGATATCCGCGCCACACTGCGGGTGCGGCGGGGCCTGCGTCCCGGCCAGCCGGACGATTTCGCCATCATCCCTGTGGACGCCGCCATCGAATTTACGCGCAGCATCACGGATCAGGTGGCGCTGGTACTGGTGGTGCTGTCCTCCATTGCGCTCATGGTCGGCGGCATCGGTGTCATGGTCATCATGCTGGTGTCGGTGACCGAACGCACGCGCGAAATTGGTATCCGCAAAGCCATCGGCGCCACACGCGCGCAGATTACCTGGCAATTTCTAATCGAGTCGGCGACGCTCTCTGGCATCGGCGGGCTGTTGGGGATTGTAATCGGTCTGGTTTTCGCGCTGATTATTTCAAGGGTGCTCGGATTTCCCTTCATATTGCCCATCGGCTGGACCCTGGTGGCGGTCCTTCTCTCCATGAGCGTCGGTATGATTTTCGGCATTTTCCCCGCCCGCAAGGCCGCCCGGCTGCATCCGATCGTGGCACTACGGTATGAATAAGTAAGTAAGTAGCGCATCCCCAACAAAAAAGCCAATCCCGGTGCAAGGCAGTTGCACCGGGACTGGCTTTTTTACAATGCTTCAGCCATAATCCCATGCCTGTCATTCCGGCTTGCGGGAGCCACCAAAAGGTGAGCACCGCAATGCCGGAATCTCATACCCCGGTTTATTCTAAGGAGGGAGATTCCGGTATTTTTCGCCATTTCCCATTCGCGAAATGGCGAAAAATACCGGAATTACAAAATAGGTATCGAAATGTTTTGCATAATCGAAGAAATGCCCCCATTTGCAATAAATTTATCATTTTCAAAAACAATATGTTCAATTCATCCCAATATTTCAAGCAAAAAATGGATGGGAAAAATCCGACACCTTTATCGCAGCCGCCTCAATCTCGATACAGCCCGGCCATGTCCCATTTGCGAATCACTTCAGAAATGAGCTGAAACACCCGCTCGTTGACGCGACGAAAGTAGTCTTTCGCCTGCTTTTTATTGAAAGTCGGATAGCCCTGCCCTTTTTCGTACAGGCCAATGGACGACGGAAACGGATAAGCGGACCAGGTTTTCGGTGCCGGGTACGGTGTGGCCATATCTTTGCGATACCATTCCGGATGCACATGCTCGGGCACGATCGCCTGGATATAGGCGGTTTCGTTGTTGCCAGCATGGCCGCCGTTTTCACCAAACACGGCAAACGTTTCTTCAGAGGCCAGCGACCACCAGTTGATCACCAGAGTCCGCACTCGATAGCGATCGGAAATGGTCTGGGCGACGTCCTGCAAAATCGCCGTTTGCGGGCCGCCATGGCCATTGAGAATGATGATGTTTTTAAACCGGTTCATGGCCAAACCGGCCATCACATCGGTGATGAACGCTTTGTAAGCATCCCGACTTATGGCAAATCCTCCGGGATAGCCTTTCAAGCTACCCGTCACGCCGTAGTTCAGGGTTGGCGCGACCAGTGCATCCAACCGTGGCGCCAGCTCCCGCGCCATGGCTTCCGGAGCCAGATTGTCCGAGCCGTTGGGCAACACACCGTGCGCTTCCAGCGTGCCCGTAGGCAACAGCACCGTTTCAATTTGCCCGGGCACCAGCTTTTGAAATTCCTGCCAGTTGATCAAATTCATTTCTCGGGTGGTCGGCTCGGCTTTTTTCTGCGCAAAGCTTAAGCCAACCATTGAAGCGACAAGCAGTAAAGTCATAAACAACGTTCGCATGGTTCACCTCTCCATTCAAAACGCATTCATCCATTGCCAGGGTTTAACCATTCAAATTAGCCATTTTTGCGGCCTGGCACCAGAAATTTCCGCCGACCGGTTGCGCTCGCATTGGATTTGCTTGCCTTTTGAATTGCGCGTCAGCATCTTTGAGAAATTCCGGCAATGCCCCCATTTTGCAGGAGCTCCACGATGCATTGGCTATCCAGAAAATCGCTGTTATGCTTCAGCCTGCTCTTTGGCGTGTTAATATTGGCCATCCGCCCAATCAGCGCCGGGTCTAAAGGCCTTCCTCCCTATCTGGTAGTGCTAGGCATCGCCCAGGATGGCGGCTATCCGCAAGCCGGATGCCGGAAATCCTGCTGCCAGCGCGTGTTCGATGGCCAGCAATCCGGCCGGTTCATTGCCAGTCTGGCGATTGTCGATCCACAATCCGGCCGGCGGTGGCTCATCGATGCCACTCCGGACTTTCGTGAGCAATTGCGATTGCTGGATGAAATCGCGCCTGTCCCAACCTCTCCTGGCCTTGCTGGCATTTTTCTCACTCACGCACATATCGGACATTACACCGGTCTCATGCATCTCGGCCGCGAAGTGATGGGATCACGCAGGGTGCCGGTGTATGGCATGCCACGCATGCACGCGTTTATTCGCGAGAACGGTCCGTGGAACCTGCTGGTTGAACTGCACAATATCGATTTGCGGCGGCTTGCGCATCAAAAGCCGGTTCTCCTTGCGGATGATCTTTCCGTTACGCCGATTTTGGTGCCTCACCGCGATGAATTTTCGGAAACCGTGGGATTTTTAATCCGCGGGCCAAACCGCAGCGCCCTCTACATTCCGGATATCGACAAGTGGGAGCGCTGGAAGGTGCGCATCGAGGACCTCCTATCAAAAGTGGATGTGGCTTTTTTAGACGGGACGTTTTTTGCCAACGGCGAGATTCCGGGGCGGAATATGTCCGAAATTCCGCATCCGTTTATCGTGGAGTCCATGCAGAGGTTTGCTTCACTGCCGGTCTCTGAAAAACGCAAGGTCCGATTCATTCATTTGAACCACACCAATCCAGCACTGAATAGAACAGGCAAGGCCTACCACCAAATCCTGCAAGCCGGATTGGCCGTCGCCAGGCAAGGAGAAAAAGTGGGATTATGACGCCAGAATTGAAAAGCCCTCACCGCAGGCAAACGGCATTTCCTGCGGTGATGGCCCTGGAGTGGAGTTACGGCAGGATGACGACTTCTTCGTGATAGTATTCTTTGCCGTCCTTCCGCCAGTGGATCTTGACCTTCCACAAGCCTTTACTGAGCTTGCCGATATCGACCACCTGCCGTCCGCTGACATCCAGCGTCAGCGGCACTTGAACATCCTGGCTGGCATCGGATGGCCGGAAAAACACGATTTGGCCGCGCGTATTCCCGCTGGCGAAAGCCGCCGGGAATTCCAGGGTCAGCGTCCGATCCGTGTCCTGAAATTGCAACGTTGGTGAGGCGGCCTCGGACTGTGTGCGATTCATGCGGTTGATTTGCTGCTGGTACTTGAGCTCGTCCTCATAATAGGATTGGCTGACCAGCTCAGGCCGGTGCATTCGCGAGAAGGCAAACAACCCGATGAGGTATATCATGAACAGGCCGTAAATGATGCCAATGGCCAGCGGCCAGATGTGGATTTTCCTCTTTTTTCCCATGGCACTAATCTCCGCGTGTCGGTGGTCCGATAAAACGGGTTTTTACGGTTTGCAACACTTTGCCATTGGATATCACCTCGATTACCACGGTGGTATTTTCCGAATACAGTTTGTCTTTCGGAATTTCAATAAACATGGCGGTTTCTGCCAGCCCATCGGCCGGCAAAACCATATCGGATCCGACCAGTGAAATTTGTCCTTCCGGCCGAACCAGTCGGAACTGCACGGGCAGTTCAGAAAACGTTTTGTTGACGATTTTCACCGTGTACAAATTGCTCACGGTGCCGTTTGGCTGCTGCTGATACAACTGCCCCGGTGCCCGCAGGATCGTTGCTTCGATGTCGCTTCGGCCGGCGATCAAATAGATAAGGGCTGCGGTTAGGAGCACCAGCACCGTTGAATATCCGAGCACCCGCGGAGTCAGCAGCTTTTTTCGACCTTCGGCAATGCCATTATAAGACGAGTAGCGAATGAGGCCGCGCGGTTTTCCGATTTTGTCCATGACCTGATTGCAGGCATCGATACAGGCCGTACAGTTGATGCACTCCAATTGTGTCCCGTTGCGGATATCGATGCCCGTGGGACAAACATCCACGCACAGATGGCAGTCGATGCAATCGCCGAGGTTTTCCCGGTTTTTGCGTTTCGAGAGCTTGCCCCGGGGCTCGCCTCGCACAAAATCGTACGAAATCACAATTGAATTGCGGTCCAGCAGCACCGATTGAAAGCGCCCATACGGGCACACCAGAACACAGGTTTGCTCACGGAAATAGGCAAAGTCGAAATAGAACAGCAGGCTGAAGAACAGCACCGAGAGAAACCCGGCCCAGTGTGCCCACGGCGGCTGTGTGACAATGCGCAGCAACTCATCGCTTCCGATGATGTAGGCCAGAAAGATATTGCCGATCAGAAAAGAGATGCCAAAAAAGATCAGATGTTTGGCACTCTTCTTGAAAAATTTTTCTGCCGTCCACGGGGCCTTATCCAGCTCTCGCTGTTTGCGCGCATCGCCTTCAATGAAATACTCGATTTTGCGGAACACCATTTCCATGAAGACGGTCTGCGGACAGGCCCAGCCACACCAGACGCGCCCAAATACGGCGGTAAACAGCACGATGAACAGCACGAACGTGATGGTAGCCAGCACAAACAGGTGAAAATCTTGTGGCCAGAAGGCCAGCCCAAAGATGATGAACTTCCTCTCCAGAAAGTTCAACAGCAGCGCGGGCTGGCCGTTGATGCGGACAAACGGTCCGGCAAATAAAATGGCCAACAAGATCCAGCTTACTATCAGGCGCGCGCGATGAAAATTTCCCGATGGCCTCCTGGGATAAATCCAGATGCGTCTGCCCTTTTTATCGACCGTGGCAATCGAATCGCGAAAACTATCTGAGCTATCCGGTGTCCCATTGGATGGCTCGATGCCCGTCTTCGTCTTCACCGTTTCCATCTTGACCACTACTCTCCTGTCACTTTTCTCCCCTCAGGCGCTTTCGCGTTGGGAGGATGAGTTCCTTGCAAACTAAGCACATAGCTCGCTACCTGATGAATCTCACTCGGTCTTAGAATCGTTTTCCAGGCAATCATGCCTTTTACGGGCACGCCATTGCGAAT
>JAUZRQ010000028.1 GCA_030950365.1 Candidatus Zhuqueibacterota bacterium | reverse complement strand
CGCTATGTGCGGCCCAAATATGCCAAACCCAACGGCGACGGCATCCTCATCGGCGTGCTGCCCAGCCGGCCCATCGAAAAAGGCAAGCCCGGCCCCGGACTTCTGGCCCATGTCACCATCAGCAAATATGTCGACCATCTGCCGCTGTACCGCTTGAAATACTCACTTTGGTTCATGGCATATTGTTAAATACGCTCATGCACTTAAAGCAGTTGTCAGTTGCATAACTATATGAAATTAAATGAATTGCCGCTTATGCGAATAATAGAGGACCCGGCATAGCGAGCGAATCTCTCACTTGTTGCGGGGCTTATCGCAATGACGAGTTGATGGCAAAGCTATCCTCTAAAGCTGACTTAAATGCATAAGCATGTTGTTAAATTCCACAGCTTTATCAATTTCTTTCGTGGATCATTTGTGGCTTTTCCTAAAATAGCAGACGGTGCTAAATTACGAAAGCTTTTTTGTGCCCAACTATTCAGACAAAAAAGCAGCCGAGCTTTTGAGAAATCGATTGACTAAAAAGGATTTTTCATGGTCTGGCTCAGCGCCGTTTGATAAAACGCGCGCACATCGCGGGTGAATTTTTCCAGCGAAGGGCGGTGGATATACATCATGTGTCCGGATTCGTAATAGGCCATGTGGATGTTTTGACGCAGGCTCGAATCGAGCTGCATGTGGCTGACCGTGTACTCCGTGGCAAAATAGGGCGTGGCGAGGTCGTAATAGCCGTTGGCAATGAACACCTGCAAGTACGGATTCTTCGTCATCGCCTGGCGCAGGGTTTCAGCCACATTCACATAGCCCTGACTGCCATCTGTGCTCCAGTTCCACGGCCGCACACGTCCGGTGAGGATTTCGTAAACCAGGTCGTTTTCATATTTCAACTCGGTGCGCAGATAGTGATTCACCGCCGCGGTGAACGGCCCGTAAATCGCCGCATAGCTGGGATCGTATTCGAAGCGCTCACCTACCGCTGTTCGGTCGATGCCTTTGAAGCGGCTGTCCAGCCGGCCCACGGTGCGCTTCTCGTCCCGCAGCAGCTCTTTGACGAACTGGTAAATCACGATCCGCAAATCCGCCTGGTCGATGTAGCTTTTCGACAGCCCGGTGTAACGGGCCAGGCGGTCGATCACCTTCCGGCGTTCCTTTTGTGAAAGCTGATCGCCTTTGGCCAGCGCCAGCCAGTAGTCGGTGAGCGCCCATTGCTCGACCTCTTCCAGAGTTTTGCGCAGGTCCTGCTGCAAGTCCGCCGGCAGTTTTTTGTGAAACCACGCCGTGGCGGTGTAGGTGGGCAGAAACAGCACATACGGCAGATCGTTGCCGATATCGAAGCGGGCGGTACCAAACTGCAGGATGCTGGAAATTAGCGAGATGCCGCTCAGGTACAGGCCATAGCGATCGAGCAGGTAGCCAGACAGCCCGGCGGCGCGGGTGGTGCCGTAACTCTCGCCGGCGAGGAATTTCGGTGACAGCCAGCGCTGATATTTTGTGGTATACAGGCGAATGAACTCGCCCACCGACTGAACGTCCTCTTTGACGCCGTGGAATTGCTTTTTGTCCTGCCCTCTGGCCGGGCGGCTGTAGCCGGTCATCACCGGATCGATGAACACGAGGTCGGTGAATTCGAGCCAGGTGTGTTCGTTGTCGGTCAGGCCGTAGGGCGCGGGCAGCGCCTCACCGGCGTCGCCCATTCTCGCACGCCGCGGTCCCAGCGCGCCCATGTGCAACCACACCGAGGACGAGCCGGGACCGCCATTGAACACGAACGTGATCGGTCGGCTGGCCTTATTGGCCACGCCGAGCTTTTCATAGGCAATGAAAAACAGGTTGGCCTTGAGCTTGCCGGCCTCATTCAGCATTTTCATGTATCCCGCACGGGCGAGGTAGCGCAGCGGTTTGCCGGCGATTTGAATCTGATGCCGGGTTTCGGCAAAGTCCGGCTGAAACAGGGGATACATCTCCGGTTGGTTTGTCGGTTCGGCCGCCGACTGAGCTTTTTTGTTTTGCGCCGACGCCATGAAGGCAAACCCGAACAACACAAAAATGACAATCAATGTGGTGCGATTCAACCATTGCATGAGGAGCCTCCAGATCAACCATTCTCTTTGTCATTGATCGGTCTAAAGCATGTCTCGCATTTAAATATAGGACATCCGAAGGGGGAGTTTCGTTCGAACCGAAGATTAGGCCATAGGCAGAGGGGCTGATGGTCATTCTGTTAAAAACACGGTCTGGCGATTGAACGCTTCTGCGTGAACGGACGTCCTAGATTCTACCTTACTAAAAATCGAGATTCTGGTACGGAAATCATTGATTTTCATCTTCATTCTTTTTAATGTTGCCGTGCAAGCTGGTAATGTCCCGCCTCAACAGAGGAGTGTGATCATGTCCAAACAAAATTCCTCAAACAAAATCAGTCGGCGCAGCTTTTTGAAAGGGATGGGGAGCGGTATCCTGAGCACCGCCACGCTCACCACGGGCGGGCTCCTTAGCAAGGAGGCGGCTGCCCGCATCCTGGGGCCGGAGGGCGAAGCCATCCGCGGTCGGACGACCATTACCCTGACGGTAAATGGCCGGGCGCACCGGCTGGCGGTGGAGCCGCGCACCACCCTTTTGAGCGCGCTACGCGATCGCTTGAACCTTACCGGGCCCAAAGAAGGCTGCGACCGCGGCCATTGCGGCGCCTGTACGGTGCTCATGGATGGCAAGGCTGTTCTGGCCTGCATGACCCTGGCCGTGGATGCCCGAGGCAAAACCATCACCACGGTGGAGGGTCTGGCGAAGGGCGACGAACTGTCTCCGGTACAAAAAGCCTTTGTGGAAAAAGACGGCCTGATGTGCGGTTTCTGCACGCCCGGCCTGGTGGTGGCGGCAACGGCGCTGCTGCAGGAAAATCCGAATCCGACCCTCGATGACATCAAAGAGGGGCTTGCGGGCAATCTGTGCCGCTGCGGCACCTATCCTAAGGTGTTTGAAGCCGTTCAAACCGCCGCAAAATCCATGCGGAAAGGAGGCTGACCATGGCAGGCTGGAAATCGTTGAAAGACATGACCGTTTTGAGCAAGCCGCTTCCGCGGCTGGACGGGCCGGATAAGGTCGCCGGGCAGGCCAAATACACGCACGACATGCATCCCAAAGGCCTGTTGTATGCCGGCCTGCTGGTGTCGCCGCATCCGGCGGCGCGCGTGGTGAAGATCGATGCCAGTAAAGTGCGACGGTTGCCCGGAGTGAAGGCCGTGCTCACCGATGTGCATCCCACCGGCACGGTGCGCTACGCCGGCGAGGAAATCGCGGCGGTGGCGGCCACCAGCCCCGAAGTTCTGGAAGACGCGCTCGAGCTGTTTGAGGTGGAATACGAAACTTTGCCGTTTGTGGCGGATATCGATTCGGCGATGCAGGAAAACGCCCCGCGCGTGTTTGCCAACCGTCCGAATATCCGCGATCCGCGCGTGCGCGGCGAGGGCGATGTGGATGCCGGTTTCGCCAGAGCGGACGCGGTGGTGGAAGGCGAGTACCGCACCCAGGTGCAGACGCATTCCACCCTGGAAACGCATGGCAGCATGGTGTACTGGGAAGGCGATGAGCTGGTGATTTACGATTCCACTCAGGCGGTGCATGGCGTGCGCGAAGGCGTGGCCAAATTTTTGGATATGCCGGTAAACAAGGTGCGCGTGGTGTGCAAGCACATGGGCGCGGGCTTCGGCAGCAAATTGCAGCCGGGCCGCTATACAGCCATTGCCGCGCGGCTGGCCAAAGAAACCGGCGCTCCCGTGAAGCTGATGCTGACCCGCAAGCAGGATTTTCTCGGCGGCGGCAATCGCCCGAACAGCATTTCGCACGTGAAACTGGCCGCGACGAAGGACGGCAAACTTACGGCTTTTTACGCCAAAACTTACGGCACCGCCGGCATTGGCACCAACGCCGGCATCCGGTTGCCGTTTATTTATACGATTCCCAACTGGAAACACGAGCATTACGATGTGTTCACCAACGCCGGCCCGGCGCGCGCCTTTCGTGCTCCCGGTTGTCCGCAGGCTTCGTTCGTAATGGAGCAGTTGATGGACGAGCTGGCGGAAAAACTGAACATGGATCCGCTGGAATTCCGGCTGAAAAACGACAGCAATGCAACGCGGCAGAAGGAGTGGCGTCTCGGCGCGAAGAAATTCGGCTGGCAGCGGCGCCATAAAAAGCCCGGTGCAGACACCGGCCGCTACAAGCGAGGTATGGGCCTGGCGGCCAGCATCTGGTGGCCCGGGGGCCGCGGCACCAAGGCCACGATGACCATCTACCCCGACGGCACGCTGGATGTCAAATGCGGTACGCAGGATATCGGCACCGGCACGCGCACCTACATGGCCATGGTGGCTGCCGAGGAACTGGATATCCCGATGAAGCGCATCCGGCCGATGCTGGGCGATTCGAATTTCCCGAAGAGCGGCGCTTCGGGTGGCAGCACCACCACGCCGTCGGTGGGACCGGCGATCAAAAACACCTCCGAGCGTGCTAAAACCAAACTCATGGATCTGGCGGCGCAGTTTCTGGGAGTGCCCGCTACTGATCTGGCTTGGGACAGTGGAACGGTGTATATGAAAACCAATCCGGTGAAGAAGTTGACCTGGGATGAGCTGTGCCAGTTGCTCGGCACCGAGACCCTGGAAGTGCACGGGCAGTGGGTGGAAGGGCTGTCCTCGCGAGGCGTGGCCGGCTGCCAGTTCGCCGAGGTTACGGTGGACACCTGGACCGGCCAGATACAGGTTAACAAAATTGTGGCCGTGGCCGACTGCGGGCTGATCCTGAACCGGCTGACCACGGAAAGCCAGGTGAACGGCGCCATTCTGCAGGGTATCAGCTATGCCTTGCTGGAAGAGCGGCACATGGATCCCGAAACGGGCACCATGGTCAATGCCAACTACGGAGATTACAAGATTTTGGGGGCGAAAGAGACCCCCGCCATCGAAGTGATTTTTTACGACGAGCCGGAGCGCGGCGTGATCGGCATCGGCGAACCGCCGACGATTCCGACCAATGCCGCGATCGCCAACGCGGTGTACAACGCCACCGGCGTGCGCATGTACGAACTGCCCATGACGCCCGACCGGGTGCTCACCGCGCTGGAGGCCCACCAATTTGCCGGGAAGGAGGATTGATCATGGTGAACTTTGAATATTTCGAAGCAACCAGCCTGGAAGGACTGCCCCAGCTTCTGGGCGCTGACCGCAATGAAAATGTGGTCATGGCCGGCGGCACCGATCTTCTGGACCTGCTGAAGGAACGGCTCATCCGCCCGAGGCGGGTGGTGAACATAAAGAAAATCAAAGAACTGCACGGCATCAAGAACGGTCGCGGGCTGGATATCGGCGCGCTGACGGTGCTGGCCGACATCGCGAAAAATGAGAAAATCCGCAAAACCTACACCGTGTTGGCGCAGGCCACTGGCGCGGTGGCCAACGCGCAGTTGCGCAACATGGGCACGCTCGGCGGCAATCTGTGCCAGCGGCCGCGCTGCTGGTATTTCCGCGGTAAAGAATACGTCTGCCTCAAAAAGGACGGCAGCAAATGCTTCGCGGCCGAGGGCATCAACAAGTACCACGCCATTTTCGGCGGCGGCCCGTGCTTTATTGTCCACCCGTCCGATTCGGCGCCGGCGCTGCGGGCGCTTGGCGCGTCCCTGGAAATCTACGGCCCGAATGGCCGTCGCGTCATGCCCATCGAGGAATTTTTTCAGTTGCCCGAAGACAACCTGCTGTTTGAGAACCGGCTGGCGGCCAATGAAATCATCACGCGCATTCGGGTGCCGGAACCGGCTCCGGGAACGCGATCGATTTATTTGAAATTCCGTGAAAAACAGAGCATGGATTTTGCCATCAGCAGTGTTGCAGCGGTGCTGCAGGTGCAGGGCGACCGCGTTCGCAAGGCGGATATCGTGCTCGGCGGCGTGGCGCCGATTCCCTGGCGGGCCAGAGCGGCTGAGGCCGAGCTGCTGGGCAAAGCGCTCACCGAGGCGGTGATCGAGAAAGCCGCGGCCGCCGCCGTGGCCGATGCTGATCCGCTGGATCACAACAAATACAAAGTGTTGCTGACGCGAAATCTGGTCAAAGACGCGCTGCTGCGTCTGCGGTCGGCGTAAATGGAAATGGCAGGTCGCTGACAGGCCGCCCGTCTCAGGCGGCGGCTTTTGTAGAAAACCAATGGATACAACTCAAAAACTGAGGGTCATCATGGCAATCATGCGAAATCCGGCCAAACCGGATCAGACCATCTGCAAATACATGCGCACCAAGGCCAGCTACGTGCCGGACCTGCAGGATCCGGTGTATCTGGAGCGCGAAGATCCGTACCATCAGTATTTTTGCCTGAAAACATTGCACAACATCGGCCCGGATGACGACGTGGTGTGCCCGGAAGAGTGCACCCGCAAGCGCGTCTGTTTCGAGCCGATGTCCACCGTGTTGGCCTGAAAATCCACGGATCGAGACGCTCGCTGACCGCCATCGTATGGCAGAGTTCCAATGCGAGTGATCGGCCGTTCGCGCCGAAGGGCAAAAACACAGGATGAGAGGGTCTATGTGGAACCGACGCTATGCCATCCCGCTGCTGACGGGATGGTTTCTTTTTATGGCCGCGCCGCGCGCGCAGGCGCAATCGCTGCACGTGCCGCCCCGTCAGTATTTGATCACGGTGCATTATGATCTCGGCATGCACTGCACCGGCTTTGATCTGTCCTACTGCTGCATTTTGCCGCCGTACAACAGCATCCTGGCGCAAATCGTGAAAACCGCCGGGCATCCGGGCGAGTTGCCGGTACTGCTCACCGAGGCCGATCTGCAGGAACGCGGCTGGATTCTCTGGTACGAGCACGAAAACAACACCTATTCCGAGGGTCCGAAAATGCTGTACTGGAACGTGCCCGTGGACGTGAACGGCGACGGCGACCTGCGCGATCCGAACGATTCGTTTGCCAATGCCTACTGGTCGCACCTGTTCACCTACGAGGAGCGGCCACTGCGGTACATGCCCTATCCCACCGGCAAGCTCACCAAACGCTACCTCGGCCGCGATTTGAGCATTCCGCAGGACCACGGGCCCACTGGTAAACCGATGAGCCACGGCAAGCTCGATTACACCGGTCCGGACGGCACCGTGCTATACACCGTCACCAACGATGGCATGAGCGAGACGCCGCTGGTGCTGGCCATGCGCAGCTACTGGGAGGCGCTGGGCCTGCCGCTCACCGCGTTTTACGATGGCAGCATCGGCAATATCCGCGAAGCCAGAGAGGAACTGTTGCGGCCCTACCAGAAGGCCGTGGTGTCGCTGGCCCGCTGGCTGGACGGCAACGGCGATGGCATCCCGCAGAAGTCCGAGGTACGCATCGAAACTGACCCGCGCAGCCGCGAACCGGTGACGTTCTTCGGCACCAATCCCATCGACGTGCCCGGCTGCGACAAGTGCCATGCTTCGGAGCGCGCCAATGGCAAAACCTACACGCTCTGGAAAAAGGAGTACCTGTTCTGGCGCAATACCTTCCCGAATACGACGGATTACTACGCCAGTATCAAGGCGGCGTCCATTTCGCTGCTGGAAATTCACGACCGCAAGCACGGCACCGATTTTCTGGCGCATTACGATCCCGACAACCGCACCGGCGCCTCGGTGACCCGGCTGGGGCGGCCGCCCGTTCGATGCCAGGATTGCCACGCCGACAACATCATCGGACAGCTCAAAAGCGCGAAAACCGCTGAGGGCCGTCCGGTGTCGTCGCTCAGTGCGGCCATCCATTTGTCGCACCTGCGCTCCGTGCCCGATCCCGATGCGCATGGCCGCACGGCCAGTTGTCAGGGATGCCATCCGGCGCACAAGCAATCTGGCAGCTTGCTGGAATTCCCGCTGGGTCCTTCCGGCCATTTCAAAGGCGGCGATATTCGCAACTACCGCGGCGGCTGCTTCCTCGGCCGCGACGTGCATTCCAACCCGGCGGCCAAACGCGTACTGGGCACGCGTTCGCATCTGAACGCCATCGGCCGGTGGCTGAAGGACAACGTCATGGCGGACGGCCGCGGGCTGTACTGCACCAACTGCCACAATCTGGCCTCGCGGTTGCTGTACAAAGCCGACACCCTGAAGCAGGTGCTGACCCTTGAGGGGCGCACCCTGCGCAATCGATCGCTGGAAGAGATTCTGGCCGCGTTTCGCAAAATGGAAAACGGCCGGTATCGCGATTTTTCGGTGGAGGATTTTTTCGATCCGAAGGTCACAAAAACCAATGCGCGGGCCGTGGCCGCGGTGTGGCAGGATCCGCCGTCGGATCCGTACCGCGTGGTGGATGATGGCGGCGATTACTGGCTTGCGGCAGGCGAGCCCAAATGCGCCGATTGCCACGAGCCGCCGTTTGTGGAGAACATGGGCGGGCTGTATGCGCCCATCGATCAGGTGGAAAAGTTCAGCTTGATGCGCTACAGCAAGGGGCATCACGGCATTTCCTGCCAGAGCTGCCATCAGAGCATGCACGGGATGCATCCGGTGGCCGCCACCGGCGCCGATCCGGTGACCCTGGAGCAGGCGCGGCAGCTCAATCCAGACGGCCACGTCGGGCCGCTGCGCTGCGGGACTTGCCATGTGGTGGATGCCGAGGGCGTGCCGACAGTGTTTACGCCGGCCATGGAAGCCAAATTTTTGAAGGAGCGGTTTCCCACGCGCTATGAGCGTGCCGTGGCCTACGCGCACACCCGGCGCACGCACGAAGAATTGCACGGCCCAGGGAAATGATGTCCGGGCTGGGCAATTGAAGCTGTAGCACACACTTCACTGTAGCACACACTCCATTGTAGCATAAGCTTCCAGCTTGTGAATCCCTGCCTTGATCCGATCTCACGGCATGCGCAAGCAAGGATGCTTGCGCCACTGGGACACGAGCTTCACTGCAGCACACGCCTCACTGTAGCACATGCTTCACTGTATGTAGCACACGCTTCCAGCTTGTGAATCCCTGCCTCAAGCCGATCTTACAGCATGCGCAAGCAAGATGCTTGCGCCACACGTGTAGGATGCTTGTGCCACTGCTCAAAACTTCTTGACCAATTTTCCCATCCCCTGCATCTAATGAAGTGAAATTTGGAAAACAGATAGCGATTCTGTTTACCTGTGAAACCATGACGATGACACCAATGATCAATTAGGAGGTCATAATAACGATGTTCCTGGATGAACGAACGAAACAAGAAGTGCTGAATCGGTTCAAGGAACTGGATTCGCCAGTGAAAATTAAATATTTCACGCAATCGATCAATTGCGACTACTGCACCGAAACCGAGCAACTGCTGAAAGAGGTGGCCGAACTGTCTGATTTGATCGACGTTGAAGTGCACAATTTTCAAATCGATAACGAAGCCGTCGAGCAATTCAACATAGACAAGGTGCCCGCGATGGTCATCATGGGCGATGAGGATTACGGCGTCCGCTTTTTCGGCATTCCGTCGGGGTACGAGTTTATCTCCCTGCTGGAGGCAATCATTCGCGTGAGCCGCCGCGATCCCGATCTGTCGCCCGAAGCCAAAACGGCCATTGCGGCCATTGATCGGCCGGTGCACCTGCAGGTCTTCGTCACCCCGACCTGCCCGTACTGCCCGCGTGCGGTGATGACGGCCCACCAGTACGCCATGGCCAATCCGCTCATTCGCGCGGACATGGTGGAAGCGTCGGAATTCCCTGAGCAGTCACAGCGGTATGATGTGATGGGCGTGCCCAGGACGGTGGTGAATGAGAAATACTACATCGACGGCGGTTTGCCAGAAGAGGCGTTCCGTGAGCGATTGCTCGGCATTTTGCAAGCCGAAGCCATGGAAGCCGAATCAGCAAATTAATCAGTGGGGAGCTAACGATGATTGCGATCGATCCGGACATCACGATTGAGGACCTGGTGCGAGCGCATCCGAAAGCGGTGAAATTTCTGGCCGAGCGCGGCGTCCGCTGCATTGCCTGCGGCGAGCCCATCTGGGGCACCCTGCGCGAAGCGGCCGCCGAAAAAGGCTTCAGCGAAGAGGACATTGCCCGGCTGACCGAAGAGCTTTCCGAATTTCTCGATCAATGATACATGTGGCCCCCTAATCGACAATCCCGTACCGCCGCGACCAAGACGGTACGGGATTTTTTTTATGGTTCATCCCGGCAAATTGCTTTAAGTTTGCGCGGTCCTGGTTTTGGGTTAAGGGGGTTAATTCTATCCTTGCTAGCGTTCCAACCACTGGCAGAGTGGGGGAGGCTCATTCCCGAATATAAATCACGACCGAATTGTCCACCGCTCTGGCGGCGTAGCGGCCGGGGCGGGTGAGGTCGAAGACCACGCGGGTGAATTTCTCGCGGCGATGATAGCCGATGCGCGCCCGCTGGACGATGCCGCGGTTGAACTCGAACACTTTTTTGCTGCTCAAATCGAAAATGCCCGGGAAATCCACCGCCAGCCGCGGCGGGTTGTCGAATTCTTCCAGCTCGAAATTAACGATGCCGTTGCAAATAATGGCAAACGCGGTGTCGCTGAGCGCCTCCACGGATCGCACGGCAGAGCCCAGCGGCACTTCTGGCTCCGCGTCGCCGGTGAAGATGGTGAAATCGACGCGGCGATTGCGCGCGCGGCCGGCTTCGGTGGCGTTGCTCTCAATTGGCCGGCTTTCGCCATAGGCCACCGGCATGAAAAACCGGTCCGGATCCACCCCCTCTTTGGTGATCAAATAATGCATCACGCTTTCCATGCGCCGTTGCGACAGCAGGATGTTATACTCCTCGGTGCCGACGCTGTCCGTATGCCCGGCGATCCACACTTTCGATTCCGGATACGTGTTGAGAATCTCGCCGATTTTGTGCATGGTGTCGTATTCTTCCGGACGGATGACGGCGCTATCGAAATCGAAATTAATGCGTAGCGAGACCAGTATGCGGTTACTGTCTTCGCGGTCCGGGATGACTTCGATTTTGCCCGCGGAGGTCAGGGCGATTTGCTGGATGTGCTCCAGACGGCGGGCCATTTCTTCTTGCAGCGCCCGGGTGCGCGCTTCGGCTTCTTCCATGCGCCGGCGGGCTTCGCGCGCGGCCAGCAGCTCTTCCGAAAGCTGCTTTTGCAACTGGGTGATTTGCTCGGTGTCCACTGGCACCACCGGCTCCACTTTGCGCGCCGCGCCGAACACAAAGGTGAAAGAAAACCGGTGCGCAAACGTGTCAAACGGCTCCAGCGGGGTGAAGGCGTAATCGATTTCGGTGCGGGAGCCGGCCAGCCACTGCATCGGCACGATCAGCCCGAAGCCGAAGGCCCAGCGCGACAGCTCGGTGGCGTGGAATTTGTAGCCGCCGCGCAGGGCGATGAGATCGGAAATGCGAATTTCCGTGCCGGAATAAATGCGCAGGTCGTTCTCGTGGCGCATTTTGGCCACGTCGGTGGCGAGGTTCCATTTGATGTGCCGGCCCACGGGCAGCCGCAGCGCGATGCCGGCGCGCACCGTTTCCGGCAGCAGCTCGGCGCGGTTGTTGAATTTCAATTTGTTCACGGTCAGATTTTGCAGGGTGGCGCCGATGGAAATGTGCTTCATGGCATACACGGCGCCCACATCGAGGCCGACCCCCGAGGCAGAGTGACCGGCCAGGTCCTGGCGGATAAACTTGCCGCCGGCGCCAAAAGCGAAGGTGTTGCCCAGCAATTTGAAAAACGCGCCATAACCAAAGGACAGCAGCAAGTCGTTGCTTTCGGCCGTGATGCCGGTGGGCTGGAAATTTTCGTTGTAACCGATGACCTTGCCTTCGTTGAAATAGGTTACGGCAAATCCGGCCACGCCAAAGCGCATGGGCAGGAACAGTTCAATATCGCCCTGCTGCGTGTCGTCGATCCAGCGGTGGAAGTTGGTGGTGAGCATGACGTGGCGCAGGATGCCCAGCCCGCCGACGTTGTAGCGCAGCAGGTTGTAATCGTTGGCCATGGCGGTGAAGGCCTCGCCCATGCCGACCTGCCGGGCGTTCGGACTGATGCGCAGCACCGGCGCCCCCAGGCTGCCGATGCCCTGCGCCCACAGCGATTCGCCGGCCCAAAGCCCGATGATCAGCAGGTACCAGATTCCCGTCGCGATCCTTGCTTTCAAACGCTTCATGAAGTCACCCGTGAGTCCTGTTTGGTGTTCGAGTGGGGGTTACCACAATAACATAAAGAGCACAATGAGGTATATCATAAAAAAAATAATCTTTCGCAGAGACGCCGGGATCGCGGAGACTGTAGAAAATAAAACTCAGCGGTCGTTGCGTTTTCCGCGGTTTTCTCAATGCAAGCATAATCCTCATTCGCCCGCGGCTTTCAACCCGGGTTTCTCTGTGGCTGAACCGCTATTGCACCAGCACGAATTTTTTCAGTACGCTGATGCGGCTGCGGCGGCCGCTGGCATCCCGAAACGCGCCGGTAAATTTCGCCCAGTAGGTGCCGCTGGCGGCCAGCAGCCCGTTTTGCGTGCGCCGGTCCCACCAGCGGTTGGACACCGAGCAGGTGCCCACGGCCACCGACGGGCCGGCATCCAGCCGCAGTTCGTCCGCCGTCAGCGTGCGCACGCGGTCGCCGGCCAGATTGTAGATTTCCACCTTTTCCAGCTCGAGATCGCCGGTGAAGGCGCACACGCGCAGCCGGAAATCGGCGCCGCTGCTGGCCGAGTACGGATTCGGCCCGAACAGAAACTGGAAGGCGCCAGGGCCGGTCACCGGCGGTTGGGTTGCGGAATCGGGCAGCACCTGGATGGTGACCAGCAGCTCTTCGTTGTCGTTGTAGCGCGCGCCGATTTGATGCCCGGGCAGGGTTTGCAAAATGCCGTCGTTATCCACCCCGGTGGGCTGCCGGCGCAATAAGAGGCCGCCGGGCGAAACAAATTCGCCGGTGCTGTAATTGGCGTCGCCGGCGTTTTGGACTTCCAGCAGCAGCACCTGCTCCACATCGTCGGTCACGTTATCGAACACCGTGGCGAACAGGGAATCCTGCGCCGGTGACAGGTCGTGATCGTTTTCGCCCAGAATGCGCAGGAAAATCGTGTCTCCCACGGCGCTGCTGCGGATGGAATCGCCGCGTGCGTTTTCAATGACCAGCGTGGCCGTGGTGTAGGCGATCACCACCACCGAATCCGTGGCCACATCCCCGGGCGAGGTGGGATCGGCGTAGCGCACCACCAGGGTGTCGCGGTCGGCCAGCTCCATGAGGCCGTTGTTCTCCCCGACAAACTCCTGGATCACTGCCGGCAAACCGGGCGAAAGCACGTACTCGCCGGTGGGCCGCAGTTCCAGCGTGACGCGCTCGCGGTCTTGCGAAATCTGCGATGTCAGCTCCACGTCCACGCCGCTTTGCACCGGCGGCAGATTGGCATCCACCAGCGCCAGAAAGATCGCCCGCGGCGGCTCGCCCTGCAAATCGGCGGCGCTGAACGTGCGCACGTAACGCACCGGATCGCCCTGCTCATTGGTGAAGCGGATGCTGGCCGCCTGCGCCCGCGTGCTCTCCCACGCAATGCTCCAGTCCTCCAGCAGAGGCGATATGGCCGAATTGCTGGTGAGAAACACGGCCTGCAACCGGATGGCCTGCACAGCCCGCAGTTGCGGGATGCCGGACAGCACCACCTGATTTTCGCTTACCGTGGAGCTGGCTGAAAAACTCTGCAGTAGCGAATTGTCCTCTGCGTTGAGAAGGCGAATTTCGAGCTGAATGTCGTCGCGCAGGGCGGGATCGCCCGGCAGAACTGTGTTGAAATTCAATTGTTTCCACTGCGTGATCACCGCGCCGGCGCTGTCGCGGATGACCGGTGAGGTGAGCGTGCCCACGCGGTCGGTGTTGTAAAAATGGTAATGCAGCGTTACCTGCTGCAAAACCGGCGTAATGAGCGGGTCCTGCGTCGATAATTCCACGCGGTACTGGAAAAACCGGTGCCCGTCGTGGGCGGCGTTGATGGGCTGCGCCGGTGAGGTGTAGTAGCCGGACGCGCCGGTGGGGCCCAGCCACGGCGCTGCCGCCAGATCGCCCAGCGAATTGGCGGATCGGATTTGAAAACGCGCGCCGGTGCCGGGCGGCTGGTCCAGTTGCCAGCGCAGTGAGTCGTAATTCACTGGCTGGCCAAGATCGTGCACGGCGGAGATGAAGGTCTCGGTGGCGTAGCCCAGCCGCTTGAGCTCATTATCGCTGACCACCAGGGTTTTGCCGTCGGGTAGGCGGTACACCGACTTCAAGGTTTTGAGCCGCCCAAGGAAGTGCCACACAATACGCCCCTGCATGTCGATTTGCAGCAGACGCTCGTTGCCTGCGTCGGCGATGAGCACCGTGCTGTCCGGCAGCCACTGTGCATCCACCGGCACATCCAGGGTGGAATCGGTGAGGGCGTTGCTGCCGCCGCCGAACTGCCACAGGATGGTGCCGGTGAACGGCTGCACCAGAATCACCCGGTGGTTTCCGCGGTCAGTGATCAGAATCGCGCTGCCGGTCCATTCCACATCAACCGGATCGCGCAAAATGCCTTCGCCCCAGCTCCACAAAATTTGCCCGGATGCCATATCGATGAGCAGCACCCGGTTGTTGCCGGTGTCGCAAATGAGCACCTGCGACGAGTCGGCAATCGGCACGGCGTCCATGGGCGAAATCAGCTCGCCGGGCGCGGAGCCTGGATTGCCGGTGCCGTAGCTCCATTCCAGTAACCGGGTGTCGTAATCGAAAACCAGCACCCGGTGGCTGCCCTGATCGGTCACCAGCACTTTGCGGGCGCCGTTGACAAGAAACGCCTTCGCCGCCACCGGCCGCTCCAGCGCCTCCGGGCTGCCGGGATTGCCCTGAAACTGGCCGACTTCCACGCCGTCGATGGGGCGGATGACGAACACCCGCCGGTTGAAGGCGTCGGTCACCAGATACAGATCAATGTCCGGCAACCGGTTGAAATCTTCCGGAATAATGGACGCGGGGTCGAAACGGCTGTAGATTTTATCGATGCCGCTCAGGGACAGCGAGAAGCTGTCCGGCTCGCTGAACTGCGCCGTGCTGGCAATCAGGCCGGCCACGCCGTTGAGTTTGACCCCGCTGAGATCGTAAATGAATTGAAACGTGGGATTCCCGTCGGACCAGGAAGATTCGCGGATTTGCGCGGAATGGGGGCGGGCCAGTGTGAGGACCGCCAGAAACGTGAGTACGAGAACCGCTCCTTTTCGCATAATGGGCGTCCAATGTCCTGTCAAATGGGTTCGCGTGCCAATGGATTCCCCGGGGAGGGAACGCCGTGATTCACCTGCGTGCGGCCAGGAAGGAAAACACCGGCCGTTGAGTTCCCCTGGCGAATAAGGGGACGTGTCGGCATGCAAAGAATATGAAAAATATATGTCCAAAAATCAATAAAAAACAAGGTGAAAATTTGCGGAAATAGAAACAATTCAGCCATGCACTTAAATTCGGGCGAGGGACCTTGTCATTCAGGTCCCGCAGGCGAGTACCAATGACCAGAACGACTAAAATGGGCACAAGGCTGAATAATGAGCATTTTTTAGCCGCGGATGAAAGACTGCATTATCCAGATATCCAGTGCAAGCTGTTCTGCTTTGAGCAGTTCATGGCCCATTTGAAGATGTTACATTTTCGCCATTTTCTCCTTTGAAAAATCCCCTCGGCTGGCTATTTTTATCGATCAAGGAAACGATGGATCGGGTGTGCCAGGATAGCCTGACGGAGGAAACCAAACGACAGGCCTGTCCGCGCAGGCAGCGCAAGCGATGACACAAGGCAGGCCGGGCATGGGAATGCCATGCTTTTACAGGGAGGGAGGATGGATTCATGGTCACACGGGCCGTGATGGGCCTTTTTGTGCTCATGATGACGCTGGTGGAAGCAAGCATTGCGCAATACGGCTATTTGAAAGTGGAACTGGGGGCACCGGATGTTCAGGTATATGTGGATGAGGTGCTGATCCCGAATCCGGATGGGGATCAGGTGGTGACGGCTCAGCTCACCCCGGGCACGCACATGCTGCGGTTTGTGCGTCCGGGCTACCGACCGGAGCTGCGGGAAGTTTCCATCCAACCCGACCGGCTGCTATTTTATCAAATCGATTTCAAGCCGTCGGTACCTACCTCGCGCTATCTCGGGGAGTCGCGGCGCATCACCCTGCAGCAGGCCACGGCTTCGTTTGTGGTGGTGAGCAATCCCCCGGACATGCCGGTGAAGATCAACGGGCAACCGCTGAACGAGCGCACGCCGGTGGCGGTGGAGTTGTTCCCGGTGGGGCCGGTGCAAATTCAAATCGGCGATGCGTCAGCCACCTTCCACCTGGAGGCGGATAAATTCCGTCGCTTTAAATACGAGCGCGGTCGCATATTCGATGCCACCTACGAAATCTCGCATCAGGTGGGCGATGGCGTCGAGCTTTTGAACGCCAAGCTGGCGGTGGAATACGAGTCGAAACTCAACGTTGACTGGAACTGGCTCCGCCGCGCGGCGCCCCAGAACAACTTTCAGATCGGCCGTTCGCCGATGTATCTGCTGTGCATCCTGTTTTTCAGAAACCATTCGGATCGCACGGTGGAGTTCAACCGCAGCGTGCGCATTTACCGCGGCGAAAAGCTGGTGGAAACGCGCCGGTTTCGCACCCGGCTGCTGCCCGGAGCCTCGGCGCAGGGATGGTACAACTACACGCGCCGGCGCTGGCCGCCGGGCATTTACCGGGTGGAAATCCTGCACGAAAACGGGCGCAAACTGGCCAGCATGGCATTTCGGGTGTACCGTAATCAATGAAGCAGCGCCACTTTTGGCATTCCGCCAAATAAGGTCTCAGAGATGAGATTTCGGCATGTCAGCGGCTCACCTATGTTCGCCGATGAAAGCCGGAATGACAAACGTCACGATAGGATTTGACGGCTCTATTTGAGCCGCGGATGCACGCGGATGAAATGCGGATGATGTGAGCCATCAGCCAGCGCCAAGCCCATTCTGCCAGCGGCCGTAACGCTGGCAGAATGAGAACAAACCGGGTCGCCCATTTTGTTAAAAAATAATTGGGGAATTTGACAAAATTTTTATATTACACCAACATGTGAGGCGAGAATTCAATTACGTGCGCGCTCTTTCTTAACACAATTCACAGTAACCGCAATGCCATCTCCCGGCATGGCGCCCGGCACGGATGGCATTGCAGCGAATCCAAGGAATCCAATTTTGATGGCCAGGGTCTGGTCTTTTACTGTCCATGGAAGAGAAACGAACATTTAAAGCCGTCTGCTTCGACTGGGGCAACACCATTGAAATCGGGCAGCCCACGGTGGTGACCACGCTGCAAAAAGTGTGGCAGCGGTTTGCGCCGGAGGCCACGCCCGAGGACATCCTGGCGGCGGGACAAAAAGCCTGGAAAGAGCTGGTTCGCATCCGGCCGACAAAAAAAGACCTCAAGGAACCGGATGTGTTCCGGCAAAAGCTGTATGCCCGACAGGCGGAGCTGATGGCCGAAGCTCTTGGCGTGCAGCCGGACATCCCCGACTGGCCCTGGGTATTCAATGTGTTTTTTCATGAGGTGTACTTCAAAGACCGGCAGTGGACCATCCCGCGGTCGCACGCCCGGCTGTTGCGCAAGCTGCGCGCCGCCAACATCCCCATGGCGGTGATTTCCCACGACGATGACCCGGCCCAATTGCCCAGTGTGATTGCCAACGTGGGCCTCACCGGCTTTTTTGTATGTGAGATATCTTCATCCTCGTTTGGTTACTGCAAACCGCATCCCAAAATTTTTCTTGCCATGCTGAACCGTTTGAACATGCGCGCTGATGAGGTGCTGTATGTGGGCGACGATTTTCACAACGATTATTGGGGCCCGGAGCAGGTGGGCATGTTTCCGCTACTGTTCGATCCGGAAAAACTGCACGCCCGGGTGGAGGGCATTCGGCGCATCGAACGGCTCGACCGGGTGCTGGATTACCTGCCCGTGTAGGGCCGACAATCCATGGTCCATCCCGAACGTTCAATCCCAAAACTAGGGGTCAGAAAACTAGAGGTCAGATTCTGATGCGAAACGCAAGGCAAACTCGCTGTTTCTTCCGCTTCCTGCTACCAGTGGTGTTGATGGCCGCTTCGGCCGGATTGATGCAATGCAGCAAAAAAGCCGCCGAGAATGGCCGGTTCAAAGTGGCGCTGCTCAGTCCCGGCCCCATTAGCGACGCTGGCTGGAACGCGGCGGCCTACGAAGGCCTGATGCTTATCCAAAAACAACTCGACGCTGAAATCAGCCAGATCGAAACCAAAACGCCGTCGGAATTTGAGGAAGCGTTTCGCGATTATGCCCGCCGGGGATTCCACCTCGTGTTTGGTCACGGATTTGAATTTCAGGATGCGGCCGCGGCGGTGGCACCGGATTTCCCCAAAACCGTGTTCATTACCACCTCTGGCAACACCGTGCGCGACAACGTTTCGCCGATGGTGTTCGAGCTGGAGCAGGCAACCTACCTCGCCGGCATGCTGGCAGCGCTGATGAGCCGGACCGGCAAGCTGGGGGCGGTTGGCGGGATGGAAATTCCGCCGGTGGCCAGCACCTTTGCGGCGTTTGAAGCCGGCGCAAAGGCGGTGAATCCGCAAGTGCAGGTGCTGGTGAGCTACATCGGCAACTGGGAGGATGTCGGGGCGGCGCGGCAGGCCGCGCTGGCGCTCATTGATCGCGGTTGCGATTTTCTCATCCACAATGCGGATGCGGCGGCAGCGGGCGTGTTGCAGGCCGCTGCCGAGCGCGACGTGTACGTCTTCGGCACCAATAAAAACCAAAACCATCTCGACCCGCAGCATGTCATCGCCAGTTGCGTGAGTCACATCCCGCAGGCCTATGTGGAAATGGCGCGCATCGTGCAGTCCGGCACCTTTGATCCCAAAATTTACCGGCTCGGTATGAAAGAAGGCGTGGTGGATTTCGTCATCAATCCCGAGCTGCGCGATCGAATTCCGGCCGAAATTATGGCGAAAATCGACGAGGCCCGGCAAAACATCCTTTCCGGCGAGATCATCGTTCCCAGCAAACAGTAAACCGGCCTACCGTGAACGTACCCGTCCGACACATCCATCTGCAGAACATTCACAAGCGCTTCAGCGCAATCCGCGCGCTGCGCGGCGTGAATTTGAGCCTGCGCACCGGCGAAGTGCACGCGCTGCTCGGACAAAATGGCGCGGGCAAAAGCACGCTGATGAAAATTCTGTACGGCTTGTATCAGCCGGACGCGGGCCGGATTCTGTTCGATGAGCAGCCCGTGGTCATCGAATCGCCCGCGCAGGCCATCCGGCTGGGGCTGGGCTTTGTGCAACAGCACTTCTCGCTGGTGGAATCGCTCACCGTGGCCGAAAATTTTGCCCTTGGCGCGCTGTCGGAGCGCATCTACCAGCCGGCGGCGTTGCAGACCCGGATTCAGGAATTCATCGATGCCCGCGGCATGGCCATTGATGCTGGCGCGCGCGTGGCGGATTTGTCCGTGGGCGAGAAGCAGCGCGTGGAAATTCTGAAAGCGCTATACCGTCAGGCGCGCTTTCTGATTCTGGACGAGCCGACCTCGGTGCTGTCGCCGGCGGAAATCCGTAACCTGTTTGCCGAGCTGGAGGCGCTGCGTCGGAATGACATCGGCATTGTATTCATCAGTCACAAACTGGCCGAGGTGCTGGAAATCAGCGACCGCATCACCGTGCTGCGGGAAGGGCGTGCGGTCGGCACCACCGACGCCGACAGCAGCGATGCTGCTGCGCTGACGGCCATGATGATGGGCGAGGCGCAGCCACCCCGCAAAGCGGATAAGGGACCCTGGCCGCGATCTCAAGCAGCAAAAACTCTTCTAACCGTTGAACATCTTCAGGTGCGACGCGATACCGGCGGTCTGGCATTGCAGGCCATATCGTTTGAATTGAAGGCCGGCGAGATTCTCGGCGTTGCCGGGGTGGATGGCAGTGGTCAGCAGGAACTGGTGGAAGCCGTCCTGGGCCTGCGGGCGCCTGCGCGCGGGCGGATTCGCTGGCCGGGCGGCTCGCCGCCTCGCATGGGGCTGATCCCCGCTGACCGGCTGCGGCAGGGATTGGTTCCGGAGTTCAGCGTGGCGGAAAATTTGCTTCTGGCGCATGCCGACGATCCTGGCCTCAAAATGGGGCCGTTTTACGCGCCGCGCAAAATCGAGCAACTGGCGCGGAAAACCATTGCGCAGTTTGGCATTGTCTGCCGCGACCCGCACCAGCCAGTGCAGGAGCTGTCCGGCGGCAACCAGCAAAAGCTGTTGGTTGCGCGAGCGGTGCATGGCTCACCGCCGGTGGTGGTGGCGGTGAATCCAACCTGGGGGCTGGATGTCGCGGCGGCTGCGGCGGTGCAGCAGCGGCTGCGTGACCTGTGCCGGCGGGGCAGCGCTGTGCTGCTCGTCTCCACGGATATCGATGAGATTTACGCGCTGAGTCGCCGGTTTTTCGTGCTGTACAACGGCCGGCTCATGGGCTGGGCTGATCCGAGTACCTCCATCGAAACCGTGGGCCGTTGGATGGTGGGCATGGCAGACGGATCTGAAGCTCGGGCAAAGGATTGAAAACGGCTGCCGCCGGGATTCGAACGGTAAATCCTGGCAACCATTCAGCATCTTCCCTGTCATCGCGAGGATCCACCAGCTGGCGGAGACGACGCGATCTCATGAGCCTGTCTGCCGTGAGATCGCCATCCGCCAGCAATCGGACAGGCACACCCTCCTGGCGGCTGCTCACGATGACAAGCAAAATTTCATCAAACAAAATTGCGGAATCGTTACAAATCCAGTTTATTTCTGAAATACACGTGGCCCTATCATCGACAGAAAAATGGCGTGCCGTGGCGGTGCAAACCTGGCCATCGCTGGTGGCGCTGGCGGTGGCCAGCCTGGCCGGGCTTGCGGTCGTTGCGCTGGCCGGGCACTCATCCCTCGATGCGGCGCGCATCATGTTTGAGGGCGCGTTCGGCGACCGTTACGCCGTCACCGAATCGCTGCTCAAATCGGTGCCGCTGCTGTTCACCGGCCTGGCGGTGATCGTAGCCTTTCGCGCCGGCATCTGGAACATCGGCGCGGACGGCCAGTTCATGCTGGGCGCGCTGGTGGCAACGTTTCTCGGTGTGAAGGTGGTGTGGCCATCGCCGCTTCTGGCGTTTGCGGTGATTGGCGTTTGTGCGTTTCTGGCTGGCAGTCTGTGGGCGGGCATCGCCTCGGCGCTGCGCGAATGGCGGTTCGTTTCCGAGGTCATTTCCACCATCATGCTCAACCTGATTGCGCTGCAACTGATCAGTTTGATGGTGCACGGACCGCTGCAGGAGGCCGCGGGCACGTATCCGCAATCGGACCGTCTTGTGGAAGCGGCGCGGCTGGCACGGTGGATTCCGGGCACGCGGCTGCATGCCGGATTTCTGCTCGGTCTGGCGCTATGCGGCGCGCTGTGGCTGCTGCTGTTCCGGCTGCCGCTGGGATTCCGCATTCGCGCCATCGGGCAGAATCCCGAAGCGGCGCGCTTTGCCGGTATTCCGGTTCGGCGGACGGCGGTCATGGCCATGCTGCTAAGCGGCGGGCTGGCGGCTTTGGGCGGCTACGTGGAGGTGGCGGGCGTGACCTATCGGCTGTATGAAAATATTTCTCCGGGATACGGTTTCACGGCCATCGCCGTGGCCCTGCTGGGCCGGCTGCACCCGCTGGCGATGATCCCGGCAGCGCTGCTGTTCGGCGGCCTCGAATCGGCGACGCGCGCACTGCAGCGGAACCTGGGCGTGAGTCCGGTGCTGGCGGAAATCATTCAGGCGTTTGTGATTTTAGCGGTGGTCGGCTTCGAAGCGAGGCGGGTGCGGCAGTGGCTGGGCCGGAGACGAGGTTCTTAAAAAAACACCTGCCACCTTCATGGCGCCAGGTGTTTCGCTAATAGTGCCGGTGTTTTGATTTACGCCTCTCGCCCGAACATCATCGCGAGCCCGGCGGCCAGAATGGCGGTGATGGCCAGCGCGGTGGGAAAGGCGATCATGCCGATGGAAAACATCATCATCACATACCACAAAATGGCGAAATCGTTGCGCAAAATGACAAAGCCGAAGAAATAAATCAGCAGGTACAGCATCGCGCCGCCAGCCAGAAACAGCAGCGCATCCACGATGCCGGTCGGACCGCGCCGGCGCCCGATCCATGCCCAGGCCAGGGTGGGCAGCATCAAAAGCAGGGAAAACGGATTGATGAGCAGCACATACACCGCGGCGAGTCCCACTACGGACATGCCGAAGCCGACGCGCTGGCCCGTGTTCACCTGCAACGTCCCGGGCGCCCACCGACGGCGCAGGCGGTGTGCCAGGATTAGCAGCATGGCCAGGCTGAGCAGGAACAGGATCACCGCCGGCCACCGGGGATGGAAAAGCGCCGGATCTTTGGACGTGGCCGGATACAGATGATAACGATCCATAAGGCCGATGGCCACGAGGCCGTAAAGCAGGACGATGCCGGCCACCAGCGGCAGCCACCAGGCCAGAAAGTGGGGCGCAAATTGCCTCCAGGCGGCGAACGTGCTGCGCGAAACGCCGCCGCTGCGTGCAAACGCGGCGATGAAGTACAGCGCGACCAGTATCACGAAAAGGGCCCACAGCGGCGCGCCGGTGAGCCAGGTGCCGCTGGCGTCGAAGTAGAGGTACGGCCCGTGCGCTGGCGGGAAATCCCGGCGGCGCAGCAGATCGCGAATCAACACCTCGGTCACGGCGCCCGCCTGCTGCAGAGTCTCGGCGGACTGGTATTTCAGCAGGTCTTCGGGCGAGTGATAGGTTTTCCAGCGCATTTCGAGCCATTCCGGCGGGGTGATGCCGCGGAAGCCCAGCGCCGGGATGCCGGCGGCCACCATTGGCCCTTGATCCATGAACGACACGGGTACCGCCTGATCGAGTATCTGGAAGAGCGCGGGCCGCAACTGCGGCACCCAGAGGCCAGGATGCTTTTGCGCGGCCTCGCGGGCCAGCAACTGCAACCAGAGAGCTCCGTAGCCGCGAAACTGGCCGACCGGCGACATGCCAATGCCGTTGTAAAACCGCTTGCCCAGGTTGTCCAGCGAGATGCCGGCAATGATGGTTTCGTGGTCGTCCGCGGTGTCGAGATAGTGCTTGGTGCCGATCATGCCGTACTCTTCGGCATCGGTGGAGACAAAGATTAGCGTGTGTTCCGGCGGGCCTTCGGCCGAGAAAATTTCGGCCAGATGCAGCATGATCGCGATGCCGGAGCCGTCGTTGTCTGCGCCCTGAATGGTGGCCGGCGATTGATCGTGGTGCGCCACCACCAGGATTTTCCTGTCCGAACGGCCGGGTAACTCGCACACGACGTTTTGCAGGGCCACCGGTCTGGAATAATTGATGATCTGCCATTTCTGAAGGTAGGTGCGCCAGCCGAGGCTGTCGAACCAGGCCTGTATCCATTGCGCGGCGCGGCGGTTGTTGGGCATGCCGCTGCTGCGGTACGGAAACCGGCTGACGAACTCGGTCTCGATGGCGAGCGCGCGCTCGCCGGAAAATTTCAGCGGCAGCGGCTGCGGGGAAACAATAGGACGGGGCGGCTCGCTGCAGGCAAAGCTCCAAAGGCTGATACCAATTGCACAAAACGATCGGACCGTTTTTATAGAAGAGCGATTGGGCATGTTGAAATAGCCATTGATTTTTTTGATGAATGTGATTGGATGCGATACGATTCAACCTTTGCCGTGATTTGTCATTCCGCCATGGCTGGCCGGTGAAAAAAACGGATGATCGTGCGAATGACAAATTAAATATTGAAATTATTGATACGGCTGAGTCGTTACGTTTTATCGTTGGAAATTTAATCGGCGCATCCGTGTGTGGCAATGGAAATGAGACCATTGGCTGGAAAGCGCAATTTTCTGCTCGCCTCGTTCCCCGGGATGATTTTCCAGCATCTTTTGCCGACTGCATTTGCGGAATGACAAAAGAGCAGAATGACAGGATAAGCAAGGAAATTGGTGGCAAATTCGAATAAGAATAGGGCTTTGATGGAGGAGCAAACGTGTTGGCTGATTTGAAAAACATGGATACAACAGAGCCGATGCCATGGATCTGAATCTGATCGAATCGTTCCTTGCGGCCGGGGTGGCACTGGCCACGCCGCTGTTGTTTGCCGCGCTGGGCGAGTTGTTGATGGAAAAATCCGGCGTGATCGATATCGCGCTGGAAGGCAAAATGCTGGCGGCGGCCTTTTTTGCCGTGCTGGTGGCCTACTGGACGCAATCGCCGGCGCTTGGCCTGCTGGCCGGGATGGTCGCGGCGGTGGTGCTGGCGCTGCTGTTCGCCTTTTTTGTGCTGTATTTGCAGGTGGATCAGATCATCATCGGCGCCGGAATGAACATGCTGGCGCTGGGCCTGACCGGTGTGCTGTACCGCGAGCTGTTTGGCATGACCGGCCAGACCATCACCGTGCCGACGTTTTCAGCTTGGCCGGTGCCGCTGCTGCGCCATCTTCCCGTCCTCGGCCGCAGCCTGTTCCAGCAGAACATTCTGGTTTATCTCGCCCTGCTCAGCGTGGGACTGGTGGCCTTTTTGCTGCGGCGGACCCGGTTCGGGCTGTATTTGCGCGCCGTGGGCGACAGTCCGGCCGCCGCCGATGCCGCCGGTGTGCACGTGCCGCGCATCCGGCTGCTTGCCATTTTGCTCGGCGGACTGGCCTGCGGGCTGGCCGGCGCGTTTCTGTCCATCGCCCATGCCAACACGTTTGTTGAGGGCATGACCGCCGGCCGCGGCTTCATTGCCCTGGCCATCGTGATCTTTGCGCGCTGGAATCCCATCGGTGCGTTTTTCATTGCCCTGTTGTTTGGTCTGGCCTCTGCTCTTCAATTCCAGTTTCAGGCCTTCGGTGTGGCGCTTCCGTATCAAATCGTGCTGATGTTGCCGTACATTCTCACCCTGGTGGTGGCCGCCCTCATGGGCCTGCGCGCCACCCCGCCGCAGGCGCTCGCCCGTCCCTATTTCCGCGAATAGCCAATAAAAAAAGCCACCGTCATCCGACGGTGGCCTGTATCCTGACAGGTGGCGAAATCATTTGCCTTCACTTCGTTCGGTCTCCGGAATCGGTAGCCGATCGATGACTTTATCGGTGGCTCGATCCACCGGCAGTTCATCAAGCCGGCCGTAGCGCCGCATATCGATCCAGCGATGGCCTTCGCCAAACAGCGAGTAGCGTTTTTCGTGGAGGAGCTGCGTCACTGCATTGTCGGCGGTCAGGGTCACCGGGCTCAGTCCGGCGGCGGCGCGCACCAGGTTGATGTCATTTTGCGCCTCGGCCAGATTGCCAAGCCCGATATTGGCTTCGGCCGCCAGCAGAATCAGTTCTTCGTTGCGAATGATCGGGAATGGATCGGTGGAACTTTTGGAGATGGTGACGCCCAGTTGCGAAGTCAAATTGTCGAACGTGGTTGGCTCGGGGCGCTTTTTCACCTTGGTGGCGAAACGCTGATCACCGGCCTCGGCATCGGTTTCAAACGTGGGATGCGCCATCAGTTTGACAAACGGGGCGTCGGGGTTTTCGAAAATCGGATTGGGCTGATCCCCGAGACCGGTGCCGAACACGTAATAGGCGCCCATTTCCATCGGTCCGTTGCGATCCAGGAACGAGGCGTTGAGGGCCTGCAGGGCCTCGTTGTATTTGCCCTGATACACAGCCACGCGCGCCCGGATGGCCCGGTTGAATTTGGCGAAACCGGCCGGTGTGTGCAGGTTCCATTTGCTGAAGCCTTCGGTCAGGGTGAAGGCAAAGTCAGCGCCGGCGTTGTTAAGATCGGCCAATCCTTCATCCAGCAGGGATTCGATTCGGGCGAAAGCTTCCTGCTTGCTGGCAAACGGTTTGGACAAATCGCCGTCAAAATTCAGCCGGATGCCGTTTTCATCCAGATAATTCAGGTTGAGCAATAGTTGATATGCCATGATGGTTTTGGCAAAGCCGCGGGCGCCGGCGGCCGCCTGGGGTTCCAGATCGTTGGCCTTATCCAGAATGAAATTGCAAGTGGCAATGGTGCGGTAACGCGCCGACCAGGGCCGGTTGAGCAGAAAGCCACCCGGATCCACCGTGCCAAACAGCAGCTCGCCGGTGTAGCGTGGATCCGCCGGTTCGAAATAGTACACTTCCCGGCCAAGAATGCCCACCACACGCAGGTAAATGCCGATTTCCAGCCGCATACCGGCCTCGACGCCGGTAACCAGACTCTGCACGGTCACCTGCTCCACCGTGGGGGCATTGGGATTCGGAATATCGAGCGTCTCGCATCCCATCGAAAACAGCAACCCGCCAAACAACAGCAGGCCAAACAAGGGGCAATGGAGACATTTGGGCAGTCGATTCATTTTCATCATGATTTCCTCTTTCACGTTAGGTTACAGACCCAGCGAAATATTGAAATAAAAGCTGCGTGAGGATGGATACGGCAGCGTATCCACGTAACGGCCGATGGCCACGTTGCCAAACTGGCTCACTTCCGGATCGTAGCCGGTGTAGGATGTGAACAGCAGCAGGTTGCGGCCGCCGATGCTCAGCGTCAGATGAGTCAGCGCCTCGCCGAAGAGGCTGGCGTAAAGCTGACGCGGCACATTGTACGTCAAACTGAGCTCACGCAATTTCCAGTAGCTGCCGTCTTCCACGTAAGGGGCGGTCTGCGTACCCAGAACGCTTAAACGCCAATCGCCTTTTTTCATTTCTTTGCCATCGACGACAATGGTTTCATCATAATCCGCCGTGGTGCCGCCCAGATCGGTGATGAGCTTACCGAGATTGATCACCGCGCCGCCATTCTTCCATTCCCACAGGAACCGGAGATCGAAATGGCCGAATTCGAACACGTTGTTGAACGACATCACGAAGTCGGGCGTGGCATCGCCCAATTTTTTATGTTGCCTGGTGCCGTCGGGCAGGGTTTCCATCTCCGCGCCGATTACGGTCGTGGGCGACCAGCCTTCCTGAATGCGGAAGGTACCGAGAAACGTGGCGAAACCGCCCTTGTTGAACGGATCTACATCGAGCTGAGTGATGACCGACGACGTTTTGTAAAAATTGATCCGAGAATGCCAAGTCAGGTTGGGGCTGTTCAGCGGGATGAGCCCCAGCGAAATTTCCACGCCGCGCGTGCGCATTTTGCCGCCGTTGATCACCTCTTCCACGAAGCCGGACGAGGGCGGAAGGTCGGCGATCAGGAACAGATCGCTGATGTTTTGATTGAAAAAGGTGAACGACAGCGAGGCGCGCTCGTTGAACAGCGCGGCATCGAAGCCCATTTCCAGCTCTTTGGTGCGCTCGGGCCGGATATCGGCGGCCCCGCGGCGTGTGGCGGGCAATAAACCAGCCTTGCCGCCGGCGTTGTTCGGCGTGAGCGAGGTGTATTTTGCATCCAGCACCGGCAGGTTACCGGTTTCGCCGTAGGCCACGCGCAGCTTAAATTCATCCGACAACGAACGGAAACTGTCCCAGAACTTGTACTCAGAAAGACGGATGGAGGCCGAAGCCTTCGGAAAGAGGAAGATTTTGTTCGGATCGCCATTGGCACTGCTGGCATCGCCGCGGATGCCGAACGCCAGATAAATGCGGTCCTGCAGGTTGATTTCTTCCTGCACATAGAAACCCCGTTCCCGGCGCAGGAAACGATCCTGAAAAGCATTAATGGTAGCCGCCTGGTCCACGTTGGTCTGCGTGACAATCAGGCCACGCGCTTCGGTGAGCAGATAATTTTTGTCGAGGTCCTCGAACTGCACGCCAGCCGTGGTGCTGAAACTGATGTTGTTGCCGGTCTGATAGCGGTGCGCCAGGTTCAGGTACAGGTTCCAGTTGACGTTGCGCGTGGTAGCCAGAAGCGAAGCTCCGGGCAAGTCTGCGTTGCGCTCGGACTGCAATTCCGGCGGCGACACCACTTTGTTTTCCTGGTTATAAAAATCTACACCGCCATTGATGATGAAATCCAATGACTGATTGTGCGTTTTATACAGATGCCAGTTGATTTGCGTGGCGGCAATGGTGCGGTTCACCAGCTCGTTGTTGACCAGCACGTCGCGCGTGTGAATGGGATTGGACGGGTTGAACAGATGATCCGGGTACACGCCATTTTTCGGGCGGATATCGAAGAAGCTCGGCGTGAAGCCCAGCGAAAAGCCGAAGGTGGTGTTGCTATTGTCGTTACCCGTGATCCCGCGATCGGAGCTACTGCGCACAAAGTTGATGTTGGCCTGAATGTCCAGCCGTTCGGAGAATTTGTGCGACAGGTTCACCCGGCCGCTGTATTTGTTGTAGCCGGTGCGCTTGATGATGCCGTCCTCATTGCGAAACATGCCGGACACGTAAAACTGGGTGCGGTTGTTGCCGCCCTGCAGGCTGATGCTGGTCTCGGAAAGAATGCCCTTTTCGCCATACATCACATCTTCATAATCGATGAACTTACCGCCGCTTTTCTGGAATTCCTGGGCGCCGAGATCACCATACTGCTTGGTCGCAGTTTCCAGAGTGAAGCGGCGCGAGCCGATTTTTTTGAGCAGACTATTGAAGCCGACTTGCTGGTTGATCTCAATTCGGGTTTTCCCGAGCCCTCCGCGTTTGGTGGTGATGATGATCACGCCGTTGGTGGCCTTGGCGCCGTAAATGGCCGCCGCGCTGGCGCCCTTTAGCACCTCGATGGATTCAATGTCGTTGGGGTTCAAATCGGCGATCCGGTTGGTGGGCTGGCCCTGCGGGCGTGAGCTACCGGCGCCAGTGGCCTTGGTCACCAGGTCGATACCGGATTGATTGGCCGCGTTGTTCATAATCACGCCATCAATTACATACAGAGGCTGAGTCGCCCCTTCGATGGTGGTGGTGCCGCGCAGATTCACACTGATGCCGCCGCCCGGGGCCCCGGTGTTCTGACTCACGAACACACCGGGGAATTTGCCACCCAGCGCGCGTTCCAGCGTTTGCGTGGAAGCCTGCAGCAGCTCATCGGATTTGACCGTTTCCACCGCATTGGCCAGATTGCGGCGCGCCACCGATGTGGCCAGACCGGTCACCACGATCTCGTTCAGCCGCAGCACATCCTCTTCCATCGTAATGGTGATCACCTCGCCGACCATGGATGGATCGACCTTGATCTGCTGAGTCTTGTAACCAATGAAGCTCACCACCAGTGTGGCATCGGAAACGTCGGTGAGTGTCAGGCGGAACTCGCCGTTGACATCCGTGGCGGTACCGGTCGAAGTGCCCAGCACCACAATATTGGCTCCGGGCAGAGGCTCGCCAGTATCCGCGGTGATAACCTTCCCCCGGATGGTGACGCTCTGCGCCTGCGCCTGTGACGTAAGCAGCAGAACGCCAAAAAGCGCGATACAGGAGAAAAGAGCTTTGAACGTTTTCATGATAGGACCCTGATTTAATGAACAATTATCCTGATTTATGATTCATAGAACGGGTGCTTCGTATAAGATAACTCACCAAACAAGCGGCACGGATTACGGCCCACGGGCGGAACAGGGAAATAATCTGGGCGCAATAACGTCGTACAATATGCAGGCACGAGAGCCTGGTTGCATGACCGTGGCGTTCTCGCGATATCCGGATGAAAGGCTAAACATGCGGTGAGCGGGCTGGAGGCTCTGTCGTTGTAGCAAATTCCGTGGGAGCAATCCGGAACAGGAGATCCCTTTCACGGACATGGGAATCACAAGCGATGGCCTGCAAACAGTGCTGAAATCTTGAGAAAATTCCATTTCCGGACATTTAAAAAAGATTCGGTTGCATTATAGCGTTTGCCTGCCGTTGAAATGATAAAAGCATAAGAAATTGTAAATAAAATGCAACAAATTTTTTATTTTTTGAGAAAATTTTTCAAAAGAAATTTACCTTTTTTATGAAAGGTTGGATTCGAAGAAATGATCTAACACAATGAAAAATTATGAGTTGGGTGTTGAAATAATATTTGTGATCTGGATGATATTGAATCATACGTTAAAGCCTGTTCATCAAGCTGAATAAAAATTTCATTTTATTTAGGCAGATAGATTCCTTAATAATCCATTGAAAGGAATATGATGGCAGGTGATACCTTGACCGGAAAGCAGCGCCGGTTTTTGCGTGGGCTGGGAAACTCGCTCAAACCGATTGTGTTTGTAGGACAGCAGGGGGTGACCGATGCAGTGATTGAGGCCATTGAAATGGCGTTCAATGCGCACGAGCTCGTGAAGATCAAATTGCAGCAAAGCGTGCTCGAGGACCGGCAAGCGGTAGCCGAGCAACTGGCACGGGCCACACGCTCGCACCTGGTGCAGGTGCTCGGCCGCACCATTCTGCTCTTCCGCCGGCATGCGGAGAAACCAAAGATCGAGCTGCCATAAATGGCCGCTTAAAAATGGCGCTGTACAGGCATCGCGAGGAACGGAGCAATGGCAGCATTCCTTGCGATCGAAGTTCGGTGGGCGTGGCGGTGACAAGCGAGGTGTGTATTCATGGGCGCATGGGCAACGCGGAGCAGCGGTCTCGAATGTCTATCCCGCGCAGCAGGACAGCTTCGCCACATCCTTGTCAAATGTCTGCGCCGCCAATTTGATGCCTTCGACTTGGGTCAAATAGGGAAACAGCATGCTGCGCAATTCATCCACCGTGTAGCCATGGCGGCGGCCGAACTCCATGGCCAGCGCTGCAGTCTGGATGATCTCTCCGGCTTCCGCAGCCAGAATATGGGCGCCCAACAACGTGTTGTGGTCAGCATCGGCAATGAGCCGGATGAACCCGCGGCGATCCTGCTCGGTGAGCGCGCGCGGCACATGCTCCAGCGGCAAATGCGCCACTTTAACGGAGTGGCCGGCTTCCCGAGCCTGTTGCTCGGTCATGCCTACGGTCGCAATTTGCGGATCGGTGAAGATGACTTCCGGCAGTACATTCAGATCCAGTTGGCGTTGTGCCTGCGTTAACGCATTTTCGGCTGCCAGCGTGCCCGCGGCGGCGGCCACATACACCAGCTTGGGCAGCCGGGTGACGTCACCAACGGCAAACACGCCGGAGCGGTTGGTGCGCAGAAACGCATCGACCAGAATGAACCCGTTGGCGTCGGTGGTAACACCGATTTCCTCAAGGCCAAGATTGTCGGTATTGGGAACGCGGCCTACCGCCATCAGTACGCCTTCGGCGTGAAACTTGCGGGAGCTGCCATTCACGCGCGCGGTCACTTCTTTTTGGCCGTCGATTTCGCAGATCTTTTCCGGCACCGCACCGGTCACCACCTCGATTCCCTCGTTTTCCAAAGCTTCTTGAATGCCGCGACTGATTTCAGGGTCGTGCTCGGGCAGGAGGCGGGAGCTGCGCTGCAGGATGGTCACGCGGGTTCCCAGTCGGGCCATGGCTTGCCCCAGCTCCAGGGCAATCGCCCGACCTCCGATCACCAGCAGCGATTCCGGCTGGCGTTCCAGCGCCATTAGTGTGGTGCTGTTCAGCACCCGCACCTGGTCGATGCCATCGATGGGCAGTATTTTGGGCTGCGCCCCCGTGGCGATGATCACCCGGTCGCCGCGCAGCACGCGGTTTTGGTCGATGACCACTTCGCCGCGGCTATTGAAGCGGCCATGGCCCTGAATCAGGGTGATGGTATCGTAGGATTGCAGAATGTCGATGTATTTTTGCTGGCGCAGTTCCGCCACGAGATGATCTTTTTGAGAAATGAGTTGCGGCCAGTCCACCCCCTCGGCACGGGTACGCAGGCCGGCGAACGGATGGTGCCCGGCGGTGTGGTAGGCTTTGGCCGCCCGGATAATGGCTTTGGATGGAATACAGCCGATGTTGACGCAGGTGCCGCCAATGGTGCCGGCTTCAATGATGGCCACCCGGTAGCCCAGCTCAGCCGCTCGAATGGCCGCCGCCGTTCCGCCCCCGCCGGTGCCGATCACGATCAGGTCGAATTCGCTGCCGTTTCGGGAGGCCGGAAAATCAGTGGGATTCAGGCTTTTTTTTTGATCCGCGCCTGATATCCAGCCTGTTCCACTGCAGCCACTAAAACCGCATCTCCGACTGGCGCGGAGGTGCGCACCATGGCCCGGCCCTCTTTCCAGGAGGGCACATCCACTTCGGTCACGCCTTCCACGGCCGAAAGCGCCTGGCGCACATGGTTCGCGCATCCATCGCACGACATGCCTGTGATCTCAAGCTCAATGACGCCGGCCTCGCTGCCTGCCTGATCTTTTTTTGATTTGAACCATTTCATTGCAGATGACTCCTGTTTAAATAGCCCAGTAGGAAACGATCTCAGTTGTCTGATTTGATTTTGGCCGTATATCCCAGCTTGCTAATGGCCGCGACGATTTGCTCATCAGCGACTTTTTCCGGGTTCACAGTCACCACAGCCCGGTTTTCTTTATAGCTCGCTTCAACCGCCTTGACGCCATCGAGTTTCTTGAGCGTCGTCTTCAAGGCCACCTCGCAACTGTTGCAGGTCATGCCATCGACTTCCAGCGCCACCACTTTGGTGGGGCCAGCCGTGGCTTTGGCCTGCGCTTTCGGCGCATCGGTCTTCTTCTCGCTGCAGCCATTGATTCCGAAGGTCAAAAATGTCGCGGAGAGAGCGACTACACTGAGTCCGAGTAACCATTTGTTTTTCATGGTTCTGCCTCCTTTTGTATTGATGCCTGTTTAACCATCCGTTTTTTGTCATGCCCGCTTCCGACGGTTGCAGAAGCAGGGTTCCAGCATGCTAAGATTAATCAAACAAATACGGCACCAGGTACGGAAACGCGATCAGGATGGCCGTCAGCGCGGTTACGATCCAGAGCGCCGCTCGTTGCAAGCGCAACCGGGATGGCACGGCGCAGTCCTCGCCAGGTTCGCAATCCTGATTCTGCGGCCGATAGGTGTAATAAAATCCGAAACCCAGAAACACCACGGTGATGCCAATGAAGTAAGGGCGGTACGGTTCCAGTGCCGTGGCAAACGCCATGCTGCCCACCCCCAGCGATGCGAAGACCAGAGGCAGAATGCAGCAAGCCGATGCAAAAAAGGCGGCAGCGACCGATCCCAGATTCCAGATGGCGTTCTTCATTCCATAACCTCTTTGATTGCGGTTGTTTTTTTGCGTGGAGCTTCGCTCTGGAACAGCAAGTTGAGCACTTCCGTCAGCGGCCCCGGAGCCAGCCGGTAATAGATCGTCGGGCCTTCACGGCGCTGCACGATCACTTTGCGGTCACGCAACTTGCGCAACTGATGAGACACCGCAGAAACGGTCATGCCCATGACATCGGCGAGATCGCACACACACAGCTCGCGGCTCTCTGTCAGCAAATACAAAATTTTCAGCCGTGTGGCATTGCCAGCCATGGCCAGCAAATCGGCCAGATGATCCAGTTCCGTCCGCTGCAACAGCCTGGTTCTCAATCGCCGCAGCTTTTCGATATCCACTTCCTGCCGGATGCAGGATGCCTGAGTGAGCTGTTTCATGTTTGTTCTTCTATTTGAGCAATTGTTCAAATATGATAGCGCCCAAGAATACAATTTTATTTCCACAAATGCAAGAAAAAATTCGCAAATCGTCTTTCAGGCTTTAAAACGCAATCGAAATCTGGATGAAACGGAGGCCTGGACGGATGTGCGCGACATTTGACGAAGATGGAGGGCCACCATCGTAGAACCAGTTGTGCGTGAGACGCGCCATGGCTGAACCCAACAGCGCGCCGGCGACCACATCGGTAAAATAGTGCTGATCGATTTGCATGCGGGAATAGGCCGTATAGATGGCCAGACCAAACAGCAGGACGTCCGTGGCCGTGCGCTGCGTTGAAGAGGCGGAATCCAGGAGAGTGCGCAGCCGGTAATGCAGAAACGTGGCCATGTAAAAGGCAATGCTGGCGTGGCCGGACACAAACGAGCGATAGGCTTCGCTGGTGTCCTCGGGAATAGGCCGGGTGCCGAAATAGGCGTAGGGCCTCGGCCGTGAGACCATGCCTTTGATGATACGGGTGATGCCGCCAGTGAGCAAAATTCCGCTGGAATAGGCCACCACATCGTATCCGAGATCAAACGCATCGAAACGGCCAGACTGGATGATCGGCGCCACGGCGGTGGTGACCAGGCCGCCGAAGATCAAATAGTACACACCATTGGCATCCAGCCAGTTGGTGGTTTTGCCAGGCTGGTGGAACACGCGGCGTAGAAATCGGTCCGGTCCGATGGGTGCTGAAAACAGAGAGCGATCCGGCCCGGCCCACTCGCGGGCGATGTTGCCGCTGACATAGGCAGCCGCGCCCAGGGTCAGTCCTTTAAAGGCGCGAATGGTCTTATCGCGTTTCGGCTGAGCAATGCTGCAATCGGCGTTGAGACCGGTGAGTGCAACAGCAATCAGAATGAGGCGCAATAGCATTGGTTTCATGGGCAAAGGATCCACAAGTTTTAAGTGACGGTCAGCCGGTCAGGCCGGGGTTACGGCCCGGAATGATTTAAGAAATACAGAATCCGTGCAAAGAAAATTTTCAGCCCGATGGCCGCTGCGGCCAAAGCCGCAATGAGCACCCCCGCCGCCGCGGCATCCTTGATCAGCCGGATGTCCTCATCCGGATTGTCGCCGAATTTGTTGGATAACCGCTCCACCGCCGCATTCATAAGCTCGAATCCGATAACCAATCCAATGGCCAGAGCGATGACAAACCATTCTGCCGCAGAAATGTTGAGGAAAATGCCTTCCAGAATGACAAATACCGCCACGGCCACATGCACGGTCGGATTGCGTTCGAGCGTGATGGCGCGAAATCCCTGAAAGGCGCTTTTGAAACTGCGCAGCAGGCTGGTCGCTTCGTGCAGCACGATATCGATACCGCGCGATTCGTATTCGCGCGAGATGGCAATAAACGAAGCAAACGTCAGGCTGACCAGAACCCACCAGAGCACATCATCCACATATACATAGCCCAGCAGTCGGATGCCGGTAATGCGGTCGGTGCTGTAGCCCCAGGCGCCGTATTTCAGCGCCAGCGGCCAGATCAAACTGCCGTACACCGTAAGCACCAGGGTGGACAGCAAAATGCCTTTGACCTTCCCGCGCAAAATATCAAAAAATTCCCGCCGCAGCCACATCAGAATCAACGGCGGCACGCAGAACAGCAGTGTATAACCGATATAACTGTGGTGGCTGAACATGGCTCCCTCCGTTTAAGACCGACTCGTCCAGTCAAAAATTGCATGGATGGTCAGAAAGAAGAGTAGGGTGCCGAGCAGGTAGAAACCGATGAACTCTTCGACCGGCAGGCCGGCCAACCAGATGCCCACCGTAGGCGCGCTGTCATAAAACCACACGCCGGTGCGCACGCTCAGCCAGTCCCACAAGCCGCCCAGCGTGAGAACGAACACCAGGCACCAGAGCAATGTACGCCGGTAGCGCTGGAAAGTGGTACGGCGCCACCATCCCAGTATGAGCACGGGAATGGCAAAGAAAACCAACAAGTAAATTAAATACACTGGCATGGAAAGACTCCCAAAATGATACTATGAAGAGTCAGTAATCGAATCGACAAAGATTATGCTAATTGTAATCAAATCCAGTTTTCAATGCAAGCGCCTTATCCATGATCAGAAAAAAGATGAATTCGACCAGAATCGCTTGACTGTCGTATTGCTTGAGAATATTTTGCACTGGGCATCGAAGCCACATGCCTTTGCCAACTTGCCTGATGCCCGTGGGGCGTTCATTCCTGACGCACAAACGCCAAAAATCCAGGAGGTCGTATGAGTGCCATTGGGCAGAGCCTGCTTCTGATGGGCATGCTGATCATGTTCTGGGGAATGGCAATGTCACCCCCTCAATCATCGAATGAGGAGATTTCCGTGATCCCGACACCGCAAAAAATGGAATTGCTGAAGGAACCGCCGTTTGCCGTACGTTCTGGCCTACCCATTGTAGTTGAACCGTCGTCCATGGCTACGGATGCGGTGGCCGTGCGCGAACTGGTGCAGGCCTTGAACGCGCGTTTTCAGGCGAAGCTATCGGTTTCTGAGGGCGGCTCGGCGCCGGAGTACGGCATCTTCATCGCCAGCGCGCAAAGTGCGGCGGGCAAAGCCTGGCTGAACCAGCAGAAGCTGACCGTGACCCCGGCCATGAAAAACGAGGGTTACTTTCTGCAAGTCAATGAAAAAAACGTCATTATCGTCGCGCCGAAGCCGGCGGGGCTGTTTTATGGCATCATGTCGCTGATTCAGCTCATCGAGGGCGCGAAGAAACCGGAGCTGCCGGCGATGCGCCTCTCCGACTGGCCGGCCATGGCCTTCCGTGGCATCAGCGATGACATCAGCCGCGGCCAGGTGTCGACCCTGGAACACTTCAAGAAAATCATCCGCTTCATGGCGCGGTATAAGATGAATACTTACATGCCCTATCTTGAGGACATGTTCCGGTTCAAAAAATATCCGACCATTGGCGAAGGCCGCGGCGCGCTTACCGCTGAAGACGTGCGCGAACTTCAGGATTTTGCGCGCGATTATTTTGTCGAGATCATTCCGATTTTCCAGACCCTCGGGCATTACGAAAACATCTTGAATCAGCCGGAATTTGTCCATCTTGCCGATTTTCCGGGAGCGGCATCGCTGAGTCCGGGCAAACCGGAAGTGTACGCTTTTTTGCAAGACCTCATCGATGAAATCGCGCCGGCGTTTGATTCGCCGTATTTTCACATGGGCGCAGACGAATCCTGGGATGTGGGCAAGGGCGAAAGCCGGGCCCTGGTGGAAAAGTCCGATATTGCCACCGTGCACGCGGAGCATTACCGCCGGGTCGCCGACATGCTGCGCAAGCATGGCAAAAAAGTGATGATGTACGGCGATATCATCCTGCAGCATCCGACGATTTTGCATCAGCTCCCGAAAGATATCATTGTTGTCGACTGGCACTATGGCGCATCCATGGATTATCCCAGCGTGCGCCTGTTCGAGCAGGCAGGCCAGCCATACATCGTTTCACCGGGCATGAGCGATTGGCAGCGCGTGTTTCCGGACTACATCACGGCTTATTTGAATATTCAGAATCTGACCCGCCAGGGCTTTGAGCATGGCGCGCTCGGTTCGATTGTTTCTACCTGGGGCGATTACGGCGGCATCAACTTCCGCGAGTGGAACTGGGCCGGCTATGCTTTCGCCGCGAACTGCGCCTGGAATCCGCCAGTCGCCGATGTGGAAAAATTTCAGGCCGCATTTTTCCGGCAATTCTACGGCACCGATCCGGGCATGGCCGAAACCATCTACACGCTGCTGACGGAAATGGGCGGCCAGGTAACCTTCAACGAAGTGTGGAGCCATCCGTTCGCGCCCTACCGGTTGAAGAAGCGCGAGCGGTTGCGCAAGAGTCTTGAAATGCGGCTCCTGGCCGAAGAAGCGCTGCACTGGTGCGAACAATTGGAGCAGCAGGCCACACGAAACCGGGAGCACATCGGTTATCTGAAGTTTACAGCGCGCATGGGCAAATGGATTGCGGAAAAGCAGGCCTTTGTGCTGCTGTGGCAGCAAAGCCTTCAGCATGAGGAAATTGAAGAGCAGTTGCAGCAGCTCAAGGATGCCGCAGTGACCCAGTGCCGCCAGCTCGGCGAAGGGCTCGAAGCGCTGAAGCAGACGTATCAGCAGCTCTGGCTGGCGTATGCCCGTCCCGAGAACCTCGAGCTGATTATGAATTTATTCGATCTGCAGCGACAGTACTGGGATATCACCGCCGAGGAGATTCAGCAGGGGCAACTGCTGCCGGATCCCACCCTGCCGAGTCAGTTCATTTATTTCCCCACCGATCAGGATGATGCGGTGGTGCCCGAAGCCTACTTTCGGATGCGTTTTTCGCTAAATGAAAAAGTCCATCGGGCGTTCTTACAGATCATCAACGACGGCGCCGTGACGGCCTACGTCAACGGCGCCAAAGTGGGCGAGGCTATTTCGCGCTGGGCGCTGTCGTTGCGCGTGCATCAAAACATGGTGCGTGTTTTCGACGTCACCCGGCATCTGAAAAAAGGCGACAATGTTGTGGCCATGGAAGTGCACGATTTTGGCGATAAGGCCCACGCCGGCGTGAATGTGTATCTGCACGTGGAACTAAAAAATGGCCGCACTCGCGTCTGGATGTCGGACAAGTACTGGTTCGTCTCGGACCGGCTGTCCCCGAACTGGCAACAGGTGGATTTCGACGACGCCGCCTGGTTCCATGCTCAGCCCAAAAGCAAACCCATTTTTATTTGTCGGCCGTATTTTGATCGCGGCATCCCGTCGCGAGTGGATACACGCTAATCTGAATCAGTGAGACAGGTAGTTTGAATCTCCTCATATTGGATTTTTACCAAAAGACGCACAGGCATGCCACCAGCCGACTATGCGAAACTCCCCGGCCTCCAGGTGAAGCCGGGGAAGGGCTTTTTATTCCTTCGTCGCGGCTTCCATGATCGCCGTCATACGTTTGACGAAGTCGTTGGGATTGGTCAGATTGCCCTCGATGAGCAGGGCGCCTTCGTAAAGCTGCAGGATGCACTGGCGTAATAGGGGGTGGGTGCTGTCACCGAGGTTGAGCCGGGCCAGGTTTTTGATCAGCGGATGCGATAAATTGACCTCGAGGATTTTCTTGGAACCGGTGTAATCCCGGTTCATCATTTTCATCATTTTTTCCATTTGCCTGTCCAGGCCTTCTTTGCCAATAACCAGCGTTACAGGGGAATCCACCAGCCGCTTCGACTCGATCACATCCTCGACTTTATCGCCGAGCGTTTCTTTGATGGTCTTTATCAGCCCTTCCGCCAGGGCGGTGCCCAGCTTCTCATCGTCCTGCTCATCTTTTTTCAAATCCAGGTCGGCTTTTTCGATGGAGATGAGCGGCTTTTTCTCGTATTCGCCGATACCAGGCACCACAAACACGTCCACCGGCTCGGTCAGCAGCAGCACCTCGATATCGTTTTTCTTGAAATATTCCAGATTGGGGTTGTTTTCCACTTCCTCTCGCGTTTCGCCAGACAGGTAGTAGATGCCCTTTTGATCCTCTTTCATGCGGTTGACGTAATCCTTGAGCGAGATCAGCTCGCCCTTGCCTGTTTTGGTAGTTTCGAAGCGCAGCAGATGGATGATTTTGTCGCGATTGGTGAAATCGGTGTTCACGCCGGTTTTGAATAGCGGACCAAAGTTTTTATAAAATGTTTCGTATTTGGCCGGCTCATTTTGCGCCAGTTCTTCCAGGAACCCCAGAATTTTGCTGGTCAGCACGTTGCGGATTTTGGCCATCACCGGACTGGATTGCGTCACTTCGCGCGACACGTTGAGCGGCAGGTCCTCGGTATCCACCACGCCTTTGACGAAGCGCAGGTATTCAGGCAGCAGTTCCTCGCTTTCGTCCGTGATGAAGACTTTGTTTGAATACAGGTGCAACGATTTTTTGAACGCCTCCCGCATGAAAAGCGGTGGTGCGGTTTCTGGAATGAAAATCAGCGCCTTGAAATTCACCACGCCCTCGATGGTTAGATGCAAATGCGCCAGCGGCGGATTGAAGTCGTTGGTGAGGAATTTGTAGAACTCAGTCAGCTCCTCTTCGCGGATTTGATCCTTCGGCTTGTGCCACAGGGCTTCAATGGTGTTGACTTTCTCACCGTTGACGTAAATCGGGAAGTCTACAAAATTGGAGTATTTATGAATGATCTCTTTGATGCGGTCGGCGCTGGCGAATTCACCGGCATCCTCTTTAAAAGTGAAAGAAATTTTGGTGCCACGGTTTTGGCGATCGATTTCTTCGATGGTAAACGTGCCCTGCCCGTCGGATACCCAGCGATAGCCTTTCGAGTCCGGGTCGGCATGGCGGGTTTCGATGGTCACCCGGTCGGCGACCATGAAAACGGAATAGAAACCAACGCCAAACTGTCCGATCAGGCTGCCGTCGAGCGGCCTGCCCTCTTCCTGCATTTTCTTGACAAATTCCAGTGTTCCGGAGCTGGCCACGGTACCAATCTCATTGATCAAATCGTCGCGGGTCATGCCGATACCCGTATCCTCGATGGAGAAGGTTTTTTCCTTTTCATCTACCTCGATGCGGATTTCGTAATTGGCATCCGGGTCGAAAACATTTTTGTCGGTCAACTGTCGGAAGCGGATTTTGTTTAGCGCGTCGGAGGCGTTGGAGATCAATTCACGCAGGAATATATCGCGATGGGTGTATAGCGAATGGACGATCAGGTGCAATAGCTGTTTCATTTCGGCCTTGTATTCAAACTCCTGCACTGGTGCGGTATCCGTTTTCGCCATATCACATCCTCCTTGTATTGTTGATACCATGGAATTCCAATTTCTGGAAAGGCACCATTTTCAAATATACATTTGGTTACAAAAGACTCCCCACTACGGCAATCAGGAGTGACGAAAAAAACAGGAATGGCAAAATATATATCGATATTGCTCGTACAGATGAGCGGCTATGGCGAAGATTAATTTTTAAATAATTTAACCTTCTATCCAGGCAATTTCAATAGATATTCTGCATTATGCAGAAGGTTTCCTAACAACCTACGAAAGCCAGTATTGAGTTGCAAGAGCTGAATCGTTACTGAAAGCCAATCATGTCGATTTTAAAATTTTTCAAACAAGCTCGAAACCAAATTGCATTTTAATTCGTCAAAAAAACATACGCTCTCAATTCCCCCCCGCAGCGCGCTTTTCCCCATCATCCAACAAACAGGGAGGACCAGTTTATGAAATCTCGTGTTGTTTTCTTGGTTTTGGCATGGCTGCTATTGCTGTCTCAGGCGGTTGCTGGCATCCGCATTAAAGGGAAGATCATCGGGGCCGATGGCCGTCCCCCGGCGCTGGCTCATGTGCACGTGGCTGAACCGGGAAACCTCTACCGTTATGCACTGCTTTCTGTGGCTGCCGAGGCTGACGGCCAATTCGAGGTTGCAATTGAAAAGCCCGGCTATTACAGCGTGTGGATCACTGCCGTGAATCATTATGCCACCGAGGTGATGGTGGGATCGGAAAAAAACGGCGACGTGGTGGAATTGCAGATCACTCCCAAACCTTACAGCTATCATGACGCTTTTCAAGAAGTAAAAATTATGGGCGATTGGAATGGCTTCAAATTTTCGGCAGCCGAACCCATGCAGCGGCGCGAGGATGGTACCTTTGTTTATTCGATTCAGGCTCGCGCCGATACGCTGGCCTACCAGCTATTGAGGCTGGAAAAAGAGGGTCATTCAATTAATGGTACCATGCAGGATTACTTTGTCTATGACGGCGGTGGAGATTACCGTTCTGTTTTGAAGACGAAACCCGGTCAGCAGGTCAGGATTGTATTCGATCCGCGAAAGCTTATGCGTACCAAGGCAGGCGCATTTCCGAAGCTATCTTTTGACAGCAAGCATCAGTGGCTAATGCAGGCTCAGAAGTTCATCCAACAGGCTGAAAAGATGCAAAAGGCATTTATCAAAGAAATGCAGGCCTATCGCAAAGATCATGACAATATGGACGACTTTCAATTCGATGCCAGTGCTTACTTGAATTATTTTAAGCAACAGGCCGAATCGGCTTCGCATCCATTTTTACGCTCTCTGGCGCACGTGTTTCGCTATCGCATTTCTTACATGGCAGACAGCCGGTTCGATGCGAGCGAATACAAACGGATTTTGACCGTGGTGCCGCCGGAATCACCGGCCTGGGGATATGGGATTAATTTTCTTTCCACCTTTATGGGCTGGCTGGGGCCGGATAAAGGACGGGCATATTTACAGGCCATGCTGGATAAAAATCCGCTTTCCACAGTTCGAGCTCATGTGCTAGCAACATTTGCCATGGAAGCGAAAACGAAGGGCGATAAAGAGACCTGGAAAAAATTGTATGCCCAACTCGAGCAGTATGACAATATTCCAATGATGGCGTTCTATAAGAAATACCTCGATCCCAATAAGAAAATCGCGGCGGGCAATCCGGTGCCCGATTTCGAAGTGAAGCTCATGGACTCAAACGAGACCGTGTCCAAATCTTCGCTTTTGGGCAAATACTACTTGCTGGATTTCTGGGCGACCTGGTGCGGCCCCTGCGTGGCCGAAATGCCGACGATGCACAAAGCGTGGGAACAATTCAAAGATAAAAATTTCGTCATTCTAAGCCTGTCGTTCGATCAAAAGCCGGAAATTGTCAAACAATTTCGCGAAAAGAAATGGAAGATGCCCTGGCTGCATACGTTTGTAAAAGGGGGCTTTGAAAGCGAGCTGGCGAAAAAATTTGAGGTTCTGGGCATCCCGAAACCCATTTTGGTTTCGCCGAAGGGTATTATCCTGGCCACCGAAGGTGACTTACGCGGGCCCAATTTGGAAAGGACGCTGGCGGGGGTTTTAAG
>JAUZRQ010000027.1 GCA_030950365.1 Candidatus Zhuqueibacterota bacterium | reverse complement strand
GGGTTGAAAGGCTTTTTACCATAATCGGTCCCTTTTAAAATTTCTTTTGATACCTCCCCCATTTCGGACACCAGATCAAGCATCCGGTACGGCTCCCCTGTGTCGATATGGGCGCGCGCCACAAAATCGGCCACCAGGCTTTGTAACTTGCGCAGTTCCACAGTTTTGCTTCCCAAATTTGGTTTACTTCCCTTGCTTACAGATGATTTTGCTGAATGAAGCTTAATGACGAATTGTCGTACATCTGACATACATGTACATACGGGGCAAATGGTGAGGAGATCATAGACGATTCATTGGTTTGATGACGATAGGCTATTTGCTGGCAGGCCGGCCATTTGCAACGGTTTTGTCCGTGTACCATTCCAAACGCTCTTCCTGAGCCGACGCCATCTCCTACTGAAGACGGTTACAGCCGAAAAGGAATCAAGACGATTCAACGCCGGCGAAAATTTCGCGGATATGGCCATCCTGCTCCGCCACGATCAAAAGATCACAAAGTTCGTAAAAAATGCCATTTTCCACCACCGCCGGGATGGTATTGAACACCTGCGCCATCCGGCCGACATCCGGGAAGGTTTCAAACTGGCAGTCAAGAATCCAATGACCGTTGTCGGTTACGAACGGCCTATCGCCGTCCATGCGTAAATCCACGCGAGTGGCCCCCAGTTGCTGCACTGCCTCGGCGGCGGCTTTCCAGCCGAATTGCAGCACTTCGACCGGCACCGGGAAACTTCCGAGAGCCGGTTTCAATTTGGTCGAATCAACAATAATGATGACGCGCTCGCTCATGCTGGCGATGATTTTTTCGCGCGTCAGCGCGCCGCCGCCACCTTTGATCAAATTGCACTGTTCATCGGCCTCGTCGGCACCATCAATAGTTAGATGGATCCGGGTCACGGTTTCCGGTTGTTCCACCAGCGGAATACCAAGCTCACGGGCGCGCGCCTCGGTGCGTTTCGAGGTCGGCACGCCGCGAAGCTGCATGCCCTGTCTAACTTTATCCGCAATGACTTGCAGCGCATGATCCACGGTTGAGCCTGTCCCCAACCCTAGGACCATGCCCTCTTCGATATACTCTACCGCTGCTTCGGCCGCACGGCGCTTTTGCTCCTCCAGCGAAAGCGTTTGCATGCAGCTTTTCTCCTATCGGTTGGATTCATTGCCAGGAGACTGCGTCAATACAAGAAACTAGCTACGAAATTAAAAAAAGTGAGGGCAAAAGTCAATAGAAGTTGCCGTACGGCCAGATAATAACACAAGCTCGCGGCCTGTGTCCCCCAACTTGCGACTGTAAACATTCCACCACAGCCAGATGCAGTACAGCCGAAAAGGCTTCCCCCTTGCCTGCTTAAAACCGAAACCGTACCTGCAACGCCCCGCCCTGACGGCCGACCGGCACCCAGGCCAGCCGGTAGCGCGGCCCCATTGAAGCCTGCCCTGACTGATGCCGTTTCCACACCCATAGCGCGTGAATGGCACTAACAAGGTGATTGGTTACCACCGCGAACACCGCAAAGCTGCTGCGCTCAAACGCGCGATCGCTGGCAATACGCAGCTCTTCAAACCGCTGCCGGTGCGCATCGGAATCCCACTGCCAGAAATCCGGCCCGGAGGGATCGCGCAGGGCCGCCACATAGCGCTGCCGCAGTTTTTCTTCATTATACGCATATACCGACGGGAAATTACCAATATCCACCCAAAATTGATTGTCGCGGCCATCGGGGTTAACACGCGCATAAGCTGTCGCATAATCAATATAATCATTCTTTAACCATTTGCCATATATATTAAATCCAACTACAGCGCCCCACAGCGCCAGCTCGGCGATGAAAAAATTACGCGCTGAAGTTTTGGCCCGCAAACTGTACTGCCCCCAGCCCGGAATTAGCAACGATTTCAAAAATACTTTGCCCCGCGAGCTCACCTTGCTGTCCGACTCCGGCAACGCTGGCCGCACTGCCACGGCATTTACGACCAATCCCGTCCATTTCCCCACCAGCTTCGTCTCCGCCCTCTGCTGAACCGCCGCGAACCGCCGTGGAACCAGCGATCGTTCCTGTGCCGCCCCGACCGCGTTTAGCAACAGCACTCCCGAAATAATCCAATGGCCAACATATTTCACCATGTCACCCTCAATGCTAATGCCGGTACAATATCCCGATTCACGCGTTTGGGCACAATCCGCACCGAGCCCCGCACGCGCTGGTCCTGCAGATGCGCTGTCAGTGCCGCCTCCAATGCGCTGATGATGTGATTCAAAATCACGATCGTGGCACCGAGCCGGGCGTTTTCGAACGCGTCGTTGCTGTCCTTGCGCATAAAAGTGTATTGCTCACGGAGCTGGCTGTCGCGCGCGCGATGTGCCCTGGCGTCTACCCACCCGATATTGAACTGATCGTATTTGCCAATGTTCTCGTAGTACGTCTGGTTTTTCTCTTCGGGCAGATGATGGCTGAAATTTTGCCGCTCCCATTCCCGCAGCCGCGCCATATCGTTGATATCGATGCCGCTTTCAGCGGAGAGCGCGGCCCAATAGCGATCTTCACTCCAATACTGATCAGCAAATTGCTGAAACTCGTCTTCCAATTTCCTGCCCAGCCGGGTCTGATCCACATATACAAACCACGACGCCACTTCCACGCCCACGTAAATACCCATGCGCCAGTAGGTTTTGTTGTAGGCCTGCCCCAGTCCGGGAAGCACGGCCGACATCAACAGCGCCCGGAATGGACGTTTTTGGGTCAGCGGCGTATCAGCTGAGGTTTGCGGTGGTCCGGCCAATTTCTTCGACAGCGCCCTCGCCGAAAACGGCTTGATCAAATGGGTATACTGTGCCCTTGCCAGATTGGCTGGCAGCAGCATCAGCACCATAATTCCTGAAATCCAGAGCGTTCGCATGTGCCTGTTCACCATTTCTGCCTGTTTTTTTTCGATTCACTTCTGCATCATCCATTTGTTGCCAGAGATACCGATCGCGTCTGGCCATCAATCCAGATAGCCAAATGTGATGCCGAAATAGTAGCGCCACTCTTTGCCGTAGCGCAAGCCGCGGTTGTGTACTTCATCGAAGCCGTAAGCGGCATCAAAAAACACGCGCGTTGGGAAGCTGTAAAACGAAAACATGTCCAGCCGAATTTGCACGCCGGCCGCCTTTTTAAACTGCGAGAATTGAAAATGCTTGCCATCGTACGCATCGCCGTAATCGAAAAACACGCCGAAAAAAAGCTTATCGAAATACAGCGGCGCCATGGCGAAATCAATATCCCACAGCAACGGCAGGCGGTAGGCCACGGTGGCCTGCAGCAGTTTCCTGCCCTCGATGGAATAAAACGGATAACCGCGGATGCCATCGAGGCCGCCAGCGAAAAAATTAAAGAAGCTGTCGATGGGTTTGTCGATATAGCCGGCCCGCAGCCGCAGCATCAATCCGTGGCGGAACGGCATCGGCACATATTCGCGCCAGTCGAGATACAGCTTGTTGAAATTGTAATTGGCATACACTTCCTGCAGAGTGCCGTAGGTGGTGTTCACCTCAAAGCCGGTGATGAATTTGTTCCATTCGCGATCGTACTCCAGCATTACCCGGCGGCCGGAGCGCGGATTGGCATGCATATCCAGCGCCGGCGCTACGCCTTCATAAGTGTAGCGAAACTGCGCCGTGCGGCCGATGAAATAGGTCGCGCTAAACGATGTGGGCCGCCCGCCGATCTTCGACTGAATTTTGGTGCTGTACCGGCTAAACACGAAAGCCAGCCGGTACCGGTGATGGGGCCGGTACGGGAAAAATCCGCGCACGCCGAGATCGACCTCGCCGAGGTTGTAGGTAAATTTATCCGCGCCCTCGGTCGAGTGCCGCACCTGGTTGTAGGCTTCCAGAAACAGGGTCGGGCCGAGCTTATGGTAATCGATCAGCGCGAACAGGTCGTAATCGCGATCGCGGTTGATCGCAAAGCCGCCCAGCACCGCATAGCGGCCGAGCACGTCGCTGGAGTACAGATAGGTGCCGAGTTTAGTGGTGCCGTAATCGCGCATGATGCGCGGCAGGAACGAAAAGCCCTGGTAATAATCCCGATACGGCTTCGCCGGCGTGTCCGGCAGGCTGGAATCATCATAATGCGGATAACGGATCGGCTCGATATTGGCCGCAGAAAAACCATTTTCCGTGGATGCCATTTGCACCGGGTCCGTATCGATTTTATACAGGGTGTAAGGCTCCGGCACCGGCTGCGGCCGTTCCAGCATGCTCAGTTTATAGCCCTCGGCCACAAAACTGGCAAACACCAGTTGCCCCTTCTCATTGATAGTCGGCATGAAGGCACCGCCGAGGACGTTGGATAACTGTTCGGTTTCGCCGGTACTCGGATCGAAGCGGTAGATATTGAAAATGCCTGAGCGGTCCGAGGCGAAATAAATGTCGTGGCCGTTCGGGCCGAAAACGGCGTTGCGGTTGTCGGCCTTGCTGACGATCACCGGCTCGATGCGGCCAGTTTCGAGATGCAATCGGTACACATCTCGGTTGTCTTTTTTGGACATGGCGAACAGGATGGAGGCGCCATCCATTGCCCAGCGCGGCTGATACACCTGCTCGCCGGCTTTGAACCGCGTAAGCATCTTTAGCCGACGGCTATCCAGCGGCATGCGCGCCAGGTTGCGCGTGCCGTCCCGGTTCACCACGAACACGATGGACCGGCCGTCGGGAGAAAAAGCGGGGCTATGCGCCCGGGCATCCCGGGTCAGGCGAATTTCTTTTTTCTTTTTCAAATCGTACAAATACAAATCGTAAAACCGCGAACCATGCCGGCTGACATCGGTCTTTTTGGCGTAAACCAGAAACCGGCCATCCGGCGACCAGTCGAAAGCCGTGCTCACGCCGCCTTTGACCAGGGTCTTTTTGCCGGTATCCATGTCTCGGATCACCAGAGCGGTCTGCGACAGGAAATCCGCGCCGCCAGTGGTCAGGTAGGCCAGTTTGCGGCCGTCGGGCGACCAGCGGGGATAAAAATTGCCAATACCGCGCGACTCGATGATTTCCCCGGCCACCAGATGCTCACGAATGCTCATGGTGCGGGCGGTGTATTCTTGCTGGAGCTCCGCTTTCCATTCGCGATACAACGCATAACCGGATTTGCCGGTGGCTTTTTTCAGCGCCTGCGAAAAGCTGAACCGCAGCGGCGCGCGCATGGCCTCGGCGGCCTTGCGCAGGATGAGTATGCCGTAGCGTTTGGCCAGAAAGGCGACGAAGGCATAGCCCTGATTATAGGCGCGCTCGTTGCCGATGCTGTTTTTGCCGAAGCTGCTCATCTGATCAAACGACAGCATTTTGTTTTCCAGCACCGCCGTGCGCAGCAACATATCCCGGTGGGAATCCCAGTAATCGTATCGCAACCCGGGGACCTGATATTGCGCCACGCCCTCGGCAAACCAGCTCGGGATCACGGTCATGGCAATGGGATAGGAAATGATTTTGTTGGGATAGCCATAGAGCACGTCCGGGCGGGTTTCTTTTTCGTAGCCGATGAGCTGCAGATAGATGGCCGGGATCTTCACCGTCATCTTGCGCGACACCTGCATCTGAATCATGTGCACGAATTCGTGCGTCACCACGTTGCGGAGCCAGTTGTGCGTGCCGCGCAGCTCAAAATCCATGGCCGAAGCCCAGATTTCGATTTTGTTGTCGTAATAATACGCCGCGCCGTTGGAATAATCATCGTGATCGCGGATGATGAAATGCACCTTCTTCGGCGGCTTAAACTGGTACAGCTCAGTGATCGGCTCGTACACGTCTTCGGCGACTTTCGCGACCACGCGCGCGGTGCGCTCGGCGCCCTCATGAAAGTGCACATAAAAATGCTCGGTTTCAATGGTGTACCATTTCAGCTCCGCGTGGTGCGGCTCTTCCACCTGCGCCTGCAAATTTGCGACTGCGATGATCATCACCAGCCAGCCAGCAGCCAGCCGCAAGAGCCAGTCTTGCCATTGCTGTTGCCGCAAAAGCCTGTCAAAAAAAGCGTTCATCGAATTCTTCTTTGTTTCAGTCCAAATACTGCCAGGGCTTTAGGCCCCCGGCAGATTTCAATGGATGAGTCAAGTTGCCGCTTTCGACCCACTATAGCCGGGTTTCAAAACGTTACCCAATTGGGATTATTTCACCACCGCTATCTTAAACACTGCCACCTCGGTACCATTCTGTCCTCGGGCTTCAATGCGTGCAAGGTACACACCGGACTGGATGTTATCCAGCGGCCAGCGCACCTCGTTATCCATGTACGGCACCGCGGGCCCGTCGAACTCATCCACCAGCTCGCCGGCAAGATCGAGAATCTTGATGCGCACCCTGGCCGGGCCATTGAGCCGGTATCGAATGGTGGTCACATTCCCGCGGGTCGGATTGGGATAATTGTACGCCAGATTTCCGGGCAGCAGCTTTTCGCCCCCGGTTGCTGGCGTCAAGCGCAACGGGTTGCCCCGGTTGCGCTGCGCATTGCCGTACAGCGCGGTCCAGGCATGCGCATACCGCGCCGATACATCCGGCAGCCGGTACGCGTACACAAAGCCGTCATCGGACAGTCCGATGAGCTCCAGAAAGCCATCGCCATCCACATCCGCGGCCAGCAACTGGCCGGCCGATGAAGCGGCAAAAGCAAATGGAAAATCTGCAAACGTCGAGCCACGGCCATCGATGCCGTGAATATCGCCATTGCCCGCCAGCCAGAATATACTCTGCGCCTGCTTGCCATTGGCATCCAGCAACAACGCTTCATGATAGCCTGCCGTATCCGAAGCCGCCTCACTGTAGAGCGTCACCGGGAAGCCATTGAGCAAACTGCCCGTAAAGCTGGTGGCCAGCAATTGCGTTCTGCCGGCGAATACCAGGTCCTGCCGGCCGTCGCCATCTACATCGCCAATGGACAGCCCGGTTCCCGGCTCAATCGCATCCACCGAAAATTGCCACCGGCGCTCGCCGGTTTCGCTCCACACGGTAGCCTGACCATCTTCGGTCAACGTCACCAGTTCCACTTTATCATCGCCGTCCAGGTCGGCCGCAGCCAGCGCTTCCAGCTCGCCTTCAATGTTTTGTTGCCATTGTACGGCCCTGGTCGAAAGATCGATGATGACCACCTGATCCCGGGTGCCCACAGCCAGCAGCGGACCGGCGCTTGCCAGCATCCGCACCGGCGCGCCAATTTTGTAAAGTGTGTTGATGGTGCGCGGAAACTCGAGCTCAAAGACCGTGTCATTGGCCCCCATATACATTGCATTGCGATCCCGCCGGATGGCCAGCGGGCCGGCGTTTTCGTTCGCCGCCTGAAATTCCAGCCACTGTGTCGCGGTGAGCTGTCCGTTTTGCTTTTGAAATTGATAAATTTCCAATTTCCCTTTCACCGTGATCAGCACCAGCTCATCGATACCGTCCCCGTCGATATCCACCGCCGCCGGCGGCCCGGATAATCCGCTACTCGCTTCGAACAGCACTACCTGCACCTGCTCTCGTGTTTCTTTCCCCGGAGCCTGTAGAGACACCGAACGGGTGATGGAACCATACCGCAGGCCATTGCCGGCCACGGCCACAACGCCGCCATCCTTCAGCCCGATGAGCATCTCCAACCCCGGCTGCTCCGGATCGATTTCCGCAGCCACCGGCGCCAGGGCATCCTGGCCGGCGAATTGCGGAAATCCCGGCGATAGCCGGTCATTGCGCACGCTGAAGCTCATCAGACGGCTGATCTCGCTAAAATCGGTAATAACGATGTGGCTGTTGGCGCCGCTGTAACTGCGCGACCACGGCATGGTATCGGGCCCGAACCGCACCACGTCGGAATTATTGACCAGCTTGTTGATGGGATTGTCCCGGTGCCAGGCGTCTTCGGGCACGCCGTTTTCTGCGCCCGAGCCCGGATGCAGAAAGCCGTAAAACCGGCCGATATCCTGCGCGCCGTCGGCCTCCTCGAGATCGACGCCTGGATGCTCGCGATCCGTATTGACGTGATTCAGGGTCAGACCGGCCCGAATCACCGATTCGTCAATGTGCCAGATGAGAATGCCCGATCCCGGCAGGCCGAAATCGTACTCATCCACGCTGACGATCACGCCGATGGTGGTGTCGGCCAGGATTTGTCCCGGGTCTTTGAATTCCACCTTATTGCCGTTCACATCCCGGCCCACGGCAATGCCGTCGCCATTGACATCGCGCTGCCGATTTTCGATCAGGAAATACTCATCCGAATTAATGGGAATCTTGTAGATTTTGTTCGGCGAGACGGTCTCCCGCGGTGCGGCCACCCGAAACTGCTCACCCTGCGTGACCACGATCGGCTTCTCCCAGCCCATGAACACCTTCTCCCACGCGCTCGGCTCCGCCGGCAACATTCCCTGAAAATTGCCGCTGCCCTGATCCATCAGCCCCCATCGGCCGATGCCAGACGCGCCAGTTTCGGGATTGAACAGCGCCGGCAATCCAATTTGAAAGCCCATCATGATGGCCGCCGTGCCCAGAAGCCCGATCTCGAATCCTTCCTGGCTTTCGGTTTCCGGCAGGATGATGCCATCGCGGATGTGGACGGCGCCGTTTTGAACCGCAATGCCAGCGAACGCGGGATCATCCGGGGCCAGGCCCTGGTGGAGATCATCGAAGGTTAAAAAGGCCGAGGGCACGTCGTTGGGCGTGGGATCGAAATCGAAATTCAGGTCGCGGCCGACGCCGGCATGGAAGAGAATAAAACTATCGAAGCGGGAAAAATCGATTTGATCGTCGCGGTCGGCCACGGTGAAGCCATCGCGAAACAGCTCGGCCAGGCGCTGGTCTTCATGAGCCGAATCCGCGCCGGGCGCATAATAGGCCATGTTATGCGGCAGTTGGTAGGCCCGGGTGGCCTCGCGGGGATATACTTCGTACAGCAAAATCAGCTTGCCGTTGGAAACGGTTTTGTAGTAGTTGGACAGTGCCTGCAGTTGCGCTTCGAAATAGGTGCGGTCATGCGGCGGCGGATCGATAGTGGGCTCGGCCGGCGGCTGCAGCACAAACCGGCCGTCGCCAGTGGTTTCCGCCAGCGTATCCGGCTGGAATTCGACGCGAATGGCCAGAATCCGCAGCGTATCCACATGGTTTTCATGAAACACATCGACGGCGGAGCGCCGGTGCAGCAAATCACGATGGGAAGGCCGCCCCTTGAGTCGCAGCTCCGGCGTCGGTTTTTCGGCGGGCGCAGCGAACAGCGTGCCTGTGACCACCAGTAGGACGAGTCCCCGGATGAAAAAGCGTTTCATTCTCCTATCCCGTTCCGATCCTGTTCATGCACAAAACAAAGGGCAAGGCGCCCGATGCCGCGGAATCGCACTTGCCCTTTCCTTCATCGACTGTATCGCATAAGACGTCTTGAAATTTTAGAATCCAATGGCCAGAGAGAAACGCATGGTGTCACTCAGAGGATGGCCCTCGCCGGCGGAAATGTAGCCAAAGTCGAGTTGATAAAGCGAGTATTTGAGACCGGCGCCAAAGGTAAAATATTTCACCTTGCCGATTTCATCGTAATGATAGCCTGTTCGTAACGCAATGATATTTGAATACCAATACTCAAGACCAACGTTCGTGATCACGCGCTTCATTTCCGTATTAAAATCCTCATCGGTCCAGGAGGTTATCAGCGCCTTATACCAGGCATCCGAGGTACCGTCCTGATATTTGCGCACTAACAATTTATCGAATTCCACTGCCACGGTGATTTTGTTAAACTCTTGATCCAATAGCTTGTAAGCAAAGCCGAGCCGCAAGTTGGTTGGCAGCGGGTCCGCCTGCGAGGCGTCAATGTACACCACTTTCGGTCCCATGTTGGTGAGGTTCAACCCAAAAGACAGACCATTAACAAACAAATTTTGACGTAATAGTCCGAGATCGAAAGCAAAGGCATTAGCTCGACCGTCACCTTTCTCAGCTCCTGCTCCAACCGAAGCCAAATTGCTTCTTATGTATTTGAGCGATAATCCGAGAGCGAGATTTTTTGAAAGCTTGGAGCCAAAGGATGCCGCAATGGCAAATTCATTCGAACTAAACTCGCCCAATGGTTCTGGACTATCTTCGCCTGTTATAATCTGTGTCCCTAAATTGAGATAAGTTACCGCCAACCCAAATGTTCCCAGGCCTTCCATAGGATAAACGATTGATCCATAATCAAAAAACAGGTCCGACGCCAATTGCGGCAACCAATTCGAGTGCATTAGGGAGATTTCACGTTTGGAAAGAAAAGCAAGGCCGGCTGGGTTCCAGTAAGTCGCTGTAGCATCATTGGCAATAGCCACAAAGGCTTCCCCCATCCCATTTGCACGCGCACCAGGGGTGATCAACAAAAACGGAACTGCACTTTCACTTTGCGCTTGTGCGAACTGAGGCCATGCAAGCGCCAGTACCGTCAAAACAGCAAGAATTTTCTTCATCATAAAACCTCCACCGATCAAATAAAAAAACCGAATGCAGTATCCAACCCACTGACATTCGGTTCTGAAAAAGCCCATACAGTGTCCGTCCAGGTTTGGGTGGATACTACAACTTTTCTTACTTTCGTGATTGATTTTCGAACGACAGCCGCTTCTTTGAACCACTTGCAGCAGCCATTTGAAAATCAAATCAACGTATCAAGGCTATCAAGAATAAGTTGTTTAAAACAAACCCGTAACGAACGCTGTATAGGCTCACTCCTTCTTATTGTTACTTTGAGGTCTTTAAAGTAAAGAAAGCCTCACTAAATGTCAAGCAAAAATTGCACGTTTTCACGTGCTGCATTTCGCAGATTGGTACATATCTTGACATAACAAATGTGACAGCCAGGTATCTTTCAAATAACATATCGACCACCAACTGTCACACCTTTACGCCGCGTTTTAATGATTAATTAGACGCAATCGCAATAAGCGCGGAAAATGGCGGCAAACTTTCCATTATTGGAACGGCTCCAGCAGTTCCACAAACCGGTCCAGCTCTTTGCGGCTGCGCTTTTCCGTAACAGCGACCAGCAAGGCATGATCATCGTTATAATACGGCGCAAGAGGCACACCGGCAAACACCCGCTCTTTCAGCAGCGCGTCACAAATGTCCTGCGCCGGCACCGGGGTTTTGACCACAAATTCTTTGAAAAACGGCGCCGAATAGGCCAGCGAGTAGCCCGGCAGGGCCTGAATTTTATCGGCCAGGTAGTGGGCCTTTTGCAGACTTTGCTGAGCCGCCTCTTTCAGTCCTTCCCTGCCCATGAGCGCCAGATACACCGTGGCCGCCGTGGCATTGAGCGCCTGATTGGTGCAAATGTTGGAGGTGGCTTTCTCGCGCCGGATGTGCTGTTCGCGCGTCTGTAGCGTAAGGACGAATCCGCGTTGGCCGCGCCGATCCACTGTGGCACCGGCGATACGACCTGGCATGCGCCGTAATAGTTTTTGGGTGGTGGCGAAAATACCCACATACGGTCCGCCGTAACTCAGGGAATTACCAAAACACTGAGCATCGCCGACGACGATATCGGCACCATAATGGCCCGGCGGTTCCAGCACGGCAAGCGACATCGGATCCACGCTGACGATAAACAGCGCGCCCACTTCGTGTGCGGCGGCGGCCATCTCGGCTACGTCTTCGAGATTGCCGAAAAAGTTCGGATGTTGCAACACCACCGCGGCCATCGATTCATCCAGCCGATTCCGCACCATCTCCACCGGCGTTACCCCGGTTTCGAAGGCGGGCACCAGCTCCAGATCCACCTGAATGTTACGGCTGTAGGTTTGGATAATATTGCGATAAAACGGATGAATCGCATCCGAGAGCAATATTTTGCTGCGGCCGGTGGCGCCGTGCGCCATGAGTACGGCCTCAGCCAGCGCCGACCCGCCATCGTACATCGAGGCGTTGGCCGCGTACATGCCGGTCAGCTCGCAAATCATGGACTGATATTCATAAATCACCTGCAGGTTACCCTGCGATACCTCGGGCTGATAGGGCGTGTACGAGGTGTAAAATTCTGGGCGGAGCAGGATGTGATTCACCGCGGGCGGAATGTAGTGGTCATACGCACCGGCACCAAGAAACGAAATATATTCGGTCAGATCGCTGTTTTTGTTCGCCAGCTCGGCCAAATGTTGCGCCACCTCGTACTGGCTCAGTGCCGGCGGCAAATTCAGCGGACTTTTCAAGCGAACCGCTTCGGGGATGTTATCAATGAGCTCCTCGAAATGCTCCACACCGATGGCTTTGAGCATCTCGCGGCGTTGCTCATCCGTGTTGGCAATAAATGGCATTGTCTCACATTCCTTTCTAGCGACTCAATCGCTCCTCAGCCAATCAACTGCTCATAATCTTTGGGAGAAAGCAATTTATCGAGTTCTTCGGGGTTGCTGAGCTCGACCTTGATCATCCAGCCTTTGCCATATGGGTCCTGGTTGATGAGTTCCGGGCTTTCCTGCAGTTCTTCGTTGATGGCAACGACTTTGCCGGTCACCGGAGCATACAGCTCAGAGACCGCCTTCACGGCTTCGATGGTGCCGAACGGCTCCATCTGCCTGGTTTGGTCGCCCACTTTGGGCAATTCCACGAACACGATATCACCCAGTTCGCCCTGGGCATAGTCGGTAATGCCGATGGTCGCCACATTGTCATCCACCGAAACCCACTCATGCTCTTTGGTGTACAAAAGCTCCAAAGGGATGTCCATTGCTCTCTCCTCTTGCCTCTTATCCGACGATTTTGGGGATTAGCTTGATTCCGTTGAGACGATTTGGCCACCGTGACCAACGCCAGAACCGGTTTGCACTAATGCCCGCGGCGCATGACGGCGGCGCAGCGAAAAGCCGCGGATGACGATCACGCGGCTTCTTCGAGTGCTTCCTGGTCTTTCATACGCTCGACGAATTTGGTGTCGAAATCACCGCTCCGGAAATCCGGATGCTGCATCACCTTTTGATGAAACGGGATCGTGGTTTTGATGCCTTCGATGATGAATTCTTCCAGGGCGCGCTCCATGCGACCGATCGCCTCGGCGCGGTCGCGGCCGGAAACGATCAGCTTGGCGATCAGGGAATCGTAAAACGGCGGGATGACATACTGGGCGTACACATGCGTATCCACACGCACGCCCGGGCCGCCCGGCACGTGAAATGCGGTGATCATGCCCGGACTCGGACGAAAATCGTACTCGGGGTCCTCCGCGTTGATGCGGCACTCAATGGCGTGGCCGCGCAGCTTGTAATTAGGATTGATGTTATCCAGCCGCTCGCCCTGCGCCACGCGGATTTGCTCTTTGATCAAATCCAGGCCCAGCACGGCTTCCGTCACCGGATGCTCTACCTGGATGCGCGTGTTCATTTCCATGAAATAAAACTCACCATCCTGATACAGAAACTCGATCGTTCCGGCGCTGACGTAATTCACGCATTTGGCGCCGCGAACTGCTGCCTCGCTCATTGTCTGGCGCAACTCTTCGGTGATCACCGGCGAGGGCGATTCTTCGATCAGCTTCTGATGTTTGCGCTGAATCGAGCACTCGCGTTCACCCAGTGCATAGATGTTGCCGTGAGTGTCCCCAATGATCTGGACTTCGATATGTCGCGGATGTTCGAAGAACTTTTCGAGGTACAGACCGGGATTGCCGAATGCGGCTTCGGCCTCCTGCTGAGCCTGATTGAACGCCGTTTCCAGCTCGGACTGATCGCGCACCAGCCTCATGCCGCGGCCGCCACCACCGGCCGTGGCCTTCAAAATCACCGGAAAGCCGATGGCTTTCGCCAGCTCCATGGCTTCGCCGACGCTACCCAGAATGCCTTCGCTGCCCGGGATCACCGGCACTTTGGCCTTTTTCATGGTCTCTTTCGCGAACGACTTGTCGCCCATGTTGGCAATCATTTCCGGAGACGGGCCAATGAATTTGATGTTGCACGATTCGCACACTTCGGCAAATTCGGCGTTTTCGGCGAGAAACCCGTATCCCGGATGAATGGCATCGGCGTTGGTCACTTCGGCGGCACTGATGATGCGCGGGATATTCAGGTAGCTTTCTTTGCTTGGCCCCGGACCAATACACACCGCCTCATCGGCAAAGCGTACGTGTAGCGAATGCACGTCCGCTTCCGAATACACCGCCACGGTCTTGATACCAAGCTCCTTGCAAGCACGAATGATGCGAAGCGCAATTTCGCCGCGGTTGGCGATCAGAATCTTTTTGATTTCGCGATTTTCCAACTTAAACCTTCCTCAAAAGGCTTGTGATTTTGGCTCCGAACCCGACGCGCTACAGCTTCTCCACCAGAAACAGCGGCTGGTTGTACTCCACAGGCTGAGCGTTTTCCACCAGAATGTCCAGAATCTTGCATGGAAATTCCGCTTCGATTTCGTTCATCAACTTCATGGCTTCGATGATGCACAGCACCTGTCCCTTCTGCACGGTGTCACCGACTTCCACGTAGGGATCGGCATCCGGAGCGGGAGCGCGATAGAACGTGCCGACCATTGGAGAGCGAATTTCCACGCCCTTTTGCGGCCTGGCTGCCGGAGCTTCCTCTTTGGGCTCGGCCGCGGGTTTGGCTTCGGCCGGCGGCTGTGCGGCCGGCGGGGCCGGAGCGACCGGTCCGGGGATAACATAGTGCATGCTGTTGGAATTGCCAGCGAACGCGCTGTTTGTCGGATATTTGCTGATGCGCAGTTTTTTTCCCCAGCGGCTTATTTCAAGCTCGGCGATATTGGCTTCTTCAACGATTTTCACCAGGCGCCGGATTAGCTCTTCCTTCATGATCCCTCCCGATACTCATTCGCGGGCATTACGATTTGACTCGCTCAATATATTCACCTGTCCGGGTATCCACCTTGATCACATCGCCCTCGTTGATGAACAGGGGCACGGTGACCACAGCGCCCGTTTCCAGGGTGGCGGGCTTTCCGCCTCCGGATACCGTATCCCCCTTGATGCCGGGTTCCGTTTGCGTCACGGTCAGTTCCACAGCCACCGGCAATTCAAGGTACACCGGCTTGTTTTCACTGTATGCAATTTCAACCACTTCGCCTTCGCGCAAAAATTTCTCCGCGTCGCCCACCAGCTCTTTCGTCACCGTGACCTGGTCATACGTTTCATTATCCATAAACACAAAATCGTCACCCGAACGGTAAAGATACTGCATCGGACGACGCTCAACCATCACATCATCCACTTTTTCGCCGGAACGAAAGGTTTTATCCAGGACACGTCCGGTGCGCAAATTTTTCAATTTCGTTCGCACGATCGCACCGCCACGTCCCATTTTGACATGCTGAAATTCAACGATTTGCCATATGTCACCGTCCATTTTAAAGGTAAACCCATTGCGAAAATCAGCAGTCGTTGCCATCTGTCCCTCAATAATTGATTGAATCGATTTCCGATATTTCGTTCAAATTGATTTCCATGGATTGATGATGCCGTGCCCCCGGAGGCTCTCAGAAACGGATCAATATAAACGAAATCGGTCTAAAAGTCAACCTGTAAATCTCCAACCCACTCGTGCGTCCGGCATGGGCGATTTGCCATGAATTTCTCCGACAACCATGCAGCCCTGAGTCCATCTTTGTTATCCCGGTTTCCTGCGGCTACCGAAAAACGGACGCTCGAACACCGGGACCTCATTCTATCGAACAAGCGCAGCATGCGATTCCTGCACCGATCACAGGCGCTGGCACCGCCTTTCCATTCGTGTTTTCCACATGCTCAACTTGGTGCGGATGCCGAATACATTTCTGTCGATTTTTGATCGGATCAAACGTATGGGCGTACAACCGCGAAAGGCACATTCGGAAGGAATATACACTCACTTCAGCCCATTAGCCGACGCCCGGTCGGCCAGAAAAATCGGCAGGCCATCCTTCATGCGGTTTCAATGGACCGGCGCGCAGCAAATTCCCCCTCCTCCCTCACCGCACGCAGGCGAACCCCGTTCGCGTAAAGGTTAACAGCAAACAAGCACTAGCACTATAAAGTATGGGCTCAGTTCAACGGCGAGCGCCAGACCTCGGCGAGGTCGTCCATGAGACGCGGAAAAATATCTTCGGTCAGCAAAAACGATACATCGTGCCGATCTTTTTCGGTGCTCTTTTTTTCATACCGCTTCAGTATCACCCTGCAGCCATCTTTAAGAATAACCTCAAAGTACTGAAGCGTGCCGTTCTGCTTGAACGGCGTCGCGCTGCGAATTTGCGCTGCTGCATTCATTTCATCCAGCTCGACCAACACGAGCTTTTCCTTTAAATAGATCACTTTTTTGGCAATAATTTCGGCCTGCTGCCGCAGCACCTCCGGTACCGGAATCCTGGGCTTGAAGGCCTCGTTTTCCAGCTCAATGCTCGATACCACCAGGCTGTATTTGTCCATATCCGGGATGATCACGGTGGCGGCCACCGGCCCCTCCTTTTCTGAAAGCCGGTATCCCTTCTCATTCCCCTCGACATTGCGTACCGAAAAATGCATCTGATCTTCCAATCGCTGCATCAAATGCAGTTTCTCCGACAATTTTTGGCCCAGACTCATTTTCGTTCCCTCCAATGTGATTCGAATTATTCGATCTCTATGGTTTTATGTTCTTTGCCGTCGTAGGTCAGCAGAGTCTTGTTTCCCTGAATGATCGTTTCGAGATGCACCGGACGAGACCAGATTTTGTAAATATTTACCAGCGTGTCCTGCGCCTCGTCCAGCTTCAGGTCAATACCCTCGTGTCGATGGCGGAGGTACAGTTCACCACGATTCAAATAATTACCGTCTTCGACAAAAATGAATGGCTGGCCCCAGTTCGTAAGCGCGGCCAGCAGCCGTTGCTTGACGGCCTTGAATTCTCGGTCAGAAATTTCGTAAAAACCGGAGCGGTCATTATAATCAAAAGTAAACAACATGTGTTCGCGGACGAAATCCGGGGTCAAAAACGCATCGATGAACATCACGTCGTTGTACATGCGGCGCACTTCAAAGATTTTTTGCAGGCCAAGGCCCAGCTTTTTGTCCCAGTTTTGGCGCGCGATGTAATCATCGCATTCTTCATATTCCTTGCCAAACTTGCCCTTGTTCCAGCGATCCTCGATATCGCGGAACAGCTCCAGGCCGAGCTTGTACGGATTGAGGCGGCCCGGGGCGGTGGCCACCGTGCCCGAGTGATGGTCGGCGTAATCGATCACTTCCGAATCCTTGAGCACTTTGGTGGTCATGATTTTAGAATGCCAGTAGGTGGCCCAGCCTTCGTTCATGATTTTGGTCTGCGCCTGCGGCGCAAAATAATAGGCCTCATCACGGATGATGCTCAACACATCGTGCTGCCAGGTCTCCAGCGGCGCATGGTTCAGCAAAAAGGCCAACACATCTCGCTGCGGCTCGGCTGGAACCTTGCGATGCTGAGTGGCCAGCTTTTTCTCATACGCCTCCTTTTGTTTTTGAATGACTTCGGGCGGGTTGATGAACACATCCATGTATTCGCGCGGACTTTTGAATTTGAAGCGCTCCACTGTCGGCATAGTTTCGGAAGACTCTTTCAGCTCGCCGTTGCCATTTTGGCCGTTGTCATGACCGTTGCCCATGAACACCGAATGTGGATCGATCAGATTCTCCAGCGATAGGCAGGCGTCGATAAAATCCTCTACCACATCTTCGCCATAGCGCTCGATGTATCGACGCACGCGCACTGCATGGTTTGCCATCTGATCCATCATCTTGCGATTGGTTTTGGAAAACCACAGATTGTTCTTAAAAAAATCGCTATGCGCGTACACATGCGCCATCACCAGCTTTTGATCGACCATGGAGTTGCTTTTCATCAGATACGCATAGCAGGGATCGTTATTGATCACCATTTCGTAAATTTTCGACAATCCGTAGCTGTAGCTTTTGTAAAGCTCTTCGTACTCCATGCCGAACCGCCAGTGCGGGTAGCGTGTCGGGAAGCCGCCGTAGGCCGCAAACTCATTGATGTGGTGGTAATCCACCATTTCAAAGATCACTTCAAAGAAATCCAGGCCGTACTCCACGGCATAGCCCCGGATTTCGTCACGCGCTCGCGCCAGTTCGGATGTCAGATTCATCTTACCTGCCCTTGCCCAGAAAATCTTTAATGGATTGATAGATGCCTTCTTTGCCCGAAATTTCTGACAGCACCAATTTTTCCTCGCCTTCAAAATAATCCTGCAGATCGCGGATGAACTGGCCGCTGCCGTACGGACTCTCCACCTGTCCGTAGCAGAACAGATTGGCCGCAGGCAGCAGCTTTTCCTCGAGCAAGCTCATGCACTCTTCGGTGTCGATCTCGCCCCAGTTGTCGCCGTCGGAAAAATGAAAAAAGTAAATATTCCAATCGGCTACCGGGTAATCTCGCTCCACGATTTCCGCCGCCAGTCGATAGGCAGAGGAAATCACCGTGCCGCCGCTTTCCCGTGTGTGATAAAAGGTCTCGCGATCCACCTCCTGCGCCACGGCATCGTGGATGATGTAACGGGTTTCCATATTTTTATACTGATACTGCAACCAGGTGTCGATCCAAAAGGATTCGATGCGCACGATTTCTTTCTGCTCATCGCCCATGGAACCGGACACGTCCATCATGTAGATGATCACCGCATTGGCCTCGGGTTCGAACTTGGTTTTCCAGGTGCGGTAGCGGCGATCCTCTCGAATCGGGATCACCATCGGGTTTCCGGGATCGTAGTTGTTGGAGATAATCTGCCGCCGCAGGGCCTGCTTGTAGGTACGCTTGAAGTGCAGCAGCGAATCCGGGCCCGTGGATGCAATGCCGGTGTAGCGGTCTTTTTCGGAGACCACATTTTTCTTGCCCTTGGGCTCGATGTTCGGCAGTTCCAGTTCTTCGGCCAGCATCTGCGCCAGCTCTTCCAGAGGCACATCCACTTCTAAAATGTGCTGGCCCTCGCCAGAACCCGCGCCGCCCGGTTCGGTGCCGTCGCCGGCGCCGATGGGCGTGCCCACATCGCCTTCACCCTGGCCGACACCGCCCATCTGCTGCGGATCATGACGAAACCGCGGGATGTTGATGTGCGGCACCGGGATCGAGATGAGGTCCTTGCCCTTTTTGCCGATCAGCTCCCCACGGCTGATGTATTTTTTCAGGTTCTGCTTGATCCGGCCACGGACAATGTTACGAAACCGCGCGTGATCTTTTTCAATGCGACTTGCCATTTAACCCTCGAGGATTTGCAGATTCACGATTTCGCCGGTATCAGTGCGGCTCTTTCACATCGCCGCGCGCGAAGATGCTGGCCACGTAGTTCAGCACATCGGTCGCGCAGATATCGCAATAGCCATAGTATTTAATCATCCTCGACTTCACCACATCGATCTTCTCCTGCGTTTCTTTGTCCACAACGCTGGCGATCAGCGTGGTCAGCTTGATGGTGTCCTTCTGATCCTCAAATAGTTTGAGCTCCAGCGCCTTCTGCAAGCGTTCGTTCGAGCGGTAATCGAACGTCTTGCCTTCCAGCGCCAGCGCACCGATGTAGTTCATGATCTCCCGGCGGAAATCGTCTTTGCGGCTCTCCGGAATGTCGATCTTGGACTCGATGGAGCGCATCAGCCGCTCGTCCGGCTCCTCATCGGCGCCGGTGTACGGATTCTTCACCTTCTGCTTCTGGGTGTACGCCTTCACGTTATCGATGTAATTGGCGCACAGCCGCTTCAGGGCTTCTTCATCCGCCGCGATGGCCCGCTGCACTTCGTTTTTCACGATATCCTCGTATTCTTCTTTCACCACCGCCAGCAATTCGCGGTAGCGTTTGCGTTGTTCTTCATTATTAATAAGCGAGTGATGTTTGAGGCCTTCTTCGAGCTCGCGCAGCACCATGAACGGATTCACGCAGCCGATGCAATCGTCACTGACCAGCGCGTTGGAAATCTTATCCTGGATGTAACGCGGCGAAATACCGTCCATACCTTCACGCTCGGCCTCGTTCATCAGCTCTTTGATGTTATCCTCGGTGAAGCCGGGCAAAGTCTTGCCGCTGTACAGCTTAAGCTTCTGCAGCAGGGTGAGCTGCGCTTTTTTCGGCTCTTCCAGCCGCGTCAGAATCGCCCACATGGCCGCCATTTCGATGGTGTGCGGCGCGATATGCTTGCCACGGATTCGGCGCTGGTTGAAATCGCGCTCGTAAATGCGGATCTCATCGCGCAGCCGCGTGATGTACGGGATGTCGATCTTCACCGTGCGGTCGCGCAGCGCCTCCATGAACTCGTTGGACTGCAGCTTGCGGTATTCCGGCTCGTTGGTGTGCCCAATGATCACCTCGTCGATGTCGGTCTGGGCGAATTTCTTTGGCTTGATCTTGTGCTCCTGCGAAGCGCTGAGCAGGTCGTACAGGAACGCCACATCCAGCTTGAGCACCTCGATGAACTCGATCAGCCCGCGGTTAGCGATGTTGAACTCGCCGTCGAAGTTGAAGGCGCGCGGATCCGAATCCGAGCCGTAGATGGCGATCTTGCGGTAGTTGATATCACCGGTCAGCTCGGTGGAGTCCTGGTTTTTCTCGTCCTTGGGCTGGAACGTTCCGATTCCCACGCGATCCTTTTCCGACAGAATCAGCCGGTGCACTTTCACATCACCAACCACCCGGGTCCAGTCGCCTTTGTATTTTTTGGCCAGCTCACGGAAGGTTTGACGGCAGAACGGACACAATTCACCCGAAATTTCCACCTGATAATCGCCATTGTTGCCTTCGTTCAAGAAGGCTTCCATTTGCGGACGGAATTCTTCCGGAACTAGATGCAGGGGTTCTTCGTGCATCGGGCACGGCACCCATTCGGTCTTGCCATTTTCTTCGATTTTCCAGCTATAGGTGTACAGCGCACCCTCGGGCGTTTTCGAGTACGCTTCCAGCCCTTTTTTCAGCAGGCGTACGATGGTGCTTTTAGCCGAACCGACCGGGCCGTGCAGCAAAAACACACGCTTTTCGGTGCCATACTTTTTCGCCGCCGACTTGAACAGGTTGACGATCTTCATCAACGAGCGATCCAGACCGAAAATGGCATCTTTACCGCCATCGATGGGATCATCAAAGAATTTGTAATGGATAATGGTTTCCCGAAACTCCTGGTATTCTTCGGTGCCATGGGAAAGGATCATGTCGTGGATACGTTCAAAGGCTGTGCGGGTCACTTTTGGATTCTGCTTGACGATGCTCAGGTACTCCTCGAACGTTCCTTCCCAGTTCAATTCCTGGTAATGCTTCTCATCCTGTAAGGAGCGGAAATTTTCCAGGATGGACTGGTTCGATCGGCTGGCTCGGGTGGCGGTGTCTTTATCCATTTTCAAACCTCCGTGTATAACTTTACAATGGATTTTTTCGATGGGCCGTACAATTGTTAAAGGATTTTAGCAAATTTTAAACCAGAAATAATTTTTTTGCGGATTATTTACTATTAATATCGACTTCCCCGCTCTCTTTGATAAATTCCTGCAAGCAGCGCCCTGAACCAAACTCAAAGAATGCATGTTTAATCGATCGAGCTCAAATATGGCTATCATAGTGCAAGCCTTCCGCTTTTTTCTACCCCTTCTGCAATTTTATTCATTAATCCCTCTAATTACATCAAACTCTACTTCTAATCATCAAAACAATTAAGTTCGGATCAGGCAAATTGACGAAAAATCATTTGCATCGCCTGCAACATAACCTGTTTTAATCTCAATATTATTATTACGTTATGATGTTACCCTAAAAACAAAAAAAGTCGAAATTTGAGCCATTTCGACTTTTTCAAAGAACAAAGAAATTGTTAAAACAAGTTTAAAAATGAATAATGGAAAAGTCAAGAGATTTTTACGATTTATTTTCTTGCAACGATATTTATTTTTTTTCACTCTTGATTTACCATTTATAACGATAATTGCAGAGAAAATGTTCCGACATAAATACAAAATTTATTGACAAAGAATACAGGGTTTTGTATATCTATACACAGCCAAATTTGCAGCAAAAGGGTTTCAAGTTGAGACCGGCTGTCGCAATTTGAAACCTGAACCGTTGGCCTTTGGCCAGTCGTCCCATACTCTCCCGGGGGTTCTCATGCTTTCCAAAGTGCTCAGTGCCGCCGTTCTCGGCATCGATGCCTACCTTGTCACTGTGGAAACCCATCTCGAAGGCCAACTACCGAAAATTTCCACCGTAGGCCTGCCCGATGGAGCAGTTAAAGAATCCAAAGATCGCGTCAATGCCGCCATCAAGAATTCCGGCTTTCGCTTCCCTCAAAAACGGGTCACCATCAACCTGGCCCCGGCGGATATAAAGAAGGAAGGTTCGGCGTTCGATTTACCCATGGCCGTGGGGATCCTGGCGGCCGCCGGCAAGGTTTCCCCCGTCAGCTTGAATGATTTTGTGCTGATCGGTGAGCTATCGCTGGATGGCAGCCTGCAACCGGCCCGGGGCGTCCTGCCCATCGCCATTGCCACGCGCGACCAGGGCAAGCGCGGTCTGCTGCTCCCACCGCAAAATATCAAAGAAGCGGCTATCGTGGATGATATCGAGGTGTATGGTGTGGAAAATCTGAAGCAGGCGGTTGAATTCCTGAACGGCCATCTGCAATTGCAGCCGGAACGCGTGGACATCCACTCGATTTTTGCCGACTCGCAGCACTACCCCATTGATTTCCAGGATGTAAAAGGCCAGGAACATGCCAAACGCGCGCTGGAAGTCGCCGCGGCCGGTGGCCACAACATTATCATGATCGGCCCGCCGGGCTCAGGCAAAACTATGCTGGCCAAACGCTTTGCCACCATCCTGCCGGACCTATCGCTGGAAGAAGCGCTGGAGACCACCAAAATCCACTCCGTGGCCGGCCTTCTTCCCGCCGACACGGCACTGATTGCCACACGGCCGTTCCGCGCTCCTCATCACACCATCAGCGATGCCGGCCTCATCGGCGGTGGCAAGATTCCGCGTCCGGGCGAGGTGAGCCTGGCGCACCACGGTGTGCTGTTTCTGGACGAGCTGCCGGAATTCAAAAAAAATGTACTGGAAGTGCTGCGCCAGCCTATCGAGGACGGCATTGTGACGATTTCGCGCGCGCTGTTGTCGCTCACCTATCCGTCGAAATTCATGCTGGTAGCCGCCATGAACCCCTGTCCGTGCGGCTACAGCACCGATCCCTCGCACGAGTGCTCCTGCTCGCCGCCGCAAATCCAGCGCTATCTCAGCCGCATTAGCGGCCCGCTCATGGACCGCATCGATATTCACATTGAGGTGCCAGCGGTGAAATACAAAGACCTGGCCTCGCATTCCGGCGGTGAGCTGTCGCAGGTGATTCGTGAGCGCGTCATCCAGGCGCGCGAAATCCAGCTCCGCCGCTTTGCCAATTATCCCAACATCTTCTGCAATGCGCACATGGATTCCCGGGAAATTCGTCGGTTCTGTCGCATCGATGAGCGCGGCGAGGAATTGATGCGCATGGCCATCTCGCGCCTGGGCCTGTCCGCCCGGGCCTACGACCGTATTCTCAAAGTCGCCCGCACCATCGCCGATCTCGACCACTCGGAATCCATCCGCCCCGAACACATCAGCGAGGCGATCCAGTACCGCAGCCTGGACCGAAATTTCGGCCTGATGGTATAATTTTCACCAACCTCTGCGGGATTTTTACGTATAGCACTAACACCGGCGTAAATCCATATGCAATAGGGCACACGCCGCAGTGGTCATTCTGAGTGCCGCTGAAATGCCGGCATCGCATTCCATGGAAAGAAATTGCGGCCCAAAAGAATGGCCTTTACCCTGGCAAGACATCCAACATGCCTGATTAGAGGCTGCCCCTGCCCCCAAGGGTACTGTTTAACGAGCATAATTCTCTACTTTTTCGTGTAACTATTCAGTCATTCCCGTTTAATGAAATCTTGCCAGTCATCGCGAGCAGCCGCCGAAAGGCGGGTGCGCCTGTCCGACTGCTGGCGGACGGCGATCTCCTTGTAAATAGAACATTGAGATCGCGTCGTCTCCGCCAGCTGGCGGATCCTCGCGATGACGGGTAGGAGACTGAACAGTTACTTTTTCGTTTATATTTTAATTTGATTTCATTAAATTTAAATCCGTCAATCGAGATTCAGAACCGTATATAAAACTCAGGAACGGAGACCGATGGAAAAGAAGCTGGAATTCAAAACCTTCACCCTGGACAAGCACCAGGATATCGCCATCCTGAAAGTGCGTGAGCGCCGAATCTATATGAATGTGTCCGAGCAATTTCGCGAGGAGATCCTCAAGCTGCTCGATCAGGGTTATAACACAATTATTCTGGATTTAAGCAACGTGAGCGTCATGAACAGCACCGGTATCGGTGTGGTGATTGCAATGCAAAGTACTCTGGAAAAAGCCAATGGCCGGCTGAAAGTGGTGGGCTTGCAGCCATTGATGCGGGAAATTTTCCAGCGCATGCGGCTGGAACAGTTGTTCGACATTGAGGATGATGTGCAGGTAGCGCTGGATGCGCTGCAGAAATAAAAATCCCTGCACCAGCAATAAAATCAAAGAACCGCGTTTGAACACGGTGGGCACCGCCTGAACGCTTTTTACTTCCTCGAATCCCGACGAATCGAGATGAGGCCTGTAATACACGCCCAGAGCTAAGTTCCCTATTTAACGGTGTTGGTCTTTGAATTTGTTAGCTGATGCAGGGACTGATTGCCTTTTTCAAGGCGTATTAAATTTACGATTATCCTTATCAATGTCAAGCGAAATTTTGGATAGTTTATGGCGCTACTTGTCACCATAGGGGTTCCCGAGCCCATCGGCAAGCGGTCGATCTTTCGTGAGCCCGAATCAACGGTTTATCCCTCCCGAACATTTTCCCTCTATGTCTGCTTACGCAAATCGCTTTTTCATATTGACCTTTGCAATTATTTTATTAAATTTGCTTGTAACTATCCGTTAATTTTTCTTTGAGTTACCATCCTTATCATTCGATGATCCATATTGCATGACTTTTATTCGATTTGACCTCATTCAAGAACGGAACCGTCCTATTGCGAAAACATGGCTTACTCCGCTGGATAGCGCCCGTATGCCTGGCCGGGCTCATTCTCCTCAACACTGCGATGGCACAACCGGGAAACAAGCGCATGCGGGCTCGTGAGGCAGGTGTCGAGATCGGCGTTCTCAAGCCCGGCAAATGGAATGCCATCACCGATGTGGTTGGGGTGCTGGTCGGCCACGAAACCCTGATCGAAGGCGATTCCATCCGCACCGGCGTGACGATCATTCTGCCGCACGGCGGCAACCTGTTTCAGGACAAAGTGCCGGCGGCCATTTACGCCGCAAACGCCTTCGGCAAGCTGGCCGGCTCGACCCAGGTCGAAGAACTGGGCGAAATCGAGAGCCCGGTTGCGCTCACCAGCACGCTCAATGTGCCGCGCGTCGCCGATGCGCTGATCAGCTACATGCTGTCGCTGCCCGGCAATGAAGAAGTGCGCTCCATCAACGTGGTAGTGGGTGAAACCAACGATGGCTATTTGAACGATATCCGCGGGCGGCACGTGGCCGAAGCGCACGTGTGGCGCGCCATCGAAAACGCGCGCTCCGGGCCGGTACAAGAAGGCAATGTGGGCGCCGGCACAGGCACGCGCTGTCTGGGCTTCAAAGGCGGCATCGGCACGGCATCGCGCGTGCTGCCGAAATCACTCGGCGGCTACACGGTCGGTGTGCTGGTGCAGACCAACTTTGGTGGCATCCTGGAAATCAACGGGGCGCCGCTGGGCCGCGAACTTGGGCGCTTTTCCATGCTGCGCCATCTTCCGTATCCCGATGGCGACGAGGGCTCGTGTATGATCGTGGTCGCTACGGATGCGCCGCTGACCTCGCGCAACCTGAAACGGCTGGCCAAACGCGCCATGCTGGGACTGGCCCGCACCGGCGGTTATTCCTCCAACGGCAGCGGCGATTATGTGATTGCCTTTTCCACCCAGCGGCCCGGGAGAATCTCCGACGGCGGCCGTCGTTTGCTGGAGCAGCGGGTGCTGCCCAACGATGCCATGTCGCCGCTGTTTTTGGCCGTGGTCGAGGCGACAGAGGAGGCGATCATCAATTCGCTGTTCATGGCCGAAACCATGGAAGGCTATCGCGGGCATCGCACCGAAGCGCTACCCATCGATAATACGTTGAAAATTCTGGAAAAATATCGCACATTGCATCAGAACAAAAAGTTGCCCTCCTGGTTAAAATAGAATGGACATGCAACAGTTTGCAAAAATCCTGATTTCGCTGGGCCTGTTCCTGGTGCTGATTGGCGTCGTCCTCTACGTTGCGCGTTCCTTCCCATTTCTCGGACGGTTGCCCGGCGATATTCGCATCGAAAAGCCTAATTTTGTGTTTTATTTTCCGATAACGACATCCATTCTCATCAGCCTAATCCTTTCACTAATTTTTTATCTCATTTCTAGATTTCGTTGAGAGCGCCTATGAAAACATTAGCCACAATGCTGTTCCTAGTCTTCCTGAGCCAGGGTGCGTTTGCAGCGGCGCAGGAAGAAAAAACGGGCACGCGCAAAATCATGCTCATCGAGGTGGATGGCGTGATCAATCCCGTTTCCGCCGAATACGTCATCAGCCACATCGATCAGGCCGAAAAAGAGAAGTTTCATGCCATCATTCTGCAGCTTGATACGCCCGGCGGCCTGCTGGAATCCACGCGCATCATCACCAAGCGCATGCTGGGCGCCGATGTTCCGATCATCACCTACGTGGCGCCATCGGGAGCGCGCGCGGCATCGGCCGGCGTGTTCATCTGTTACGCATCGCATCTGGTGGCCATGGCACCGTCCACCAACATCGGCGCTGCACATCCGGTCAACATGGGCATGGGCGCAGACTCTTCCCAGAACGCCATGCTGGAGAAAGTGACCAATGACGCAGTGGCGCGTATCAAAGGCATGGCCGCGAAACGTGGCCGCAACGCCGAGTGGGCTGAGAAGGCCGTGCGCGAAAGCGTATCCATCACGGATGAAGAAGCCCTCAAACTGAATGTGATCAATTTTATCGCGCCGGATCTGGACAGTCTGCTGGTGCTGCTCGACGGCCGGGAGGTAGAAGTGCTCAGCGGCAAAGTAACCTTGCGCACGCGAGGGGCGGAAGTGGTGAGCATGCCCATGTCCTGGCGTGATCGCATCCTGGACCGGCTGTCCGATCCGAACATTGCCTACATCCTGCTGCTGCTGGGCATTTATGGGATATTCTTTGAGCTGTCCAATCCGGGCGCCATTTTTCCCGGCGTGGTGGGCGCCATTTTTCTCATTCTGGCGTTTTATTCGATGCAAACTCTGCCGGTCAATTATGCCGGGCTGTTGCTGATTCTACTCGCGCTGGTGCTATTCATCCTCGAAGTCAAAATCACAAGCTATGGCCTGTTAACCATCGGAGGCACCATTTCCATGATTCTGGGCTCGCTCATGCTGTTCAAATCCCCCGAAAACTTAGCCAACCCTATGTTCAAGGTCTCGCTGAAACTCATTCTCACCTTCACTCTAGCCACGGCGGCATTTTTTCTGTTTGCGCTTTCCATGGCATTCAAGGCTCACCGGCGCAAAGTAACCACCGGCAAGGAGGGGCTGATTGGCGAAGTGGGACGCGCCCGCACGGATATCAATCCCGAAGGCCGGGTGCAAGTACACGGTGAAATCTGGTCGGCGTATGCCGACGAGCCGATCCAATCCGGCGACAAAATTCGGGTGGTGGATGTGGACGGCCTGCAGGTGAAAGTGAGAAAACTGGAAAAATAGCCGATTCCGTGCCCGGAGGCGGAGCGCAAAAGTTCACGACAACACTCTGAACCGCTTCTCGTGCGGTGATCGAGCAATCAGGCATTGGCCATATACACTAAAGTTTACTCAATCGGAAGGAGGCTCACATGCAAATCTGGGGCGTACTTATATTTTTCGTTATTCTCATTCTCTCGCAGGCGATCAAGATTCTGCGTGAATATGAGCGCGGCGTGGTGTTTCGTCTCGGGCGTCTGGCCGGCACCAAAGGGCCCGGTCTGGTGCTCATCATCCCCTTCATTGATAAACTGGTGCGCGTCAGTTTGCGCACCGTAGCCATGGACGTGCCGCCGCAGGATGTAATCACCAAAGACAACGTTTCAGTGAAGGTGAATGCGGTTTTGTATTTTCGTGTGCTCGATCCGGCCAAAGCCGTGATCGAAGTCGAAGATTTTCTGTTTGCCACTTCCCAATTAGCGCAAACCACCCTGCGCTCGGTGCTGGGCCAGGCCGAACTGGACGAGCTGCTCGCCGAGCGCGAAAAAATCAACGAACATCTGCAGCAAATCATCGATTCCCAAACCGATCCGTGGGGCATCAAGGTATCGCTGGTGGAAGTGAAACACGTGGACCTCCCGCAGGAGATGCAGCGCGCCATGGCGCGTCAGGCGGAGGCCGAGCGTGAGCGCCGCGCCAAGATCATTCATGCCGATGGCGAATACCAGGCGTCCAAGCAATTGTATGAAGCCGCCAAGGTCATCAGCCAGGATCCGGCGGCGCTGCAGTTGCGCTATTTGCAAACCCTGACCGAGATCGCCTCGGAGAACAATTCAACCATGCTGTTCCCGGTGCCGATCGATTTGCTGACGCCGTTTCTGGACGCAAAGAAAAAATAATCCCGACCAACGGCACACATGGATCGCAAAAATTTAAATGGCTTTCTGTTTCTGGCGCTGGTGTTTTTCGGGCTATTGCTGGCCTCGGGCAAAGTCTCGATGGCCAGCCTCTGGCCTGTGCATATCAACATCCCGGCCCTGCGCTGGCGCATCGCCTGGATGGCCATCGGCGCCGCGGTCGGATTTGCCATCGTGTGGGGGAAGCGAATCGCACCGGACAAAGCGTTCTGGGGCCTGCTCATCAGCCTGCTTCTGGCGCTGCTTTTGCTGTAATCGCTCAAGCCCGTCCGCGTCTCATTTGCCAGCCACTGCAATCAACCAGCTTCCCCGCGTCAAGGCCGCCTTGTTGAAATCATTTGGGAGAATGGGCCATGCGAAAAGGCTTTTGGGTCATTCTTTGGGCTTTTCTTGCATGCGCCGCCATGAATCATACCCGGGTGTACTGCCAGAATCTCAAATGGCAATTCGATCCCGCATTTTTCAATCCATTCGAATTGCCGTTGGCTCCGTATATGTACTGGACCTGGGGCGACATCGATCATAACGGCAAAACCGATATGATCAGCCTCAACTTCGATTATGACATCTGCTGCCGGCTGCATATCTTTGTTAAAACCGCTACTGGATGGACCTCCAGTGACTCGCTGGCAGAAGCGCTTCTGCCCTTTCTGTACACGAGTTGGGTCTCGCTGGCCGATTTAAACGGCGATACCTGGCTTGATTGGATCACCTATGAGCGCAAGGCACATACACCACCGCGGCTGATCGCGGTCACGCGGGATCATAATGGCCAATGGTATGCCGATACCGCGCTGGTTGCCGGTCTGGATGTGCCGGACGCCATCGAGAACACGGTGCTGTCCTTTGCCGATGCGGATCGCGACGGCGATCTCGATGCCCTGATGGGACCGCGGTTCGGTTTCTCTGGAATATCATTCGCTTATTTCGAGAATACAGGTACGGCGAGACATCCGGTATGGCAAAAGAACAATTCGTTTATCCAGCCGGTGCTAAGGGCCATCAGCGGACGCGCCGTCCATTCCCCTATTTTCATCGATGTCAATTACGACGGCTTAAAAGACATCGCGGTTGTGGAATTGGACGATGTACAAAATCGTCTGATCGTTTTCTTTGCCATGCGCGATAGCAGCGGCATCCGCTGGCAGGAAACGCCCGGTCTCATTGATTTTCCTGGCTGGTACCGCTATCACCTGCTGGGCGCGTTTGACATCGATGGTGATGGCCGCACCGATCTTACCGATCTGAACGGATTGCGCCTATTCCGTGCGCGCGCCGACTCCCTCTGGTTTGATCCGCATTACTACTCCGTGAATTTGCAATCCAGGATTGCGCAAGCATGGCTGCCGTTCGATTTAGAAGGCGATGGCCGTGCGGAAATGCTCCTGATCCGGCAGGGAATTCGTTCAGATCGCGGTTTTCTTGAATTGAACCTATATCGGCAAACCGAATGGCTCGATCTCCCATTCTGGCAACTCCGGAACAGCTTTTTCATGCCACTGTCGTCGGGCCTGCCGGATCAGCTCCATGCCCGGGTGGCTGATATGGACAGCGATGGCCGTCAGGAGCTCATCGGCTCTTTCCTGATGGTGCTTTTGAATCAACCGTTTGTCCGGTTTTTCGTTCTGGAATTTCCAGATCAGATGGCGGATACCAGCGCATGGATCGATCGCAGTGAACACTTTTTTGCGCGCTTTAACCGCATCAACGCCGGAACGGATACCACCTACCGCCATCCGGAACCGGTAGATATGGACGGTGACGGCGATCTGGATCTGCTGCTGGAGCGGTCCGTCACCGTTTCACCGGACAGCGTGCGCACCGGATTCGTGTTCTTTGAACAGCGCCAGCAGGGCGATCGCATCGCTTGGGTCGAGCGCCCCGACTGGCTGCTACCGGACTTTTCCGGGCGCGTCTCCGGCATCGGTTTCGGTGATCTCAGCCGCGATGGCCTGCCGGATATGCTGGTGGGATTCGTGGGTGGCGAGCTTCGCTATTATCAGAATGTTGGCACGTCCGGATCGCCTTCATGGCAGTCGATTCCCAATCAGGTTCCGGAGCATGTGACGCACCCCGATCTCCGGCCGGACGAAAACCGCCCACAGCCCTTTCTGGTGGATATCGATAGCGATGGCGATGCCGATCTTCTGGTTTCGCTATATCCTGCAGGCCCTTATCAGTATTTATTTATCAATGACACCCCTGTGGCTGTGGCCGAGGCCTCGCCAGACCAGCCGAATGTTTTTTACCTTTACCCGAATTACCCAAATCCGTTCAACCGCAACACCTGGATCGAATACAGCCTGCCACGGAATACCGAAGTCACCCTCGATCTTCTGGATGTGACCGGTAGACGGATTCGGCGCCTTCTGCATCGGTGGCAGCCAGTAGGTCACTACCGCATTAAGCTGGAGGCCGGCAATCTTGCGAGCGGCCTTTATTTGTATCGCCTGACGGCCGCACCGTATCGGCAAACGCGTAAATTGTTGCTGCTGAAATAGATTGGATTCACCATCTCCTTATGGAACCGCGGCGCGCTTTGATCGTTGAAAACAAGTGCTATCAGGTGGCGCCCTACAGACCCGGGTAGTCAAACGACAGGTCAGATGCGCGCTTTGCTTCCCGCCCTGCTTCCGTGATTGTTTACCTGAACATCATTCTGGCTGATTTTCCAGATACAAAACCATCGAGGGACCGTCTATGTGGCAACGGATGGCCGGCGGCCTGATGCTGATGGTGGCCGCCCTGGTTTATGCATGCGCTCCGCAGCCGTATCACGCAACGCCGCCGCCCAAAGAAGGCACCATCCAGCTCATCGTCCGCGTGGATGACGTAGGTCTTTTGCACGCCACCAACGCAGCGGCGCTGGCGCTCATGCAGGAAAGCATCGCCACCGATTTCAGCGTGGTGGTCAACACCGGTTGGTTTCCGGAAATAGCCCGAGCCCTGGCCGCACGGCACGATGTGAGTCTTGGTGTACAGCTCACCCTGACGTCGCCCTGGCGGCATTTTCGCTGGGGCCCGGTTTCAACCGCTCCGGTGGCGCAGCTATTGCGTGGTCCGGATGGCTTTTTCCCGCCCATTTTTGCCGCCCTGCAAAACCACGGCAGCGACAGCCTGGCCGTCATCACCGAATTCCGCGCGCAAATCGAGCGCGCACGCCGGGCTGGCCTGACGTTAACCTATCTGCATTTCCCGCAGCCACGGGAGGCCTTTCCGACGTGGTTGACGACCATCCTGGAGACGCTGGCCCGGGAGTACCGGCTGGGCATCACGGGCTATTTCGATGCTCGGCCCACGCCGCCCATTTTCGGCGCCACCGCCGAGGCCGTGGAAGCCGCTCTCATCGATGTGATGAACGGATTGACGCCCGGCCGGTGGGTGCTGGCTGCTCATGCCGGTGATGATTCGCCGGAAATGCTGCATGCCGGCCTGCCTGACAGTATGCGCACCGCGTACCGGAAGCATGTCATGCACGCGCTGCGTTCCAATGTCGTGGCTGCGCTGTGCGTAGAACGCGGCATCGAACGGGTATCCTACCGCGATCTTCTGCGTCGCGCCGGTCTACTGGAAAAGCAAATCACCCGGAAGTGATGCCCAGTTGCTTTTCAGATGCCAGAATGGATGATGCCGAAACGCGCCGATCCACGAATTCCGTGCTCAACGGTTCAAAAAACGGCCATGCCATGATCATACATGCCATTCCGAGAAAAAACCATTTGACAAGTCCGGTTTCATCCGCTATATTTAGACATATTGAAATCTATCTATATATTGAATCCAGCATGCCCCTCGACATCAAAAAGTTGGTTAAAATTTCCAAGGCCCTGGCGGATGAAAACCGCTATCGCATTTTCAAAATGATCGCCGATCACGGGGAAATTTCATGCAAGGAAATCACGGATGCTTTTTCGTTGTCGCAACCGACTATTTCGCATCACCTGAAAGTGCTGGCGGAAGGTGAGCTGGTGGCCTTTCGGAAGGAAGGCCAGTGGAGCTATTTCTATGTCAATAAAAACGTGTTGCGGGATTATCTGGCATCGCTCAACGAGAAAATCGTAAATGAGTAAATTTCAGCCGTTAAAAAGATAAAATTAACGCGTATTTAAAAATCATTTCTCTATCCATAATTCATCTAATGGAGGGTAGCTATGGCAAAATTAACGATGTTGGAGAATGGGCCGATTCTGTTCGAGGCCAGCGGTACGTATGTTTTTAAGCGCGGAAGCCAGGAGGAAACGCTCGATCAAAAGGCTGTGGCGTTTTGCCGCTGCGGGGCCTCCGCAAACAAGCCATTCTGCGATGGTAGCCACAAACGCATCGACTTCAAGGCGGAAGGGGGCGAAATTACGCTGAAATAGCCGGCCAGAATCGATTAAACATATACAAAGCGCAGCCATTTGTCATTACGGGCAACGGTTGCGCTTTTTGCTTTAAAATCAGCGGTTGATTTCCCGGTTCAAACATTCCCGGACGCGCCGCATTCCGGCGACCGGGCGACTCATGCCTGCTCATTGGAAATCCTGCTTGCCCTACTTGATCAACAAGCTCACGCGGCGATTCACCGGCAGTCCGCGGTGGCCGTCGCTCTCTGGAACGCGCAGCCGCGTATCCGCATAGCCCACGGCCACAAACCGGTTCGGAGCGATGTTTTGCTCGATGAGGTAGCGAATCACGCGCGTAGCGCGAGCCGCCGACAGTTCCCAGTTCGACGGATAATCGGCGTTTTTGCTGATGGGCACGGTATCGGTGTGGCCTTCCACCTCGATTTTGCGTTGCTGCACTTCGGGCTGACGCAGCAGTTGCGCCAGGGCATCGAGCACTGGATAGGCTTCGGGCTTGAGTTCGGCCTTGCCCGAATCGAACAGAATTTTATCCTGAAAATGCACCAACAGACCTTTCGGTGTTAGCTCCGCCTCCATACTATCCTGTAATCGATGTTCTTCAATGAACTGCTTGAATTTTTTCTCAAGCTGATGCAGGGGCATGGTTTCTGTCTTGCTGAAATACTCCATGATCATTTCGAACTTGGTCTGATCGAGCTGCGAGATGGCAAAAAACAGTACGAAAAACGCCAGCAGCAGGGTGGTCATGTCGGAATACGACATCAACCAGGGCTCGCTTTCCACCTCGCGCTCGGTCCGCCGAAGATATTTGGGTAATCCGATTTCCATTTATCACGCTGCCTTTTTAACATTAGGGGGTGCGGATACGGCCTGAACACCAGCCGTTTGCTGAACTTTCTTTCTCAGTCCGGCATTTAAATACGCCGCCAGCTTTTCACGCACAAACACATAATTGCGCTTTTCGTACATCATCAAAATCGTTTCAATCTGCATGGTCTGCAGCAACACATTGTTTTCCGCCCGCTCGCGGATTTTCGCTGCGATCGGCGAAAACAGCAGATTGGCGAGAATCAGGCCGTAGAATGTGGTGGTAAGCGCAATGGCCAGCCCCTCTCCCACCTGCTGCGGATGCGCCTGAAGCGTGATCAGCATATTGATGAGCCCGATGAGGGTGCCCACCATACCAAACGCCGGCGCAATTTTCGCCATGCGGTTGAACAGGCCTTCCTGCTTGTGCTCGCGGCTGAGCTGCCAGCGCACCTGGTCTTCTAAAATTTCTTTCGTTTCTTCGCGCGTATAGCCATTGATCATAAGTTGCAAACCGTCTTTGAATATCCACAAATCTTTCCAGCCAGCGGCATGCTGTGCCGTCGCGGCGACGCCTTCGCGGTGAAAAATACGAGTCGCCGAGACCAGCCGATTCACCGCATCCACGAGATTGTGCGCACCGGAACGGAAAATCACGAAGAAGGAACGAAATCCGCGAAACACTTCGGGCAACGGATAGGAAATGAGCGTGGAGGCGATGGTGCCCCCCAATACAATGGCCATGCCCTGCCAATTCCAGAAAACATTCGCCGGCGCCTGTCCCGAGGCAATGCCAATGGCAATCAACGCCGCACCCAGTAATATGCCGATAAACGTACCCACCGATTCACCTCACTGCTATTTTTTGTAACGGGCCACCAGTCGTTTCACATCATCCAGACCGGGATCGATTTTCAACGCGTTTTCCCAGGCACGAACCGCCTGGTCAATATCGCCATTGACAAAATAAATCGAACCGCCCAGCGCATAAGCCGCTGCCGTGGGCTTTTTTTGCAGCGATTGGTTCAAGATGCGCAACGCTTCCTCGTAGCGCCGCTGATAAAACAGTTGCTGCGCCAGGTTGATATCGCGTACGATCTCATCGGTCAGGTCCTGTAGGGATTCGTCTTTGAGGGGGTAAATTTTATCGTTCAGGCTGTCGGGCGGTGTCGGCATGCGGTTGCGCGTCAGCGCCGAATCGCCCTCGAGCACTTCCCATTCCCATCTGGAGGACCGTTTCAAATCCAGCACCAGGTTCGTGCTCATAGGGTCGAGGACCATCTCTACCTCGGTATCTTCCTGCTTAAAGCGGATCGTCAGATACGGATAGGTGATGACCTTTTTGAACGATTCATCTTTGCCCTTGAGCTGAGTTACCACCTCGCCGCCTTTGGCTTTCAGGGAGTCGGTTATCGTCAACGCCGGTAGCAGCGTGCCCGGCTCCTTGCGAATCTCCTTTCTAGCGCTGCTGCTGCAGCCCATGCCGGCCAGCACAGCGCCAGCTACAATGCCTGCGAGAAAACGGCTTTTGGAAATGGATCGTCTCATCATCGCTCTTTCACTGAGTTGAGTCATGGTCATTGCATTAGGCATTAGAACGTGTATTGCAAGAAAAAGATGTTCATGGAAATGCCGGAAATTTTGATCCGAATAGGCTGGCCGGTCGATGAAACCGGCACCGATTCGAACTCCTGGCCGAACGCCAGCGAGAACCCCGAGGACAGCGAAAAATGCGGACTGATATCCGACCGTAACCCGATAGAAATCGTGTTGAAATCGGGCATGTTTTTGGCGAAATAGCGTGCGAAACCGAGGGTCAGCGACAGCCAATCGCCGCCAACATTGCCCTCATTTTCAATCAGTTTGATCGCTAACAGCGACCGGATGAAATAAGCGATGGGCAATGAGGAAGCTTTGTCGCTTTTTTGACCGTAGAACGCATCCTCTTCAAAGTAGGTGCTATCCAGTTTAATGCCCTCGGAAAGCAACGAGGCCCCGACCTGAAATTCATACCGGAATTTCGAGGCTTCCCACAGGTTCTGGCGAAAACCAAGGTAAAAGCTGTAATGATAAATTTGATCCTGAAAATCCTGCCGCAGCAATGAACGCGAGGCCTTGTCGATATCCACCGGGAAGGTTTCCACGCCCATGTTGAAGCTGACCTGGAACGGATTTTTGGGTAGCGGCTCGAGCGGCTTCTCATAGGCCTCGAACGATTCCGCCCATAGCACTTCATTCGTCCCGGTACGGTTGAGGCGCAAGTCGAGAATCAGGCCGTTGCCGGGCAGATAGGACAGTTTGCCTTCCAAAAAGGCATCCACGCGCAACCGCCGGCCCACCCGCCAGAGCTCATCCGGGGTCGGTAGCGCGTTGATGATCATGAACGAGCTGTCGGTCGAGGTGATACGCAGGTTGTTGAATTTGGGCAGCGACACCACACGGGGATGATCCAGGGTTTGCAGGGTTTCAATCAGCCGGTTTTCGAAGTGATCCCGCAGCGGTGGTGTCAAACCCCTGCCCTGCACCGTGAGCCGGTACAGCGCAATGCGCTTTAGTTCCGGATCGATTGCCTGAATGGCGGGTTGCACTTTTTCCAGCAGGTCTTCCATCAGCCCGAGTATCACGGCATTTCGGTCCAATTGCTCGGGCGTTTGCCCCCGCACGGCAAACGTCCCAAATACCAGCCAGAGGCCGATGAACGGCCACGTCCATTTTGCTTTCATTTTCGCCATCGCCTACTCATCTTTCAGATTGGTTTCGCTTTTTTGAAACAGATCGCGTGCGGTGCGCAGCAATTCGCGGCGTGCCTGCACAACCTCAGCCTCGGGTACATCATGCAGGGTTTCGAGGCTGGCGCGCACCATTTCGGCCAGTTTCTCGGGCAGCGCCCGAATGATCTTTTCGGCCGCGGCCTCGTCCACAGTAGTCAGGGACTTGGCCAGAAGTTCGCGGTCCACCTGAATGGCCAGATCGCGCAGTTTGTCTTCCGGCATATCCAGCAGATCGTCAAAGGTGAGAAAGCGCGAACGCACGCGTTTGGCCAACTCCACATCCTGCGTTTGCAGATGCTGCAGCGTATCGATTTGCGTCTGTTCATCGAGCTGATCCAGCACCTCGACGAGGGCTTCGACGCCATCGGCCTTCACGAAGCGCATGTGCTCCAGTTTCTGCGCCCGGCCGGCCAGTTGCCGCGCGATGTGCTGGTACACATCCGCCGGGATGTTTTGAATATTGCCCATCGCGGCCAGAACGCCGCGGCGGGTCTCCGCATCGAAGGTGCGCAGTATTTTGGCTGCCTTCTCGGGCCGCAACTGTGCCAGCACAATCGCTTTGATGCCTTTTTTCAGCGGCTTGATCAGGTGCAACAACTGATCGTCGGACATTTTGTAGAGGAAGGCCAGCGCGTCTTCCTCCTCCTGCCTGGCGCGCACGCGCAGGGCGTAATGGCGCAGCTCGCGATCAAAGCGCTCCAGCACGGCCTCCTGCTGCTGTTCGAGCTGCTCCTGCGTCAGCTGATCCATTTTCAACTGTACGTTGCCGGCGGCCTCCGGTCCTAGATACGGCGCCAGCAGGTCGATCAGCGATCGCGAGGTGGCCAGCATGAGGAGTGCCACCTCTTCATAGCCGCGATCCCCGTGGTGTTGAATCCAGGTTTGAAACAGCCGGGCGGCCATGGCCGGTGTGCCGACTATGGCATCGATAACCTCGGACTTGAGTTTTTGCACCTGTTCATCCTGCTTCTCTTCTTTGAACTGCTGCACGACTTCGGCGGCTGCTGCTGAAGTCGGCTTCACCGCGGGATGCGGCATATGCAAATGCTGCAGCGGTCTCAAGCCATCGCTCAGTGCTCTGACGAGCTTGCGCATGCTCCACACAAACAGGAGCAAAAACAGGAGCAATGCGCCGGCCAAAATCGCCCAGGGCAGCCACGAGGATGAAGCTTTAGCATTGGTCGGTGTGGTTTCGGGTTTCACGGAAGGCTCCTCCGCCAGAGTCCGCTCTTCCACAGGTACTTCCTGCAGCGGAAAGGCCATCCGTTCCACTTTGACCTGATCGCCGCGCCGCGGATCGAGATCTGCAGTCAGCGCTACCAGCCGGCGGATGAAGCGCACATCGCTGTCGGTGAAATTTTCATCCAGCAGCACGTTCACCCAGGCTCGCTTCAGGGCCAACCGCTGTTCTTTTACCTGGCGCGCCAGCGAGGACTGCACCTCGGGGTTGGCGCTCTGCGGCGTATTGGCGTCCGGAAGAAACGGGAGCCCCGGCAAATGGTTGACTTCGCGATTCAACAGCGCTTCCGGCAGCTTCGGCAGCTCGTTTTGTACTTTGACGGGCACGAGCTCCACATTGGCTTTGACGACGAATTTGTTTTCGGGGTAATACATCAGGAGAGCGTTTTCCAAATTCCAGGTGAGGTTCGCCTCCATGGACTTTTCCAGCTCTTCGATACGGCTAAGCTGAGCCATTTCCTGGCTGAGCCCGGCAAATGGCAAGCTGAGCGCGAAAGTCAATACGGGGATGAAGAGGTGTCGTGCCGTCGTCCTGAACCCAAATTGCATACTATTCCCTTGCTTCCGGTGAGTTGTGGTTTGCGTTTTCAGCCAGACTCATCATTCTGAGCCAGTATGGTTTGCTCAAGGTTTTTTCATGCTCATAGTGGATATCACAACAAACTGATCGGCTAATTTGTGAGTTTTCTTGATAGCGAATTTATAAAGCTCACATAAGATTCCAGATTGTGGGAGTCAAGATCTAACATGGCTTCTGCTACTGTCCATGCACTGTTCATCCCCCCTGAACTGGGGCTTTGACGTCGATGTGCCGCCTGTCGATTGCGGCCTGCGGCCGCAACGCAAGCATGGATGCTTGCGCCACTGTAGCACAAGCTTCAAGCTTGTGGGAATCGCGGCGAATTGCAAATAGGTAACTTACCCCTTGCCCCATGCAGGTAGATTGGCTATATTTTGCCAACAAAATCTGCACAGGAAATCCCATGTCCGTTCTGAAACCCAACATCGAATTGCCCGATATTCTCGATGCGCTGCGCCGCGATCCGGCGTTTATGCGAAATGTTACACACTGGGAGCACATGGCGGCTCGGCCCGCACGCTATGGCCCGTTTCCCGCCAACATGCAGCCGGAGCTGCGGCAGGCGCTGGAAAAACGCGGCATCCGGCAGCTCTATTCGCATCAGTCGCAGGCCATCGAGCACACGCTGTCCGGCAAAAACGTGGTAGTGGTCACCCCCACCGCGTCTGGCAAAACCCTGTGTTACAACATCCCGGTGCTCAACCGCATTCTAACGCAACCCGAAAGCCGCGCGCTGTATCTGTTCCCAACCAAAGCACTGTCGCAGGACCAGATGCACGAGGTGCACGAAATTGTAACGGACATGGGCTGCGACATCAAGGTCTTCACCTTCGACGGCGACACGCCACAGTCCGCGCGCAAAGCCATCCGCACCGTCGGACACATCGTGGTCACCAATCCGGATATGCTGCATCAGGGCATTCTTCCTCACCACACGCTCTGGATCAAACTATTCGAGAACCTGAATTACATCGTCATCGACGAAATACACCATTACCGCGGGGTGTTCGGCAGCCATCTGGCTAACGTCCTACGGCGTTTGCGGCGCGTGTGCGATTTTTACGGCAGCAAGCCGCAGTTCATCTGCTGCAGCGCCACGGTGGCCAATCCCAGAGAGCTGGCTGAAAAACTGATCGAAGCGCCGGTCGAACTGGTGGATGACAACGGCGCGCCACGCGGCGAGAAACACTTCATTTTCTATAACCCGCCTGTGGTGAATATGGAACTGGGCATCCGTGCCAGCAGCGTCAAGGAAAGCCAGAAAATTGCCCAGCGCTTTCTGAATGCAGGCGTACAAACCATCGTTTTTGCACGTTCGCGCAACCGCGTGGAGCTGCTGAGCAAATATCTGCAGGAGGCCGTGCGTCGCAATGCAAAACTGCGGGGCCGCGTCAAGGGCTACCGCGGCGGTTATTTGCCCGGCGAGCGCCGGGAAATCGAAAAGGGATTGCGAGCCGGAGAACTACTGGGGGTGGTCAGCACCAACGCCTTGGAACTGGGCATCGACATCGGGCAGTTGCAGGCGTGCGTGCTGAGCGGCTACCCGGGCACCATCGCCAGTGCCTGGCAGCAGGCAGGCCGCGCAGGGCGCAAGACCGAAACTTCGGTCGCCGTGCTGGTGGCCTCCTCTTCACCGCTGGATCAGTACATCATCAACCATCCGGATTTCTTTTTCGGACGGGCTCCGGAATCGGCCATGATTGACCCCAACAATCTGCTGATCATGATGAGCCACATCAAATGCGCCGCGTTCGAACTGCCATTTGTAGAAAATGAAAAATTCGGCTACGGTGATTTCGTCGTGGATGCCACTCAGGAAATTCTCGAATACCTGGAGGAAAAAGGCGTGCTGCACTTCGCCGATGGCAAATGGCACTGGATGGCCGAGACCTACCCCGCCGAGGCGGTATCCCTGCGCAGCGCCAGCACCGAAAACGTGGTCATCATTGATCGTACAGGCGAAGAACGGGTCATCGGCGAGATCGATCTGGCCAGCGCTCCCCTCTATGTGCATCAGGATGCCATCTACATGCACGGTACTGAAACGTATCACGTGGATCGGTTGGACTGGCTACGAAAAAAGGCCTATGTGCACCGCGTAGAATCCGACTATTACACCGACGCCCAGATCAAGTCCAGCCTGAAAGTGCTGGATGTGTTTCAGCATGAAGATGTTCCGGGGGGGGGCAAGGCACATGGCGAGGTCAGCGTCACCACCGTTCCGACCATGTACAAGAAAATCCGATTCCGCACGCATGAAAACATCGGTTGGGGCCCCATTGAACTTCCCGAAATGGAGCTGCAGACGTCGGCTTACTGGTGGGAGCTGGATGCGGACATCCGTGAAGTGTTACAGCTTTCGCAGGATGAGCTGGGCGATGCGCTCAAGGCCGCGGCCAATGTGCTCGGCCACGTCGCGCCCATTTTCATCATGGCCGATCCGGGCGACATCATCACCCTGCCTATGGTCCGCAGCCCGTTTGCAGATCTGCCTACGGTGTACATTTACGAACGCTATCCTGGAGGCGTGGGTTTTTCACAGAAACTGTTTGACTGCCACGATGATTTGTTGAAAGCTGCTGCGGATGTCATCCGCCATTGCCGATGTGAGACCGGCTGTCCGAGCTGCGTCGGTCCGGTGCTGGAAGTGGGCGAGCACGGCAAGGAAGCGGCCCTTCGGCTACTGGAATTTCGCCAGGGTGATAGCAAGACTGTGGATTGATCGAGGCGGTTTAGGCAGAACGGATACAGCTAAAGCGTTAGGACGGGCGCGCGAAGGATTCATCTACTGGGATTCTCCGCGGGCAGCCAGCACGCGCTGAAAGCCACGAATAACCAGCAGCGCGGACACAACGGCAATCACAGCCTCCTGCCAGCGAAATCCGATCCGGAGCAAATTATAAACGGATTCAATGCCAAAGGCGAGTCCCACGCCAATGAGAGCGTAACCCCAGAATTTTGCACTCATGAATTTGATCCTGTCGTCTGCGACTCAGCGCGTGTTTTGGGAATGGATTTGAAAAACGGATGATCGAAGGGCTTTTCGAGTTCGGGTTCGGGCGCAGGCAGAAGCCTGGGGGGCTGACCGTTTTCCTCAATCAGAGCAGAAAACAATACCCAACGATCCCGGGCGGAAAGATGCAGCAGCCGCTGTGCCAGAGAAATCATGGCGCGCCTCCTTCAGCTTGAACAACGTTCAGCAACATAGTAGAGGAACTTTGCGGGCCAGATACCGCAGGCATCCTGCCCCTGTCAAAGTTGTCGGCGCACGCAGCAAAAAACTCCTCCCCGACTTGGCCATCTCCCGCTTTTCAAAAGAACGTAGCCTCTGGTTGCAATGTAGAAAAACATAGCCGCAATGTCAAAGAAAAAGATCCGATTTCTCGCCATTCCGGGAACGGCGGGACACGCCTACATCATTTCGGCGCGAATGGACAGCACCGGGGTTTTCGACCGTCGGACCACCTTTTCGGTGGTGGAGCCAAGCAGCAGATAGTCCAGCCCGCTCAGCCCATGCGTGGCGATGACAATCAAATCCGCATCCTGCTCCTCAGCAAATTTCACGATTTCGGTATGCGCCCTCCCTTCACGAACATGAAACGTGTGTTCGATACCATCCGGGATGTCCTTTTCCACAAATTCTTTCATGGCCGCGATGGAGCGCTCTCGCAAATCCGGAATCAGCTTGAATATCGACGTATCGCCCGTAATATAGTACGATGGATGCACCTGTTCTTCGATGACATGCACAAACTCGATACTGGCCCCAAAGCGATTGGCTAGCTCGATGCCATGCTTCAGTGCCTGTTTGGAATAAGCGGAGAAATCAATAGGCACCACGATGCGCTTCAAGCGCGGAATATTGCCGGAATCACCATGCGCATAGCGGATGGTCATTACCGGGCAGTGCATGTGGCGAATGACCTTCTCCGCCACGCTACCGAGCAGAAAATGACTCAGGCCCGACCGGCCATGCGTGCCCATGACAATAAGATCAACTTGATTCTCATTAGCATAGTTAATAATCTCTTCCGCAGGTGAAACGCCACGGACCGTTTCTTTGCGGATATTAATTTGCGAATGCTTTTGATGAATTTGATCCATCTGTTCCGAGGCGATATTTTCCAGCGAGCGATACACTTCGTCAATATTGGGAAAATGATGTTGAGGATTATTGGGATCGTGCTCGAATAACGAAACCACATGCAGCAAAATCACTTCGCTCTTATACGGTTCGGATAGATACGCTGCGTAATATACAGCGCGATTCGCATCCCGGGAAAAATCCGTGGGCACCAGGATTTTACGAGGTTTCCACATCGAATGGCCTCCTTTGCTTGACTCTATGATTTCAGCAAGATTCTCTGCCTGCAAATTTAATGATTTTGATATCACAATCAATCCTTTTTTATTTCTCTCTCAGCAACAGGCAGTCTCTCCCTTCTCCGAATCAACAAACCGATCCCCCCATTGCCTTGCGTCAGCTTACATCACTCAGCTTGAATCGTACTGGCACCGAAATCCACACCTTGACCGGTTTATCGCGCTGTTTAGCGGGTTTCCATTTCATCTGCATCAGCGCCTTGATCGCCGCCTCTTCGAATCCCAGTTTGGTCGCATCGCTCTTCAGCACTTGAGCTTTGACCGTGTTGCCTCTTTCATCCACCAGTACGCCAATGACCACGGTGCCTTCAATACCGGCTTTGCGCGCAAGCTCCGGATATTCCAGCAAGCGCAGCAGCGCTTCCATCCCTCCGATCATCACCGGAGGCTCGTCGTACGGCACGAATTGATAGCTTTCATCGCTCAGATTGTCTTCCGGTGGCGGCGGAGGCGGTGGCAACTCGGCCAGGTTCAGCTCGGTGGTTTCTTCAATAGTTTCATCTTCCGGCACGTCTTCTTCCTCGGTCGGTATCGGCACAGCCGGTCTGGCCGGGGGCGCCGGTCGGCGAATTTGTTCGGTTGGTGGGATATCTTCCACTTCTATCTTGATTTCAGGAACGTCAACCTTCAATTTATATTCATAGTCTCCTCGAAAAATGTAAAACGAGGAAGTGACAATAAGTAAGGCGCCAACCATTCCCAATTCCAAGGATTTGCGATACTGATATCGCAAATCATATTTTGGATTTTTCTTTGCTCTCATGACCATTCCTCACTTTCTGCTTTCTCTATCAAGCACCTGGATTAATTAAGCCATGTCACTTATATAACTCAATGGAAATAAACCGGCATATCCGTTATCACAGTACTGGCAAAATGGCAGTTTCATCATTTCCACTTATAGTTAACGCAATAATTATTCCAATTTTTCGATTTATTTAGCTGCAGGCTATTTATTATTTTTTAAAAGCTTATACAAAGCAAAAGCGCTTTATGAAATAATTCATAAATTCCATTAAATCGCAAGATTGAGAATTTCAATGGAAGATTTTTATTCTTGGGAAAAACCAAAAAAACCTGCCGAGCGTCTTGCCCGGCAGGTTAAACTGCGGGAGGTTGGAGGGCTCTATTTAGGAGATTGCCTTATAATTCATGCGCGGGTTTGTAGCTTTGCAAAGCGCGCATGTACTGCGCTCGCTCGAATGCGCTCGGATCCGGGCATTTGAGCTGGCTCATACTGCCCTGCATCTGCTCAACGGATTCGTATTCGTGTTCGGCCATCCACTGAACCACCCCCTCCTCGATCACCCGGATGTAATCGATACCGTAGCGGAGCAACACGGAACACAGCAGGGTGGCTTTCGCGCCCACCATCAGCATTTTGATCACATCCGTGGCTTTGTGGATGCCACCGGATGCGGCCAGATCGGCCTGAATGCGGCCGTACAGGATGGCGATCCAGCGCATGGGCAGACGCAGCGCCTGCGGCGTGCTCAACAAGATGCTGGGCTTAATCTCGAGCTCTTCCACATCCAGATCCGGTTGGTAAAAACGGTTAAACAGAACCAGCCCGTTGGCGCCCGCCTGCACCAGTTGCTTGGCCATGTTGGCTAGATTGCTGAAAAATGGACTCAATTTCACCGCCACCGGAATATTCACTTCCGTCTTGACTGCTTTGAGAATTTCCAGGTATTTTTGTTCCACTTCAGCGCCGAGCATATCCAGATTAGTCGGGATGAAATAGATGTTCAGCTCCAGCGCATCGGCGCCGGCTTCCTGGATGAGTTTTGCGTATTCCACCCATCCGCCAACCGTGGCACCGTTGAGGCTGCCGATCACCGGAATGTTCACGCTCTCCTTGGCCTTTCGAATGTGTTCGAGATATTCCTCAGGCCCCACGTTGAACTCTTCCGGTTCCGGGAAGAAATCCAGCGCCTCGGCGAACGAGTCTTTGGTGTATGTTGTATGATGCGCCAGCTCCAGCTTATCGTGCCGAATCTGCTCCTCGAAGAGCGAGTGCATCACCACGGCGGAAGCCCCGGCATCTTCCATGCGCTTGATGTTTTCCGTTTCCTCCGACAGCGGTGAGGCCGACACCACCAGCGGGGTGCGCAGCTTTAAGCCCAGATAGGTTGTGGACAGGTCCATAAATGATCCTCCATATCGCTTTCCATTTCAATCCTCGAATATCAGGCGCAGGTTTATTTTGTAGGCGTCATCAGCTTTTTGCGCTCCAGCTTGCCGTTGCCCTCTTCCAGTTTCAGCGAAGCGAGATACTTGTAATAATTATACCGCTTGATCACGTTCTCCTGTGCCATAGAGAACAGTTTCTTCGCTTCGTCCGGATTGATCTTGGTCAGCATCTTGAAGCGCGTTTCTTTCATGAGATATTCTTCGATCGGAATCTTCGGCGCGCGGGAATCGAGAATCAGTGGGTTTTCGCCAGTCCTGGCCCGTTCCGGATGGTAGCGATACAGCAGCCACTGCCCGGAATCTACCGCCAGCTTCTGGTTTTGCAAACCATAGCGCAGGTTGTAGCCGTGCGCAATGCAGTGCGAGTAGGCCAGAATCAGCGACGGGCCGCGATACGCCTCGGCTTCGAGGAAGGCTTTGAGCGTATGCTCATCTTTGGCGCCCATGGCCACGGCCGCCACATACACATTGCCGTAGCTCATGGCGATCAGGCCAAGATCCTTTTTCGGCGTCGGCTTGCCGCCGGCGGAAAATTTGGCGATGGCGCCCAGCGGCGTGGCCTTGGAGGTCTGCCCGCCGGTGTTGGAGTACACTTCCGTATCCAGCACCAGAATATTAACATCGTGGCCGCTGGCCAGCACATGATCCAGTCCGCCGAAGCCGATATCGTAGGCCCAGCCATCGCCGCCGATGATCCACACGCTCTTGCGCACCAGATAGTCGGCCAGTTGCATGAGCCGCCTGGCATCGTCCGATTTCAGGGTTTCAAGCTTTTTCTTCAACTTGGCCACATACTGCCGCTGCTCAAAAATCGATGGCTCATCGAGCTGCTCGTTGGTCAAAATGCGCTCCACCAGTTCCTGACCGATGTCCGTGGATAGTTTTTTCAGCAGATATTCGGCCACCTCTTTTTGCTTGTTCACAGCCAGCCGGATGCCCAATCCAAACTCGGCGTTATCTTCAAACAGCGAGTTCGACCAGGCCGGGCCCAGGCCGTCCTGATTGACCGTCCACGGTGTGGTGGGCAAATTGCCGCCGTAAATGGACGAGCAGCCGGTAGCGTTGGCCACGATGGCACGATCGCCAAAAAGCTGACTCATCAGCTTGACGTACGGTGTTTCGCCGCAGCCAGAACAGGCTCCTGAGAACTCAAACAGCGGCTGTTGCACCTGCTGCTGCCGGATGGTGCCGTTCTTGATCTGCCGGCGGTCCAGCTCCGGAATCGACAGGAAGAAGTCCCAGTTTTCCGCCTCCTGTTCGCGCAGTGGCGGTTGCGGCTCCATGTTCAGCGCTTTCAGGCGCGGCTCCTGCTTGTTGCGCGCCGGACACACCTCCACGCACAGCGCGCAGCCGGTGCAGTCTTCGGGCGCCACCTGTATGGTGTACTTCATGCCCTTCCATTCCTTGTCGCGCACATCCACGGCCTTGAATGTAGCTGGCGCATTTTCTAGATACGTTTCGTCATACACCTTGATACGGATGGTGGCGTGCGGACACACCATGGCGCACTTGCCACACTGGATGCAGATATCTGGATCCCACACCGGGATTTCCAGCGCCAGATTGCGTTTTTCCCACTGCGCCGTACCGGTTGGGAACGTGCCGTCCACCGGCATTTTGCTCACTGGCAGGTCATCGCCCTTGCCCGCAATCATCATTGCCGTCACGTCTTTGACAAATTCGGGCGCCTGATCGGGCACCGGTGGCCGCATATGGATCTTGCTGGTGATCTGCGAAGGTACCTTGACTTCGTGGAGGTGGGAGAGGGCGCGATCAACGGCCTGCAAATTCATTTGCACAATCTCTTCGCCCTTGCGTCCATAGGTATCCCTGATCGCTTGCTTGATTTGTGCAATCGCCTCCTCCCGCGGCAAAATACCGGAGATGGCAAAGAAACACACCTGCATCACGGTGTTGATGCGCCCGCCCATCCCACTCTCTCGTGCGACTTTGAAGGCATTGATGACATAGAATTTCAGCTTCTTGTTGATGATATGCTCCTGAAATTCACGCGGCAGATGATCCCAGACATCATCCGGATCATAGGGGGAGTTGAGCAAAAACGTGCCTCCCTCAACAATGTGTTCCAGCATATCGAACCGTTCCAGGAACGATGGCTGGTGGCAGGCCACGAAATTGGCGCGTGAAATGAGGTATGTGGATCGGATCCGGCGCGGACCGAAGCGCAGATGCGACACCGTCACAGCACCGGCCTTTTTGGAATCGTACACGAAATAGCCCTGTGCCCAGAAGTCAGTATTTTCGCCGATGATTTTGATCGAATTTTTATTCGCACTCACCGTACCGTCGGATCCAAGGCCGTAGAACAGGGCCCGATACACATCGTCCGCCTCGGTGGAAAATTCCGGATCGAACTCCAGACTGGTTTTGGTCACGTCGTCAAAGATACCGACCGTGAAATGATTCTTCGGTGTTTCCTGATTCAGGTTATCGAAAACGGCCTTAACCATGGCGGGCGTGAACTCCTTCGATGACAGGCCGTAGCGGCCACCGACCACAGTCGGCATGTCTTTAAGTTCTCCCAGACCGGCCTCGAGGCCTTCGCGCAGCGCATTGACCACATCCAGATACAACGGCTCGCCCACACTGCCCGGTTCTTTGGTGCGATCCAGAACGGCAATCGATTTCACCGTGGCCGGCAGGGCTTCCATGAAATGTTTCGTGCTGAACGGCCGGTACAACCGTACCTTCAGCACGCCCACTTTTTCGCCAGCATTCAGCAGGTGTTCCACGGTCTCGTGCGCAGTCTCGGCGCCAGAAGCCATGAGAATCACCACCCGCTCGGCATCCGGTGCGCCGAAATATTCAAACAGCCGGTACCGCCGCCCGGTGATCTCGGCAAATTTGTCCATGGCCTTCTGGGTAATGTCCGGGCAAGCGGCATAGTACGGATTGATCGTTTCACGCGCCTGGAAAAACACGTCCGGATTCTGAGCAGAACCGCGCAACACCGGGTGATCCGGCGACAGCGCGCGCATGCGGTGCTCCATGATCAGCTCTTCGTTCAACATCGCCCGCATCTGATCGTCGGTCAGCACCTCGATTTTGGAGACTTCGTGCGAGGTGCGGAAACCATCGAAGAAGTGCAAAAACGGCACGCGGGCTTCCAGAGTGGCGGCCTGTGCGATGAGCGCAAAGTCCATAGCCTCCTGCACCGATGCCGAGGCCAGCAGCGCGAACCCGGTCTGCCGCGTGGCCATCACGTCGCTGTGATCGCAAAAAATCGACAGCGCATGCGTGGCAACCGTGCGCGCCGCCACGTGGAACACGGTCGAGGTCAACTCGCCGGCGATTTTATACATATTCGGAATCATCAGCAGCAAACCCTGAGAGGACGTAAACGTCGTGGTGAGGGCGCCACCTTGCAAGGAACCATGAACCGCCCCGGATGCGCCTCCTTCGCTCTGCATCTCGATGACGGTCGGAATGGTTCCCCAGATGTTGGGTTTCCTGGCCGCAGCCCAGGCATCCGATAGCTCACCCATAGGTGACGAAGGGGTAATCGGATAAATTGCGATAACCTCATTGGTTTTAAAGGCTACGGTCGCGACGGCTTCATTACCATCAATCGTTTTGTAAATCCTCTTGCCCATCGTAGAGCCTCCTCGTGAGCGCATTGTATTAATAAGAGTTCAGGACAATTGGTCGATCTTTGAGCGCGTCCTTTCCGAATGTTTTGGTGCGGCCCTGGGATCACTAAATCTATTATAAAACTCTTGCACGATCACCATCGCCGCCTACTTCCACCATTTTGTATCGATAGGATTGATGTTAGGAAAATTGCATTTCGTCTCGGCTATCCGATGGTTATGCGAAACACAGAATGCTTCCTAAGGGGCAGGGATTGGTTCTTGCGCTTGCGTCAACAACCTACCAACGGTTTGCAACAGCTCGGTCACATTCGAGCTTTTCACCAAAAACGCATCGGCACCCCATGAACGAAAATCGCTTTTAAACATCGGGTAAGCCGTATGGATAATGACCTTAATATCCTTTTTGCGACTCAAAACGCTGTGAAAAAAGTCAAACCCGAATTCATTGTCCAACTTCAAATCCAGGATGACCAGATCCACCTTCTGGGCACGAATCGTCTTTTCTGCTTCATGCAAATGGGAAGCGGTAGCCACTAAATAGCCATGGGCCTGCAATTCTTTCCGGTATAATTCGCGCAGGTGCGGTTCATCATCCAGGATCAATATTTTTTTCATTGATATTTTCCCAGTTGCACGTGCTCAATCAGTTGCCCGGTGACGCGGACTTTCGATCTAAATGATATAAATCTCCATTATCATTTGGCAAAATGCATACCATAAGTGGGCCATATGCTGAAGCTAAGCGGTAGGCTGTTGTTAATATTGCAGGTAGGCGGAACAAGATTTGCAGGGATACACGCGATAGGAAAGTAGGTATTTTTCCCAAAACTAAGAAGTTTTTCTAAAACTTAGGAATGCACCTGCAGCACATTGGCAACGGAATTCAGCAGTGCAGCTTTGCGCACGGGCTTGACAATGAGATCCCTGGCCCCCATATCCAGCACCTGGCGTTTCAGTTCCGGCTCGTTAAACGTCGTCACCACGATGATCTGCGTATTCTTGGCGATTTGCAGCAGGTGCTTTAATTGATCGAGTCCCCCCTGGTAGGGCCGACGCAGACCGTATAAAATTAGAGAAAACGTCACCTGTGAAATAAATTCAGTTGCCTCAACCAAATCGGCGGCAGCGAATACCGTGTATCCTTCTCCAGTGAGGGCTTTGAACAACGAACGACGAAAAACGGAATCATTCTCGATAATGAGGATGCGAAAGACCTCTAAATTTGGCAAATGGTCTCCCTCCACCTTGTTTGTAGCCAATCCACGTTGTTGCACAGCCAGGCGCATGTTTTGCCCTTGCATTTTTCACATAAAAAGTGAATAAACTTTTTACAAGTATAGTGCCAAATTTGTGCATATTTTTATAAATAAAAAAAGCCACTTACCATACGGACAAGTGGCTGATTTCAAAAAAGTTACAATACCCTTACACTTAAATATCCTTAAAACAGTTTTGCAGCTTTTCCCAGCATTAGTAAATCTAATCGCCTTTTTCTCAAAATTAAGAATTCTTTCCGATCGTCTCTTTCACGTCCAGGCCGAGTTCGCTCATCTTCCGATATAGCGAAGATATGCTCAATCCCAGCAGTTTGGCCGCCGCTTTCTTATCGCCATTGACAATTTCGAGGGTTTTCAGAATTTGAGATTTTTCAAAGGCCATAACGGCCTCTTTCAGGCCGCTCTTCACCACGGGCTGAACCTCTGTTGTGGAGAAGTTCTGCGGCATGTGCTCCGGCATGATCTGATCGCCGTCACACAGAATCATTGCCCGCTCGATGGCGTTTTCGAGCTCGCGCACGTTGCCTTTCCACTGATAGGTCAAAAACATTTGCATGACCTGATGACTGACACCGCTCACGTTTTTGTTTAGCTCGCGATTGAATTTTTTAATAAAGAAATCCACCAGCAATGGAATATCCTCCCGACGTTCGCGCAGCGGCGGAATATTGATGCCAATCACGTTCAAACGGTAAAACAGGTCTTCGCGGAACCGACCTTCCTCCACTTCTTTCATGAGGTCCCGATTGCTGGCGGCAATGATGCGCACATCCACCGGGATGGTTTTGGTGGACCCCACGGGCATGATTTCATGTTCTTCCAACGCCCGCAGCAATTTCACCTGCAGGTTGATGGGAATTGTGCTAATTTCATCCAAGAATAGGGTGCCGCCCGAAGCAATCTTGAACAACCCTTCTTTATCGCGAATGGCGCCGGTAAACGCGCCTTTTACATGACCGAACAGCTCGCTTTCAATCAAATTCTCGGAGATGGCGCCACAATTGACGGCCACGAAGCGTTTGTTGGCGCGTGGGCTTTTCATGTGAATCAAGCGGGCGATGATCTCCTTGCCGGTACCGCTTTCACCAGTGATGAGCACGGTGGAAGGCAGTGGTGCCACGCGGTCCACAAGCTGCATGATGTCGTGCGCCTGCTTGCTTTTGCCAATAAACTGAATTTTATTTTCAAAACTGCTCTTCAATTGCTCTTTCAAAATGCGGTTTTCGCGCGCCAGGGATTGTTTTTCCAGCGCTTTGTTCACCGCCCGCAGAATCTCCGCGCGCTTGAAGGGTTTCGTAATAAAATCATAAGCGCCCTCTTTCATCGCCTCTACCGCCTTTTCGATGGTGCCGTGCCCGGTGATCAAAATCACTTCCGTGTCGGGATACTGTTTTTTGACCTGCCGGAGTAAATCCAGGCCGCTGACTTCTGGCATGCGCAGATCGGTTAGCACCAACGCAATGGGTTCTCTCTGCAGGATCTCTTTCGCGCGCCGACCGCTGTCTGCAGTATGCACCTGGAAGCCCTCCTTTTCCAGCACGCGCTCCAGCGAATCCCGGACGCTCTGCTCGTCGTCAACCACCAGCAGCGGAACTCTCGGTTGATTGTTTGCGTTCACGTTTAAACTCCGTACGTTTGACTGTCCACCAGTTATTTCTTGAACCGTTTTTTGGGCAAATGCAGGTAAAATGTGGTGCCCTTGCCCGGCTCACTCTCGAACTCAATATTGCCGCCGTGTTCCTGGATCACCTGCTGTGAAATCGCCAGGCCAAGTCCTGTGCCCATATCCTTGGTCGTGTAAAAGGGCTGAAAGATTTTGTCCTGCAGCTTTTCTGGAATACCATCGCCGGTGTCGGATATGGCGATGAGCACTTTTTTGCGCGAGTCCTGCACGCGCACGGTCAAAATGCCGCCGCGGCGCATGGCCTCCAGGGCATTTTTCAAAATATTCATCAGCACCTGTCGCATCTGCTGCGCATCAAATACCAGTTCCAGCGCGTTCGTCTCATATTCGCTCACAATCTGGATGCCTCTGGAGCTGGCCTCCGGTTCGATGAACTCCACAACTTCCTGGATCAGATTGATTAGATCGCCTGGCTGCGGGTCGGCATCCGGCAGGCGGGAAAACTGCAAATAATCTTCGGTTAGTTTGGCAACCCGATCCACTTCGGAAATAATGGACTTCAGCAGTACTTCGGCATCCTCGGAAATGGCATCGCCGGCCATACGGATTTCATCGCCTAAGAGTTCGGCGTTGAGCATAATGGAGGACAGCGGATTGCGGATCTCGTGCGCCACTTTGGCCGCCATCTGGCCGATGGTAGCCAGCCGTTCGGAATGCAAAATTTGTTGTTCCAGTCGCTTCTGCTCGGTGATGTCCTGACCGATGCCCAACGCACCGATGATTTCGTTGTTCTCGTTGCGGATGGCCGTATTGCTCCAGGCAATATAGCGCTCTTCTCCGCTCCGCGTTAAAATTGGGTTTTCGTAGTATGAGGGGATTTTGTTGTTGACGATACCGTCGAACACCTCTTCCACCGAGGGCCGGATGCGCTCGGGCAGGAAAATTTCGAACCATTTTTTCCCCAACACTTCTTCTTTTTTATAGCCCGTGGTGGCTTCCAGCTTTTTGTTGAACAGGGTGATTTCACCTTTGAGGTTGAGCCCTACGATCAAACTGTTGGCCGTTTCTATCAACGATTCGGTGAACCGTTTTTCTTTGATCAGCGCATTCTCAATACGTTTTTTTTCAGATATATCGATTTCAACGCCCATGTACCCAATCCGCTGGCCGTCTTCGTAAATCGGCGTAATAGAAAGCCACACCGGAATCAAGCTGCCGTCTTTGCATTTGTTGATGATTTCGCCTTTCCACTCGCCTTTGGTATTGATGGATTCCCACATCTTACGGTAAAATTCATCCGATGTTTGGGGCGCGCGCAAAAACCCAGTGTGTTGGCCGATGACTTCATTATATTCATAGCCAAAAATTTTCAAAAACGCTTCGTTGGCTTCAAGGATGCGACCGCCAAGATCGGTAATGATGATGCCATCGGTGCTGTGCTGGAAGGCATTGTAAAACAGATTCAGACGCGAGCGCAATTGCTCGCTGATTTTTGCCTGTTCGGCTTCAGGCGATTGAGGAAATCGTGGCGGTAGGTTCAAGAACTGTGCCAGTTGCGCTAAATCGATTTCATCAAAAACCCGGTCCAATTCCAGAAATGCGTTCAGTTGATCTTCAATGGGATTGCTTTCCTGTATCAGCATGTGCAAAATAACATTTTTACCGACCTTGGCAACCCGATCAGAGACGTAAATGGAAGCAGCCGAAACGACAGTCATGCGGTCGGTGAATAACTGAATCCAGTTTTGCTGCCTATCTGGGAACTCAAAGTGGGTAATGATCCGCTGTAACAACTCGCCGATCAATGCTTTCAACACTGGTCCGGGGAAAACGGTCGTAATGGTGGCTTCATCCTTTACCTTATTGATCCATAAGGACTGTATTGATTCGCGATGTTTTTTGAGAAATTCCCCGATTTTCGACGCCATAAAAGGTTCGCAGATAGGTTTGGCTCAGATTCAGGTATTTTTTGTTTAAAAAAATTAAAGAATAAGCCATGCAAATGCAAGGTTTTTTGGAAAGAAGTCGCGCCGCCAATCAAAGTGGCGCAAGCATCCTTGCTTGCGTTGCGGCCGCAGGCCGCATCACTGCCGACACAAGCTGGAAGCGTGTGCTACAAAAAATTTCCGTTTCTCTTTCTGTGACTTTTTCGCTATATTTGCCCTCAGACCTTTATCCGCAGCCGAACGTCGAAACCACATTCACGCGAGGAGACCGTGCCCAAAGAGCAGCAATTCTGGGAAGCCCTGCAAAACTTGTTTGTCGGTGCGCCGGTGGACGGCCAGTCCGGCTACATCAATCTCATGCGCATCAAATCGCAGTATTTCCGCGAGCGCATGCAGCCGCAATTGCAGCAGGCCATCGATGCCGTGCTACAGCTCTTCCCGGAATTCCGGGAAGAGCTGTTCGATAAATTGCATGCGTTCTTCCAGCGCTATTTCAGCGAGAGCGGCTCCATCTATTTCCACCGCACGCCCCTGCATCAGCAGGTGTACGAGCGCGTGTACACAGACCAGCGCGACGTGCTGCTGTTCTGGAAAACCCACATGCTGTACTACATCAAAACCGACCAGCTTTTTCAAAGCATGTCGGTCACGGTGGATGACCACACGTTCTATTTCGACGCCTCGCAATTGCAGTACAAAAAAGCCAATGAAAAACGCGCGCTGATTTATCGCTTTCACGAACGCCGCGACGACGGCGCCTTAATTTTCGAAGTCCGGTATGCCGAGCGCGGGCGCAAACCGGCACTGCGCGACATCCTGAAAACCCTGCACGAGTCGGACATTCCCGTGCAGGAGAGCACCCTCGAGCGCGCCTTCCGGCTTTTCGAACGCCAATCCGAAGTGGATTTCTTCATCAACAAAAATGCGCGCGCGTTTCTACGCGAGCAGCTCGATCTGTGGCTGTACCAGTACATGTTCACCCACGAGGCCACCTGGGACGCCCGCCGCGTCCAGCAACTGCAGGCGCTGAAATCCATCGCAAACCGCATCATCGACGGAATTGCGCCATTCGAGGACGAGCTGGTGAACATCTGGAACAAACCGCGTTTCGTACGTAACAGCCACTACGTCATCACCCTCGACCGCCTCGCCGAACGCAGCGTGGATTTGCTCAACCGCATGCTCACGCATCCCGGCATGCAAGCGCAACTGGCGGAATGGAGAGAGCTCGGACTGGTTTCAGCGCAATTTCAAATTATCGCCCATCAAGCGCGGATTAACAAAAATCAGCTCGCCGTGCCCCTGTCCTCAGCGGAGGCGCTGTCTGCACGATATCGGCACCTGCCGCTGGACACGCGTCATTTTCCCGACCTCGAGCCTGAGCTGGTGGCACTGTTCGACGACCTCGATAGCGTCCTCGATGGCTGGCTCATCAAAAGCGAAAATTATCAGGCGCTCAACACGATGCTGCCCAAATTCCGCCGCCGCGTGCAGACCATTTACATCGACCCGCCATTCAACCTGGGCTCCAATGCCGATTTTCTGTACTCAGTCAAATACAAAGACGCCACCTGGCTGACCCTATTGGAAAACCGGCTCAGCCTGGCGCGCGAGCTGCTGCACGAGGCCGGCAGCCTGTTTGTGCGCTGCGATTACAACGGCAACATGTACGTGCGCTTGCTGCTGAACCAGCTTTTCGGCGAAGACCGCTACTGTAACGAAATCCTCATCAACCGCAAGCGGCAGAGCATCGGCACGCCGACCAAATTCGAAGTGGAGAGCGAGTTTCTTTTCTGGTACGCCGCCGCCGACCGGCCGTATTACAAAACCCTCGACCGTCCGCGCAGTCTCGGCGATTTCCGCTGGACCGGCTTTTTGAAACAGGAAGAGCGCAATCCGCCTGAGCGGGTATTCTTTGGTAAAACCCTATATCCGCCGCCGGGCCAGCACTTTTCGCTGCAGCAGAAAAAAGTGGACCAACTGTTGCGCGAGCATTTTCTGCGCCTGAAATGCCGCGCCTGCGGCGCCCTTTACTACTGGGACGATGCCGAACGCGGTCCGGAGTTCATCGCAACCATTCAGCAGCAGCGCCGAGACCGGTTCAAATTTCTGGACATCACGCCGGAGAAAACCGTATTCGGCGTGACGCGCATCGACACCTGCCGGAACTGTGGCGCGGACGAATGGAAGGTGGAGTACCTGCCGGCCGAGCGCATGAAAATCACCGACAACTGGAAGGACATCCCTTCCTACGAAAGCACTGCGGGATTTCGCACCCAAAATTCGGAAATTTTGCTGGCGCGGGTGATCGAAGCCACCAGTGAGCCGGGGCAGCTCGTGCTGGATTTCTTTCTCGGCTCCGGCACCACCACCGCCGCGGCGCACAAACTGGGCCGTAAATGGATCGGCATTGAAATGGGCGCGCATTTCGACAGTGTGGTGCTGCCGCGCATGAAAAAGGTGCTCGCCGGCGAGCGTTCCGGCATTTCCAAACAGGTCGGCTGGCGCGGCGGTGGCTTTTTCAAATATTTCGAGCTCGAGCAGTACGAGGACATCCTGCGGCGCGTACGCTACCGCGAACAGGCGCCCAATGCTATCACGGCCCTCGATGGTGAAGCCTCGCTGTTCACTGCCGACCCGAAACTGTTGTATGCCGTGGAGCTCGATCCCGAAACCGATACCGTACGGCCCCATTTCGACCGTCTGTACCCGGACATCGACCTGGCCGAGACCCTGTCCTGTCTGCTGGGTAAATCCATTCGCCGCCTGGCAGGCCCGCAGGTCGAATTCAGCGACGGCGAGCGCATCGATCTGCGGCAGCCGCCGTGGCCGCACATTCAGCCGCTGATCTGGTGGAGGTGACCATGACCCGGCCGGAATACACCGGTGAGCGCAACCTGGATTTTTCGCAGTGGGTGCGCCACAATCTCAAAGATTCCATCCGCGGACTCATCACGCAGGACATCGATTTCGTGTTCGTGAATTACTGCACCGGCTGGTTCCTTTTGCTGGAAGTCAAAACGCACCGCAAGGCCCCGCGGCTGCATCTGCGGCCGGCCTCTACGGTGATTTTCGCCATGCTGGATGAGCTGCTGCGCGCGGCCTCGCGGCTAAATGGAGAGAACGAATTTGTGCAAAATCCGGCCACCGGCGCCACCTACCGCTACCTCGGCGCCTACTTGTTGGAATTCATCAACGGCACCGATCCGGCAAACGCCGAGGCTATCTACCTCAATGGGCAGGCCATTTCGCCCGAGGACCTGACCACGTTTCTGAATCTCGACACGGAGACCAGCTTAAATCTGGCGCGGCAGTATCATTCGAACTGGCTACACGAATTGCTCGACCGGCAAAAATCCAAACTGAGGGGCAAATGTCAGGACTGAACCCACGGCCACTGCAGACGCTGCTGGATACCATCGATCTCACCACGCTGCCGCCGGCGTGGACGGCGCAGGAGTGGTCATGGTTTTCACGGCAGAAATCGCTGTGGGATTATCAGCAGGCAGCGCTGCAACAGGCATTGAAGCTGCTGTGGTTTTATTACCAGCACGCGCTGAATTACCGGCCCGGCGAAGCCGACGCGGCCAATGCACACCGCAAGCAGGCGCTGCTCGACTGGTACGGCGAAGCTGCAACGGCGCGTCTAAACTTCGACCTCACCAAAATGCGACGGGATGTCCACCGGCTGCTGCAGGAATATTTCCCGGTGGACGGCCAGCGTCTGGCCTTCCAGCAGGTGATCAACCGTATGAATTTCTGGATGGCCACCGGCAGCGGCAAAACCCTGGTGCTGGTCAAGCTGCTGGAAATGCTGTGGCGGCTGATGCGACGCGGCGAGGTGCCACCCCACGATGTGCTGGTGCTCACCTGCCGAGATGACCTGCTGCAGCAAATCCGTGCGCATGTGGATGAATTCAACGCCAGTCATCCCGAACTGCACCTGCGGTTGGTCGATCTACGCGACCACCCGGCACACAAGCGTGAATTTCCGGAACCGGCAACCGGTTCCGGGCTGACCGTGTTCGTGTACCGCTCGGACAATCTGGGCGATGCGCAAAAGGAGAAAATCGTGGATTTTCGCAATTACGACAACGGTGGCCGCTGGTTCGTGCTGCTGGATGAAGCGCACAAGGGGGATCGCGAAGATTCGAAGCGGCAACACATTTACAGCATTCTGGCGCGCAATGGTTTTCTGTTCAATTTCTCCGCCACGTTCACGGATCCCCGCGACCTGCTCACCACCGCGTTCGATTTCAACCTGGCGCGTTTCATCGAGGCCGGCTATGGCAAACACATCGCCGTGATGCAATCGGAATTTGCGCCATTCCGCTCGCCGAAGAAATCGACTATCCCAGTTGCAGCAGATTTTACCGGCGACGAAAAGCAAAAAATCGTGTTGGCCTCGCTCATGCTGCTGGCGCATCTCCAACAGGCGCACGAGCGGCTGCAAAGCGCGGCCTCGCAGCCGGTGTATCACAACCCGCTCATGCTGGTGCTGGTGAATTCGGTCAATGTCGAGCAGGCGGATTTGAAAGTGTTTTTCGAGACGCTGGCGCGCATCGCCCGCGGCGAGGTTTCGGAGCGGTTGTGGCAGGAGGCGCGCGAGCAGCTCCTGCGCGATGGGCACTCCGGCGCGGAGCTGGTTTTTGAGCGGGGCCGGCCGAACATTGATGTGCAAACGCTGTCGGCCATCGCGTTTAGGGATGTGCTGTCGCGCGTGTTTCAGGCCGAGAGCCCGGGGAGCATCGAAGCACTGGTGCGGCCATCAAACCGGCAGGAGATTGCGCTCAAACTCAAGACCGCCCCACGGCCGTTTGCGCTCATTCGCATTGGCGATATTTCCGGGTGGCTGCAGCACGAGCTGGCCGGTTACGAAATCAGCACGGTGATGGATGGCGAGGCATTTTTCGACCAGCTCAACACCCGCCAATCGGACATCCGGCTGCTGATGGGCTCGCGTAGCTTTTACGAGGGCTGGGACTCCAACCGCCCGAATGTGATCACGTTCATCAACATTGGCGTGGGAGCCGATGCGCGCAAATTTTTGTTGCAGGCCATCGGCCGCGGCGTGCGCATCGAGCCGGTGCCCGGCCAGCGGCGGCGGCTGGCCTTTTTGCCGCCGGCAGCGGCGCAGCTCAACCTCAAAACGGCTACGCCGGATTTTGAACTATTGGAGACCCTGTTCTTGTTCGCTACCAGCCGCGCGACCCTGACCCAGGTTCTGCGCCACCTTGACCAAGAAAAGCGATCAACAGCACAGGTGACAAAACTTGAGCCTCCCCTTCCCCCAGGCCAGTTGCAATTACCATTTCCACAAGACGAACCACGCTTTCCGATTCAGCCGGATGAGTTGCAGATGTTGCAAAGCTTCGTGCATGAACTGCAGGACGACCGGCTGCTGCTGGCGCTGTTTCATCTTTCGCCGAGGCAGATCGCCCGCTTGCATCAGTATCTGCGCCACCCGGAACGCTATTTCACCTCCGACGCCGCCCCGCGCTACGGCCGCCTGCCGGTGCTGATGCACGCACTGCGGCAGTTTTTGCCGGCGGCCAACAGGTAAATCCCTGGCGAAACTACAGATTTCGTTGATATACATTAACTTGCGGCGTATGGATTCAGCCCCTGGCTTGCCTTTCTTAGATGCCGCCTGATGCACGCGGGCATGATGGCAATATTCCAAGGCCTGCCTTCTCACTTTTGGATGCTGTCGTTCCTGGCCCATTTTTCGATATTTTGAAAAGGCTTTCTCTCAGTGGATACAACCATACCGCACTAGCTGCGTCCTATCCGTGTCAATCGGTGGCTGCTTCTAAATCAGTGACAATCTGTGAAATCTGTGGTTTATTAAATCCTTTTGCGATAGTTAGTGGATATCAATTAATACATAGCCTGATTAGCCAGGTTTATAGCAAAAAAAATCCCGGCATCGAACTGATGCCGGGATTGTGCATATCTTGTTTAGAGCGAGCCTATTTTTTCGCGTGCTCTTTTCGCAGTGATGCCGCGAGCTCTTTGATTTCGGTCAGGTCCCGCTGCATTTCGCTCCAGCCGTACCAGAGCGCATAGTCTGGATTCATATGGAATGTACCCTGGAACGTTCGCATGCGATGCTTCAGATACATCACAAACAGTTTCTGCTCGATCACGGTAGGTGCGTCATGGAAGGTCAATAAATCGGGAAATGGATGCGCATAATTTTCGGGTTTTTTAAGAACGCCATCCTCGTACAATTTGGCCACAATGCGAATGGCCTCGGCCATCAGACGGTCGGCGGCGCGGATCATATCGTCGCCCTTTTTCAGCTCGGCTCGGGCGAAGTTCTCGGAGTGGCACTGGCTGCAGGCGCTGATCATTTTATCGCGTTCTTTCTGCCACGATTCCTGATCCAGCCGGGCCACGTCGGCGGCCTTCACCACATCCAGACGTGCAGTGGGCTGACCTTTAGGATCGAGTACACCCAGCGCCTGCAGAATGGTGACCTGATCCTGCTTCCATTGCTCATCCTCGGGCAGCGGCAACCGCACGGCCAAAAACCCCCAGGCCGTCCGCACCTCATGATTGCCCTCCTGCATGTGGCAGGTCTGGCAGGTCGGCGCAGCGGCCGATTCCGGCAGCACGCCGTTTTGTTTCAGCAGAAAGCGAACGCCGTGTTTGGACGCCGAATACATTTCCCACTGTGGATGATCAAAACCCATGTGGCAGGTCTGGCAGGCCTGCGGTTGTTGCGCCTCTTTTTTGGAGAACAGGTGGCGGGTGTGACAGGCATCGCACGAGGCCACGCCGAAACCGGCGCCTTCCTTTTTCAGTTGTTTAATTTCGTCCTCGGATTTCAGGCCGATTTTGTGGCAGCCGCCGCAACCCTTCATGCCTTCGCGCAAGGCCATGGGCTGCCAGTGAATGGTGGGCATGGCTTTCATGGCGGCCCAGGCCATCGCATGCTTGCCTTTTTTGAATTGGGCAACCTGATCCTCATGACATTCGGCGCAGGTTTCCGGAGTTGGAATCTGAACTTTGTCCACATCGCCAGCCGATTTGTGGTCCTCCCCGTGACACACAGAACAATCCACATCATTCTCACTGTGCTTGCTCAGTTGCCAATCTGCGACAATTTTGGGAGTAATCTTTTTGTGACATTCCACACAGTCCTGTGCCAAAAGAAATGCAGGGAAAAGCAGTACGGCCAACACAACAAGCGATTTTCTTTTCATTGCTTTTCTCCTCAAAAGGTTGTTAAGACGTCACTGGACTTGAAAAAGAAAGGCAGGCCACGAGGGATGCCAATTCCCCTGATGCAGTTCTTAATATTATAAAAAAAGAAACACCCGGAATCAATAAAATTACAAAAAAATTACAAAGTCCTTACCTTCGCAGTCAATAACATGCTGCTTTTCTCTAATTGGGTGGGCTTCCTTACCAGATGCCAGTCATATCAGGCACCATATAAGGAAAGTATGCTATCTGCACCAGCTCCCTCGATTTTCCAATTTTGCCTGCGAGATCGTAGCGGCCAGGCCCATAAAACAAAAGAGCCTTTCAGGTCAAAAGATCCGAAAGGCTCGCAGCACTTAAGAAAACAATCGTACCGTCATCATTCCTCTGGCCCGTGGCACTCGTAGCAGCCGGTTTCGCGCCACTCCTCGTCGATATCTTCCGGATGACGAAATTCCAGTCCGTAGATATTCACCTCATTCACGGTTTTGCCGTCTCCCTGCTCGATGATCAGATGGCATGCACTGCAGTCATTGGTGATAACTTGCCCATCCTCAGCCACATGCATACCGTCATGGCAACGATAGCATCCCGGACTGGTAAGATGGCCGATATTTTCGGGATAGGCCTTCCAGTTTGCTCGCATGTACGGGAAGAAGTTGCGCCGGTACACCCGTTTCAGCACGGAAATCGCTGAATCAATGGCGGCTTGTTTATTTTCGAAGATTTCCGGGTATTCATCCCGGTAAAAGGTGTAGATGCCGTTTTCAATGATCTGAAAGGCCTCCTCATAGGAATTGGCCTCGCTAGCTTCATCCAACAGCTCGACTCCGGTGGATTTAATATACGGTAGCGATGGATCGATTTTGCCCGTTTCCAGGAAAATATTCAGAGCCAGTTGCGGCGATTTAAATTGATGCGACGGCCGGTTATGGCAATCGATGCAGTCCATGCGGCGAATCTCTAACGTATCGAGAGCGGCCTCATCGAAATCATCCTCGATGGTTTTGAATACTTTCACATTACCATTCTGATCCGTCATTCGCACCCATGGAATCACCTGACGTTGTTCATCCAGGGCAACATACTCAATTTTGTTGGCGATGTTCATATGCCAATGGATGCCGCTGGTGTAGCCCTCTTCCGGGGTACCACCACCGATTTTTAAGACCATTTTTAGCTTCCACCGGGTGTTCTCTTCATCATTCAAAAAATGAACGCGATCGACCTGTCGATCGCCATAAAACTTGGCTGGCCAGTGGCACTGCTCGCAGGTTTCCTGAGCCGGTCGTAAATTCTCAATGGGTGTTGGGATGGGGCGCTGGTATTTGTTGAACAAAACCGAATACACCTGATAGGCGCCTGACAACTTTGAGCGCACAAACCATGTGGCCCCCGGCCCCACGTGGCACTCTACGCATTTCACACGCGCATGCGGACTGGTTTGATAGGCCTTATATTCCGGTTCCATTACCTTGTGGCAAACCTGGCCGCAGAAGGTCACGGAGTCGGAAAACTCATAAGCCCGGTAGGTGCCCAGGCCGGTAAAAAACAGAAAAATCCCTGTTGCAGTCATGAACACCATCACGCCGCGACGGTGTTTCGGATTGTTCAGGTCCAGGCGGGGCAGCACCTGCTTGCCCAGCCCGCGTACGCGGCGCCGATGTTCTCGCCACATGCCGATCGGAATTAGAACCAACCCTAGAATCAAAAACACAGGCAATACAATATAAGTCAAAATACCAAGATAGGGTACGGTGCGTGGTGAAAGCCATTCAGCGATGATGAGAAACAGAATCAGTGCAAACGTAACAACGGCTAAAAAGGCACCAAACAAACTAATCGAATTATAAAACGAATCGAATACTTTACGGTCCTGTTGCTTAGCCATCCATCAATCTCCCTTGGTTTGATCTCCCTTCTATTGATTCATTAGCCCAATGATCCATCTGACCCCGAACAACATCCGGCGCTTGAAACTCTCCCATGCTACTCGGCTCATATTCAGGACGCCAGTTTTTACACCCACGTACACCCTGACATGCGCACACCCCCCAGAAAAATATGTGGCACCTCCGGGAGATGTATAGCACAAGAGAGCTTTTATGCAAAACTTCGCAAAGTTTAATATTCTCTTTGTATTTTGCAAGTGGATTTTCAAAAAAACTGATCCAATTTTCAGCAGCCAGAGCGCCGTGTACACCCCTTCCCCCCTATTTTTTCCTGGCGCTCCGTCGAAAAACCCCACTTTTACCGCCTGCAATCGGAAACCATTGAATCGGTATGAACGCTTTCGCGGAGCAAGAAAAATTATCATTCGCTCCCGCCAATAGTCCATCAAACTCATTCAGAGATGCAATGCACTGTCAAGGCCCGTTGTCGCCATTCGGCTGTGAAGGTGCCATTACCCTGCCGCCGTCAAGGGAAACGTCATGCTACTGCAGAGCGAATGTTTGCGATGACAACCAGGTGTAGCTTCCGAATGCAACCATTCACGCGCATTTGTCAATGATCAGCGCAGTTTTAGATATCCGTTTTTTTACGGCAGCCGGCTAAGCCGAATGATGGCCAATACCGGAGTCTTTTTCCATGGCAACAGCCGAGATATGCAATTCCGGCATTCCAGCACCCTTCTATTGGCCGGCAGAAATCGGACCGATGAAAGGGCCTCATGTCGGAATGCTGATAAAAAAATGCTCTGGCATCGCTGTGTATGGCATGCATCCCATTTCCGCAATTCAGCTCCGATCGAAGATTTACAAAAGCCCGGTCTCGGCTCCGTAACAGGTCGCAACCAACGATGTCAGAGCCCTTATGGTGGGATCACCGATACAGAAAGATCATCGCATAAATGATCAGGATGATTGTGATGATTCCAATGGTGAGCGCCGTGAAGCCGAACACACGCGCGGCTTTTTCCAGCCAGCTCGGCGGCGCTTCCACGATGTATTTGCGAATTTTCCGGCTCTTGATCAGCCGCTGGTATTCGCGGGGCCGATCGAGACGGAACTCTGCCAGCGACACCCGGCCGGTAAAAATCACCGAATCCATCGGAAACTTATCCGGCCGGAAATGGGTATTGAAAAAGTGAATGGTGAAAATGAAGCCGGCGGCCAGGAGCGCCTCGTCGCTGTGGATGATCGTCGCTACATTGATCAGCCAGCCCGGCACGCCAAGGTTGGTGAAAAACTCCGGGAACCAGAGCAGCAAGCCGCTGCTACCAATGACCGCCACGCCCCAGAAAACGGCCAGATAATCGAACTTTTCCCAGTACGTCCATTTGCCGTACTCGGGCCGCGGTCCCAATCCCAGGAACCATTTGATGTTCTGCCAGAATTCGATGACGTCGCGCTTGCGCGGAATCAGGGTATCTTCACCACTCAGCATCTCCTTCAGGCTGACCTTCTGCTTGATCTTTTTGCGAATCAAATAGCCGATGTGCAGAAAAAAGTAGATGAACGTGATCACCGCCGCCACGCGGTGTACATAGCCTGTCACCTCATATCCGCCCAAAAGATGCGACAGATTCTGGAACACGCCCACGCCCGAGAATTTGATGGTCATTCCGGTGATGGCCAGCGACAGGAAACTCAAAATGACCAGCAAGTGCAGGAACCGGGAGAAGTTATCGAACCTTTGAAAATAGGCCACTCGCCGGGTTACCAGTCCGAAGGGCGACACCTGGGTGCCGTTGCCTTCGTGCAGGCTCTTTTCCCGATTGGCGGCGTACATTTTCTTCAGCTTGCGCAATTTCTGCCGCTCGCGGATGGCGCGCGGCAACCACAGTACGGTGTGCAGACCGAAGAACGAAAACGTGAAAATCAGCAGACCGGTCATGAACCAAAAGGTGTAGTACAGGTACGGATATTTGGTTTTGTTGTGGTGAGTGGCATGGGTCAAATAGCCGACAAACTTCCGGTTGGAGTTGGGATGGCATTTCTTGCACGTAGTCACCACATTGGCGAAGCTCAGGGTGGATTCCGGCTCGGACGGCGGCAGCACTTTGTGCGCGCCGTGGCAATCATGGCATTTGGCGGTTTTGGCCGAGCCGAGTTTGGAGACCTTGCCGTGGAAGGTTTCGAAATAGGTCTCGGCAACGTCCATATGGCACTTGCCGCACTGAGCCAGAATGTCCTGCCGGAATTCATCCACATCCACGCGCTTGATGGTGTGCGACTGGTGGCAATCCTTGCACACCGGCAGCTTTTTGTCGGTTTTATTGACCAGCTTGCTGTGAATGCTGTATTTGTACTCCTCATAAATGCCGAGGTGGCACTGCGCACACGTGTTGGCGATGTTGTCCTCATGCACAGTGGACCGCTCATCGCTGGCGGGCAGCTCACGGTGCGCCGTGTGGCAGTCGATACAGGTGGCGGTCACCATCAGACCGCTTTGCAGCAGGCCCTTGCCATGGATGCTCATGGTGTAGTGCTTGATGATCTCATGCTCCTTGCCCTTATACGCCACGGCCGCTTTCTGTCCTTCCCGGTGGCATCGCCCGCACAGCTCCGGAATGTTGCGCGAAAACGTCGGCGAGGCAGTATCGTCCTTCGACTGCATGTCGTGCACGCCATGGCAATCGGTGCAATACGGTGCGATCCGATTGCCGCGGGCCCAGTACGTGCCATGCTGGCTGATCTGATAATCCGCGACCTGTTCGGCGTGACACATGGAGCAATCCACCCGGCCGCTGTTTTTACACACCGGCTTTCGCGAATAGCTCACCTCCGTGTGACATTTGATGCAGGAATTGGTCGCATGCACCGATTTTTTGAATGCATCATAATCAACGTACAACGACCGCACCTGGCCATTTTCGGTTTTTTGCAAGTCCTGCTTGCCATGACAGCTCATGCACATGGAGTCCGGGAAGCTCTCCTCATAAAATACCCGACGCACCCTGTGCGGCTGATGGCATTCAACGCAACTGGGAATCACATGCGGTTTTTTCTCCCACAGCTCCCCCCGGATCACTTTCAAATGCACGCGTTCGATCTGTGCGTGGCACTGCATGCACGTTTTCGCGATATTGTTGCGATTGATGGTGGAATTCGGGTCTTCATGCGGCAGGATGTCGTGCGAGGTGTGGCAGCTCGTGCACACGGCCGTCACGATCAGCCCGCGTTTAAAAAGCCCATCACCGTGAATGGACTGCGAGTAGTCTTCCAGAACGTGCCGCTCGGCCACGGTGCGAAGCTGCGATACCGGCGTGCCTTCTTTATGACAGGAACCGCACAGTTTCGGAATATTCATCACATAGGTCGGTGACCGGTCATCCGTCGATGGCAGGATATTGTGTCTTCCGTGACAGGTTGTGCAATTCGGCGCCAGATATTTTTTCTGCGCCAGCGCCCGGCCGTGCAGGCTGTTCTGATACCGCTCGCTGATGTCATCATGACAGTTGCCGCAATCCACCGGCTCCAGGTCCTCATCATGCGGGAATTCCTCGACATCGGCGTCTTCGTGGCAGGAGACACAACCGTTTTCACCATGCACGGACTGTGCGAAAGCCTTGCCGTCCACATACAGCGAAATTTCCTTGCCATTGCGTTCGGTGACAAAATCTTTTTCACCGTGGCATTCCAGGCATTCCTCATCATCCTGCCCGAAGGCCCCGACCGGGAGCAGAACAACAATCAGCCATACAGAAGCCGCCCCAATCGCATATTCTATGATTTTCGCCATAATACTACCTACACACGCTTCATAATCCTTCACATAGGTCTCATATTGCCAAACACACGCATCGTCTCCGATAACCTCATCCGCACCTATGCTGCAAGATTGACACGCATTGTCTTATCGCGATCGTTCCGTCACAATCCGAACGCCGGCCGATGCATCCGGCATCGCCCGGCAGGTCAATATGGTCGTTCGAAAACGCCTCCGCAAGAAATGACGCCTTGTGGGCATCGGGGTCGCCCCCTGACAACAGGATCATGGACGCCGTACTGTGCGAGTGTCCACTAAACCGACACGCCCCGAACCACGTCTTCCTTTTCGCTTTTCAGCAGATCAATCGGTCCTTCGGATTCTTCCTCCTCCATTTCAGCCAGTTTCTCCAGTTCCTCGGCGTGTTCTTCTTCCATTTGCTCTTGCGTCAACGAACCCGAAATCATGCTTGTGTTCAACGGATACACCAGTGGATCGAAGATCACAAAATAAAAATGCCAGACCAGAATCGCCGCCGTGGCCAGAATGGCCTCATAATAATGAATCACCGTGGCGACATCCAGAACCCACAGCGGGAATATTCGCAATGAGATATTTTCAAACCAGAGTGCCAGGCCGGTGAGCACCATGATCACCGTGCCCCACACAAGAGCCCAGTACTCCATTTTTTCCCAGTAAGTGTAATGGCCGTATTTCGGCCGCACTCGAAGCCAGCCCAGATTGTATAAAACCTGGCTTTTCAAATCCAGCAGATCGCGCAGGCGCGGCTTCAGCTCGCGCCATTGCGCCCGGCCTCTCTGCGTAAACACCAAATAAGCCAGGTGATACAACGACAGCGCGATGTAAAACGTAGCCGCAATTCGATGCAGTAAGCCCCGAAGGTCAAAGGAACCGGTGATGCGGAAAGGCCAGGCCCACCAGGATTCCGGAAACTTCAGGGCGAATCCAGTAATGCCCAGCACAAAGAACGAAATCGCCAGAATCCAGTGCTGGATACGCTCACCGGTCGTCCACCGCAGGTAGCGCCGTTGGCTGTAGTCATCAATTGCCATACTTTGCGAGCCTTATTCGTTTTGCCTTTGCCACAAAATCGATCACATTGTGCGTGACCATGAAACCGATAACGGTGATGATGAGAACAATATAAACCTTGCGCACGATCCGGATGATTCTGGCCTCGGTATCCTCGCCAACCATATGAACGCGTCCCCGGGCAAAATTCGCCGTGGGATTGGGATGGCATTTGCCGCAGGTTTCCATAAGATTGTCCGGATGAATGGGCGAACGAGGATCCGAGGAGGGTAAAATGCCATGCACTCCATGGCAGCTACCGCAGTTGGCCACCGTGGCTTTGCCAGCACGCAGCGCCAGCCCGTGGTAACTATCCTTGTAGGTTTTAACCCGGGCCGGAGTCAATCCGTATTTTCTGGCCAGCCGTTCCGAGGCATGGCATGGGCTGCACACTTCGATGGGCACACGAAATCCGGATGTCGGCGCTGCCGGATTTTCCGGACGCAAAATATCATGTTCGCCGTGACAATCGGTGCAGACCGGCGCATCCCTGGCACCCCGCCTCAACGCCTCGGCATGAACGCTGATCTCGTATTCCTCGTAGATCGATTCGTGGCACCTGCCGCAGGTTTTGGGGATTGCTAATTTAAAAATGGACGACTTCGGATTCAACGGCGTGAGGATCAGGTGGCCGCGATGGCAATCGCTGCACGTTGCCGCGTCCTCTCTTTCCTGCGTCAGTTGCCCATGGATGCTCCCCCGGTAAATGGCCACAGGCGCGACCATGGGGATTTTGTTTCTGGCGATAATATCCGGATCCGAATGACACCGCCCGCACGTTTTCGGCTGGTTGGCTTTGGATACACGGGACAATGGATCCGTCACAGACAAAATATCGTGCGTCCCGTGGCAATCCGCGCAGGTGGGCGAATCCGGTGATCGCACCTGTAGCTCGATTCCATGCACACTCTGCGCCACGGCCTCGGCCGCGTCCTCATGACAGCTCCCGCAATCAACCTTTTTCAGCCTTTCATCATGCGGCAGCTCGGTCACATCGGCGTGGCAATCAATACACTCCAAATCGGCGTGCACACTGGCATCGAATAAGGAATCCGCAACGTAAAGGGAAATTTCTTCGCCGCTTTCGGTTCCGGTAGTCAACTCGGGGTCGGAATGACATTCCTGGCATTCATCTCGGGTCTGCGCCTGGAGAAGCCGTGCACTACCGATCATCCACATGAGTATCATGAACATCAACACACAGCGGCGCATCAGCCGACCTCATCATTTTTTGACGATCGGCCCTAAAATATGCTGAAAATCACTGATGCGGCTCAGGATTTTTTGGGCTTCTCGTGCTTGATCTTTTCGTAGAATTTTTCGTAATCGAATTCCTTGAAGGTTGGGCTCTTTTCATTATGGCAGTTCTTGCAGGTCTTTTCATCTGGTTTTATCAGCCCAACCGAGGCCGGATCGATTTCGCCTTTGGAAATGGCGATCATGGTTTTCTTTTTCTTATAAACCTTGCCCGGTCCGTGGCAGCTCTCGCAGCTCACTCCCTCTTCAATGGAATATTTCTTTCCGAGCAACTTGGCATCGACGCCATGGGCGGTCACGTGGCACTGCAAGCACTCATCCGCTTTCTGCGGATCGGCAATGCCCTTTTCTTTGGCAATGGCCTTGGCCTTTTCGCTCGCCAAAGTTTTATATGCCTGGGCGTGTTTAGATTTAAGCCAAATTTTGTATTGTTGCCCCTGCTTCTTGGTATTATGGCACATCTTACAGCCTTTGGCCCCAACATAACCGAATTGTTTGTTCTGCGCCAGAACCTGCGATGAAAACGCAAGCGACAATGACAGAACAAGAATGAGTTTTAAGAGCTTCATACGAAATACCCTCCATGAATTTTGTCCTGACAGTAAACTCGACCTTTGTGATGACAAATACTATACCAAAAAACTTGTAGCCCTAATAAATTCGGAATATTGACTAAAACTCTTTCTTTATCAACAGCTTAGCTCATAGTAACAATCCTCCGGCAATTGGCGCTACAATGGCTTTTCTTAAAATTGCGAAATTTAGCTAAACGATTTCTTATGATTGAGAAACAGCCATTTTGCCGATTCATGCCAATTATGTCTTCCATGGCAGGCGATGGCATTGTTTGCCATGAGCCACTCCGCCATTCATCGTCATGCAAACGTAGCCCCCTTGGTGCAGCCACGCAGCAAACCAGCATAGGCCGGGGCAACTCATCGGGAGCCAGGATCACCCATGTCACGATCCCTGAAAGCGCGGCATAATTCCAGCAATGATTTAATCTTTAAAGAAACTATCCAGCAATTTCTTCAAAAGGATGATGAGATCGCCAAACCAGTATTTTCGTTGTTCCGCGAATGGAGAATTATGCAAGATGCCATCATCTCAATCCATCAAACGAGCCGGATATAAGATTTCATCATTTCAGCGACTCCCGGTTGCTCGCCGCTGAAAGCCAAAATGACGAAAAGAGGCTTCGAACTGAATTGTTGCATTTTTTTGAATTACGTATTTTGATGCTTGCAATTTTTTTTAAAATTTGTATATTGAAAATCAATAAAAAAACTATTTTTTAACGAAATTGATACCTATTTTGACAATTCTTTATTGCGCTATTGCCTGATGACACGAGGATAGCTATGGCGGGGAGTCGGCAATAGCGACTGTCGATTGAATTTCCCTTTTAAGTATCCATTCTGCTGTCCATTCGTTTCATCGTGATCGGCGTTCATCTCGCCCTTCCCCTTTGAGATTATCGATCACGACAACTCTGCGCCCTCTCTGAACAAGCTTCGCTATTTCCTTAACTTGCTGTAGTTTGCATTGCACCAAACAAACCATCATCTAACCTTTCACGGGAGGCCACTATGAAAAAGCACGTCCTATTTGCGACCCTGTTCCTCTGGCTATTCTCCACACTGGCGTCTGCTCAGGAGGCGAAGCCGACCAACGAGTTCGCGTTTGTTGGCACCCAAAAGTGCAAGAAGTGCCACCTGAAGCAATACAAGTCCTGGAAAAAGACCAAAATGGCCAGCACCTTCGACGTGTTGAAGCCCGGGGTGCGGGCCGAGGCCAAGAAAAAAGCCGGCCTGGATCCCGATAAAGACTACACCACGGACAAGGAATGTCTGCCCTGCCACACCACCGGCTACGGCAAACCCGGCGGTTTCATCAGCATCGAAAAGACGCCGGACCGCGCCGGGGTGGGCTGTGAGATGTGCCACGGCGCCGGTGGAGAATATACCAAAAAACAATTCATGAGCCTCAAAAACAAGCGCTACAAACGCGCCGATCTGGTCAAAGTCGGCCTGGTGCATCCGGTCAATGAAAAAACCTGCATCCAGTGCCATAATGATAAAAGTCCGTTCTATGACGAGTCCAAACCGTTCAATTTCAAAGAGCTCAAGAATAAAGGCACGCATAAACACTTCCCGTTAAAGTACAAACACGACTGATTCGGGAAGCGTTTATCATTGCCGTGCCTGCGCCGCCCGGGTTCTGTTGGTGTGAGCATTGGCGCTGTTGCCCGGCATCGTCGCGTTTCTGCTTCTCTGACATCGGCAACAGCCGGTTCCATGTTCGACAGAGAGTTTAATTGCCTGAACCGTTCATCCTGTTTCGAGGGCCATCATGCCATATTCGATAGCCAGATTCGAAACCGATCTGAAGGAGGGAGTCGTACAGCAAAAAGGCAATTAAACTCTCTTTTTTATTTCTACGCTTGCGCATTGGCTTCGGCCCGAAGCGGTTAAATTCAGCATCGCGAGTCCCTGCAACGGCGCTTGCACGGAGAATTTCCTGCCGCCATGGCGAGGCGATCGATTTCTGGCGGAATTTCTCCGTTCCGGTTGCGGGGCCCCCGCCCGTTGGATTGCGGCCGGGGGATGTTTGGGCCGGACCGGCGCGCAAGCGGGTGTTTCCATCCGGACTGTGACCGGAGAGCACCAGTCCGGAGCATGAATCGATTCGTGTTGGGAAGCCATTCATATGTGCAAGAAACTCATGAGTTAACGGGTGAACATTTGGCGAGGTTTAACACATGGACACGCGTGGGAAAAAGTCGATGGGGACCACACCCAAAGAAGGTCTTTCCGAGAATCAAAAATTACGCCGCCGTCTGGTTAACTTCTTTTTAGGGGGAGGCATTTTAACCACGTTTGGATCGGTGATTTTTCCGATTGTGAATTATCTCATTCCACCCAAAGTGAAACAGGAGACAACCACTTCGGTGATCGCGGGCCGGGTCGGTGAGCTGAAGCCGAATTCTGGCAAGATTTTCCGCTTTGGTTCCAAACCGGGCATCCTCATCCTCACCGAACAGGGCGAGTACCGCGCCTTCAGCGCCGTCTGCACGCATCTGGACTGCACGGTGCAATACCGCCCCGACCTGAAGCACATCTGGTGCGCCTGCCACAACGGCCACTACGACCTGACCGGCAAAAACATCGCCGGGCCCCCACCGCGGCCACTGGAAGCGTATGAAGTGGATATCCGGGGCGAGGAAATCGTTGTATCGAAAAAGCTAAGCTAAACATGAGTCAAAGAGGGAAAAATGGTGGAACGAGATAAAACGCTGCAAAAAGACAGGACGGGCCAAGGAACCGCCAAATCGGCTCTGGCCAATCAGGCGGGGCGCACCGCCAACTGGCTGCTGGAGCGCTATCACGTTCAGGGCATTCTGGATTTCATGAGCCACAAAACGGTGCCCATGCACCGGCATACCATCTGGTATTATCTCGGCGGGATGACGCTCTTCTTCTTTATCGTGCAGATTATTACCGGTATGCTGCTGCTGTTCTACTACAAACCGACGGCCGAAACCGCTTTCGAAAGCGTCCAGTTTTTGATGACCAAAGTGCGCTTTGGCTGGCTGATCCGCTCGATTCATAGCTGGTCGGCCAACCTGCTGATCGCCACTGCGTTCATTCATTTGTTTAGCGTGTTTTTCTTGCGCGCCTATCGCAAACCCCGGGAGCTGACCTGGGTATCGGGCGTGCTCATGCTGTTTCTGGCGATGGGCTTCGGCTTTTCCGGCTATCTGTTGCCGTGGAATGAGCTGGCCTATTTCGCCACCAAAGTTGGCACCGAAATCGTCCGCGATGTGCCGCTGATCGGCCATACCATCATGAAACTGCTGCGCGGCGGCGAGGATGTCACCGGAGCTACCCTGAATCGCTTCTTCGCCATACACGTTGCCATTTTGCCGGCAACCTTTTTCTTGCTGCTGGGCTTCCACCTGTTTGCCGTCCAGTTGCAGGGGATGAGCATCCCCATCTCCGTAGAAAAGAGCCAGAAAAAAATCAAGCTCATGCCCTTCTTCCCCAATTTTCTGATGCGCGATCTTCTGGGCTGGACGGTGGCCCTGGGCTGCCTGGCAGCCATCGCTGCGCTGTTTCCGTGGGAGCTGGGCAAAAAGGCCGATCCATTCGCCCCGACGCCTATGGGCATTCGGCCGGAATGGTACTTTCTCTTCATGTTTCAGACGCTGAAAATCCTGCCCGCGAAAATCTGGTTTTTGGAAGGTGAACTGCTCGGTATTCTTGGATTTGGCCTGATCGGTATCCTGGTGATCTTCGTGCCGTTCATCGACAAGGCGTCCAGCCGCGGCGAGCTCAATCGCTGGGGCACCATTTTCGGCCTGATCGCCATTGGATACATCCTGCTTATGACGGGCGTGGCCTACATGTAACCTTGCCCGGCCCGTATGGCTCTGGCAAGAAGATCGAGGTTCGTTCACTATAGGGCGGGTGGCCTGTATGCAATCGAAACAGGAAGAGAAAAGAGAGATTGAAGCGCTGCAAAAGCGCATGGAAATGCTGGAAGCCCGGCTGATGCTGATCGAGAACTACCTCGGGATTTCATCCGGGGACCATCGGTCGGATATCCATGCGAGAGCCGGCCAGCCGGATGGCGTCCCGGGCATCGAGGACAGCTCCGAGCTGGAGATGCGGGTTGGCGCGGTGGGCCTGACCTGGATCGGCGGGTTCATGATTCTGTGCGGCATCATTCTGATGATCAGCTACGTGTACCGCCTCGGCCTCACCTATGTCGCCATCCTGTTCGGCTACCTGCTTTCAGCCGCCGTGCTGTTTTTTCGCAAAGCGCTTCAACGGACCGTGCCCAGCCTGTACCAGATTCTGGAAACCTCGGCTGATCTCATCTTTTTCTATGCCACGCTGCGGCTGCATTTTTTTACCGATGAGCCGCTGATCCAAAGCCGCGCGGTGGCGATTGCGCTGCTGGCCGTGGTTGCGGCAGCCCAATTTTATTACGCCCTGCAGCGAAAGTCGGAGTTCTTTGTGTTCCTGGCCATTCTCCAGGGATACATCGCCATCTCCATCAGCGATGTGCCGCTGATGTATCTCAGCTTCGCCGTGCTGATGGCCGCAACTTCGCTGATGTTGCTGCTGCGAAATGGCTGGCAGCGGTTGTTCATCGGCGTTATCCTGGTAACGTACTTCATGCACTTCACCTGGCTGCTGAACAACCCGCTGGCTGGCAATCCGGCGCAAGCAGCACCGCAGCACAACAACAACATGCTGTTTTTATTGATGTACACCCTGCTGTTCGGCCTGCCGGTTTTCTGGCAGGCGAAGAAGGGCCTGAAGCAAGGGCTGTTGGCGGCCAGCACGCTGCTGGCCGGTTTCGGCTTTTCGCTACTGTGCACGGTAAACGTCCTCACGTATTTTCAGCCTTCGTGGGGAGTTGTCTCGCTCACGGTGAGCGCCTTTTTCCTGGCGCTGGCCAGCGCACAATACGGCCTGACCCGGCAGAAGCTGGTGGCATCGCTGAACGCCTGCTTTGGTTTTATCGCCCTCAGCATTGCCATCGCTGGCCTGAGCCACCTGCCACACAGCTACGCCTGGCTGGCCTGGCAGAGCCTGGTGGTGCTGATGTACGCGCTGTGGCTGCGCTCGCGTATTCTGACGTTTCTGAATGCGTTCATTTTCGTGCTAATTTGGATGGTGTACTGGGGCACGCACAAACAGGTCACGTTTGTCAACGTGAGCCTCGTGCTTGTGACCTTCGCCTCGGCGCACATTCTGCATTACCAGAAACACGTGCTGGGACTCCGCTCCGAAGCGCTGGAAAATCTGTACCTGGTGATCGGCTTTTTATGGCTGCCGATGACGCTGTACGTGGGGCTGCCGTTGCACTTCGTCACCCTGTCCTGGATCGGGGTCAGCGCGGCCTATTTTGCCTTTAGCCTGATCTTTCATATTGTCAAATATCGATGGATGTGCATTTTGAATTTGATTATCACCTTGTTTTATCTGATCTTTGTCGATTTTGGCCAATTGCAAGGCATTTACCGCATCCTGGCGTTTCTGTTCCTGGGATTGCTGGCCTTGCTCCTCTCTATCTTCTACACGAAGCGTAGAGAAGACATGTTCGATACAAGAGATTGAATGAGATGAATCAATTAAGCAAAGGAATGACCATGCGCTGGATGAAACCTTTCCTCAGTGTGCTCGTGATGACCATGTCCCTGGTGTTGACAAAACCGATATTGAGCCAAGCGCAAAATCCGCCACCCAGGGAACAGCCCAATAGCTGCGTGAGCTGCCATCTGGAAGACGAAGACCTGGCCGAACCGGTGAAGGCGATGGCAAATGATATTCACGCCAAAAACGGCCTGTCGTGCGCCGATTGCCACGGCGGCGATCCCACGGCCGGACTGGACGGCGATGCGGATGCGGCCATGGACCCGACCAAAGGCTACATCGGGGTGCCGGATCGCACCGAGATTCCCCGGTTCTGCGGTCGCTGCCACAGCGATCCCGAATACATGCGGCAGTACAATCCGCGTCTGCCCACCGATCAGCTCAACCGGTACAAAACCAGCATTCATGGCAAACGGCTGGCCAGGGGCGATGAGAAAGTCGCCACCTGCGTGGATTGCCACGGCAACCATGGCATCCTGAAGGCCAATGATTCGCGCTCGCCGGTGTACGCGACCAACGTGCCCAAAACCTGCGCGCGCTGCCACGCCGATAGCGATTACATGGCCGAGTACGACATTCCGACCACCCAGGTGGAGGAATATGAGAATAGTGTGCACGGACAGGCGCTTCTCAAGCGCGGCGACACGGCTGCTCCGGCGTGCAACGATTGCCACGGCAACCACGGGGCCGCGCCGCCAGCCGTGCCCTCGGTGATGTATGTGTGCGGCCAGTGCCATGTGAACAATAGCGAAATGTTCCAGGAAAGTCCTCACAAAGAAGCCTTTGCCGAGCAGGACTTGCCGGAATGCGAAACCTGCCACGGCAACCACGGCATCAAACATCCGAAGGACGAGATGCTGGGCGTCGGCCCGGAGAGTATCTGCCTGGAATGCCACGACGAGGGCGAAAAGGCGTATGAAGTGGCGGCCAAGATGTATGTGGATATCGACTCCCTCAAAACCGCCATCTTCCGCGCCGACAGCCTGGTCAAAATTGCCGAAACCGCTGGTATGGAAGTGGTGGACGCCAAATTCAGCATTTCCGATGCGCGACAATTCCTGATCAAATCGCGCACCATGATTCATAAGCTGTCGGTGGAAGATCTGGAAAAACTTTCGAAAGAGGGCATGAAAAAGGCCATGGAGGCCTATGCCATGGGTGTAGCCGCTCTCGAAGAGCTGCAATTCCGGCGCAAGGGCCTGGCCCTTTCAACCATCTTCATCATCATTCTGGCTATTGGATTGTATCTGAAAATCCGCGAATTGGACCAGAAAACCCAATTTCAGGAAATGGAACTGGGCGACTGATTTGAACGCGAGCAAAGAGCCGCAGGATCGCGCCGGCCGCGTGCCGGCCGGTTCTGTGGCACGTGGTTTTGGCCAGTGCATTTCGTTTGTTTCCTAAAATTAAGAATAAGTTCATGAAATTCTTATATTTTGAAAGCCAGGGCAGCTGTTTTTTATGGACGGTGAATCGGTAGAAAACCAGTTAAAACGATTGCGAAATAATTTGAATTGATTTTATTGAAGTTATGCTTTATTGCGGAGGTATTTTGCATATCATCGTCACGCTGAAATTGATTCAAAAAATGCGCAGGCCTGGCATTGAATTTGTATTTTGAAAAGCCAAAACGTCGGCCTTCTTGACTTCGAATTCCAACAAACTCGAGGTTCGGGATATGAAGCGAAATATGCGCGTATTTTTTGCGTTCTCTCTGGTCATTCTCGCCATGCTGTATCTGATTTCCAGCGGTTTCAATGAAGAAACCATGGTGTATTATTCCACCGTTAAAGAGCTCAAAATGAAGGGCCAGGATTCATACGGCCAGGGATTCCGGGTCAGCGGCAAAGTGGTGCCCGGAAGCATTGAAAAGGCGTCCGGCAAAATCGAAGTTCGGTTCATGATCGAAGAAGAAGGCGAGCGCCTGTCGGTGGTGTACAACGGCATTCTTCCAGATACATTTAAGGAAGGGGCCGATGTGCTCATCGAGGGTAAATACCAGTCAGACGATGTCTTTCACGCCACCAATGTATTCACCAAATGCGCCAGCAAGTACGAAGCCCTCGACGAGAATAAGACCGATTGATTGCCGCCAATGCCGTCATAGCAAAGCCTGTTCTCGAGCGCAAACGGAAGCAACAGAGCCTCATTTGCGCTTGTGGCGCTGGATTTTTAAAAACAAGCCATCATCCCTGTATAAATCGCTATCATTATTTACAATACCACTGACTGGCCTTCAACCCAGTGATGAACCCGTTTGCGCCGGAGTGGGAACACGCTGGATGAACATCCCGACACGCCCGGATGATGTTCGAAATGATTCGGTCAATTGAATAAATATCAGATCCCTCTTAATTCAAACATGCCATTGAATTGAATAAACGGAAAAGGCCATTCTCATGAGTACAAAACGGACTGGCTGGTTACTCTGGATCGGATGGATGCTGCCATCGCTGCTGATGGCACAGAGCTTTTCGGGCCGGATTACCACCAGCTTTTTCACCTACGAACGCAGCGACACCGTGGGCGAATCCACCCGCCAGGCGCGCGGTTATCAGGGCTTCCAAATCGATTTCCGCAACCGCAGCTTGCTGTTTCGGGCCTTCGGCCAACTGGACCACGATTTTGCCAGCCCGCTGGCCAACGATCCGCGCATTCGCATGTACAATTTCTATTTGCAATGGCGGAACATCGCCAGACGCGCCGAGCTGAAGCTGGGACGTCAGCCGGTGTTCAGCGGCGTGGCCGTGGGCACCATCGACGGGGCGCAGATCAAAATCCGCCTCGGCCGCCTGCTTCGCATCAAGGCCTTTGCCGGAACGCTGATGCCGGCATCGCAACAACTCAAGATCATCTCCGATGCCAAAAATAACTACCTCGCCGGCGGGCAGTTGCGCATCCGGCCGAGCGCAACACTGAACTTCAGCCTGAGCTATTTCAACAAGCAGCAAACCCGGCCCGGATATAACACCCTGCGCGCCGACTCCATCGGCAGTGTGTTCACGCAATTCATCGAACCGGCGACACGCGCCTTCCAGATGGCCGCCTTCGACGGCTCGTGGCAGATTCGACCGGGCACGAGCCTGTACGGCCGCACCGATGTCGACATGTACGGGCTGCGTATCACCCGCGGCGAACTGTCGCTGCAAACCCGACTGTCGAACCGGCTGTCGCTGAATGCGGCTTACACGTACCGTTCACCGCGATTGCCCTGGAATTCGATTTTTTCCGTGTTCAACACCGAGAAAAACCACGAAATCGAAACAGGCTTTTATTTTCAGGTGGGTCCGCAGTTTCAGCTTCAGGGCAATGGCGCGCTCATTCTGTACACCGATGACCGCTCGCTGCGGCTGTCCGTCGGCGTCAACACGGCCTGGGGCAGCTTAAACTATGTGCACCGGAGCGGCTATGCCGGTGATCTGGACGGGCTGAACGCCTATCTGTATCGCGCCTACCGGCAAAACCGGTTTTTGCCGAACGTGCAACTCTCCTGGGCTTCATACCGGCTTGCCAGCGACCAGGCACGCACGCGACTGCTATCAGCGGCCATTGGCGTGCTTTACCGTCCGGTTCATCGCTGGAGTTTGGATTCGCAATTGCAAATGCTGCATAATAAATACTATGATCTGGACACACGCCTGCTGCTGCGTTTTCAGTACTGGTTTTTCAACCAACTTTCGTCGAGTTCAGCGGAAAACGAACAATAAGAGAGCAGGAAGATGAAAATCATCCACAGGTCGATTTGCGTTTGTATTGCGTTTGCCGTTTTGTTGATATTCGGCTGGAGAGCATCGGCGCAGGAAGGGCAATCCTGGAAAGACCCCGTATCGCAGTGGGCCAAAACCAGCCGGTTTTCGCACAAGCTCCACATCACCGAGGCGGAGGTCGAATGCTCCGCCTGCCATCCCATGGCCGAAGACAGTCAGTCGGCCGAAGATTTTTTGCTGCCTACCATGGATGAATGTTCCGAATGCCACGACGTGGAAGATGAAGACGAATGCGCCACTTGCCACGGCGAAGAAGAAGAGATCGAGACTTTTGATCAGCCGGTGCGCACCATAACCTTCAATCACAAAATCCACATTGCGCGTGAACTGAGCTGTGAGACCTGCCACAAAGGGCTAGAAGAATCCGAAGCGCCAACCACCGCCACGTTGCCGAGCATGATGACCTGCATCGGCTGCCACGATGGCAGCGCGGCGCCACCGGCCTGCCAGACCTGTCACGCCAATCCGGAAAACCTGCGGCCGGCTTCGCACAAGCAGGTGGACTGGTACAAAGAGCACAAACGGCAGGTACGCACCACCAGTCCGGAAAGCACCTGTTCGGCCTGCCACACGGAAAACGACTGCCAGACCTGCCATGCCGAGGCCAGCTTGCAAATGACCAAAGGCCTGTTTCTGCGGCCGCTGTCCGAGGATCGCATTCTGTCGTTCGGCACCAAAGTGATGGTCAAACAAACATTCCACGATCTGAACTACCGCTTTATCCACGCCATCGATTTCCGCAGTAAGCGCGCCGATTGCTTCAGTTGCCACAATCAGCAAACGTTCTGCACGGATTGTCATGAGAAAAATCAGGAGGCGGGATTCCGCTCGCCGGTTCCATTGACGCATCGTAGTCCGGATTTTGTTCGCATCGGCGTGGGCAGCGGCGGCGGTCTGCACGCCACCCTGGGAAAACGTGATATCGAAACCTGCGCAGCCTGCCACGATCTGGAAGGCGCCGATCCGGTGTGCATCACCTGTCACGTGGATCGCACCCCGGGCAAGGGGAACGATCCGAAGACGCATCCCTCGGGCTTTCGCAACGATGAAGGGGACTGGCACCATGATTCGGCATCGCTGTGTTTTCAATGCCACACCAACACCCAAAAAGCCGGATTAGGATTTTGTGGATACTGTCATGGAGCGAAATAACATGAGACGCACATTTGCCTTTGCCTGGCTATTGTTGGGGCTGATTGTCTGGTCGTGCAGTTCGCCCAATGAGCCCCCCACCGAACCGGAGCCCGAAGTGAAGGTGCATCCTCAGGACTGGCTGAAAAAGAGCTCACCGGCATTCCACGGGACCGTGCTGAAGATCCGGAAATATGACATGAAAGAGTGCGCTCAATGCCACGGCCGGCAGTTCAACGGCGGCATCGTGGGAGTATCGTGCAAAACCTGCCACCCCACGTTTCCGCATGACGAAGGCTGGGCCGGAGAGGGCGAAGGCTCCCACGGCGAATATCTCGAAAGCAAAGGCTATGATGTGGCGGCCTGCAAAGGCTGCCATGGCGAGAATTTCGATATCGTCAAGGTGGACAACTCCTGCCGGACCTGCCATGCAACGTATCCCCATGCCACTGACTGGAAAGGGCCGGGCGAAAACTCGCATGGTGAATACCTCAAAGCCAGTGACTACGAGCTGTCCACCTGCAAGCCCTGCCATGGCGAAAATTTAGACGAAGTGATGGCCGGCAATTCCTGCGTGACCTGCCATGCCATTTACCCGCATGGTGAGGGCTGGGCCGGTACCGGAGAGAATTCGCACGGCCAGTATCTGCAGGAAAACGGCTATCCGTTGCAAAGCTGCCAGACCTGCCACGGCGAGAATTTCGATGAGGTGATGCGCGGCACGTCCTGCCGTACCTGTCATGAAGTTTACCCACATGTTCCGGGCTGGACCACGCCGTCGGATCAAAATTTTCATGGCCAGTATCTGCGCAATCTCGGCTACACACTGGCGTCCTGCCAATCGTGCCACGGCCAAAATTTTGACGAAGTCAAAAAAGACAACTCCTGCCGCACCTGCCATGCATCGTTTCCGCATCCCGAGGGATGGCCCGGCGCCGGCGAAGGATCGCACGGCGCGTATCTGCGGACTGCCGGCTTCACGGTATCCGATTGCCAGCCGTGCCATGGCGAAAATTATGACCGCGTGATCGTCAACACTTCGTGCCGAACCTGCCACGAAACCTATCCTCATGTTCAGGGCTGGGCGCAGGAAGGCGAAAACTCGCATGGCGAATACCTGAAGCGGCTCGATTATCCGATCAACACCTGCCAGCCCTGCCACGGTGAGAACTATGACGAAATCATGCTAAACAACTCGTGCCGAACCTGCCATGAAATTTATCCACACGCAGCGCAATGGGCCGTACCGGGCTCGGCCAATTTCCATGGCGACTATCTGGAGAACCTCAACTACGATGCGACCTCCTGCCAGTCGTGCCATGGCGAAAATTACGATGAGGTCATGCGCGGCACTTCCTGCCGCACCTGCCACGAATCGTTCCCACATCCAACGGGCTGGATCGGGACCGGCGCCGCCTCGCACGCCAATTTCTTGAAAAATGCCGGCTATCCGCTGGACTCGTGCCAGACCTGCCATGGTCAGAACTACGATATCGTGAAGGGCAATCTATCGTGCCGCACCTGCCACACGGGCGCCGATGGCCCGGAAAATTGCAACACCTGTCATGGTAATTTCAACGGCGAGCCGGCGGATTTGCGCAACGCAGCGCCACCGAAGGGTCTGGACAACGAGACCGATCCCACTTCGGCGGCGGTCGGGGCCCATGGCGATCACCTGGACTATTTCGCCCGCGCGGATCTGACCTGCCAGGAATGCCACGCCGTACCACAGACCTGGCGCGATAGTGGCCACATCGATAGCGACAACCGCGCCGAGGTGACCTTCAACGGCCCGCTGGCGACCACGGTTTCGGAAGGTGGTGCACTGGTGCCCTCGCCGGGCTATGATCCGGCCACCCTGAGCTGCCAGAATACCTTCTGCCACGGCAACTGGGCGCTGCGCAAAGAGAATTCCAAATATCCCTGGGCCTACGTGGAAGACCGGATTCGGGGCAATAATGCCTCGCCCGTCTGGAATGACGAAACCAGCGGTGCGTGCGGCACCTGCCATGATTTGCCGCCCACAGGGCACGTGGTCACAGAGCTGCGCCTGTGCGGTGGTTGCCACACCGGTGTTATGGATGAAACCGGCCAGATTACCGATAAGAGCAAGCACGTCAATGGCAAGATCAATGTCTTTGGCGAAGAAATACCGATGCAGTGATGCATCTTAATGATGGCAGGCATCGGGCGTCGCATCGGCCACCAGCGCCAATACGGCCTCGATAACCGATTGTGAATCTCTGCGGCGGGGAGCATGGCGGAGGATCATTAGCCATTGCAGGCCGTGAACAGCACCTGGCGGTCGCTCGCCAAAAGCGAGACAGGCTGCCGTCATCCAAGCACACAGGGGTGCCATATGAGTTTCGCCGCGGTTGACAGAGCATCGCTTCCGGCGCTGGTGCCGGAAATCCTCCAATCCCTGGCCGATATCGTCTTCGAAGGCCTGGTCGTGGTCGATCGCCACGGCTTCATCCTGCTGCTCAATCCGCATGCCGCCGAGGTGCTCGGCATCCCGGCCGAAAGCGCTCACGGGAGGCATTTCCGGGAAGCGTTCTGCCCCAGCCTGCCGCCCGATCAGTGCTGGGTGGATTTTGCGCTCATGCGCGGCAAACCCGTTCGGCGGCATCGGTTTCAGGTGGAATTACCGGGTGGCATGCGGCGCACCGCGCTTGCCAACTTCTCCCCCATTGTCGATGCCGGCGGCGCGATTGCCGGCGCCATTATTACCGTGGATTTTGAAAACGAAACCTATCTCCTGCGCGAGGAACGCGAAAAACAGAAGGCGATTTTGCGTTCTCTGGCCGAGGGGCTGTTTACCGTGGACACTGAGAAGCGCATCACCAGTTTCAACCGCGCGGCTGAGCAAATGACCGGCTGGAAAGAAGAGGATGTCATCGGCCTGCCCTGCCGCGACGTGCTGCGGTGCTCCCATTGCGAGGACGACTGCCCCATGACCGCAACCCTGCGGCGCGGCAAGCCCATCATGGATTTTGACACCGAAATCATCCACCGCAACGGCCATAAAATTCCTGTGTGTGTGAACACGACCATCCTGTACAATTCGCAGGGCCGGGCCATCGGCGGTGTGATGTCGTTTCGGGATTATTCCAAATTTCACCGCCTGGGCGACGAGGCGCTTCGCCAGACCGCCTTTCATGGCATCGTGGGAAAAAACAAACGCATGCTCGAGGTGTACAGCCTCATCGAAGAAATCGCCGACAGCAAGGCCACGGTGCTTATCCTGGGCGAAAGCGGCACCGGCAAGGAGCTGGTGGCCAACGCCATCCAGAAACTCAGTCCGCGGCGCAACAAGCCGTTCGTCAAGGTCAATTGCGCTGCCATTCCGGATACGCTCATCGAAAGCGAGTTATTCGGGCATGTGAAAGGCGCTTTTACCGATGCGTACTCCGACCGCATTGGCCGCTTTGAACTGGCGCACGGCGGCACGATTTTCCTGGACGAAGTCGGCGACCTCACCCCGCCGGCGCAATTGCGGCTGTTGCGCGTTCTGGAAGAGGGCGAATTCCAGCGGCTGGGCAGCTCCGAAACCATCAAGGTGGATGTACGGGTGATTGCGGCCACCAACCGCAATCTCTGGCAGATGGTGCAGGAGGGCCGCTTCCGCGATGATCTCTATTACCGCCTCAACGTGATTCCCATTTCGCTGCCGCCGCTGCGGGAGCGCAAGGACGATCTGCCCGTGCTGATCGAGCATTTCATGGAAAAATTCCGCCGCCTCACCGGCAAGCACATCGTGGATATCTCGGATCAGGCGTATGATCTGCTGATGGCCTATGACTATCCCGGCAACGTGCGCGAGCTGGAGAACATCCTTGAGCACGCCTTTGCGCGCACACGCGGCAACGTCATCACCGAAAACAAATTGCCTTATTTTGTGCGCCAGCCACTCACCGGCCATTCGGATTTCGTCACATCCGGCCTGCCGGAGCAGGATGACGAAGCCGAACGCCTCCGCCAGGCGCTGGTGCAGTGCCACTGGAACCGCTCCCGCGCGGCCCGGCTGCTGGGCATAAGCCGCACTACCCTCTGGCGCAAAATGAAAGAATACGATCTGCTGAAAGAATAATCCGGCAAAGCGCGATTTTCTCCCCTGACCCATTCCAATGAAGCAAACCATGTCGACCTTTTTCAGCGCATTTCAGTTGGTTTCTCTGATGATCTTTTTTCTGCTGTTTATTGGCCGAACCGTGGAGATCCGCATTCAGGCCAGGATCAATCCCATTCAGCTCGGTGTCGGTAAGACCGGCTTCCGCCGCTTTCTGGAGCTTGCCTTCTTTGTCGGCTTGAGGACATCCATGCATGTGGTTCAGGGCCGCCATGCCCTGCATGGGTTCGATGCCGGCGGCCTGGATGTATTGAACATGACCATGGATGCCTTCCGCGAACGGCTGCGCAGCGAAAACCACACTCTCAAACGCGCGCTCACCGATCCGCGGCTGTTTAGTGGCATCGGCAACGCCTATTCCGATGAAATCCTGCACCGGGCTTGCCTCTGGCCCATATTGCAAACCCACAAAATGACACCAGAGCAAATCGAACGGCTGTATTCCGCCATCCGCACCACGCTGACCGAATGGATCGATCGGTTGCGCGACGAAACCGGGGACGGCTTCCCCGAATCCGTGACCGCATTTCATCCCGCTATGGCCGTGCATGGCAAGTTCGGCCAACCCTGCCCCGTATGCGGTTCAACCATCCAGCGGATTCGATACGCTCACAACGAGACCAATTATTGCCCCACCTGCCAGACCGGCGGCAAGCTCCTCGCCGACCGCGCGCTGTCACGCCTGCTGAAGTGGGATTGGCCGCGCCGGCCGGAAGAACTGGAGGAGCGTACGCAACCAGGCGCGCGCTAATAAGTTCTCGGCTTTTCAACGTTCATTTCCCGCCATCCTGCCCTCTATTTGTTTCAGCAATTGTTTCAAATTAAACACTTTGTTGCAACATATCATTCATGATCACATCTTTCGCATTTTCAAACAATTAATTCGAATTTCGCAGAAAAATTTGCAACACATCGTTTCAAACAGTCGCTAAAAAATGCGGTGGTATTAGAATTGCTTATAACCAATGTGGATCGATTCTCCGTATCGGCCGCGACACAAAATGGGAAAGGCTGCTTGCCGGACACCTGGATCTTCTCACTCAAAATCATGGAGGTGAGGCATGACTCGGATTGTGAGAAGCGGTTGGTTTTGGATAGCCTTTCTTCTGGTTCCGTGGTCCGTCCTGGGACAGGATCCGGGCAACTTCGCCACCAGCTTACATGGCACGCGCAAGGGTAAAATCACCTGGTACAGCCAGGCCAATGGCGGCTTCGAGTCGCTGACCAGCGTGCCCATGGACTCATTGCCCTGCATCAAATGCCACGCCCTCACCTACGCCAACGGTGACACCGTGGATGCGAAAACCTATGAACCGGGCTGCAACGATTGCCACGACTTTTCGCAGGGCACTCAAGTGGCGCAAAAAGTCTGCCTCGGCTGCCACGCACGGCAGGGCGCTGAAATCAAAATCGGCCTGCCGGATGTGCACCGCGAGAAGGGCTTCGAATGCATGAACTGTCACACCAAGAAGGAAATGCATGGTGACGGAACGGAGTATGCGTCCATGTTTGAGCCGGGCGCCATGGAAGCCTCCTGCACCAACGACGGCTGCCATCCGCTGTCGAGCCTGCCGGTAAACACAGCGCATGCGATCCACAGCACCAAAGTGTATTGCAACGCCTGCCATGCCACCACGGTGATCACCTGCTACAACTGCCATTTCGAAACCGAAGTGCAGGCGCATCAGAAGCGGTTCTTCGGACCGCCGCCCGCAAACGGCTTTGTGCTGCTCATCCGGCGCAAGGATACCGGCCTGGTCACCACCGGCTCGTTGCAATCGCTGGTGTATGGTGATACCACGTTTTACGCCATTGGTCCATTCAACAGCCACAGCATCACCCGGCAGGCACGTGCCTGCGAGGAATGCCACAACTCCCAGATTGTGCAATCGTACCGCCAGAATGGCAAAATCGAAGTGATCAAATGGGATGAGACCAACAAAAAACTGGTCATCAACAAAGGCGTTATTCCGGTACCGCCAGATTGGCAGACGGCGTTGGACTTCGATTTCGTTACCTACACGGGCGATGTCCACGATCCGGCCAAGCCGCTGGATCCCAACAAGTGGACGTTTCTGAAGACCGGAGCCGATAAATCACAAATGCTTTATGCCGAGCCGCTGACCAGCGAACAGCTCGATAAACTTTCCGTGCCGGTATCCGTGCTCACCGATCGTACTACGGTGCCGACGCAATTCGAGTTGATGCAGAACTATCCGAATCCGTTCAATCCGAGTACGCAAATCCGCTTCGCGCTGCCCAAAGAGACCCGCGTCAGTTTGAAGGTCTATGATTTGACCGGTCGGCTGGTCAAAATTCTGCTGGAAAATGAGCCGCTACCGGCGGGGGTGCATCGCATGACCCTCAGCGCAGCCGGCATGCCGTCCGGCGTGTATTTCTATCAGTTGCAAACCCCGGAATTTTCGGCCACACGAAAAATGACAGTGATCCGTTAGGATCCAGAACGCTTCGCCGCCCGTCTTGCCAAAAGCGCTCCCATGGGATGGGAGCGCTTTTTATTTTCTATTTCAAGCTCTACGCGGAAAAAAGAGGTTGACTTCCGGCCCATCGCCTTTAAATTTAGCGCAGGAGATCATTTTCATTGTTGAAAGCGCCGGACAGCTGCTCTCGTGCGCCGCCTCGCCCAAACAACCGAATCTTCTTTCTGCATTCAGGGGAATCCAGGTCCGGCGAAAACATCCGATCACCCGGTATGGCAACATGCCATTTAAGGAGATGGTCATGGAAACCTCGATTCTTTCTGTGCTTGCCTTTTTGATCTTACTGTCGCTGCTGGTTACCCTTCGCATCAAAACTGGCAACAAGATTGAAGTAAAGAGCGCCGATATTTTGTTGGCGCTCATTCCGGTGGCGCTGTGGCTGTTTTTGACTGGAAAAATTCAAGAATTTGCTTTTGGAGATTTAAAAATCGTCGCCGCCATCCGGGAGGCGTCGGAATCGCCGGTGGCGAAGGAGGTCACCACGCTGATTTCCTTGCCCGTAGAAAACGTACGCGTCGCCCCGAAAGGGAGGATAGAAAACATTCCCGATCTGCTGGAAAAACGCACCCAGGTGCTCGCCTTTCGGCTCGGTTATGGAGGTTACCAGGGTAGCGTCATTCAACGCTATCTCGAGATGCTGACGCGCCAGCCCTATTTGCGCTATATCGTCATTGAAAATCCCGATGGCACCTTTTTCGGTCTCGCCGATGCGCGTCAACTCGCCACCCTCGTCCGCAGTCCGGCCCGGCCGTTCAGCGTCTATCAACTGGCCGATTGGCTCAACGCCGGCGAAGCGGAGCCGCTCGAGCGATTGCCCGGCTTCGTTTCCTCACAACAGGCCCTGACTCAGAAGGCCGACCGGCGCAAGGCGCTGGAAATCATGAATGCGCTCGATGTGCAGGTGCTGCCGGTGGTGAACGAATCGCGGCGTTTCGTGGGCATCGTGGACCGCTCCAAACTGACCGCCAGTATGCTCATCGACATCGCCGCCCGGCTGGAGGGCAAAGAGCGGGAATAGCCCTACCTCATCTTCGCGAATCGGGAGGCTTGGGGATAATGCGCTGAGGCCACTGCATCAATAAAAACGGCGCCACAAAACAAACTCTCACTGAGGCTCCGGTCCCGAGAGAGACCGTCCTGGCCAGGGCGAAAGTATCTTGCGATTTTGAGCGAAGCGGATATGCGAGCCGGAAAAAGGATTGCGAAATATCCGCATATTCAGAAAAATAAATCGCGATCCGTTCAGTGCAATGATTCAGCCGGTGCCCGCTCTGCATGCCCTCACGCAAACCTCCTGCCCTGACATTTCTTTTATTATCAACCGCCCCCCTCATTTAAAATTTAAAATGTTGGCTGAAATTGCCTTTTTCTGCAGGCTGGCTTAAAACACGCGAACATGACAACCGTATGAGGGATCGGCGATCTTGCGCTCGCATTCAGCGAACTTACCTTCAGCATCGGCGAGTTTGCCATGCACTAGAAGAGGATTTTCTCACAACGGAGGAGCAGTAGCTGACCTGACATTTAAAGCTGAAGTAAGTGCATACGCGTATTATGTTTTTATAATCGACGGAACCCAACATGTCGCCAGCAAATTTAATGAATTAAGGCGTTTTATTGCAAAAGTCAGGGGTGAAAAAATTTGAAGAAGGAAGTGCCATGAAACATTCATACCAATTTTCGGTGGCCGTCCTGCCTTTGCTTCTCCTTCTGATGCGTCCAGTTTCTTTATCTGCACAGGGACTTACAGCTACCAGTTATGCTTCGACTGGCGCGTATGTTGCCTCCCCGGCACCGGTTTCCAATTTTGGCATTGGCAATCCGGCAGCGCTGCTCGACCGAATGCCGACAAACCATTATGCCATGAGCGTGCTCGTTCCTATTTTCAATGTCAAATCCATGATCAACAATTTTCCGGAATTCATCGGCCAATTTCGAGTCAGCGAAAAATTCTTATTTCTCCTGGCCAATTCGCAGCGAATTTCCGCGACTTCCATTCATGCTTCAAGATTGCCCGTCCCTGGTTCGCCCAATACGTATGACCTTTCCTGGGGTTTCAGTCAGTCCTGGGCGGCTGGCGTGCAATATCATTTTTCTCCCGATCTCCGTCTGGGCCTGTCTTTCCGAAACGTTCGTTACGGTGGCGGCGCGTTTTTGATAGATTACGAGCAAACCCGGCTCCATTTTGCCGCGGCGCCGCAGAAATACATTGTTCTCGATTTCGGAGCTCAATATGACTGGAACCGCTGGCATTTTGGCCTGGTCTTGAGAAATCTGGTTCAAAAGTCATTGTACCAAAGCTCGACGTATTTGACCTACAACGGTCAGAGGCTGACCGATATGAGCCGGTATCCCGGCATCCAGCTTGAGCCGGGCTTTAAGGCAGAGCTGGGTGTCCGTTGGGCCATCTGGCCGGAACATGGCACTCAATTATTGATGGATGTAACGAGCCTCAGCGAGATGGCTCTGGGAGCGCAGCAGCGCCTTTTGGGCAAGGCGGTGCTTTCGGCCGGCGTGGCCAGTCGCTACGATCCGATTGATCTCAGTAACAAAGTCAACTATTGGAGCGCGGGACTGGAATATCATCTCAAAGGAATCACGTTCGGCGCCGTGTATGGGCGACCTTTTGGTGCGGAGACCCGTGTTTTTCACATGCAAAATGACATGGGTGCATTCAAGATGAAAAAATTCTATCCGGCGAATTTTTTGATAACCATTACGCTGGTCCAATAATCCGGATTTGAAAATCGCTCCTGCCCTCCCTGACAGCACCAGCCACAGATCATGTCTGGTGCTATTTTATGCGCTTCAATTCAAGGCAGACTAAAAAATGTTAAAAAAAGACTTGCATGTAACCAATTTTTGACTATATTTGTTAGTGAACGATAACTAATATATATTTTACCAAGGCATTGTGGGAGAACGTACAACATGAAATCCTGGTTTGCTATCGCCCTTTCTGGCCTGATGCTTTTCGCATGCGGACAGTTTCAGACCGACCATGGTCAAAAAACCACGCAGACTATTTCCATGGCCCAATCCGATACTCTGCAATCCCAACAGATTCAATTGCCGGAGCGGTTGATGAGCGTGCTGCGCAAAGAAATGCAACTGATTGAAGTCGGCATGGGCCAGCTTCTCTCGCACCTGGCGCAGGGAAAGGCCAATGAAGCAGCCACCGTCGCGCAGAACATTCATGATAGTTTCATTTTGAAGCGAAACCTGAGCCCGGACGAGTTGCAACAACTGGTCAGCAGGCTGCCAGCAGCCTTTGTTCGCATGGATCGCGATTTTCACGACAGCGCTCAAAAACTGGCCACGGCCGTGCAACACGGCGATTTTGTCACTGCCATTCAATTATACGCGAACATGTCCCGGGCCTGCGTGAGCTGTCATGCCCTGTATGCGGCCGAGCGTTTTCCCGCGCTGGCCAAATCTTAAACTGGAGGTCATCATGACACGCATCCGAACTGAAGAACGACAGGCGCAGATCATTGACGAGGCCATTCGCATCATTCATGAGCGGGGCTATTCGGCGCTGGGCATCCGCGAGCTGGCCAGACAGGTGGGGATCACCGAGCCGGCCATTTACCGCCATTTTCGCAGCAAAGATGATATTATCGCGGGCATTCTCGACCGCGTGTTAAACATGAGCCAGAAGCTGCTGTCCCGGCTTTCGGGTGTTGAGTCAGCGCGCGAAAAAATCCGCCTATTTGTTCAATTTCATTTTGACTTTCTCGGCCAGCATCCCGAACTGACGTCTGTGGTGTTCTCGGAAAACATTTTTCAGGACAAATCGATGCTGAAATCCAAACTGCAGGGTATCCTGCGCTCCCGGCACCGCATTTTGCGCGAATTGATCGATGAGGCGAAACAGGAAGGCAGCATTGTGGATGTCGATTCGGACGATCTGGCGGTGTTGATCATCGGCAATATCCGGTTGATTGTGCTGGAATGGCGCCTGACCGATTTTGATTTCAATTTGCCCGAACGCGGTCAACGCGCCCTGCGGACGCTGGAGAAATTGATTTTTGAATGAAAGTGACTCTACGGAAAATGGAACGGCACGAAAATTTCATTGATTTTGTTCAGCCCTGTCAGCAAGCGATAACAGGACGCGCCATCGCGCATCTCCCCCGGTTAGCCGAGGCGCCTGTCCGACTGCTGGCGGATGGCGATCTCCGGGCCCTATGCAAGGAGATTGCTTCGTCGTTTCGCTCCTCGCAATGACGGGTGAATGCCATTTGTTTTTGACAGCAGAACCGTTACAATACAGCCATTCATAAATCAAATTTTTTTGTCACAGTAAGTAGCGATCATTAACTAATAATAAGGGAAACACTTACATGATCCATCTCATCCGAAAAAAGGCAACGATGCTGCTCGGCGTGGGCGCCGTGGTTGCGGTATTGCTCGGCATGACCGACTTTGCCGCAGCGCAAATGTCCACCATTTCCCTGCAGGAGGCGCTGGACGCTGCGCTAAAGCGCAATCCTTCGGTTGATGCCATGCGCCAACAGCGCCGCGCTGCCGAGGCCCGTGTACGGGAAGCCACCGGCGGCTTTCTGCCACAGATTTCCATGCTTGCCAGCTACACCCGCTACCAGGAGCCCAACATCATCATCCCCATCCACAAGGTGGGCGTGTTTCCGCCGCTGGATGATCAAATTTACGAAGCGCGGCTGCAAATGCAGGTGCCGCTGTTCAGTGGCGGCCGCACCCTGGCCAATCGTCGGGCGGCCAAAGCCGGTATGCAGGAGTCGCGAGTGCAGGAAAATCTCGCCGAGCTATCGCTCATCGAGCGCATCGGACAGATGTTTATCCAGGCGCAGGAGTTGAACGACCGCGCGCGGTTAATCGCCGCGCGCATTGCCTCGCTGCGGCGACGACACCACGAACTCAGCCTGCTATTGCAAGAAGGTCGCGTGTCACCGGCCGACCTGGCCATCGTGACCAGCTCACTGCAATCCGCCCGCGTGGACAGCCTGGAGATGGACAGCAAAAAACAGGAACTGGCGCTGCGTCTGGCTCAGCTCGTCGGTAGTCGTCAGCCGGTGTACCCGGAGATGCTGCAGGGCACGACCGCCGCCGCGGTCGTGCCAGACACTTCGCTTTTGCGCCAATCGGGACCGCAAATCCGGCAGGCACGGGCGCGCATGGAAAAGGCGCGCGCAATGAAATCGCTGGCCGTGCGCAGTTTTCTGCCAGAAATCAGCGGATTTGCGGTGTACAACTACCGCTCCGGCGCGGACATGGATTTTATTGGCGAGTGGGCTGCCGGGGTCACTATAAAGCTGCCGCTGTTTGAAGGCGGTCGCCGTATTGCCCGCGTGAAGGCGGCGCAAGCGTCGCTGCGGGCTGCGGAAAACGGATTGCAATCCGCCCGTGATGCCCACGTCACTGAGCTGCGCGTGGCCCTGCAACAATGGCAGGCCGCGCGCGAACGCCGCCGACTCATTGCTGCCGCAGTGGCCAGCAAGACCACCTCCGTTCGAGCGTATCAGGAAATGTACGACGCCGGACGCCTCTCCCTCAGCGATCTGTTGTTTCAGGAAACGGAGCTGTTGCAATTGCAGATGCAGGAAAAGAGTCTGGCTTATCAGGAACGGCTGGCGGTGCTACATTATTATGCAACCGCCGGGGAGTTGAATGCCGCCAATGTGCATCGGTTTGTGATGATGACTGAGCCGCAAAACCGGTAGCCGCAAGCTTGCGGACCTCGCTCAGGGAAAATCTCAGGCTTTGTTCATCCTCCGCAGGCTGAAGCCTGCAGCTACCACGAATTTGAAATATTTTAAACCGATAAAAGGAGCCCATCATGATGCGACAGTTTTTTAACTATAAAACGGCGGTTGCGCTGCTGGCGGCGGTGCTGCTGGCGGGCCTGGGCGGCTGCTCCAGACAGGACGCCGCCACTGAAACCGAGCGCCCGATTGCGGTACGCACCATCCGGCCGGCGCGCATCGATTTGAGCCACCGGCTGGAATACCTGGGCACAGTGCGCTCACAGAAAGAGGTCAAAATCATCGCACGGGCACAGGGCACGGTTATGCGGCTGCCCTTTGCTGAAGGTGAAACCGTGAGCGTCGGCGATACCGTGGCGATCCTGGACGCACCCGAGCTGCGCGCCGTGGTGCAGCGGTTGCAGGCCGAAAAGCATTACTGGTGCCGCCGTTACGAAGCCGACCGGCGTCTGGTGAAGGCCAACGCCCTGCCGCGCGAGCAGATGGAAGCGAGCAAACGCGCCTGCACCTCGGCCACGGCGGCACTCACCGAGGCCCAATCTCGGCTGGCGAAAACTGCCGAAACATCTCCAGTGGCCGGCGAGGTGCTGCAGTGGTTCGTGGAACCGGGACAGAGCGTGATGCCCGGGCAGCCGATCCTGCTTCTCGGCAACCGCGTACTGGAAATCCACACCGATGTGATTGAAGAAGATTTGCAAAAGGGCATCAGGCCGGGCACAGCGGCGGTAATTGAACCGGGCAACCGGGTTCGTTTCAATAGCCGCGTCACCGAAGTGTCGCCCATGAGCAAAGGCCCGGCACGTACGTTCATTGTAAAGTTAAGCGTGCCGGCCTCGCAGGCTGCGGCGCTGCGCAATGGCTCCTCGGTGAACGTGAATTTCATCCTCCGGGAAAGCAAGAGCACGTTGGCCGTACCCATCAACGCCATCGCCGACCGCGACGGCCAGCCGCACATCTTCGTCATTCGCGATGACCTCGCCTTCCGGCAACCGGTACGGTTGGGCATCGAACAGAACGGCTGGATCGAAGCGGATTTTCCCTGGAACGGTAGCGATGCCGTGGCCATTACCAATCTGGCCAGCCTGAAAGACAGCGTGCGCGTGTTCAGCGTGCCAGCCAAGGAGGTGCAGCCATGAATTTAGCCGCATTTGCCCTTCGTAACCGGTACGTGGTGTACGCCCTGTCCATCGCCGCGGTGATCTTCGGCGTGCTGGCGTACCGCACGCTGCCCATTCAGTTGTTTCCGGACACCGCGCCGCCGCTGGTCAATGTGCTCACCCCCTATCCCGGCGCCGCGGCGCAGGATGTGGCGGACCTGGTTTCCGATCCCATCGAAAAAGAAACCGCCGCGCTGGAAGGCGTGTACAAAGTGACCTCCACCTCGCAGGACGGCCTGTCGCTGGTGGCGATCGAGTTTCGGTATGATGTTTCCGTGGATCTGGCTGCGGTGGATGTGCAAAACGCCATCTCGCGCATCCGTGGCAAACTGCCGCGGGAGATCGGTGAGCCGCAAGTCATCAAATTTTCCACCAGTAGCCGTCCTGTGCTGACCGTCGGGCTGCTTGGCGACAATCTGGTGGAAGTGCGGCGGCTGGCCGAGGACGTGCTTGCGCCGGAGCTGCAGCGCGTGCCCGGCGTGGCCATCGTGGATGTGTTCGGCGGCTATCAGCCGGAAATTTCCGTGCAGGTGGACCGCAACCGGCTTGAGGCGCACCGGTTGCGGCTGGGCGCGGTGGTGGACGCCATCCGCAGCCACAACATCAGCGCGCCGGCCGGCCAGATCCGCAGCAAAAACCGTCAGTACACCTTCCGCGTCGATGAGCAGAGTCAGAACCTGCAGGACATCGCCGACATTCCCATCACCACGCCAGCGGGCTACCGCATCCGCGTGGGCGATGTCGCCACCGTGACCGATGGCGGCGGCGAAGACCTGTCACGCTTCCGCGTCAACGGCAAGGCCGCTATTGCCATGCAGATTTTCAAACAGGACGACGCCAACACGGTGGAAGTCGTGCGGCTGGCGCGGGAGAAGTTCGCCGAGCTACTGCAGCGTTATCCGCGAATCGAAATCATTGAAGCCGAAGAATCGGCCTCGTTCACTGAGCGGGTGGTGAGCAACATGTTCGGCAGCGTGTGGCAGGCGCTCTTCCTGGCCACGCTGATCATCTTCCTGTTTCTCGGCAGCCTGCGGCGCGGCATCGTGGTGGCGATCTCCATGCCCATGTCGTTTTTGCTCACCTTCGCCGGCATGAAGCTGTTCAACATCGAGGTGAACATGGTCACGCTCACGGCGATCATCCTGTCGGTGGGCATGGTAGTGGATGGTGCTGTGGTGATTCTGGAAAACATTACGCGGCGCTATCACGAGGAAAACCTCACGCCGGACAAAGCGGCCATGGCCGGCGCGACCGAAATTCAATTTGCCGTGGTCGCCGGTGTGGCAACCACCCTCATCGTGCTGATTCCGCTGTTGTTTCTGTACGGCTTCGTGGGCAAAACCTTTGGCCCACTGGCCGCCACTCTGATCATCGCGTTCGTCGCTTCGCTGCTGGTGGCGCTGGGCCTGGTGCCCATCCTCACCACCCTGGTCACCCGCGAGGGCGGCAAGATGGAACGCCTTGCACAGAAAATTTCGCAACCGTGGAACCGAATGATGGATAAATTGCGGTCGCTGTATGTAGGGTTGCTGCGCAAATCCCTCTCGCACCATCTATTGGTTATTACCATCGCAATGATTTTATTCATTGTCGGACTCATTATATTGCGTTTTCGAGGGATGGAGCTTCTTCCCAAAATGGATGGAGGTGCCAGCTTCATAACGATAGAAACCCCTTCCGGCTCCTCGCTGGATGAAACCGAAAAGGTGATGCAAGAAGTGGAAGCCATCCTGATGCAGGAGCCGGAGATCGTGCTGCTTTCCAACCAGATGGGCTTCGAGCCGGGTATGCACTCGTTTGCCGGCGGCGGTGTGCAGGGCCCGACCCAGGGCTATATCGCCATCACTCTCACGCCGCGCACCGAGCGTGAGGAAACCATCTGGCAGATTCAGGGCAGGCTGCGCAAGAAGCTGGCGAAAATCCCCAACATTGAAAATTTTGTGGTGCGGGAATCCGGCAGCACCGCCAAGGCCACCACCGCCTCGTCGATCATCGTCGCCATCAAGGGCGAGGATCCGCTGGTGCTGGATCGCCTGGGCGAAGAGGTGCTGCAGATGATGAAAACCGTGGATGGCGTGGTGAATCCGTACCGGCGCTGGCGTATGGATCAGCGCAACACGGTGATCACTATCAACAAGAATCGGGCGCGGGAACTGGGCATTTCACCGGTTATGGCCGCGCGAGAGTTGGCACAATCGCTGGACGGCGTGACCGCTGGCATTTTCCGCGGGCGACTTGGCGAGGACACGCCCATCCGCGTGCGTTATGCGCCGGAATTCCGTCAGCAGGAAGGCGATGCCTTTCGCGTACGCACCATTTCGCTGCACGATGGCAGCGTAGTGCCGCTGAGCGCCATTGCCCGCGGCCGCGAGGTGCATCTGCAGGGACTGGTGACACGGGAAAACTTGCAGCCCAAATTGGAAATCCTGGCGCTGCATGAAGGCCGGCCGCTCAATTTTGTCACCGCCGATCTGGAAAAAACCCTGCAGCAGATAACCATCCCGAAAGGCTATGAAATCCGTCTGCAGGGCGAAAACAGCGATGTGGCCGAGGCGCGCGGTGAGCTGGCCGGGGCGCTGGCCATTGCCATGCTGGCGGTGTACCTGCTGCTGGTGGCGCAGTTCCGTTCGTTCATCCATCCGCTCACCGTAATGATGTCCGTACCGCTGAGTTTGATCGGCGTGGGCCTTGCCCTGCTGATCGCAGGCAAACCGGTCTCCATGCCGGTGATGGTTGGCCTGATCTTGCTGGTGGGCATCGTGGTGAACAATTCCATCATCTTGTTGGATTTCATCCGGCAGCGTCGCGAGGAAGGGCAACCGCGCCGCGAGGCGATCATCGAGTCGGTGGGCACCCGCTTCCGGCCGATCATGATGACTTCATTCTCCACCATCGTGGGCATGATTCCGCTGGCTCTGGAATGGGCGCTGGGCGCGGAACGGTTCTCGCCGCTGGCCATCGCCGTCATCGGCGGCATGACCGCCTCGACGTTTTTGACCCTGGTGGTGATTCCCGTGCTTTACGACGCCTTCGATGAATGGGGACAAAAATTAAAACGACGCCAACCCAAAACGGCCTGACAGGGAGTTATGATGACAGCCAACACACAACGCAAACTGGCCGCTTCTGGGGCGCTGTCCCTCGGCGCGCTTTCCATCGCCTCCGGCGGCGCGGTGTTGCTGCATATTAAACAGCCGGATTATCTGGTGCTGCCCTGGTTGGTGTGGTACAACACGATCATGGGCGTGGTTTCGGTGGTCGCCGGCTGGCTTTTGTGGCGGCAGCGTTCCCGGGGCGAGTGCCTGGCGGTGGCTATTGCTTTACTGCACGGTACCATCCTGCTGACGCTTGTCGTGCATTATTTTGTCGGCAGCGCGATGGCTCCGCAAAGCATCGGCGCTATGGTGTTTCGCACCCTTGTATGGGCCGGCATTCTCTGGCTGCTGCGTATGTCGGCAGGCGCGTCCGAGTCCGGTTGATGCATTCCAACGCCTGACGTCCTCCTCCGGGGTGAAAAGCAGGCGGATGCGTATTGCGTATCCGCCTGTACTTATTTTTTATCCGTATGAACGGGAGAGTTTTTTACCTCAAGCCTCCATGCTTCCTGCCAGACATGCCGAATCAAAGGAGCCGCTTTATCGCCGTCTTCTCACCAGGTGCGCACAACGTTTTCAACCATCTGCGCCAATTGAGCGATAATGTAAATTGGGTAATGGGGACATTTTTTTCATTCTATCAGTCACAGCAACTTGACCGCAGCGCGGTTCCAACGATGGAGCCGCATCCACGAAAGATAAAGATTCGGATTGGGCCACATGTGAGGAGGTTGTAATGCAACGTTGTTATGAATATCTGGGTTGTGAAAAATGCGATTGCGTGATGTACGGCCGCAAGGAAGGTCCCCCCTGCTGGGAAGTTGCCGATACCCTGTGCAACCATCCAGCTTTTCAGCTCATTCAAAAAGCCAATCGGAGCAAATGCCGGTTTTGCATCTACTACAAAGCCATGGATGAAGACTCGACTCAATAAAAAGAGATAGCGTTCCGGCCATTTACTATTTGACAATCGGCCATCGGCTCGCTACATTCTATTGAATCTGTCGGATTCTTATTCCAGATCCCGTTCGCCGACACCTGAGCTTTCGGTACGATGACGCTCCCATCTCTTTCCGCCTGCTCCTGATCTTCCGATTCGGTTGATTCAATCCGACAGAGGAGTATCTGCCCCGTTACCGCAGGCTTCATTGCACCGCTCGGGGGGAAATGCCACGCCATGTTTCCAAATGTGACGGGAACCATGAAAAACTCAGTCATCCGGCTCTTCACGCGCTATATGGGGTTTTCTATTGCAGTAGCGTTCTGGATTGCCCTGGCCGGTGGCTGCGAAGGGAAATCCCCTACGGCACCCGATGGCAGCAAACCCGCCAATTCATTCCGTAAGCACGAGGAAACCCTACGCTTTCGCTCGCTGCAGGGACTGGTGCGCGAGCCGGGACAAATCCATTTCTTTTTTTCACTGCGCGATGCCAATGACGACGCCGTGCTGATTGATCCCGGCGAGCTGGCGCGCAAAACGCGCATTTTCGAGGACGACCGCGAGATCGATTACCGCGAAACCAATTTTTTTATTCGACGCTGGAAGGACGTGCCGCTGGATATCGTGCTGGTGCTGGATTTCACCAACAGCATGGCCACGTTTCGCGATGCGCAGGGTACGGGCATCGACCGCATGCTGACCGGCAGCCTGGCCATCATCCACACCCTGGCCCCCCGCCATCGGCTGGCGCTGCTGGAATTTCACGATAAAAATCTCGAGCCGCAAATCCTGTCCTATTTCACTTCGGACACCACCGTGCTCATCCGGCGGCTCATGGATTTCGCCGCAGAGCCGGTGGATCACGGCTCCACGCGCATCTGGGATGCGGTGCGGCAGGGCATCGATCTGTTCGCTAATTCCGCCGACGATGCCGTGCGCATGCTGATCTTTCTCACCGACGGTTTCGACACCAGCAGTCGCACCACGCCCAAAGAGCTGATGAAGTTGGCGGAAGCAAACCGCGTGCAGTTGCACGTTATCGCCGCCGGGCAGGTTGCCAATGAAGATATTCTACGCCAGTTGGCCGAAACCACCGATGGCGGCTACTATCTGGCCGATCAGCTCGAGCTCATCCAGAGCCAGATGCAGACCATTGCCCGTAATTTGCGCGGCCAGTTCCGGTTGACGTATCTGACCCTCAATCGCCGTGACGAGTTCGTGGTGCGGGTGGAAATGCAGTATCAGAACGCGCTGAACTGGTTCTCCACGCGCATCGATCTGTCCGGGCTGGGCAATCTGGATGACCGGCAGGGCCGCATCGATTACTGCGATGTAGTGTTTGCCGATTCCGCGGCGATCATCATTCTGCTGTTCGAACACATTCCGCGCAACGTGAGCGAGCTGACGTTCCGCATCGAATCAGCGGCCATCGACTCGCTGATGCTGCTGCGGCAGGCCAACGGCGGCATGCTGGACAGCACCTGGCTCTTCCGGCGCAATAGCGAGTGGATCACCCTGTTTTCCATCACCGAACGCTCGCTGCCGTTCGGTGGCTTCGGCCCGTTCTTCCGCATCCGGCTGGCGCCCATTTCCGGCACCACCCTGGAGTTGCCGTTCGCCATCGACAATAGCGTGTACCATGGGCAGAAAGTGTTTCTTTTTCCCGAGACGCTGGACGTCGGACTGGCGCTGTTCAATCCGCGCCCGGCCGACAGCGCTACCGACGTGCCGCGCGATGTCACGTTGCAATGGCAATACAATCATACGCGCGGCGAGCCAGTGTTTTTCGATGTCCGGCTGGACACCCTGGCCTCGCCGCAGCGCACCGTGGCCACCGGCCTCCGCGAGCCCGAATTTCCCATCCCCTGGTCGCTCGAACCGGGCCAAATTTATTACTGGCAGGTGATTGCGGTTAGTGAGCACAAAACCGTGTATGGGCCGGTGTGGCGGTTGCAGGTGGGTGGGTGAAAAGGTTAAAATAGCAACTATTCAGCATTTAGAATTTTTTGTCATTCTGGCTTTCAGTGGCGACCAAAAGGGAGCCGCTGAAATGCCGGAATCTCATCGCAGGCTTGTTCTCTGGAAAGATATTCCGGTATTCATCAGTCATAAAATACTTTTTTTGAAGCCACGGATTCACACGGATGCAACGCGGATGGGGTTAAGCATGAGATTGGATGAAATGATTTGCGTAAATACTTGCGGTCTTTGTTCTTTTTCACAATAAAAGGGGGCTTTCATTCGAATAAAAAATAACTCCATTATCAGAACGAAACCCTCTACGCGCCCGGCGCCTCTGAGAGAAATTTTCGGGATCGTTGACAGCCTAGCTTAACGTTAGTGGATAGCACATCGTCGTTCAGTCCTGTTGCCTAAGTAGAAGCCATACTTCTTGATATTGGATTTTTTTTTGCTAATATGAATTCAAGGACCTTTGTCAGCAGCGTGCCCTTGTTTTAAAAGAATCTACCGGTGCAGACTCATTCGCTCTGTTTTCACACAAGCAATCCTGAATGATATTGGCAATACTCAAGCGAAATTGCGTTAACGGCGCTGCTATTGAATTATTAAATGCCATCCTAAATGATAAAAAAATCATGAAGAAAGTGCAATCAGATAAAACAGCAATGAATCCACAGTTTGAAACCATCAAAACAATTTTTCTGCAAAAATTCAGGGCGCAAGCCATTTATATCTTTGGTTCGGCGGCGGATGGGACGGACGGCAATGGTAGCGATATCGATATTTGTGTTGTCCTGGATTTGAAAGGCCATAGAAAAATCGAAGTCATGCGTGCCATTCGCCGAGCCCTGGCCCGGTCCATTGAATTGCCGCTTGAAATCCTTGTCTATTCAGAAGATGAATTTGAAAGCAGAGCTAAGATTAGGAATACGTTAGAGCACGAAATAGCAGAAAAGGGATTAAAGTTGTATGGATAGCGAAGCGATTGCAAAGGAATGGTATAAGTTCGCAGACATGGATTTATCGGCTGCTGAATATTTGAAGACGATGGTTCCCACACCGATTGAAATTATTTGCTATCATTGTCAGCAAGCTGCCGAAAAATATTTAAAACGATTTCTCGCTTCTCGCGGAGAAGGCATTCAAAAAACACATGATCTTGTTTTATTGAATAAGAAGTGCCAGAAGCATAACAAGAATTTTGCACAACTGGAAAACGCATGTCTATTTTTAACCGACTTTGGCGTAGCCGTCCGGCTATCCCTTTCCAATGGATGTCAATAAAAGTGATATGAATCTTGCCTTAAAATATGCAAACGAAATCAGGGATTTTGTTGTAGCCCGCTAACCCGAGAATAAAGCTGTTCATTTTGCAGTAGTTCTCAGCCATTATTCCCCTAGCCGCAATACCTATTAACCATTCGCGTCAATCTGCACCAATCCGTGGCGTTTCAATCATCAGTGTCCATCTGTGAAATCGGTGGTCGCGGAATGCGTTTTTGCTCGAAATGCAAAAGTAAGGCTTCCTTAACTCTAACAGGGCCGGAAGCCCTGCCAGAGTGGCAGCCTCCATCCGTGGCGAAATCCATGAAAATCGACTGATTCGGTTGCCCGGCTACTCCCGCTTTTTCAACGGCTTGGCCGGGATGCCGCCGGCAATGGTGTACGGCGGAATGTCTTTGGTGACCACCGACCCCGCCGCGATGACCGAGCCGTCGCCGATGGTGACGCCGGCGGTGACCACCACATTGGAGCCCAGCCACACATCATTGCCGATGACGATATCCTTGTAAACCGACGGCTGCTTGCGGATGGGTTGGTCCGGCGCGAGCCGGTAGTTGGACGCGAACAGCATCGTGCCCGGTCCCATCAAAAGATTGTCACCGATAACAATCTTCGCCCTGCCCGGCTGCAGGCAGGCCAGGTGATTGATGTGGCAATTTTTGCCGATGAACACGTTTTCCGGGTTGGTGATTTTGGCCGTGGGCTCGATCCAGGTCCCTTTGCCCACGCTGCCCAGACGCCGGATGGCGTCGCCGTTGACTTTGTGGTAAAACTCGAGAAAGCGGAAAAACCATTTCCAGGTTGAAAAGCTAAATAAGACTTTAAAGACCTTTTTCCACATGATCCCTTTCCTCTCAACAGCCACGGTTCATCCCTGAAGCATCTCGGACACCAGGCACCTCGGAGGTGCCTGGTGCTTTTGCCATTCATCGCAATTGGGAAGCTCCACATTCCGGATCATTCGGCGGTCGGGGACCGCTTCTATCCGTGGGATCCAGGTGTCGCGTCCCGGATTTCTCAAACACGCGGCACATTGAAGGTGTCTGGTATCTATTTTCAATCAACCTTACACCAGCATCGCGCCAATCTGCTGCACCAGCCGCCGGCCGTCGAACGCCTCGAGCACGGACGCGTTGATCGGCCAGTGGCCCTGCTGCGATTTGAAAAACTGCGCCATGTCAAGCAGCGCCTCGCGGATTTGATCGATATCGTCGGCATCGGCCCACCAACCGAGGTTGTATTCCTGCATCATGCGGCTGATCACCCCGGGTGGACTGATGGCAAAGATCGGCTTGCGCACGGCGATGTATTCGTAAATTTTGGCGGGAATTTGAATGCGCGTGCCCGGCTGCAGCAACAACAGCGCATCGGCCCGGGTCATTTCAACCAGGCACTGCTGGTGCGGCACCGGCGGCACGAGCTCGAGCCAGTCGCCCAGCCCGTACTCCCGGCTCAGTGCTTCGATCTCGGCCGCAAAGTTGCTCACGCTGCCGACGAACTTCACCCGCATGGCCGATTTCGGCATGCAGCCGGAGCGCACGGCCTCGCCCCAGGCCCGCAAAAACGGCACCGGCGATCGGCCGCGGTACAGCGTGCCGGTGTGCAGCAGGCAAAACGGTCCGCCGTTGCGCGACGGCGGCGATGGCAGCATCTGATAATCGGCCGGATCGTAGCCGTTGGGCACCACCTCCGCACGCTGCGCCAGCTCGGGCATGGCCTGCAGGTAAATGTCCAGCATCTCCGGCGTGTTCATGATGATACGGTCGGCGCTGCGCAGGGTTTTGGCTTCGTAGCGCATATTGACGCGGCGCTTGAAGGCGGTCATTTCCGGGTTGCGCCACTCTTTTTTGGCCCAGGGATCGCGGAAATCGGCGATCCAGTGCACGCCAGTTTGCTTTTTCAAATAGTAGGCCACCATATGGGCGCTGCCCGGCGGACTGCTGGACAGGATATTGCGAATACCGCGCTCGGCGATGAGCCGCCGCCCCTCGCGAATGGCCGGGACGATCCACATGGCGTAATTGTCCGGCGAATTCAAATTGAGGGTGATGGCATCGAACGTGCGCCGGAGCAGCGATTTTTGCTTTTTGCCATTTGGTGACGGACGCTTTGACGCCGTTGCGGCCATCGTGCTTCGCGGGTCGCCGTTACTGGCGCGCACCCGGTTTTTCAAATCGAGCAACCGTTTGATGCCCTGAAACGCCGGCACGCGCACCACTTCGATGTCCGGCGGCAGCTTTTCGAGCAGCCCGTCGTCGTATTTGAAGCTCTTGGTGAGCGTTTTCTCATCGGCGGTCAGCACGGTGATTTGCACGCCCATCTCGTGCAAATAGCGCACGATGCGGATCATGCGGTGCACGCCGCTGGTGCTCACTGGTGGAAAATTCGCGCTGATGAGAAGCAGGTTTTTCTTTTCTCGGGTCATGATTTTGTTTTGACCGCAATTGCAAAAAAGGCGCCGGGTTTAAAAAAACGGTTCAGGCACTTCAGGATATCCAAAAAATAAAACCTCTCGCAGAGGCGCTGAGCTCGCTGACCTTATTTGAAAAATCTGGCAAAAAGCTCAAACATGCTGGTGAATATTTTAAAAATGGCTTTTAGAAAACAGAGCCTTTCGAACATCCCCAAAAGCAAAGTATTGGCAAATCCGTGTTCGATCCGCGTCAATCCGTGGCTTTACTTAATTTCATCGCTCATCGGGACTATCTGCGCTTTTTCTTGGTGTCCTTTGTTGTTTTGTGGTTCCCTTTTTCTTTTGGTGAAAAACGCCTTCAGTTTGCTCCATTCGATTTCGGCCACGGTTTCGGCCAGGGAGGGCACGGTGCGCACGCGATGCAACTTGAAGCGGTCATCCTCTGCGCTGGCGAAACCGGCATAGCTGGTTACGGCAGAAACGTAGCCGCTCTCTTCGACCATCTGGCGCACGGCCCCGGTGTAGTATTTGTACGGCCCGGAATTGGGATACGAAAAATGCCGCACGTGAATGCCGAGCCGGTCTTCCAGTAGCGTTTTGCCGTCACGGATTTCCCGCCGGGCGTCTTCCGGATCGGCGTTGGGCAGGTTCAGGTGCGTCAGCGTGTGCGCGCCGATGGTCATACCCAGGTCCATCATTTCGCGCACCTGCGTCCAGTTCAGCATCACCGTCTCTGCTCGCTGCTGGTAATCCGCACCGGCCAGTTGCTCGCGCACCTGCTTGCGGATCGCCTCCCTTGTGACCAGATCATGACTCTTGATCAGCGTCACCAGCCGGCGAACCGCCCGCCAGCGTTGCTGCCGGTTTTCCAGCGGCAGCCGTTCGGTCTGTCCCTCGAGCTTGATTCGCAGAACCGATTTCTGTGTTTTTAACGGCAAATGGGTCACCTCGAACAGCCAGAAAGGTTCCTGCCGGTCGATACACGCGGCGGTGAGGTAAAACGTGCCGGTGGCATTGTATTGTTTCAGGATATGTGCGGCCGGAAGATTGTCCGCGTAGCCGTCATCGAACGTGAACACCACGCTGTTGCGCGGCAGCGGCCGGCCGTTTTGAAAGGCGTCGATCACCTCGTCCAGCGAAAGCACGCGGTAACGGCTGGCAAAATAGCGCACATGGCGCTCGAAGTCTCGCGGCGAAATACAGATCAGCGGACTGGCATAATCGCTTTGATCGGGATCGACCACGGCGTGGTAACGCAGGATGGCGACACGCGGATTCGGCAGGAACCGACGGATGATGGCAAAAACTCCGCAATACAAAAACAGCACCTTGAACGCATGCGACAACCGCATTTTAAATGAACGCAAAGCCATCGGTTGAAATCCCTTTCAAAGCGATCCTCAGTTGGCCGAAAAGTTCCTTATTGCTGCCGCACCGTTTCCCAGGTGGTATAGGTTCGGCCAAAATAATTTTCGATGATACCGCGCAGGCTGGCCCAGTTCACGAGACAGAAGTAATACGGAATGTACACCAGCCGGCTCATGGGCCTTGTCGAGCGGCGCGCCGAGCCGATGACAGCCAGGCCGTAAAACAGGCCCTGCAGCAAGAGACTGGCCTGATAAAACGGATGCGTCCCCAGCAGCATAAGGTTGGCGAACAGCACCATCGCCATGAACGCCGGCACCCACCAGCGCAGCACTTTGTGCGACCACGCCTGCACGGCGAACCAACCGTACCGGAACGGATTGAGCACCCGGCGCATGCTCACCATGCCGCGCCAGGCGCGGTTGACGATGCGCACCTTGCGGCGAAATTCTTTTTCGAAACTCTCCCCACCCTTCTCGTAGCTGAACGCCTCGGGCTCATACACGTTGCGGTAACCCTGCGCCACGATCTGCAGCGGGTTGACGAAATCAGACAAATCCGACGGCTGCATGGGCCGGTACAGCGATTTGCGGATGGCGTAAATCGCGCCATCGCCGCCGACGACCGAGCCCAGCGCGCTCTCCAGTTTTTTCAGCATCAATTCATAGCGCCAGTACAGGTTTTCGCTCTCGGTAGAGGTATCGCCGTCCTCGATCAGGTAGCGCGATTCGCCGGTGACCACGCCCACCTCCGGATCGGCGAAATTGCGCACCATGTTGCGCACCACCTTCCGGTCGTACAGCGCGTTGGCATCGGAAAAAATGATGATTTCGCCCCGGGCCTGCGGCACGGCCGCATTCAAGCCCACTGTTTTGCCGCCGCGCTCGGGCATGCGCAATAGCCGCACGCCGCGATCGGCATACTGCCGCACAATGTCATCCGTTTTATCGGTCGAGGCGTCGGAAACGACAAGAATTTCCAGTTTTTTAGCAGGATAGTCTAAATGGAGCGAATTGTCCAGCTTGCGGGCAATCACATCTTCTTCATTGTATGCCGAAATGATCAGGGTCACGTCCGGCTCGATGTTCGCACGCCGCACCGCCCGCCCACCACGGACGCTGTTGAGCAGCAACAGCAGCAACGGATAGCCGGCGTAAACATAGACGATCAAAGCGATGCCTGCCCAGAATAGCACGTCCATGGTTTGCCTCAGGGAATGTTACGCACGATTGATGGTCCGACAATGCGCGTGACGCTCAGCGGCAGCTTCTGCCACAGCCGGATGGCCAGTTGGAACCGGCCGTTTTGCGGACTCATATCCGGGATGGCCGTGCCATTCGCCAGCCAGTATTCCCAGTTCAGGGGCACGGGTTCGGCGCCCCACTGCCGCTTGAAGCGGAAGGTTCCCGAATCGGGTGAGCTACGGCCGAAATCAAATTTATTATAGCCCTGTTCGATGGCAAACTTGAGTGCATGCCAATACATGAGCATGTTGGCCGCCAGACGGTTGTATTTGCGCAACGACGACGCCCACGGAATTTCCATGACGCCTTTGTAGCCCAATAGAAAACCAGCAGCCAGGGGAGTCCTGTCTTTGTACGCTACCACGATCCAGGCATTCTTATGACAGTATTTCAGCATGTTGGCAAACAGGTTTTTGGAATACACCGGCGTTCCCAAATCACGCATGTTTACGGAAAAGACGCGATAAAAATCATCCAGCAGTTCGTATTTAGCCACTTTGACCTGAATGCCTTCCTTCTGGGGTCGTCGGATCTGGCTACGCAGCTTGGATTTGAATCCATTCCATAGCATTTCAGGATGCTGTGGCAAATCCAGCAGCATGGCCACTTTGTGAGATTTGCAGGCCAGATTTTGGAATTGCGGTTCGATATGCCGCAGTTCCAGATAATTTACAGACTCGGCGCTAGCGATCCGGATGGCTTGCTGCAAAAGAGCACGTTTCACCTCTGGATCGTCGGCACACAGGCCGCCATAATTAAAAAATGGCAAGGAAACCATAAAATTGCCGAAAAGACGGCTTTTCATGTGCACGATCGGCAGTCCACCCACGATGCTGCCATTTCGACGAGCGACCAGATAAAATATTCGATGGCCAAACGAGCGACGGATGACGCGATGGATGCAGGATAGATGATAAATCTTCCCCTCCGGATGCTGGTGGATAAACTCATCCCATCCAGAAGTCGGTTCCATTAACTGCTCAACCCGTATATTGGATTGTAACGTTGTAACCCGGCTCATGCTTGATCCAATCCCTTGCTTAAAGCGTTTCATGTACCAGTGCAGCCTGATATTTGCCATTACGTTGATTGTCTTCCGTTGGGCCTTTAACGTCCGGCCAGTGCGGTAAATCAAAGGTCTGTTTCAATACCTGCTGCACCGTACCAAATCGAAAGTTATCCAGCAGTTGAACAAGCCTCTCTTCCGTGAGGGCCAGGTTGCCATAATGGCGAATGCGCTTGAGTTTGCCCGCGGGGATACGTGGAATGTGCGGATCGATTTCCCATGGGTGAAAATAGATAATGGCAGGGTTGCCCTGGGCATTAATTTGCTCGATACCCTTTTTAAAAAAACAGTAGGGATACAGACGCAAATAACCGCCTCCCGCGATCGGGATATTTTTGCCCAGAATGCGAATCGTCGAAATGGGGAATTCGACGAGCTCGCCCTTGTTTTTCACTTTAATTTTGAATGGAAACCGCGGGGCGTCGGCGATGCCATACAGATCATGCCGGACGGGGAACACGCTGGAGTCGTACTCCAGGCCCAGATCCACGAGCTTCTCCCAGGCCCAGAGCGAAGAACGGGTGATGGAGTAGCTGGGTGCACGGTAGCCGCGCACCTTCTCGCCGGTAATGCTCTCCAGAATATCGATGGACTGTTTGACATCCTGGTAGAACGCATCGCGGGTTTGCTCGTATATGATTTGATGCTGATATCCGTGGGAGGCGATTTCATGGCCCTGCTCCTGAATGGCCACCACGATTTCAGGGTAGCGCTCGGCCACCCATCCCAGCACAAAAAACGTGGCGCGAACGTTATAGCGGGAAAACAAATTCAGGATTCGGCAGACGTTGGCAACAACGGTGCTCTCCAGCCGATCCCATTCGCCTGGCCGAATGCAATGGCGAAATAGGGAAACGTGAAACCAGTCTTCGACGTCTACAGATATCGCGTTTAAAATGCTCATGGATGTATTCGTGACCTGTTGATCTTTGAAGTCTTTCTCTGTTGATGCCAGGTCCGTTGGCAATGTTGCTTAGTGCCTCCCTGCGCCAATCTTGTAACATGATACGTCGATCCGTGTTTAGGCGAGTGAAAACGTCTCTTGCACGGTTTCTTGATACCAGGCCACGGTACGTCTCAGTCCCTCCTCGAAAGAAACCTGTGGCTTATAATCCAGCACATCACGGGCCAACTCGATGCTGGCTAGCGAATGCTTCACATCCCCGGGCCGGGGAGACTCATACACGGCATTGGCCGGCACCTCTAGCACGCGCTCCAGCATGCGCAGCAAATCATTCAGGCTATAGCGCTGCCCACAGGCAATATTTACTACATGGCCCGGCGCTTTTTCAGAATGGCAGGCCTGCAAATTCGCCTGCACCACATTCTCGATGAAGGTAAAATCGCGCGACTGCTCGCCATCGCCATAAACCACCGGCAACTCGCCTTTCAGCATCGCGGTGATGAATTTCGGAATCACGGCCGCGTACTGCGATTTCGGATTTTGCCGCGGGCCAAAAACGTTGAAATAGCGTAATGCAACCGTAGGTAGGCCATACAGCTTGTAGAAATTCATGGCATATTTTTCGGCCGCCAGCTTCGAAGTCGCATACGGTGACAGCGGATTGATTGGCATGTCCTCAACCTTGGGCAGAACCGGTGTGTCGCCGTAAACCGACGAACTGGAAGCGATGACAAAGCGTTTTACCCTCTGTTCCCGTGCGGCCATCAGCAAGGTCAACGTGCCGTTGACGTTAACTCGGTTGGAAGCGATCGGATTGTTCACCGAGCGCTGAACCGATGGCAAGGCCGCCTGATGCAGCACGTAATCCATTCCGTACATGGCACGGCGAACCGTTTCTTCATCGCAAATATCACCTTCGATGAATTCAATTTTATCCAGAATTCCGCGCAAGTTTTCCGGACGTCCGGTGGAAAGATCATCCAGAACGCGAACATGTTCTCCTCGCCGCACCAATTCATGTACGAGGTTAGATCCAATGAAGCCAGCCCCACCCGTCACCAAATAGCTTGCCATCAATACCTCCAGTGTATTCGTGTCTGATTCCTCATTTTCAAAAAAAACTGAAAAATCGTATTAATTTTATCCCCCATGCCATGCGTTTGCAGAATAGAATTCAGTAAAATCTTCTATATTTGACATAATGCGTATGACGAAAGAGCATGCAGTTCACGCCGCCTTGATATTCTTGGCGTAATAATCGTAACCGTAGTATTTATAATCGTAATAGTACGGCAGTACTTCTTTCATATTGTTGACGATGACCCCAAGAATATTCACGCCGGTATTTCGCATCAGCTCAACTGCCCGCCGTACCACCTCTTTCGGCGTTTGCCCGGCCTTCACCACCATCAACGCGCCGTCCATCTCCGGTGCCAGAATCAGGGCATCGGTCACTGGGTTGATGGGCGGACTATCCACGATCACAGCATCAAAGTAGAATTTAATCTCCGAGAACAGGTCTTTCATTTTCGGCGAGTTGAACAGCTCGGTGGGATTATCCACGATGCCACCCGAGGTCAGAATCTTGAGATTCTCCAGCGGACTCTGCTTGAAGCAAGCATCCAGGCGCTTGCGGCCGGTGAGCACATCGGCGACGCCATCCTCTTTGCTGAGGGTGAATAGGTGATGCACCCGCGGCCGGCGCAAATCGCAGTCCACCAAGATGGTCTTAGTTTCGCGGTAGCGTGCTACCGTACAGGCCAGTAACGCTGCCGTGGTGCTTTTGCCCTCGCCAATGGTCGAACTGGTAATGAGGAGATTTTTTATATTTTGACCGGCATACATGTTTTTCAATTTTGAGTACAACCGACGAAATTCCGTGGCTTCCGGGGATTCTTCGTCAAAGAAATCCACGATGTTACCAATAAACCGATCCATGGTCGTTTTTCCCTCAGCTTATTTCATGATAGCATCAAACAACAGTTGAATGCCTTTATGATCGTATTCGGCCAGTCGTTTGTTCTTCCGGGCCCGTTCAAAATTCGGGTTGATTTCCATGGCCTTTTCGAACAATTGAATCGCCTTGTTATTGACAAATTTGCTCATGATCACATAGGCTACTCCGAGATGGTTATACAGATCCGCATAGTTGGGATATTTCTTCAACAATTGCTCCAACTTACGGATATGCTGCCAGATCATGGTGCTTTTGATATTTTTACCGTCGTGCACCACGCGCAGGTAAAAATCCAGCACAAACGAAAGATCGGGCGAACTGACCGCGTTCTGGCGCGCCCTTTCAAATGCGGCAAACGCCTGTTCGAACTGATGCGCCTTCAAGTAATCCTCGCCTTTTTGGAAATCCGCATTCTTGAAATTCGGATTAATCTTCAGCGCCTTTTCCATGTTTTCGCGGATGCGCGCATCGCTGTGGATGGACAGTTGGAAATCTTCGCGAGTGTAGCCGTTGGCTATATACGCCAGCGCCAGGTTGTAAAATGCATCGGCATAATAAGGATTGATCGCAGTGGCACGCTCGAACTGTTCCACCGCTTTCTTGCACATGTTTTTTTTGAGGTAGGCCATGCCGAGATTGTTGTGAAAATCGGCGAAATTGGGACTCAGCTCGATGGCCTTCTCCAGCACGGTGATGGCCTCGTCCACCTTTCCGGTTCCGAGATAGGCCCGCCCCAGGTTGTTGTAAAACACCGAGTTTTCAGGGTTGATGACAATGGCCTCTTCAAATTGCTCAATGGCCTCATCATACATGCCACGGCGCAGAAACGAAAGTCCGAGCAAGTTTTTGGTTTCGCCCTGTTCGGTCTCGCGCAGCCGCTCAGCCAGCGCCAGCAACGATTTGATCTCCGCCTTTTTTTCTTCGTGAAACGCCCGGGTTTCACTCAAAAGGGCTTCATCCGAAATGCCCGAATTGTACACTTTGTATTGCGAGTCAATCAACGTTCCGTTCCTGAAAAACGACGACACAATGCGGTTCTGATGCACACTATTGGCCGTTCTCAGGAAATATTCACTGTTGCGCGATCGAATAATATCATTAAAAACAAAATCACCCATGCGCCGTTCTCTCTCGTTTGTCTTCCTTGATTATCGCCCTCAGTCAAGCGAGTGATTTTTCGCAAAAGCTTCCCGCTTTGCGCGTGTAGTCAGTCCCAGTTGAATCAGTTTCTTAAAAATCATCGATCGGGTCACTGATGGGTCAATGAGATTCATATCCAGCAGCACCTTACGGATGACGCTCGGGCCATAGCTCGGATTGGCGATGACCACGCTGACAATCTTCTCCAGCAGCGGATCATCATCCATTCGCAGCCGCGAATTGCCGCCGGGATGGTCCGGCAACCGGCTCGTATGGTGCGAATTACCGTTTTCGGCCGCTTCGAACAGAGAAACGGCATCTTTTTTCAGCCACTGCAGATTTTCGTAGTCCTCCTCCGTGGCTTCCCAGTTGCCCGAATGTCCGCTCTCGCCGCTATTGGCGGATGGGCCATGATCCAGGCCCCTAAACTCCTGCTGGAAATCCGGCACATTCAGATCGACTTCTTCGATCATGGCATCCGACAGTCGCGAGCGCAATGTGCTATCATCTTGCTCCAATTCCATCCCCCCTAGCCAGGGATCATCAATTTCGGCAATGTCGAACGGATTCTCCAACCGGTCTGGGGCTGGTTCTTCTATCGATGAATCCGGTTCTTTCGGCAACGGTGGTTCCGATGCTTGTGAATAAGTCGTTTCCGACGTGTTCTGCGAAGACGGTTCCATGGCTTCTGACAGCGGAGCCGCCGGCGGTGCTGCAGCTCGGGGAGGTTCCGAATCCTCCAGAACACTTGAATGCTCACCAATGTTTCCTCGCGAAAAATCGGGATCAAGATCACTCGCCAGCGCTCCGGCTGCAGGCGTTGCCTCGGTCCGATCATCCCCGGATTCATCAATCATCTCTGGGCCCGGATCGAGGTTTATTTTCAGGCCACCGTTTTTCTGTAGGTTTTGCTCCTGCAAATCTCCGGCGCTATTGGAGGCCTCAGGCAAATCCTGCATTCCATCCATTACCGCCTCGGTTTCGGCCGCTCGCTTTGCTTCTTGAATGTCGATTTCGGTGCGATCGATTTCGGATGTGTCTGGATCATCCAGCCCGGCCGGGGGCTGCCCTTCATGAATCGCGCGTTCCAGTTGCGCGATTTTCTCGGCTTCGTCATCAACCTGCGCCGCGGTTTCGGCAGGTGGCGGTGCGTCCGACGCTCCTTCCGCTTCTGACGCAGCCGGCGGGGCATCGGCTATAACAGCTTCCTCCTGCGCTTCATCCGGCGCCCGGCTTTCTTGCGGCTCACCGGATTCGTGTTCGACTTCGCCTTCTGGAACCGTTACCGCCTGCCGGGGCTCCGGCCTATTCCGTAAAAATGCGGCAATGCCTTCTTCCACCGTGGAAAACGCTTCGATAAGCTGATCCAGCTCCAGCAGCATGAACACGTCCAGCACTTCGGGTTGCATGCCCACCAGTTTGATATCTCCTCCACCTTCACGAATCTTCTTCAGCTCGCCCACAAACACCCCCCAGCCCGCTGAACTCACGAACTCTACATGCGACAGATCCACGATGAAGTGGAAATAATTCTGCGACAGGAGATAACCTAATACCTCTTCAAATTCAGCAACGGTGGATGCATCCAACACCGAGGCCAACTGCAAGATGTGGATGCCGGAATCGGTAATTTCTACGGATTGTACAAGGCGACGTTCTTCGCTCAAAGGTATCCCACTCCCGTGTTTAACACAGCTTTATCCGCGGTTCAGCAAGACAAAGCCGATTAATGCAATGATGATGACCGATGCAGCGACCAGCGGGATGGCCCAACGTCTTCGGCTTGCTTCGGGTTGTCCAAAGTTCATCTTCGGCACGGTGCCGATCACGATCAGGCCGAGGTACTTCTCCACATCATCCACATCTTTAAAGGAGTTGTCCATCATCTCCAGGAGATAGACGAGTCCTCCCCCCACACCCAGCCCAGCCATGAGGGCCAAAATCAAAATCTTCTGCACATCCGTATTCACCGGCACAACCGGTATTTGCGCCGGTTCCAGAATGCGGTACAGAATCTGCGCTTCGGTATGCTGCATGGCCTCGCGAATTTTCATGCTCTGCACCTGCTCCAGAAACGCTTGATAGATTTCGCGGTTCTTATTCACTTCGTTCTGCAGCTTCTGCAGAGTCAGCTCATACGCCGGAATCTTGCTCTGCTTGTTCTGATAAATGGTCACCAGTTGCTCGAGAGTCTTTTTCTGTTGTTTCAGCAGGTCGATTTCATTGAGGATGATTTCCCGCTGCACGGCGCGCTGGACGTCTGACTCCTTGTAGCGCCCCAGAAGGCCCTCGGCGCTGTGCTTCCGGATTTCCTCAGCGAGCTGATCCTTGAGCGACACGATCTCCTGATTCAGCGACAGGACCTCTTTGGAATTCCAGGAAAACGTGATCATTAGCTCAGCCAGTTTGGAAATTTTCTCGATCAATTTGGCCTTGATCATCGTGGCTTTATCGGTCTTCAGCAAGCGGATTGCCGAGGCCAGACCGCCCAACTGCCGCTCGATGTTATTGAGCTCGTCGTATTTATCCGCCAGATCCACCTCGATGGAAGCGACGAGCGAACGCACCTGCGGCAAATTTTCGGTGGTGATGGGCAGCTCGACATTGGTCTCGCGGGCCATGTTGCGCCGGAAATCGCGCAGCTTTTTCTCCGCCTGTTCCAGTTTCTTGCGGTAGATCTCCAGTTGCTCGTTAGAAAACTGCAGGGTCTGTTGCACACCAGACAGCTCCTGAAGCAAACTTTCTTCGATGAACAGCTCGGCCAGGGTTTTGGCAATCAGATATGCCTTGCGTGGATTGGTGGATTTAGCGCCGATCTCAAAATACTCGCCCCGCCGTGGAATTTTAACGATGACCCGTTTCATAAGCGAGTTTACCTGAACCATCCGCAGAATATCGTCAAATTTCATATCGGGATTCTCCCTGGCGAGCCTTTTCGCTTTTTCGATCTGGCCTTGAGATGGTTCCAGCCCGGCGCGATCGATCACTTTCTGCATCAACGTGGTGTTGTAAATCTGTTTCATGATCGTCTGCCGGCGTCGCCAGAGCTGTTGCCGGTTCTGCGCCTGCACGCCAGGTAGTACCCGCGACATCGTCGAGGTGATATAGGTATTGCGCCCAAGCAAGATACTCGCTTTGGATTCATAAACCGGAACGATGGTAGCGATGTGGAAATACGCTCCGGCCATGGTCACAACCAATGGCACAATCAAAAACCACTTTCGCCGGCCAATGATCTGCAAAATGGCGCGGACATCAAAAGGTGAACTTGCCATAATTTCGGTGTATCCTGATGTTTCGGATGGTTGTTATTGTAAGACCTGGTTCAACAGCAAATAGGAAATCAAAATCGAAACCGTGCCAGTGATCGCCGTACGCAGGGCATTGGAGAAAATGAATCTTGTAAATGACTGTTCTGACGGGATAAAAATCGTGTCACCGGGTTTGAGCAACAACGGCCGCGGATGGCCTTCGCGGGCGTATTTTTCCAGATCGATCTCATACACCACCGGGCCTTCATCGGTTTGCGTGATCAGCCGCACCGATTTCAGGTCCGGCACCGAGGTCAGGCCGGTACGGTTGCCGCCCTGCACCAGCACCGGGCCGCCGGCGCGGATCACGGCCTGCAGAACATCCATATTTTTTTCCAGTTCATACACGCCCGGCGCTACTACGCTGCCATATACATACACCACATCGCGTTTGGTGAACAGCGGTGTGGCCGAAGTGGCCGCGCCGGGACCACCTGCACCGCCCGTGGCTCCGCCTGCAGCCGCACGGGACGGCACGAAAATCTGATCATTGGGCTGCAGTTCCGGCAGCTTGGTGAAATCGCCTTGTTCAAAATAAGCCGTCAGATCCACTGGAATGGTGATGCCCGACGTCTCGCCGCCGCGGATGATGATCACCTTGTCCAGTGCGGCGACCTCGGTCGGCCCGCCGGCCGCCTGAATCGCCTGCCACACGTTGGGCATTTTCTCAAACGTGTGCGGCCCCGGAGTATAAACCGCGCCGGTGATATACAGCCGCTTGCTGCCATATTCCACTACTCGTACTAGCGCCTGGTTTACATTCGGATTCAGAAGCTGCATGCGCTTGGCGATTTTGCGCGCCAGTTGCGATACGCTCAGCCCGGCCGCGGTAATTTCGCCAATCACCGGCAGCGTAATCTTTCCGTCGGAATTGATGGCCACTTCGGTGTTCAGTCCCGGATCCTGCCAGAAAGTGACCGCAATACGATCGCCCACTTCCAGGATGTATTCCTGGCCATAGGAACTGGTGGTAGCCAGCAGCAGAACCGCCGTCACGATGAAAATAAATGAACGAAGGTGTTTAATTATCATGATTGTCACTGTAATCATATCGCATCCCTACTTTAAAAATTGAACCGTCTTGGTTCCCATTCTCTATTGCGGTTTACCGGAGACTTCATTGCTGCCCGTGCGCAGTCCCGACTTGTCCACCACAAACACACGGTAATAATACACTTGTCGCGGCGTCAAGCTAACGTCGGTATATTCCGTGCGGCGACGGTCGCCGCTGAGGATGACCGCCGGCGCCGCCGTGGTATCGACTGGACTGGTCGTGGAGCGATACAACGCGTAATAGGCGAAATCGTCATCGTTGTTCTGTGACCAGCTCAGTCGTAGCCGCGTCGAATCGATCACCACCGGTTGCGCCAGAACAACCGGTTCCGGCGGCGTATCCTGTGGGATTGTAATGGATACTTCGTTGCTGCCTGTAGAAAAGCCATTGATATCGAACACGAAGACGCGATAATAGTAGGTTTCGCCGGCCACAAAGCCACTGTCGGTAAACGCGGTTTGGGTTTGTCGAAGAATGATCGAACGCAGCTTCGACGATTGGGTGACACCAGGCTGTGTGGCACGGAACACCCGATAGCTGGAAAAATCGTTATCCACCGACTGCGTCCAGGTTAGCTGAACGTTGTTTTTGCCTGCCAAAAGCGGTTCGAAGACCGTGACCGCGCGCGGCGGATCATCGGTCGATGTGGTGCCCACCACAATGTTGCTGGCGGACTTCAGTCCGGTTAAGTCCGTTACGTACACGCGGAAATAATACGTCGTCCCGGGCTCCAGCCCCTGTACTACGAAATCAGTGGTGGTGCGGTTATTAACGATGCCCACCAGCGTGCCGGTGGTGTCGGTGACGTTCGGTTGCTTGGACTTATAAATGGAATAGTTCGCAAAATCGTGTTTATCGGGGCTCAGTGTCCAGCTCAACCGCAGCGAAGTGGTGCCATCGGCCGTCAGGATCGGTTCAAACATGGTCACCGACTCCGGCGGCTTCAGAATGGTGATTTGGGTCTCGGCAAACGCTTCGTTAGCGCGGTTGCCAACCCGATCCAGAAAATTCGCGACAAGCCCGGCTTTATAAACATCGATTTCATCCGGTATGACAAAATCCAATTCATACACACCGTCTTGTGGCGTCTTATCGCCATTGGTGCCATTGTCAAACAACCGTAGTTTTTGCGGCCCTCCAATGATGCTGATGGTCGCCAGGCCATCCGGCTCACCAGCGTCAACTTCAAAATGAATAATCTCACCAGCACGCTTCGGCTGACCGTTGGTATTCTCACGCACCGCGCGAATGACGGCGTTGGTGTCAAGAATGATCGTGTCCCTCACAGGGGGTTCACTTTCCACCCCGTTGCGGAAGCGAAATTTAGCATACACGGTCTTCAGGCCGTCGCCAGCCGTCAGCGTCCATGACATGCGATTGTTCACCGCTTCCCAGGCGGAACTCGTGAACAGCGAATCATTTCCAAGCATCACCAGCGCCGCATTCGACGGTGCGTTGACCACTATATTTACCACGCGCGATGACGTGAACTCTGCACCATTTTCAATGGCAATGGCAAATACACTTGGCAGGGCGGAAATCGGCGCAGATTTAACACTCTCAAACCCTTCTTTATTTACCACGCTGACCTGATAGTAATAGGTCAGTCCGTTTTGAACCAGCGTATCCACATAGGCGCGCTGTGTCGTAGAATCGAGTTTGACATAAGCATCTGGTGTGTTCTCACTGCGGTAAATGTAATACATCTTTACACTATCCGGCTGCAACACGTCCCACATGATGCGCACCTGGCCATCGCTAACAACCGCACGAAGGTGCGTGGGGGGATTCGGAAAAATGACGTTCTGGATGATTTCCACCCCCACCGGCTTTTTATCGCAGCCAACCATACTCACGACGGCGATGACCACAAGCCACATCAAAATACGCCAATATTCCTTCCCTGAAATATGGATCGTTTTCATCCTTTAACACCACCTCATCTTTAATAGGTTTCAGTGCCAACCCTGGCACCTCATCAAAATCGGGCCTGGACCCCCAGTCCGAGCGTCGGTTCAGCATTGACTTGTTGCATGGCAACCTTTATCCTGACGCCCGGCTGATTATCCTTGAACGAGGGAAAAAGGATCAACGCATCCAGCAGATTATACATATAAATGCTAGCCGCGATGATCAAAGCGCGCTTACGGATTTCGTAGTGTTTGTCCACATCTTTTTGAGTTTCGAAAATCTTCTGGATGTAGAGATCACGGACCTCCGCGTTTTTTTCATAGATCTTGAAAGCGCGCACGGCCGAATTGAAGGCATCCACGGCCTTCTGGTAGCGAGAGTCGGTTACTAATAAATACAACCCGGACACGAGCTGCGCGGAGCCTAAAACCACACCTTTGAACCGATGCTCTGAATAGACTTGTCCCCAACCGGGGACAAACATAGAACGAATCATGGCGCGGAGGCGAGTTTTGCGTGTGAGCCGAATCTGGAGCCGCTCGGGCAGGCCAGGGCGAAAAACATGCGTCGCAGCGTAGGTTTCGTAGCCGCGCTTTCTGGCCTTGATTTCATACACGCCAATCAATGGCTGGCTAATGACAAACGGCGCACGGCCAGCCAGCCGATACTCGCCTTTCAAATACACCACCGCTCCTCCGGGGGTGGTTTCGATGCGTGTGCCGCCACCATTCTTATCATTGTTCTGCGCAGACGCAGCCCATCCCTGTCCCCATACCCACAGGACCATAATCAGGGTCCATCCCCATTTTCTATTGAACATCTTTGTACCTCCATACCTGGTGGTATTAATCTTCGAGGACTTCCTTGCCTCTGACAATCACCCAGAGCGTTTTCAGCAGGATAGATATATCCTCTTTTAGGCTATTATGTTTAACGTAATACAGATCAAATTCCAGTTTCTTTTTGACATCTTCAATGGTCTCATCGTAGCCGCATACAATCTGCGCGATGCCGGTGATGCCGGGTTTTACCTGCAGCCGCTTCGGATAATGTGGAATTTCCCTGGCCAGCTTTGGAATGAACTGTGGCCGCTCCGGTCGCGGCCCCACTAGCGACATCTCCCCACAAAGCACGTTGAAGAATTGCGGAATTTCGTCAACATGCGTAAATCTTAATATACGCCCTATGGAAGTGATTCTCGGATCATTCTTTTTAGCCCACACCGCCCCGCTACGCTTTTCGGCATCCACGTACATGGTACGAAACTTGTACAACATAAACGGCCGTCCATACAAATTCACCTTTCGGCGCTCCCCCTTGCGACGGTCGTGCTCCACCTCCAGGTTGATCATGCGGCGGTCGCGATAGCGATGATTCAGCCCAACTCGCTGTTGTTTGTAAAACACAGGGCCGCGGCTGTTTAGCTTGATGAGAATCGGAATGACGAAGAAAAAGATTGACGAGGCCAGAAAACCCAGAATCGCGCCGATGATATCGAACAGACGCTTGCCCACGCGCTCCCAAAAATGCCAGTCTGAAAAAGGCGCCATGGCCTTTTTCAGCAAATTATCAGGGAAAAACAACATCGCCGGAAGACTGACAGCCAAAAAGATAGGCGACAACAGGTATTTTCCGGCCCACTTTCGCAACCGGATCTGGGCTTCAGTAAGGCGCCTGCGGGCACCATAAACTGGTAACCCCGACCGACCATTGCGACTCTGCGAAATCAGATTCTGATATCGGTGATAGGCCAACTCCCGAGTAATCACACCTGCAGCGGATGAACGCTGCACGCCCTGGATGAAACTGTCACTTAACCGCTCCATATCTCCCCTACTTTTAAATGTTCCCCATCCTGGCCTTATTTAGGCAAAACCTCCCTGTATCACCAGAAATGCCCAAATCCTTCCAAACGAATATTATCGAACTTAAAGCAAACTGTATGCCTGAAATATCCATAAAATTTCAATATAAACACACAAATCTAAACTCTCTATCCCCTTAAAAATTAATCTATTGTCAATTCATTTCCCGCTTTTCCATCCTTACGAGATTCAGGACACCTCGCATCAAATTGAGACAGTGTTTTATGTTTTAATAAACCGCGACTTTGATAAACCTGGCGAAATCCAACACAGAAAACCTGCTATGCGTCCTTGATTTAAACTCTCAATAATAATTTTATCAATAATTAATTACCTTCAGTGATAGAGCCTGCGGAAGAATGAATGCGACTGGACTCGTTTTATGACCGGGCCTCAATCGGTGGCTGTAGGCCATCTATTAGCAATTTCAATAAGGAGAGCGGAAAAAGCGTAACTGCTCGACCAATGCAGCTTTTGCTTCTTTTTTCATTACAAGCCTTCTTTGCTAAGCATAATTAAAAAAAGCCGTTTCAGGACCATCCTGAAACGGCTTTTGTAGGGAGTCAGTCAGCGCCAAAAATTTATTTTCGCCAGCGTCGTCGTAGGTACGCCGGGGCTTCAAGGTCGTTTTCATCGTAGGTGCTGTCCCCGGTCGAAACTGTAGCCTCGTCATTGTGGTTTCCGTTTTTGCGCTGATAGGCAGGAATTTCAAGCTGATCCAGTTCACTCTCTAAAAACCGCAGACTGCGGCCATTTTTAAGGGACGGATGATGGCCATTGCGGTGGAATCCCGTAGCAATGACCGTCACACGCAGCTCTTCATCCATGGTCGGATCGATCACCGCACCAAAAATCAGGTTGGCGTTTTCACCGGCTGCCTCTGAGATCACCGTGGTCGCGTCGTTGATCTCATGCAACGCCATGGACTCTCCGCCGGTGATGTTGACCAGCACCCCCTGTGCGCCGGCAATGGATACATCCTCGAGCAGCGGGCTGGAAATGGCCTTTTGCGCCGCTTCCACCGCCCGGTTTTCGCCCGAGGCCAGACCGGAGCCCATCAGGGCATCGCCCATTTCTTTCATCACCGTCTTCACATCCGCGAAATCCAGGTTGATCAGGCCCGGAATGCTGATGAGGTCGGAAATACCCTTGGTGGCATGCAGAAGCACCTCATCGGCCGTGCGGAAGGCAGCCGTCAGCGGCGTACCCTTGGGCACCACCGATAGCAAACGTTGATTGGGAATCACGATCAGGGTGTCAACCCGGTCCTTGAGTTCGAAAATCCCCTCTTCGGCCCGGCGCATGCGTTTCTGGCCTTCAAAAATAAACGGCTTGGTGACAATGGCTATGGTGAGTGCACCCAGGTCCTTGGCAATTTCGGCCACAATGGGCGCGGCGCCAGTGCCTGTGCCACCGCCCATGCCCGCCGTAATGAAAACCATATCGCTGCCCTCCAGCGACTCAATCACCGACTCTCGATCCTCCTCGATGGCCTTGCGGCCCACTTCTGGATCGGCACCGGCTCCAAGCCCGCGCGTCAGGGATTTTCCGATTTGAATGCGGCAGTTGGCCTTGGCGGTTTCCAGGGCCTGCATATCGGTATTGATGCTGATGAACTCCACACCGCTTAAATTGGCCTCGATCATGCGGTTTACCGCGTTGCAGCCACCGCCGCCAACGCCGACCACCCGCATCTTGGCCGTGGGGGTCTGGCTCTCGTCAAAGTTAAACCGTAAGTTCATGGCAATCTCCCTTCGCTTTAGGCTGTATGGTTTCAGCAAAAGGCATTTCCTTTCACTGCATTTTTTCGAATCTCAGGTTCCCCCGAACCATTTGCGCATGCGTTCGAGAATTTTGTTGAAGACATGCGACTCGCTATCGCCAAAAGGGCCATCCAGCAAATCCTGGTTCTCGAGCCCGTAGAGAATCAGCCCGACTCCGGTAGCGTGACTGGGCTTCTGCACCTCATCGCTGACGCTTTCGATGCGCTGGGGTAAGCCGAGTTTGACCGGCATCTGGAAAATCTCCTCGGCCAGTTCTACAGCGCCCGGCAACATGGCGCCGCCGCCGGTCAGCACCACCCCGGCGGTCATCAGGTGAATGTAGTCCGATTTTTTCACCTCATTGTACGCCAGCATGAGGATTTCTTCCATGCGTGGCTGAATGATATTGACAAGCAAGTCCTTGGAAATTTTCCGTGCCGGTCGTCCTCCCACTCCGGGCACCTCAACGAATTCATCGCGATCCGAATCCGACCGGATGGCCGAGCCATAGGCAATTTTGATCGCTTCGGCCTGATCCACCGGCGTACGCAACCCGTGGGCAATGTCGTTGGTCACGTTGCGGCCGCCGAGACTGACAATGGCCGTGTGCCGGATGCAGCCCTCATAGAACATGGCGATATCGGTGGTACCTCCGCCCAGATCGATGACCACCACGCCGAGGTCCTTTTCGTCGTCGGTGAGCACGGCAAAGCTACTGGCCAGGGGCTCCAGCACCAGGTCCATCACCCCCATGCCCGCGCCTTCAATGCTGCGCCAGATATTTTGCGCGGCGGTTACCGCACAGGTCACGATGTGCACCTCGGCTTCCAGCCGCACGCCGGACATGCCCACCGGATCGTCGATACCGCGTTGATCATCCACGATGAATTCCTGCGGCAAAATGTGCACGATTTCACGGTCGAATGGCAGCGCCACTGCCTTGGCGGCTTCAATCACGCGCTTCTTATCCTCCTGGGTGATCACATGATTTTCACCAGCAACCGCCACCACGCCGCGGCCGTTGACGCTACGAATATGGTCGCCAGCGATGCCGGCATAAACCGCCTCGATCTCCACACCCGCCATGCGCTCGGCCTCCTGTCTTGCCCGGATAATCGATTGCATGGTCTTATCCAGGTTGATCACCACACCCCGGCGCAGCCCCTCGGACGGCGCCATTCCAAATCCGATGATTTTCACCTGCTGATTTTCATCCACCTCGCCAATAAGAGCGCTGATTTTGGTCGTACCAATATCGAGCGCGCAGAGGTAGTCGCTTGCCATTCCCTACCTCCCTGTTTGGTCAATAAAAAGTGTGTGCTTCATGCCTGATGCAGTCCTTTAACTTGTTGCATGTATAGCCGGTTACGCCTTGCGCTTCAACACGATCTGATCGTGAAAACGCAGATCAAGATACCGGACCGATTTCATTTCGTGAGTCGCCAACAAATATTGATACAACGATTTCAGCTTGTTGAACTTCTGCATCAACCGGCCCCGCCCCAGGATTACCGGCACCTGATGGGTAATGAGCGTCAATTGCACGCCGGTGAGCTTGTTCATGGTGATTTCGGAGATCAGATGATACACTACAGGATTTTGCTGCCGGAGCTCGCCAAGAATTTTTGCCAGCTCGCGAATACGTGGATTCTTCACCACTTCACCGGCGATATAGCTGCGCAATTGCAGGCCGACGATCACCGGGAAATCGAGCCCACGCACGGTCTGCAGCCGGGGCAGCAGCACGCCCTCGGCATCCACCCCCCAGATGCCGTTGTCAATAATCACCGCCACGGGCTCACGCTCCTCGAGCTCGATGCGGATGCTGTTTGGAAACACGCGCGATACGCGCACCGATTTGACTTGCGGGAATTTCGCCAGCCGTTTCTCAATGGTCCGAAGATCCGCTTTAAAAATGTGCTTCTGCGCCTCGTCGCGCGCCGCCTGCAAAATTTCATCGGCCGACACCAAATACGCGCCGGTGACGCGAATGTTTTGCACCGAAAACGCCTGATTGTCCTGAATCCACAGGCTCAGGTGCATGACAATGAGCAACAGACTGGTTGAGAAGAATACGATTTTTCCTGCTTTTCGCATGGCAATCATCCCAAACAACAGTTTACAACTTCAACGACTTTCAATCAATTCGAGACACTTCTGTGCGATCCGGTCGGCAGCTTCGGGCCGGCCCAGTTTCCGGGCCGCCCCGGCCATGCTGCGGAGCCGCGGTTCATCCTGCAGTAGCGAATCGATCGCTTGCGCCAGGCCCTCAGCGGTCAGTTCGCGCTCCGGAATAACGAGCCCGCCGCCGGCCTCGGCCACGGCACGGGCATTTTGCGTCTGGTGGTCCGCGGTGGCGAACGGAAACGGCACGTAAATGGCCGGGAGGCCCCAGATGGTCAGCTCGGCAATCGTCAGCGCGCCGGCGCGGCACACGGCCAGATCGGTGATCGCATAGGCCTGGTGCATGTTGTGGCAGTAATCCAGCACGCGAATCCGGCCGCCCTCGTTTTCATTGAAATGCCGCCAGCGCTCGTACCAGTTCGGCCCGGTGATCCACAAGATCTGCTTGTTCTGCAGGAAGTCCGGATTTGTCAGCATCTGTCCCACCATTTCGTTCAGCTTGCGCGCACCCTGGCTGCCGCCGAAAATCAGCACCGTTTTCCGATCCGGCTGCAATTGGAAATGCCGGTAAGCCTCTTCTTTCGCCACCTGCAAATCGACGCCGCGCACCGGATTGCCTTCGACGAAAATCTGTTCCTGTCCGGGGAAATAGCGCCGCGCGTTCTCGAAAGCAATGAACACGGCCGTCACGTGCCGCCCCAGCCACCGGTTTACCAGCCCGGGATAGCTATTTTGTTCCTGGATCACCGCCGGAATCCCCATGAGTTTAGCCGCGATCAGCGCCGGTCCCGATACATAGCCTCCGGTGCCGATAATCAGTTGCGGTCGGAATCGCCTGAAAAAGAGCACGCTTCGGATGACGCTCCACAGCAACCGAAGCGGAAACACTACATTTTCAAACGTCAGTTTTCGCAGCAGGCCGCGCACCGGCAGCAGCACCAGTTCGTAGCCTTCGTTGGGCACCACTCGTGTTTCGATGCCACGCGGTGTTCCCATAAAAACGATTTGTGCCTTTTCGGCGCGCCGCCGGATGGCCTCGGCAATGGCCAGCCCCGGATACAAGTGCCCGCCGGTGCCGCCTCCGGCAATCACCACGCGCAGCTTATCGGATTTAGAAATATTGCCGGCTGGCATGGCGCACTCCGTATCGCGATTTTACATACCGCAGGCTACTCTGGTATGAAATATTGAGCAGCATGCCCACCGCCGCCAGATGCGTCATCAACGATGAACCTCCATAGCTCACAAACGGCATGGGAATGCCGGTGGTCGGCACAAGATGCGTGATCACCGCCATGTTCATGAACGCATACAGGCCGATGGCCGTGGTAATGCCGACGGCCAGAAAACGACCTTCGGCATCGGGCGCATTCAGCGCGATGCGAAAGCCTCGATAAATAATGAAAACAAACAGCGCAATGATACCCAGGGTGCCGATGAGCCCGAGCTCCTCACCGATAATGGAAAAGATAAAATCCGTGAATGGGTCCGGCAGCCAGTGCATTTTTTGCCGGCTCTGTCCCAGCCCCACGCCGAACACCCCGCCATTGCCCAGGCTGATCAGAGACTGTTTGACCTGCCAGCTCATTTCACTTTCGTTGCGCAGGGATGAAATGAAGCTGAACAGCCGCTCACGCTGATAGGGAATCACCAGAAAACCGGCAAACACGATCAGCACGCCGGTACTCAGGATGTTGAACAGGTGCACCAGTCGCGCGCCGGCGGCAAACATCATGGTCAGAGCTATGAGAAAGATCATCAGAGCGCTGCTGGCATCGGGCTCGGGGAGAATGGCCCCGCAAATCAGCCCGACGAGAATCAGTTGCGGTAGAATGCCATCAAAAAATCGTTTGATATCCAGATCGCGCATGGACAAAAACTTGGCCAGCATGAAAATCAGCGCATATTTGGCAAATTCCGACGGTTGCAGTTTCACAAAACCGAGATCGATCCAGCGCCGGGTGCCGCGGATCATCCACGACGACGGCATGAACAGCATGAACAGCAGCACGGTCAAAATCAGCCAGTAGAACAACGGCGCGCGGCGAATCCACGTGTGGTAATCCACGCGCATCACCCAGGCCATGGCCATCAGCCCGACAATGACGCGGATGATCTGCATTTTCAAGAAGTAGGCGCTGTCGCCGTTGAAGCGGTCGGCGGCCTTGGCCGAGCTGGCCGTGTAAATGAACGTCAGGCCGATCACGACCAGCAAAACCACCGCGAGGAGTAGCAAGTAGTCAATTTTTCCTTTGCGCAAGATCATCCTACCTGATTTTAAAGGTGGTCAAACTCAGCAGCGCGAACAGAATGCCCACGATCCAGAACCGGATCACCACTTTGGGCTCTGGCAACCCCTTAAGTTCGAAATGATGATGCAGAGGCGCCATCAGAAAGATCCGTTTGCCGCGATGCTTGAAGCTCCACACCTGCAGGATTACCGACAGACTTTCGGCCACGAACACCGCGCCGATGATGATCAGCAAGAGCTCTTTTTTGGTCAAAATGGCCAGGGTTCCCAGGGCACCACCTAAGGAGAGCGCTCCGGTATCCCCCAGAAACACCTGCGCTGGATAGCAATTGTACCAAAGAAATCCCAATGCCGCGCCCATGAGCGCCGCGCAGTAAATGGTCAGCTCACCGGCACCAGGCAGATACATGATGTTCAAATATTCGCTGAAGTCCACACGGCCGGAAATGTAACTGATACCGGCCCAGGCCGTAGCCGCGATGCCAATCAACCCGATGGCCAACCCGTCCAGGCCATCGGTCAAGTTCACCGAATTGGATGTGGCAGTAATTACCAACACCACGAGCGGTACGTAGAACCAACCTACGTCCAGATTGAAATTCTTAAAAAACGGTACCGTGGTTTTGGTGGCCACCCCGGCAAAGGTTTCGGAATGAAAAATCACCAGCCCGACGATGACCCCAAGCGTGAGTTGTCCCACCAGCTTATAACGACCGATGAGCCCTTTAGGAAACTTTTTGACCACTTTCAGATAATCATCAATAAACCCCACAATTCCCATCCAGACGGTGGCCAATAGCACCAGCTGCACATACAGGTTATCGAGCCGGGCCCACAGCACCGTGGGGATGATCACCGCCCCCAGCACAATGATGCCGCCCATGGTGGGGGTGCCGGCCTTGGCCTTGTGCGTCTTCGGGCCCTCTTCGCGAATTTCCTCGCCGATCTGATGCTTTTTCAGCAGCCGAATGACCACCGGTCCAAGAATGAAACTGATCAGTAGCGCCGTGATGGCCGCCGAGGCGGCCCGAAAGGTGATATATTGAAAAATATTGAATCCGGATACATATTTGGTCAACGGATAAAACAGGTGATAAAACATGTGCCCACCCGCAGTTTACTGATTACCGGCTTCACGATTTTGTCTGGATGGATCGGTTTCGAAATGCGACTGCATCGCCTGGATCAGCTCTTCCATCCGCATCCCCCGACTACCTTTGATCAGCAACACATCGCCGCTACCACTGGTGTTGATGAGTTCGGCGGCAAGCTCGTCCCGCGATGCAAACCACCGGAATCCCGGATGTCGATGCCATCCTTCTTCCTGAAATGCTTCGGCCATGGCCTCGCCGGTGGCCCACACGAAATGAATGCCGAGTGAGGCCGCGGTTTGCAGGACCTCCTGGTGGCCTTGCAATCGCAGATCACCCAGCTCAAACATGTCCCCCAAAACCGCGAACTTCCGCCCAGACGCAGGGATTTTTTGCAAGAACTCCAGAGCCGCACGCATCGATTCCGGATTGGCATTGTAGCTGTCATCGATGATGGTGCGGCCCGCCAGAGTCCATACGCGCATCCGGCCCGAAACTTCCGAAACCGGCTGCGCCAGAGCATCCACCATATCCTCTTCCGGAACGCGGAAATAGCGTCCGAGGGTCACCGCGGCCAGCGCATTGCTGGCGTTGTGCAACCCCGGCACGCCGACGATAAATTCCCTCCTGTCCACTTTGAAATGCGCGTTGCCCCGGGAATCGAGCTGCAAATCCGTGCCGCGAACGTCGGCCTCGTGCTCGAATCCGTACGTGACGCGCTGCCGAACGCCGGCCGCGTGCGCCGCCTTGATCACCATGGGATCATCCGCATTGACGAACGCCAGACCCGAATCGGCCAGAAATTCGAACAGTTCCTGTTTGGCTTTACGCACGCCCTCCAGATCGTATAAAAACTCGGTGTGGCCGCGACCGATGTTGGTGATGAGCCCGTAATCCGGCTCGGCGATGTTGCACAGCGCAGCAATTTCGCCGAAATGGTTGGTGCCCATTTCCACCACCGCCACTTCCGTATCCGCTGGCATGGCCAACAACGTCAGCGGCACGCCGATGTGGTTATTCAAATTACCCGCGGTTTTATGTACACGATACCGCTGCGCCAGCACTCGCGCCAGCAGCTCTTTGGTGGTGGTTTTGCCATTGGTGCCGGTCAGGCCAATCACCTGCGGATCTATGCGGCGCCGATACCCATTGGCCAGAGTTTGCAGCGCCGCCAGCGTATCCTCCACCACCAGGATAGTGCGGCCGATATATCGATCGTGATTGGCCTGCCACCACGCTTCGTTGACGATCGCGGCCAGCGCCTGTTTCTGGAACACATCGTTCACGAAGGCGTGGCCATCGTGGCGTTCGCCGCGGATGGCGACAAAAACGTCGCCCGGTTGCAGTTGCCGCGAGTCGATGCACACCCCGGCCGGCGCTTCGGCCAGCACCTGCCCGGATGCAATCTGCCGGTGCCGCAGCGGCAGCGCGTCGATGACCTCTTGCAAACTCCAGTTCATTTTATTGCTCATAGCCGACCTTCACCGCTGTGGGCAAAATCACCTCGGGCTCGCACTCCACCACCACCCGGATGCCGGTGCGAACCCTGGATCCCGGTTCCGGCTTCTGGCGCACAACCTTGCCGTGCCCGTACACCACCGGACTCAGGCCCAGCATCGATAGCTTGCTCAGCGCCTCGCGCAAGGACAGGCCCAGCACCCGCGGCATCTCCATGTAGCCATCCGACACCACCGCTTCGAACAACTGCAGCACCACCTCCTGCCCCTTCCGCACGCGCGTGCCCGGCGCCGGTTTCTGGTTCAGGACAAAATCGCCCTTCCCTTCGGTGCTCATTTTCAGCGCCAGCCCCTCCAAAATGGCTCTGGCCGCGCTCAGCTTGCGATTAGACAAATCCGGCAAAATAATGCCGTTCAATTCCTGAGTGACCACCTTGCGGCCGTGGGCCCCATTTCGCTGCGTGAACTGCTTTTCTGATTGCAATTCCCGATCGTAAACGCGAATTTTCTGCGCGATGCGCTTAAACGTGGGCGCGGCGGCCTTGCCGCCCCACTGGTTCTCCTGATCGGTGTCCAGCTTTACCAGAACCAGGTATTTCGGCCGATCCGCCGGAAAAAAGCCAACAAACGATGATACGAACTCGGTCTGCGAGTATCCCCGGCCATTGGACAGCGGCTTCTGCGCCGTACCCGTTTTGCCGGCAATTTGCAATCCATCGATTTTCGCCGGCTTGCCGGTACCTTTTTCAACCACCCGGATCAACATGTGTTTGAGCTTTTTGGCCGTTTCTTCGGACACCACGCGGCCAAGGCTCTGGCGATACGAAGCCGGTTTTTTCCGGCTGTCCGCATCGATGACCTCTCTGGCAATGCGCGGATTCAGAAGCTCGCCGCCATTGGCGATGGCGGCATAGGCCATGGCAAGCTGCAGGGTATTGCAGGCCAGCTCCTGTCCAATGGCCATGGAGGCCAGCGAAAACGATGACCACTGCGAAATGGGCCGCAAAATGCCGGGGGTCTCGCCGGGCAGCCGGATGCCGGTTTCGCGGCCAAAGCCAAACTTGCGCGCCATCTCGTATAGCCGTTGTTCGCCCAGCTCCAGCGCCATTTTCACCGTACCGATGTTGGATGAATAGGCAAACACATCCTGCATGGTCAGCCAGGCGTGCGCTTTGGTATCCCGGATCCGGCGGCCGCGCAACATGAAAACACCGTTTTCGCAGAACATCAAATCATCCGGCTTTTTCAGGTGGTATTCCAGCATAGCAGCAAACGGCACGATTTTGAACGTCGATCCGGGCTCGTAGGCATCGGTGACCGCGCGGTTACGGCGGGCATCGAACGAATATTTACCTGCCTTGTTCGGATTGTAGCTGGGCTCGTTGGCCATGGCCAAAATTTCGCCGGTTTGCGGATTCAAAATGATCACCGTGCCGCTTCGGGCATTGTACAGATTGATGGCATGGCGTAATTCCTCGGTGGCGATGGTTTGCAAAATATAATCGATGGTCAGCACCAGCGATTTGCCGTCCACCGGCTCCTCGCGGCGGATCACATTTTCCGGCACCGCGCGGCCAAAGCCGTCCCGCTGGATGGTGATAAACCCATCCTTTCCGGAAAGAATGTCGTTAAACTGCAGCTCAATGCCTTCGATGCCCTTGTTGTCCACATCCGTGAAGCCGATAATATGGCTCGCCACCTCGTGATGCGGATACACCCGCCGTGTCTCTTTTTCCAGCCGGATGCCGGGCAGATTCAGCGCGGAAATGCGCGCCGCATATTCCACATCCAGTCGCCGCCGCAACCATACGAACTGGCCCTTCACCGAGCGGATGCGATTGCGCAACCAGCTCGCGGAGACTCCCAGAACCGGCGCGAGGCGCTTCGCATATTGCTGTGAAGTGCCTTCCATCTGTCGTTTGTCCAATCCGACCGAAATGCACGGCTCGTTCATGACCAGCGCGTTCATATTTCGGTCGTAAATGACTCCCCTCTTCGCCTCGAGAGGAATCTCCAGCACATATTGTTTCCGGGCCATCGCTTCGTACTTGCTCCTTTCCCAAAGTTGAATGTACAGCAGGCGAATCACGATCACCCCGGCAAAGAGCAACAGACCGATTTCGGTCAGCAAAATGCGCACATCCTCGCGACTCATTGGTGAGCCTTTTTTCAATCTGCCCTTCGCCATGTATGTCACAGATCCTTTGCGTTTGCCAATGGATTGATTGTTTCTCTTCCTTAAATTTATTAGATCTTTTCAAACCCCGCGATTTCATTCGCTATCATTCATTCTCCGACACCACGATGATCCGCGGTTTCAATACCACAAAGCCAAAGTATTTCTCAGCAATTTTGCTGATACGCCGAAAGCTGCTCAACTCCTCTACTTGCGCCCGCAGCCGCTCGTTCTCTTCCAGAATCTCCTGCCGGGCCAGCTCCAACTGGATAATTTCGCGGTTCAGCTCGCCGAAGCGAATGCGCTCCCATACATAAAACACGGCCAGCCCCGCCAGCAAAGTAAAAAACAGCACCACCGGAATCCAGAGTAGCCCGTAATGATGTTCGAATGCCGGAGCGGTTCGACGCTTGCGCGGTTTTCTTGCCATGGATTTCTTGCGGCCAGCCATGGCGGCAGATTTCCTTCCTCCTCGTTTCGCGGTTTTCGATGGAGACGGCTTAGACTTTTTCGAAAGCGCGGAGCTTCGCACTCCGCGCCCGCGGGTTTTGGCGGATTTCGTCTTCGCTGGCACGAACGACCTTTTTTGTCAGTATGTGAATTTCCGGCTGATGGCCACAGGTGCACATCATCGCTTCCGGCGGACAAATACAGCCACGCGCTTTCATGCGAAAGAACTGCTTGACGAGCCGGTCTTCCAGAGAATGATATGAAATTACCACCAGCCGCCCTTTGGACTTTAGCACGTCGAACGCTGCGTCCAAAAACGCCTCAATTTCACACAACTCTTCATTCACGGCGATGCGTAGTGCCTGAAACACCCGCGCCAGCGACTTCACCGCATGCTTTCCCGGCACCACACTTTCCACAATGGCCGCCAGATCGCGCGTGTGCGCCAGTGGCTGCATTTTGCGCTGCGCCACAATAGCGCGGGCAATTTTGCGCGCCATGCGCTCTTCACCGTAACGATGAAAGATCGAAGCGAGCTCGGCTTCATCCAGCTTTTGCAGCAGATCGCTTGCCGGGGTGCCGACACCGGGGTTCATGCGCATGTCCAGCGGCCCATCGGCCAGATAGCTGAAGCCTCGTTGGGGACGATCGATCTGATGCGACGAAACGCCGAAATCGGCGAGCACGCCCGTGCACTCCGACACCCCCATCTCCTGCACTACGTCCTTTATGTGTGAAAACCTGGCCTGTACCGGAACCCATCGTTGGTCATCAGCGAGTTTTGCGCGTGCCGCCGCAATCGCCTCGGGATCCATATCAATGCCGATGACGCGGCCGTCAGAATCCAGTTCTTTCAGGATCGCACGCGTATGCCCGCCACCCCCGAGCGTAGCATCCACATAAACGCCCCGCCGATCGGTCACCAGAAGCTCGACCACTTCCCGCACCAAAATCGGCACATGGAAGGTTTCGGCCGTCGATGTATCGCGATGCCCGCCCACGCTTGATGCCCTTGATTGTTTCAAATACCACCTAAAATGACGTTTGTGGCCAGGCAGATGGTAGGAATGGAGTCAGGAAGGATCTGAAATCCATAGTTACTGTAACGTTCCGGTCGCTTCACCAGGCTTTCTGCTCTGGCCGTTGGATCGCGCTTTTTTCAGCGCAGTGATAAAATCTTCACACGTTTCGGGTTTCCAAATATCAAAGAAGTCGCCCATACCCACAAATCGAATTTCCTTCTGAATGTTCAACTTTTTCAAAAGATCATCCGGAATATTCAGACGTCCGTGACCATCCAGCTTCACCTGATGACAATCCGCGGTCACGGCCATAATTTCATAGGTCTCTTCCGCCGTCTCCCCCTCGATATCCTTTAGCTTGCCAAGAATTTTTTCATTATAATAGTTCGTGGGATAGGCGCGAATCACCGGAAAACCATCGAGTTCCATATAGCGAAGAGTGAGCGTATGCAAATCGTACATGTCGATAATTTCGCGCAACCGGGCGGGAATATTGACCCGGCCTTTGGCATCCAACGCGTAATCGAACCGGCCGGTAAACTTCCGGATAACCTCCTGCGCCCGGATGTGATTCGCATTCGCCACTTTATCCCACTTTTATGGTCACATTAGCCACTTTTAGCCACTTTTGTACACTATAAAACATTTTTTCTATAAACGCAAGTATTTTTTTGCTTTTAAAGAAAATTTCGTGGGGTCTGGGCCATTTCCACAGAATGAAATATTATCCGTGATTGCGTTGAAAATAGGGAGTTTGGGGATTTCTTTGATGATCCGAGGGCCTTTCCTGGTCCTTGCCAGCAAGCAGACCCTCGCAATAGCACATTGCGGGATGATTTAGGGGAAAAGTCTAAAGAAAAAATACAGGCAACGCCATCGGTGAGATCGTTATCCGCATATCTAATTTATAGCAAAAGCTTGAATGGTTATGGCAAGCTTCTTCAAAGCCAGTTGTCACTGACCGAAATGATTAAATCGACTGGTAATAGCATTTAGTGATCTTGCAAATTTCTCCAAAACAATGAATTTGGCAACTAAACTTTCCAAATTCATGCAAATTTGGTAAGTTTACTTTCCATTTTATCCCTTCTTCCCTTTCCTTACCCAGTTAAACTGGGGAAGGAGAGGGAACAAAAGTTGTTATTGTTGAATCACCCCCCCGGCGCCTTTGCGGTGCCGGGAGGGGATCAGGCTACTGAATTCGAATGCGAGCGGTTGGGGCGGTGCCGAAAATCTCCGGAGCGTACATTTCTTCGGCGCGCGGAGGGGGAGTCACAAACGTACCCTTACCGGTGGCGCGCACCAAATAGCTGAACCGGTGCACGCCCGGTGGCAAATAGTCGGCAAAGGCCAGCACGCGATCATCGTGTTTTTCGACGCGATTAAAACGTGCACCCTCTTCGCGCAGTTGTCCTGCCGCTGTGGCACGGGCTTCGGTCTGAAAGCGCAGATTCACCGCCTCGAATCCGGCCGGCAGCGGATCATCGACCACCACATAGTAGCGTTCCTGAGGCGTGCTCAGGCTCAGGGTCACTTTGATTAAGCTGCCGGCGGCAAAGGTGGAATCATCGAGCTGGCGCCCGTCAATCACCTCAAAGGTTTTGCTCAGGCTGATTCCCTGCTGGAACACCGGTTGCGGCACGAGCGGAAAATAGCGCAGGCTCAGCCCGTAATACAGCCGGCCTGTCCCACGTTTGCGAATTTCGACGGGCAGCCGGCCCAGGCCGGGCAATTGCGCAAACGGGACCAACTGTCGGACGACTTTTTCGGTTCGCCCTTTGAAGACAGCATGACTCAGTACCGCGAGTCCGACAACTTGAATTTCGGCCATAAAATCCGGTTCCTCAGCTTCTGCAGTCTCGAAATAGTAACTCAGCGCCAGCATCGCAAACACATTTTCCTGCGTGTTGCGCCAGCGGCCATCGCGGCGCTGCTGCAACAGCCAACGCACGGTGCGACCGGCAAACGGAAACTCGACGGGGCCCTGTAGCAACGACCAGGTCGCCAGGGCTGTCGTACGCACGGAGCTGCTCCAGCAGGCCCACAGCGCCCGCTCATTGTCTTCCTCAAAATGCACCGTGCGCGCCTCGATGCGTGCGGCGTTCATGATTTCCCGCGCCAGCAGAATTTGCGCCCGCAGCGGCGCTTCATGCACTTTCATCCCTTGCAGCAAAAAGGCCTTTGCAAACACTGGCATCCGATCGCGCTCTTTGAACAGCACCTCGCCATAATGCGGATCCGGCTTTTCCAGCAATCCGAGGGCATAATACATGAGCACACGACTGGCGAGATTCAGACGCGCATCGTTCCATGGCCATGCCTCCCGCTGCGGCTGCATCTGGCGAAGCAGGCGGCGGCCGTAGCGAACAGCTCGTTTCAGCAGCTTTTCCGGTATCGCATAATTGCGCTGTTGGGCCAGGGCCAGCGCCCACAGGGCATACGCACTCGCAAACGGATGCGACCGCGTGCCGCTCTTCCACAGCGCAAAGCCACCATCCGGCTGTTGAAATTCCAGCAGCTCATCCAGGGTTTCCTGCACTATCTCACGGGCGTGCTCGGGCGGCATCGCATCCGGAGTGAAGGCCGCCAGCAGCGGCTCCGCAAACACCACGGGTAGCACGCGGCTCAGCCGCTGCTCCAGACAGCCATACGGATATTCAACCAGATAGCGCACGCTCTCCTGCAGTCCCACCAGCGCCGTACTCGCGGCTGACACCTGTACGTGGCTCGAATCCCGAAACACCTTGTCCGGCACCTGAAGCGCCTCACGGGCCAGTGAGTCGGTTTCGCCAAACGTGGCCAGGGTGACCGGACGAAACGGAAATTGCACCGGGATGCCCCACATCAGCGCATCGGTTTCCGTGCCGCGGGCGTTGCGCAATTCGGCTTCGACCGTCACCATTACCTGGCCGACCATTTGTGCCTCCAGGTCAAACAGCACTTCGCGGCTTTCGCCGGGCGAAAGTTGAAAGCGCGCTTCGACACGGCCTTGCAAGTTCATGTTCTCCGCCGACAGCCGTACTCGGCACTCGCCGACAAATCCGCTGTTGTTGGTCACCACCGCCCCGGCTTTGAACCGGTCGCCAACGCGCACAAACCGCGGGCCGCTGGCCAGCAGCAACAGCGGCTTGTTCACCACAATATCGGTCTGCGCTCCACCGAAATCGCTGCCCTGACTGTGAGCAATGACCATGATCCGAAACGTAGTCAGATTATCCGGCAGGGTGAACGACACGCGCGCACGTCCACGGTGATCGCTGCGCAGCGCCGGATTCCAGTAGGCCAGCGCCCGGAACCGGGTACGCAAGCCAAAACGACCGCCCTCTCTGCCAGCACCGCCGCCGGGCGGCTCGCCTTTTTCGCCATAATGACGCTGCTCGATGAGATGAATCAGCGACGTCACCGTGCGCACGGCCAGCGGCCGCGGCCGGTAAAACTGCTCGAACGGATCGCGCAGCCGATAGCCAATCAAATTCAGCACCCCCGCATCAACCACGGCGATGGTGTATTCCACCGGCATCCGGCGGCCGTCGGGCAACGTCGATTCCAGCTCCAGGTTCACGATCTGACCCGGCCGGTATTCGTTGCGGTCGGTTTTCAGGCGAACCCGCAGATGCCGGCTCTCCGGCGAAACGCGCAGTCTGGCGTAGCCAATTTTGAATTGCGGCTTACCGAGATCATCGCCCTTTTCAGAGAAAGTTTGCCGCGCCGTGCGTTCCTTGAGCAGCGCCACCGACACATACACATTGGGCAGATAGTTGCGCCGGATGGGCACGCGGATAGTGACCGCGCTGCCGCGCAGCGCCTCGATCCATGCGTCAAGAATGGTTTCGCGCTCCACCGTGATGAGCGCGCGCACGCGCTCGTACGGCGATTGCACGAGAATCCGCGCCGTATCCCCGGGGGCATACTGCTCGCGGTCCGGCAGCAACTGGATGAGATCGTCGTCCCTGCGCGCCCAGGCCACAAACTCGGCGCCGCTGGCGTAAAAATCGCGATTGCTCACGATGAGGCGCCCCTGTCCATCCCTGGCGCTCGCCTCGATCACGTAGTATCCCGGCTTCGGTGGCGTGATTTCAAATCCGCGCGGCCCGTTCTGACTCCGGATAACCATCGAATCGAGCCGCGTAACCACCTTTTCGGTAACCCACGAATACCGCCCGCCCACGCCGGCCTTGCGCACGGAATTCCAGTGAATGCGATACACGTTCACCTGCACATCCTGGCCGGGCAGCGGCTGGCCATCTGGCCGGACCACCAGCAGGCTGCAGGCCACCGCCTTACCGGTTTCGAACAAATAGCCATCCACACGCAGGCCAATCTCGAAATCGCCGCGATGCACTTTAACCGCCGTACGCCCGCTGATCTGCTGCCGCGACGGCCCGGTGACCGTGGCTTCGATAAGAACCTGAGCGCCGGAGTAGGCATAAGGCACGGTCAACAGCGTCTCGATCTCCGCCTCGCCATTGGCATCCAGCGTGTCCTTTTCCGCCGCCAGTACCCGGCTGTGCGGCCGCATGGGCTCCCCCAGAACCGGATCGGCTCGAAAACGATATTCCGGCCACTGTTTGTAATGAAAGGTAAATGGCGACATTTGCAGGGTCCAGCGAAACGGCGCGTTTTTCATCGGCGCGCCAAACAGGTAGCGCGCCTGCACTTTGGCACGCAAGCGGTTGCCGGCAATGTATTCATCCCGACCAAAGGGCGGCTGTACCGGAATCATTTCCACTTTAAATTCAGCAGGCCGAAACGCCTCAACCCGGAATGATCGGGAGGTAATGGCAAGCCAGCGGGCCTGTGGACCCGGATCGCGTTTCCACGACAGGGTCATCCAGTACAGCCCCAGGGGCGCCACCCGGCCGATCTTCAGGCTGTCATCAAATGCGGCAAAATCATTGAGTCCGATCTCTTTTTTGAGGATCTCTTCTCCCCGGGCATCCTGCACCAGCAATTGCAGCATGGGCGAGATGGGTACATGCCACTCGCCGTGACCGTCTTTCATGCGCACGATGCCTTTGATATACACGGTTTCACCGGCGCGGTACAAACCGCGATCGGTCTGCAAATCGGCTTCCAACATGGCCGGTTGCGGACTCCAGTCGTAATCGATATTGAAACGCCACGGTTCCAGGCCATCGTTCCAGTCGCTGCGGCAAAAGGCGGTGTCCTGCCCCTGATAGACAAACACCCACATCAGCGGATCGCGCCAGCCGGTTTTGGTCAGTCCCAGCGCAGCCCAGCCCGGGGTGCGGGCGATGCCCTGCCGGTTGGTGCGGCCGGTCCACAAAATCCGGTTCTCCGCGCTGCGGATTTCAATGGTTGCGCCCGCGACCGGCCGGGCATCCTCAAAACGCGTCACAAAAACGGTGTTTTCCGCCGGAGAAAATTTGCCGGTCACGGCCATGCTGGTGTATTGCACGATGGATTTATAATACCGCGGCCCGTCTTCATCCGGATGCTGAAACCGGAGTTGCAGCGCGACGATGCCGGAGCGGCGCTGGCCAAGCGCAGGTTTCAGCGCCAGCGGTCTGCGGTACCGCTGATTGACCTCGGCCTGTGGATGCCACACCGAATCGATGGGCAGTGGCACGGGGAACGGCGCTCCCGACCGAAACAGACGGCCACTTTTGCTCAGTCGCGCCAGATCCACCAATTCTTCCGGAGACAGCGCTCCCAGGCTGATCGGCAATTCTTGAACATTTAAAATTTCAATGGGCAGCCTCGGCGGAAATGCATTTTCCAGCACGCCAAATCCGGTGGGGATATCCACCCACGGCTGATAATCGCCTGTTTCGATTTCGCCACGAACCGTGGTTCTAAGCGGCTCGCCCCATTCGTTTTTCAGCGTATCGGCGATGGTAAACCGGTAATGCGTGCGCGGTTTGAGCGGTAGATATACGGACAAGTTCGAGGTGGCGTACCGCCAGTCGAAATAGTAAGCAGGAACTTCGACCGACGGGGCGAAAGACAGACTTCTCAGGAGCTGGTTGAACGCTACCGGATTGGTAAATTGGAAGGTTAATTCCTTGTTAGGTACGACAGGACTTTTCGGCTTGAGGCCGGTGAAGCGAAACGCTTCACGTACTTGGAACTCAAAAACAAATTCTTTGGTGGATGGCAGGGGGCCTTCAAGTCCGTGCAGGCCGGACAACACGCGCACACGCACCGTTTCGCCGCGAGGCAGCGGGGCTTGAGGCTGCAAGATCAGAATATGCTTGCGTAGGTCGGCCAGTGACTTCTGCTCAAATTGCAGCCGCAACCGTCGAAGACGCCGTCCCTCTTTCACTTCCCTCTGTAATTCGTACATTTCGGGATAGCGGATGATGACCGGAGCGGTCTGTTCGCCACGAAACTGCAAACGAATGAAATCCTGTACTATCGTTAGCGCAACCGGCTGATTGAAGATTAGCCATATGCGAATGGCCGGGTCCACATGCTTTTGCCGGTCGTACGGATTATGATCGATCAGCCGGGGACGGGGCGTTTCAAAATACCACTGGTAGGGCTGCTTGAGTTCATTGCCAGAGAGCGCGCGCACACCGGCAGGCACGGTGCAGTGGAAGCGCGTGGCCGCGGGCAACGGCTCTTTGGGCTGGAAGGCCACACTCATGCTGCCGAGCCACCGAAAAATACCGCGCACCGGCGGCTCGATGTGTAGCGGTCCGTGCAGGGAATCGGGGATCTCGCCAACCGCCACCATCGGCTCCGAAAACGTGACCACGATTTCACGAGCCTGTGCCATGTCGCTGAGCGCCCCCGGCGGCGTAACGCTAACCACTCGGAGCTGCGCCTGCGCCGCCACCGGCAGCACCAGCAACAGCATCCTTCCTGCCCACCTGACCACGCGAGCCATCCTGTTTCTCCTGCGTTTAGGGTTGGGGATCCGCTACACGCCCAGCAGGGCTTTCGCCTTGTCCACGGCCTCGGCCGCATTTTTGGCATAGCCATCCGCGCCGATTTGCTCCGCGAACGCCGGAGAGATCGGCGCGCCGCCCACCATGGTTTTCACGCGCAGGCCCTCGGCCTTCAGCCGCTCGATCACGGTTTTCATGTAGCCCATGGTGGTAGTCAGCAGCGCGGACATGCCCACGATGTCGGCGTTTTCTTCGCGTGCTGCCTGCAGGAACTTCTCCGCCGGCGTATCGATGCCGAGATCGACCACACGGAAGCCCGCGCCGCGCAACATCATGATGACGATGTTTTTGCCGATGTCGTGGATATCGCCTTTCACCGTGCCGATCACCACCGTGCCAACCTGCGGCGCGTTCGATGCCGCCAGCAGCGGTTCCAGAATCGCCAGCGAGGCCTTCATGGCGCGCGCTGCGATAAGCACTTCCGGCACGAAAATCAGGTTGTCGCGGAAACGCTGGCCAACCACATCCATGCCCGGCATCAGCCCGTTGTCGAGAATGGCTTTCGCCTCCAGCCCGGCGTCCAGCAGTTGGTTGGTGAGCGTTTCGGCCTGATCCTTGTTGCCGTCGATAACGGCCTGCGCCAGTTGCTGCAACAGCTCCTTGTGCATGCCACCTCCCTATGCCTTTTCAGGTTTCAGTCCCCAGATTCCCGAAACCGACTTTTGCGGTATCATAAAAAACTGGTCGTTCAGTTTCACATTCATTGTTTCGGTCTGCAACAACGAAAACAGCGGTCGTTGATCCTGCAACGGCCAGCCGTGATATCCCGGCGAGTAGCGCGGCGTTAGCTGCAGCCGGCGCGCTTCCGCCCACTGGCGCACCTCACGTTCGATTCGGCGCAGGACGCTGTGCGTAAACGCGGCGGCCACGCAATCCGACAAATATCCGTCCAACGGATCGTCCTGGTTACACTGGCGCAGCGATGAGTCGAGGCGGTGGCCGAGGGTAAGCAAAAACGCCGCTGCGTGGCGACATCCGGCCAGCCGGCGATACACCCCGCGGCCGGTAAACCGCGCCTCCCCGGCCAGCACGACCGTCTGCCGTTCGGGCAACCGTGCCTCAATCGGTACGATGCGGTATTGCGCCTTCGGCTCCAGCCGCTCCCGCACCCGCGGCTCCACCGCAGCGATGCGCTGCCGCCACTCCTCCGCTTGTGGATGCTGACGCGGCAGCTTCAGGAGTTTGAACACCTGCGCCAGGTCAAGCTCCAGCTCATTTGCGGAGAAACGGAGCTCCACCAGCGGCATCTCACGCTCAGTACTTGTGGGCATGCTGGATGGAAAAGCCAAAATCCACGTTTCCTTTCTAATCAGTTCAAACGATAGAAATGCCATGTCGTGAAGAGCCGCTCCATGCCATTCACGCAGAGTGGATTCGCCTATCTTTGTGGTTTTGGATACATTTCTAAATTTTCTCACCTGGTCGCCAGACCATACAGCCGATCGATCCTTTTAATGCACACAAGCCAGCTTCTCCTACCGCACCCGTTTGGATAGCCATGCTGCCGCGTCGCACTATTACAACGTTTCAGCCATGCGGACCGTGTTGAATGGATCAATAGCCAATCCGATGTTCAAGCGCAATAGCGTGTTTGTTTAATCCTACGTGCAGGAAAATATCCTCAGCGAGCTCCGCGCCTCTGCGAGGGATTTTTTTTGGTTTCCTCGTGCCGGCGAAATCACTACCGCGAAAGCGTTCGGAGGCAAATTTTTTACTTGCTTATGCACTTAATTCAGTGCTAAGCACAGCCTTGGATTAACCCGTTATTGCGAGGAGCCCGCATCAAGTGCGGTGTGAGCTCAGCGATGAAGCAATCCGCTTGGAGATCGCCACGCAGCCGCTCAGCGGCCGCTCGCGATGACGGGTGAATGGCATATTTGCATTTATTTCCAATGAGTTGCGACAGACCAATCTGATTTAAGTGCATAAGCGTATTTTTTTATATGATTTCCGGAAATCGCATCGCCTCCACGAACACGTCCTGAAACTCCGGCTTTTCGGCGATTTCCACGAACGCTACTTTCTGCGCCAGATGTTCGGCCTTTTCGCGGGCTACCTTCGAGGTGAGCACCGCTTCGGCCCCGGCCAGCGCGGCGTTGCCGATGAAATGAATCCGCTCCGGCGGAATCTCAGGTAATAATCCCAGCGCCACCGCATCCTCCCCGCGCAGATGATTGCCAAACGCTCCGGCGACAAACACGCGCTGCAAATCGACTGGTTTCACCTGTAGTTCCCGCAGCAGGATTTCAATCCCGGCGCGGATGGCCGCCTTGGCTAGTTGCACCTCGCGGATATCTTTCTGTTTCAGCAGAATCCAGCGTCCATCGGCCGCCGGCGCAATGCGAATATCGCAGGCGCCGCTTTCGCGCGCTACCAGACGCTGCCGCAGGGCATCGGGCGCGTCCACCGCCCGCTCCGGTGGCAAAATTCTCCCGCTGGCATCGATGAGGCCGCAGCGCCGGAATTCGCACACCAGGTCCACCAGCCCGGAGCCGCAAATGCCGATAGCCGGCTGGCGCGCAATGGTCGTAAACTGCACATCGCCATCGACCACCCGCGCGCGCTCGATGGCTCCAGCTACGGCCGGCGTGCCCCATTCGATGCTGGCGCCTTCCCATGCGGGTCCCGCCGGCGAAGATGTGCAGATGATCCGACCGCCGGCAGCCAGAACCATCTCACCATTGGTGCCGATATCCACCACCAATTGCGGCGCCCCGCCGCGCTCCAGATCGAGTACCGTCAGCACCGCCGTGATATCGCTGCCAACAAAGCAGCCGAGGTTGGCGATGGCGTAAACCACCCCCTGCGGATGCATCGACAGCTTCAGCTCCGCCGCCGGCACGGTCAGCGGTCCTTTCACCGCCGGCGTATAGGGCTTTTCCGTGAGCGCCGACGGATCGACGCCCAACGCCAGATGCTGCATGATGGTATTGCCCACAAGCGTTAGTTTGAAAATCCGGTCTGGCGAGACGCCCGCATCTTCGCACAGACGATCGATCAGCGTATTGATAGCCCGGATGACCAGCCGGTGCAAGTATTTCAGCCCATTTTGTGGATTTTGCTCTCTCAAATAGTGCACGCGTGCGATCACATCGCCGCCCACGGCCCGCTGTGGGTTTGTCTCTGAAGCCACAGCCACCACCTGCCCCTCGCTCAAGTCCACCAATTTGGCCGCGAGGGTAGTGGTCCCCACATCTACGGCCACGCCGAAAACGGCAGGCGCTTCTCTGCCCGATTCCAAGGCCAGCAACCGGTCGCGGTACACCACGGCCGTCACATCCCGGCCCTGTCGCAGCACCTGCGGAAGCGTCTGCACTACCGACAGTGGATAGGACGTCACCGGCGCGCCGCGCTGCGCCATCACCTGCAGCAAATGCTCCATTTCAAAAAACGTCTCCCCGAGCCGGTGCTCTCGCAGGGAGAGCTTCACCAACTGCAGGTCCGGATCAAACTCCTGTACCTCCGCTTGCCCCTCCACCAGGATACTGGCGATCGTCGTAGTGGAGGTTTCCGGCACGAGGCACACCGCATCGGCGCGGATTTCCGCCTGGCAGGACAGCCGGACGCCTTTATTGATCTCCTGCGGTGACAGCAGCTCACGCTCCAGTGCCGTCAGCGGCGAGGCCGGGCCTTTGACCTCCACCCGGCACTGGCCGCACCGCCCCATGCCGGCGCAGGTGGAATCGATGAGCACGCCGAGCTGTAGCGCGGCGTCGCGCAATGTCGTTCCAGAGGGAAATTTCCCCGAGCGGTGCCCGGGCAGAAACGAAACTGTGAAACGCGTTTCAGGCATAACGTCCGTAAGTTTCGGCGAGATCGGCCAGCATTTTTAGATGTTCGGGCGGTGTGCGCGGGGCCACCGAACAGGCGGAGCTCAAAATATAGCCGCCGCCGGGCTTGCCGACTTCAATGCGCCAGCGCACGTCCTCGGCGATGCTCTCCGGCGTGCCCATCAGCAGCGTGTTCACCGGATCGATGTTGCCTTTGATGAAGGCCCTGCCCGCAAGCTGCTGTTTGGCTTTGTCCAGTTCCACCGTGCCCAGGGGCGGCGGATCCAGCGTGTCGATCCCGTCGGTGCCGGTGGCCAGCATCAAATCCAGCCGGTCGCCGATGGCGCCACAAGTGTGCGTATAAACGGGAATGGCATACTTCGCTTTGATAGCCGCGATAAGCCGCTTTTCATACGGCAGCACGAAGGTCTCGTAATGCTGCCGGGAAATCAGGCCCGCACCGGCAAACGCCGACGAGATCAGCACGGCATCCACGCCGGTCTCAGCCTGGTGTAGCGCCAGATCAATAGCGCCCTCGGTTAGCCGCTCGAGGCAGGCCTGCACTTTCCCGGGATCATCCATGATCGCCATCAGCGCGTTTTCGTAATTGAGCAGCTCCAGAAACTGCGACCACGGCGAAAACACTTCCCCGTGCACCGACAACCGCTCGCCGACGCGCTGTTTCACCAGTTTGATGGTGTCCATGTGGTACGGCGGGAAAAAATCATCGAACGGCGCCGGCTCGGCCTCAAAGCCCCAGGAATATGGATAGGCTATTTCGGTGATGTCCCACGGCTCGACGTAATAGAGCTTTTCCGGCTCCAGCTCCTCGAACGTCGGGAAATAGCGCGTGCCATCGGGCTGGTAGTAATGTGGATTGTCGTCCTGCGGAAACAGCGTAAAACAGCCGTTTTTCCAGACGATTTTGCGTCCCTCCGGCACCGACTCGATTCTCTGGATGTGGCGTTCAAATTCGGGATCCCGGCCGGGCAGGTTGATCAGGATGCCGTCGAAACGGTAGCGATCGGCCATGCGAATGAGCGCTTCGGCAAAACCTTCCGAGGTGTACCAGATGTCCACGGGATCGACGCCGGAAAACAGAAAATAATGTCCGAGGGAAAGCTGGCACATCACCGGCACGCGGTCGGGCTGCTTCAGGGTCATGGCCAGTTGCATGCGTTGTCTCGAATTCATCTCCGCGCTCATGGGTGGGATGGTTGGCAGGTTTTTTTGTCTGCTGTTTTCCGATTTTGTGCAATACCGCCCAACGCCTCTTCTCTATCCAGAGATAGGCGTCCGGGCTCTGCGCAGGGTTTCGCTCAATCCCGCACGCTGAGAGGCTGTCCGGGCATTAGGCTCAGCGCCGCGCGGCGCGCCTGCGCGCGTAGCATGTCGCGGCGGTACAGGTGATCGTACGGTACGTTGGGCACCGGCCGACACTTGGAAAACACAAAATCGCCGATGGCTTCGGCCAGTTCCGCACTCATGGTCTGCCCCGCGCAAATGGCCTCGATGCTGTCCAGCACGCGCGGTTTGGCGCCCAGCACCCCGACCACCGCCACCGCATCCACGATTTCGCCGGAGTCGGTGGTGTCAATGCGCAGCGCCACGTTCACCAGCGGAAAGTCAATGGCGCGGCGGACGCTCCACTTGCGGAACGCCAGCTTGCGGTTCGGCACGATCGGCACGCGCACCCGGACAACAATTTCGCCGGGCTGTAGATTCAGGTGGTACACGCCATTGCTGTTGTAAAGCTCGGCCAGTAGCAGAGTGCGCTCGCCATGCGGCCCGGTAATGTCCACTTCGGCTTCCAGCGCAATCAGCGCAATGGGCGAATCCGCCGAAAAAGCCGCGACGCAGTTTCGGCCTTTCGGTACCACGTGGCAAACGTCGCCGAGGGCTTTCAGGCAGCCGCCCAGCGCCTCGCGCCAGAACTCGGTCTGGTTGATGTAGGTGCAGCGGGTGTCCAGGCACAGATTGCCGCCCAGAGTCGCCATGTTACGGATCTGCGGCGAGGCAATCTCGCCAAACGTTAAGGCCAGAGCCGGATAAGCCTGCCGCACCAGCTCGCTCTTTTCCAGGTGCGCTAACTTCACGCCAGCCCCCAGGATGAGCTCATCACCCTGCCGCTCGATCCGCTGCAGCCCGGCAATGCGCCGCAGCGACACCAGCATCGGCACCTCGCCATAAATGCGGTGTTTCAAATTGGGCAACAAATCGGTGCCCCCGGCCAGAATTTTGGCCTGCCCGCGCTGCTGCGATAGCAACTCCACTGCCTCCGTAAGCGATTGCGGCGATTTCAAGGCAAACGGCTGTAATCGAAGCATGGTGTATCCTTGTATTGCTAAAAATTATTTAGGGTGACGAGCCATCTCCAAAATTCAGTCAAAAACTGTCGCAGAGCGCGCCGGGAGTACAGAGGTAATCATCATGAATCATTCATCACGCCAGGACGCAAAGCCGCAACATACTGATAAAAAAGAAGTTAAAAGATATGGTTTGCAATCGAACCCAAAACATTTTCTTTCATAATCCCATAATTCATTGTTTCTTTGCGTCTTAGCGGCTTTTCGTGAGATATTTATGAATTAAACAGGTTTTCATGATTTTCACCTATTTAGCGAAGACTTTCCCGTGATGCTCTGCGTTATC
>JAUZRQ010000026.1 GCA_030950365.1 Candidatus Zhuqueibacterota bacterium | reverse complement strand
AGACCAAACGAGACGATTGACCAGTATTGTATTTTGCATCTTTATTCAGAATCAAAGATCAAGAACGATTCTTCTCAATACTTGATGCTTGGGATTTGCATCATCATTACCACAGTTAATCTTAAGCAAATGTTAAATTTTCTTATGTCAGACTTTGATCGATTTCCAGGTTATAACAGTTTATGTTTCCGGGTAAATTTTGAGTCTAAAAGTTTTAAATTTTTGGCGTTTCTCTTGGAGTTTTTTGTGTAAGCAACTTTTCTACTCTTTTATCAATAGAGCCCAATAAGTCATGAATACTGAACAAAATAATCCATGCTTCACAAAAAAGCCTCCATAGGAGGTTACCAATTGTTAAAGCAATTAGCCCTAACATGGCTACCTCGTCTCCCTGAAACAAGGCCACTAAACCTCCCAGGCTCAATGCCACAAATCCTATAAAATAAACAATTTTAATTAGTACAGTACTGAACATCTTGTGAAATGAAAAAAAACCGCCAGAAACAGAATCATCATAAAGCCCCATTGCATTTTTCCTTTTCAATGCATTGATCCAAGTTATACTCTCCTCAGATTTTACAAGCAAAACTCCCATTGAAAGAGTTAATATTGTGCTCACGTAAAATATCCAGGTAAGATGATTTTCAAAGTCATTCAGTCTCAAATGCAGCATCGTAGCCTTATAAGCACTAATAAGCACGCTGAGCAATGAAAAAGCCAAGACAATTTGTAAAATGCGTTTATCCAATTCGCCCTCCAATCATTTTGATACCTGATTGGCTCATGAAATAGAAATTATGCTACGTATTACGCGAGCATCGCCTGGTAAAGGGTGTCACGCTTAAATTTAAAATTGAATAATCAGGTCTTACATTCATTAACCCAACCTTACCATTTTCAGGCCGGAAACACCGAAAAATGGGCACTTTTGGAGTATTTCAACTCGATAAGTTCTTGTAAATATTCAATCGATCCTTTTTTAGAAGTCATTGTAGTACCCCGTAAAAATACGTAGTGCTTGACTTCCAGCCGGGGTTTTTGTATATTTCACCATGTTCATCAAAGAAATCAAAAAGAAAAACCCCGGCTATGACAAAGTCTTCATCAGCCACCGGCTGGTGGAGTCTTACCGCACCGAAAAAGGCCCCCGGCAACGCACCATTCTCAATTTAGGTAGGCTCGACCTGCCCAAAGAGCAATGGAAACTGCTTGCCGACCGAATCGAAGCCGAAATCACGGGACAAAAAAGCCTGTATCCGGTGGATCCACATATCGCCGAATTGGCAGCGCATTATGCCCAGCTCATTATCCAGAAGAACCTGACTCGGCCCACAAGCGAACAACCGGAAAAAGCGCCTCAACCGGAATACGAAACCATCGACCTGAACTCGCTGGTCCATTCCAGAAGTCGCACCCTGGGCGCCGAATACGTGGGCCTGAAGACTTTCCAGAAGTTGGGACTGGATGCCCTGCTCAAAGCATTGGGATTCACGCAACAGCAGATCGATTTGGCGATTTTGTCTGTGGTTGGCCGGCTGGTGCATCCGGCCAGCGAGCATAAAACCCGAGTCTGGACACAGCATCTCACGGCCCTGGACGAGTTGTTGGGGACCGACTTTCGCCATTTATCCAATAATGCACTTTATCGCATTTCCGATTTATTGTTGGCGCACAAAGACCGCATCGAAGCCCATCTCAGCCAAAGAGAAAGAGAGCTATTTGGCCTGGAGGAGAAAATTATTCTTTACGATTTAACCAATACCTATTTCGAGGGCACGGCCAAAGCCAATCCAAAGGCGAAATATGGTCGTTCCAAGGAGAAGCGCCATGATTGCCCTCTTTTGACCTTAGGCCTGGTCATCGACGAGATGGGATTCGCCAAAAAAAGCCGCATTTTCTCTGGCAACGTCTCCGAACCCGGCACGCTCCGGCAGATGATCCAGGAGCTCCGCGGCGAACCCCCAAAGCCGGGCCAGCAGGACGGTCATCCCGGCCAGGCCATCACCGTGGTTTTAGATGCCGGTATTGCTTCTGAAGACAATCTTGCCTTGCTCCAAGAGCTGGGATACGATTACCTGGTGGTGGCGCGCCATCAACCGGTGCCCTTTTCAGAGATCAACCAGGACGCTTTGCTCACCATCAAACAGACCAAAACCAACAAAATCGAAGCGCAATTAATCAAACGCAATGGAGAAGCTATCCTTTATTACAAAAGCTTTTTGAAAGCTCAAAAAGAACAGAGCATGAAACACCAGTTTCAAAAACGCTTCGAAGAGGATTTGAACCAGATCGCTGCGGCCCTTTCCAGGAAAGGCGGTACCAAAACGTATGATAAGGTGCTCAAACGCATCGGTCGATTGCAACAAAAGTACGCGCCCATTGCACGATATTATGAAATTGAGGTCAAACGCCAGGGTGCTTTGGCCACGGCCATTGAATACAAATACGTCAAACCCGAGAAAGCCGAGCAGCGGTTTTCAGGCGCTTATTTTCTGCGAACCAGCCGCACCGACCTGGATGAAAAAGACATCTGGTCGTTGTATATGATGTTGACCCAGGTTGAAGAGGCCTTCCGGTCGCTAAAATCGGAATTAGAATTGCGTCCGATCTATCATCGAAAAGAGCAGCGCTGCGATGCCCACCTGTTTATCGCCGTGTTGGCGTATCATTTACTCAACACCATTCAAACTCAGCTCCGCCGTGATGACATTCATATGCAATGGCGTCATATTCGGGAACGGCTATCGTCGCATGTGCGCATCACAACCTCCATGACCACCAAAGACGGCCGACGCATTCATATACGAAAATCCACTGAACCTGAACCTTTTCACAGGATGATTTATGATGCACTTGGATTAAGCTACTATCCACTAAAAACCAAACGCGTTGAGTGTTAGAAATCTGTAGTACCCCGTGAAAATTTTTAGCTTTTTGTTAATAAAGAAATTAGCTTGCTTTAGTGGTAAACCTGGGTTAAAAAGCACAACGTGAGTTCAAGTAATAAGAATGAATGTTTCTTCGAAATCAGATATAAAGGTCACAGACATCAGGGCTACCGACCCCATTCAGCTTGAACTGTTCACCAATCGCTTCCGCGCGCTGGTGCAGGACATGGGCGAGATGCTGCGCCGCACGGCGCTGTCCACCAACGTGAAGGAGCGACTCGATTTTTCCTGTGCGCTGCTGGATCCGGATGGCGAACTGGTGGTGAACGCGCCGCACATTCCGGTGCACCTCGGCGCCATCGGCTTGTGCGTGCGCCGCGTGCGCGATGCGCTTTCCCTACGTCCCGGCGATGTGGTGGTTACCAACCATCCGGCGTACGGCGGCTCGCACCTGCCGGACGTCACCGTGATCACGCCGGTGTTTATGCCTGGCGGCGAGCTCCTGGGCTATGTGGCCAATCGCGCCCATCATGCGGAAATCGGCGGCACGCGGCCCGGCTCCATGCCCCCGGGGGCGACCTGCCTCGCCGAAGAAGGCGTGGTCATTGCGCCATTTCGGCTGGTGGACCGTGGTGAGCCACAGTGGGAACGCATGCGGCATCTTCTTGCCGACGCGCCGTATCCGTCCCGGGCGGTGGAAGAGAATCTGGCCGATCTGCGCGCGGCGGTGGCCGCCAATCACCACGGCGCGCAGGCGCTGGTGAACCTGGCGCAGAAATTCGGCGCCGAGACGGTGCGGCACTACATGCACGCGCTCAAGCGTTATGCCGAGGGGCACATCCGGCGGGCGTTGCAGCGTCTTCCGGACGGCGATTCTTTGTCAGTGGAAAAACTGGATGATGGCACGCCGCTGCAGGTGCGCCTGCGCGTATCGGGTGAGGAAATCGAGCTGGATTTTGCCGGCACCGGCGGGGTGCATCCGGGCAATCTGAACGCCACCCCGGCGATCGTGTACAGCGTCATCATTTACGTGCTGCGGCTGTTGCTGAAAGAGCCGCTGCCGCTGAACGAGGGCCTGCTGCGGGCGGTGCGTGTGCATCTGCCGCGCTGCCTGCTGAATCCGGATTTTCCCGACGATCCCACGCAGGCACCGGCGGTGGTGGGCGGGAATGTGGAAACGAGTCAACGGCTGGTGGACACCCTGCTCAAGCCGCTGAACCTGGCCGCCTGCAGTCAGGGCACCATGAACAACGTGCTGTTCGGCAACGACCGCTTCGGCTATTACGAGACCGTGTGCGGCGGCTGCGGCGCCGGCCCGGATTTCCACGGCGCGTCAGCGGTGCACAGCCACATGACCAACACCCGCATCACCGATCCCGAAATTTTGGAGCGGCGCTATCCAGTGCGCATCGAGCGGTTTGCCATCCGGCGCGGCTCCGGCGGCAATGGCCGGTTCCGCGGCGGCGATGGCGTCATCCGCGAATTCGTGTTTTTGGATCCCATGGCCCTGTCCGTGCTGACGCAACACCGCATCGAGCGGCCGTACGGCCTGCACGGCGGCAAGCCCGGCCAGCCGGGACGGCAGCGCGTCATCCGGCACAACGGCGAAACCCTCGAACTCGGCCCGGTGGATGGCTGCGAGGTCTTGCCCGGCGACCGGCTGATTCTGGAAACCCCGGGTGGGGGTGGATGGGGAACGGCCACTAAAAATTGATAAGCGTGGTAGGGGCGAAAACCGGGAGGGGGAACCGAAAACCTGACAAGCAATTCCTTAGCTTGCCATCAGCATGAATTGAGGGATTTATCCGAAATTGGCTTCAGGAACCCACTGATTTCACAGATTTACACTGATTTCGAAGCCGATCATAGCCGACAGCAATTGTAGGAAAATGTAATCCGCATGGGCTGTCGATAGAGCATTCTACTACTACTTCGGTAAATTTAAAAAAACCGTACCTATTCAGCCTTATGGAACAGAAAATAAAGGGTTCTGTCATCGCGAGCCTCCGCCAACTGGCGGAGGCGTGGCGATCTCTGTGCCTTTTTTAAGGAGATTGCGTCGTCTCCGCCGGCTGGCGGATCCTCGCAATGACGGGTGAATTGCATATCTGATTTTATTTCCAAACGATTGCAACAGGGCATTCCGATTAAATTATAAAAGTGCATAACTCTAAATCTTCTCAAGACCTCTTCACTTCTCACCTCACCAGCACGATTTTGCGCACGGCGTGTTGGCCCTGGCTGCGGAGCTGCACGAAATAAACACCGCTGGGCACGGATTGGCCACTGTCATCCATGGCGCGCCAGAGCACTTCATGGCGGCCAGCCGCGAGTCGTCCATTCACCAACGTCGCCACGCGATGACCAAGCGCATTAAGCACCACCAGCTCCACTCGCCCCTCTCGCGGCGTCTCAAACACGATGCGCGTTTCCGGGTTGAAGGGATTGGGATAATTCGGATGCAGCGCAAACCGCGCGGGCGCCGCAGGTTCCGCAGGGGCCTGAACCGATGTCACCCGGCTCATGATGCTATCCGCCAGGATCATCACCCGGGCGCCCCAACGTGGCAATTGTATGGCGTATCCATCCAGGCTGCTTTGGGTCACCACGTAAAACGTGTCGTTCAGCACATCGTTGAAATAATACGTTTTATTTGGATCAAGGGCCGTGCTCAGCTCAAAATCGCTCTCGGAAAGCCGCAGCCGGGCCTGAGCGGTGGCATCGGAAAAGTTGATGGCCACCACGGCATTCTGATCCTGCATGGGCCGCAAAAACGCATACACCCGGCTGTGACCGCTCGAAATGGGTTTGATTTTTGGGCTGCGGAACGTGGCGAAATCGTTGCGAATGCGCGCCAGGCGCCGGTAATATGAAAAATACACCGGCGCATTCTGTCTCTGCCAGTTGATTTTTCCGCGCTGGCTGGTTTCGCCCACTTCCTGTCCGGCATAAATCAGCGGGATGCCCGGCACGGTGAACAGCAACGTGGCCGCTGCGAAATTCAACTCCCGTTTGAATTGCGCCGCCAAGCGCGGCTCATCGTGGTTTTCCAGAAAGCGAAAATAATGCGAATTAGGGCCGGTATAATGGTTGTAATTCAAATTCGGGCTGTAATTGCGAACCCGCTTATCCAGTTCGGACACGCTGCCGCCTTTGAGCGTGCTGATGACCTGCCGGTAAAAATTCCAATCATAGGCCGCGTCCGCCGCGCCACCGGCATCGGGGAAATTATTTTCCGTGCCAAAGCCGGTGGCATCGGTTTCGCCGATGATGAAAAGATCCGGCTGCACCCGTTTCATTTCCTGGCGGAAGGGCCGCCAGAGAGCGTTTTTGCCGTACCGGTTTTGCGGGCCCCAGTACACATCCATGCGGTAGCCGTCCACGCCCTCGGTCAGCACCCAGTGCTTGAAAACGCCCATCATGTAATCGAACATTTCGATATTGCTGTAGTTCAAATTGGCCAGGGTCCAGTTGGAGTAGTGCGCATACAGGGGGTAGCCATCGACGATGGTGGCAAACTGGCCAAGCCCGCGATCATCGCCCAGAATCCGTGTTTCAACAAAAGGACGATAATTGGAAAAATCACGGTACTGCTGGATATCCTGCAGCCAGGGATGAAACGCCGACACGTGATTCGGCGTGATGTCCAGAATCACGCGCATGCCCAGCCGGTGCGCTTCGTCCACAAACGCCCGGAAATCGTCGATGGTGCCCAGTTGCGGGTGCACGGCAAAAAAATCGGTGATGTTATATCCCGCGTTGACTTCGTTGATCTGCTCGCCATTTTCATAAATGGGCGTCAACCAGATGACGTTGGCGCCCAGGTCTTTTACGATGTACAGCCGATCCTTCGCCGTTTGGAAATCGCCATTGCGGCCGTACGCCGGCAGAAAAATTTCATACACAATGGCGTCACGCACCCAGGAGGGATTGCTTTCGGTCGAGGCCAACCACACTTGCCCTTCCGCAAAAACTTCAAAATACGTCTGCGCCATGCCTTCATGGCCCTGCGGATCCCGGGCCTTTACGCGCAAGTAGTACTGTCCCGGCGTCGAGGGAACTTTGAGTGACCAGCTTCCCTGGGATGTATTAACATTCAGCGGCGTGGGATTGCGTTGATCGTCAGATGTCCATAGAAAACTCACTGCATCGCCATCGGGATCGTTGCCTGTGGCCGAGAAGATGATGTTGCTTCCAGAAAGCGTGGTTTCAATGGTGGGCCTGGGCGCGTGATTCACGACATACACGATGACAATCTCAGCGGTCGATTGCCGCTGACCGTCGGAATCGATTACATAGGCCGAGAACCGGTTTTCGCCTTCGACCAGATCGGCGGTGTAGCTGAATTGTCCATTGATCACTGGCGTGGTGATTTCGTTGCCGTTGTGCACGACGGTGACCTGCCCGATTGTTGCATCCAGTACGACCCCAGCGATGGTTTTGGTGGGGCGGAGATGGCGATCATTGGAACGGGTCAGCAACTGAACGACGCCGGCCTGGATGGTGAACGTCGTGCTGTCCGCCGCCATGCTGCCGGTGGAGCTGCGCGCGACCAGCTTCAGCGTGTGCTCGCCATCGGGCAACGCATCCGGCACGACAAACGAAAACAAATGGCTGGCGGCGTCATAACCATCGCCCAGTTTGGTGTACTCACGATCATCGATGATCACGGTAATGGACGAATCGACCACCTGTGCGCCGACGGATGGGAAGATGTAGGCGGTAATTTCCGGCTTCGCGGTGCGAACCGCATCGCTCAGCGAGTTCGGCAGCAGATAATGGATCGTTGGATCGGTGATGTACAAATAGGAGTTGTTGTATTCGCGCGGATTTTGCCTGGGATTTCGTGGATCGGAAAGCCAGTGATCGCCATTTTCATTGAATTTGTACTGATACGCCCCGGGCACGCCGCCGCCGGGTTGCCCGCCAATGCGCAGCCGCACGGTCTTCCACCAGAAACCGCCGGCGGCGTCTTTTTGCATGGCCACATCCTGCCGGACAATTTTGTTGTTGCTATACGGTTGCCCCCAGTTGTTGAATTCACCGGGCAGGTAAACGATGGTCGGGTTGCCTTCGGGGTAGTAATAAAACGTCACATCCACACTATCGGATGATTGCGCCAGGCTCTTATTTGCCGTGACTAATATCAGTATCAGGAATAGTAAAATAGAACCTACCCGCCTTGAATTCATACACATGTCCTCCAGAGTTATGCAGTATCTGTTCAGCCCATGCGGCTATTTGTCATTCTTTTTTGTGGAATGGTTAAAAAGCCGGAGTGGCAATACAACTTCGAATTTTCTGAAGAGGTTTACAAATTGCGTGTTACGATCGTTCCGTCTGATGCGTGAAACGCATGAAAAGCAATGTAAGGACAAAACTCACAGGAGCAAAGAGATTTTTTCCTGCTGACTTCAAGACCAACTGTGTACTCGGCGAGCGGTTTTAAACGTTCCGGTGTTCGCTAGTCTTTTACAACTTCCTTGCTGCACAAAAAAATCTCTCGCAGAGCTCGCTGAGCGCGCGGAGAACGGTTCAGCAATCTTTGAACCTTTCAAGTGCAAGGAAAATGCATGTTATTTTGTAACTATTCAGTTATTCCCGTTAAATGAAATCTTGCCCGTCATCGCGAGCAGCCGCCGTAAGGCGGGCGCGGCGATCTCTTTAGTAAATATAACAATGAGATCGCATCGTCGCTCCGCTCCTCATGATGACGAGTAAGACTGAACAGTTACGTTTTTTTCTTTCTTTTTTCCATTGTGAGATTACCCCGGACAGCACCATTTTCATCCGGTCTCGGAATATAAATCCGTGTTCAATCCGCGTCCATCCGTGGCTAAAAAAGATCGCTTTCAGACGTCCTCACTATACAATGTTTATTATTGGCACACCAAGTCACAAAGGCACACAAGGTAAAAACTTTGGAAATTTCTGAAGAAAAAGACATCTACGAGCCCTGCGTGCTCGGCGAGAGCATTTTTAAAACCATCTTCCATCGTCATCTGCAAAATGAATAAACCGTTTTGCAAAACCGGAAGCTGAGGTTCCCTCCAACAGCCCTCACCCACGACTGCGCCATTTGTCCAACAGCACCGCACCGAGGATCACCAAGCCCAAAACGACTTTCTGGGTATAAGTCTCCACGCCGGTCAGATTCATGCCGTTCTGAATCACGCCGATGATGAGCGCGCCGATGAGCGTGCCCATGATCTTTCCCTCGCCGCCGGACAGGCTGGTGCCGCCGACGACCACCGCGGCGATGACGTACAGCTCGTATAGCAGGCCATAGGTCGGCGCGCCGCTTTTGAGCTGACTGGCCAGCACAATGCCGCCCAGCCCGGCCATCAGCCCGGAAACGGTGTACACAAACACAAGGATCCGTTGCACGCGCACGCCCGACAGCCGCGCCGCCTCGGGATTGCCGCCCACGGCATAAATGTAGCGCCCCAGTACGGTGTGGGTCATCAGCACGTAGGCCGCCGCATACAGCAGCGCCATCAACACCACCGCATTGGGAATGCCCAGAAACGCGGTGCCGCGCCCCAGCCAGACAAACCGGTCCGGGATCGCATAAATGGACTGCCCCCCGGAGATGATGTACGCGAGTCCGCTGGCCACCAGCATCCAGCCGAGGGTGGCGATGAACGGCGGCACGCTAAAACGCGTGATGATGACGCCGGACAGCATGCCGAGCCCACCGCAGGCCAGAATGGCCGCAAACGAGGCCAGAATCAGGGCCAGGGTGCTGGCCTCTGTGCCGCCCATACCGGCAATCAGCCGGGCGGCAATGACCGCCGACAGCGCGATGAGGCTTCCCACCGAAAGGTCGATGCCGGCGGTGATGATGACCATGGTCATGCCGATAGCAATAATGGCTATGACCACGATCTGGTTGACCACGTTGATGAGATTGTCGCGCAGCAAAAACGTGGGCCAGCGGTAACTGTCTGGCACGATCACCGGGATTTGCGCCAGTGGCGGGATGCGCGTTTGAATCGATTGCAGCGGCAGGCGAAAATCCGGCACGGTCACCAGAGCCGCAGGCACGGCTGCGCTATCGGCCAGGGCCTGCAAACGGAGGCGAATGACCGGCGGCTCCCCATGGATCACCGCCAGCACGCGGTAGCCCCGCTCTTGCAACAGGGCCTTTGCCGTTCGGGCAAACGCCTGATCGCGCAGCGTCGGCCGCGCCACGATGACCAGCGGCCGGTCCTGCGGCACCTGCTGCGCTATTTTTGGCGCCACGCGGTTCGCGGCGTCCTCGCCTTCCGGGTGCTGTTCCTCGAGCGTCACCACCGAAAAGAACAGGCAGAGCAGCAACAGCACGCCGGGCATACCGTAATCAGACAGGATTTGTATGCGTCGCATCATTTTGGGTAGCGGTTCGGTTTTTCGTAACTATTCAACATGTGCCTTTTTTTGTCATTCCGGCTTTCAGCCGCGACCGCATGGGAGACGCTGAAATGCCGGAATCTCATATCTTTTTATTCCCAGGAAAGAGATTAACCTTCCTCAGCCCTCCTTCCCAAGTTTAACTTGGGAAGGAGGGCATGGAATGGCGATCTCGTCGTCTGCGATACCGGATGATTTCAAAACCGGACGGGCCAGTTTCAATCATGCCGACCGCGTGTCCATTTCTCCCACGGCATAGCGCATGATCTGCTCCTGGGTGACGGCCGAGACATTGCTGAACTCGGCGCTGATGCAGCCTTCGTGCATCACCAGAATGCGGTCGCTCATGCCAATGACTTCCGACAGCTCTGAGGAAATCAGAACAATGGCCTTACCCTGCTCGGCCAGCCGGTTGATGAGCAAATAAATCTCGTACTTCGCGCCCACATCGATGCCGCGCGTAGGTTCGTCGAAAATGATCACGCGCGAATGGGCCTCCAGCCATTTGGCCAGCACCACTTTCTGCTGATTGCCGCCGGATAGATGGCGCACCGGTTGCTCAACATCGGCGATTTTGATGCTCAGGTCCTGCACATAGCGCTGTAACGCCGCCACTTCCCGGCTTTTTTGTATGAAGCCGCCGCGCGACCATGCGTTCAGATTGGGCAGGCCGAAATTTTCCCGCACCGATCGCCCCTGAATCAATCCCTGCGTCTGCCGGTCTTCGGGCAGCAGGCACACCCCGGCACGGATGGCCTCGCGAGGATGCGCAAACCGGACCGGCCTGCCATCCAGGAGAATTTCGCCGCCGTCGGCCCGATCGGCCCCGAACAGCATCCGCGCCAGTTCCGTCTTGCCCGCACCCACCAGCCCGGTGATACCCAGCACCTCGCCGGCGCGCGTCGAAAACGACACCCCGCGCACCGCTCGCCCGCGCCGCAGGTTTTTGACCACCAACCGCTCTTCGCCGATTTTCGCGGATTTTGCAGGGAATTCGTTTTCCAGTTTGCGGCCCACCATCAGCTCGATCAGCCGTGCACGGCTGGTCTGGCCAATTTGGCAGGTTTCAATGCACTCGCCGTCCCGCATCACCGTTACCCGGTCGGCGATGTCGAAGATTTCATCCAGCCGGTGGCTGATGTAGATGATCCCCATCCCGCGCGCCCGGAGCTCGCGGATGATGTCGAACAGCTTGCGCACTTCTTGCAGCGTCAGCGTGGCGCTTGGCTCGTCCATCACGATGATGTGGGCGCTGGTGGCCAGTGCGCGGGCGATTTCGACCACCTGCTGCTGCGCCACGGTCAGCCGTTTGCATGGCACATCCGGATCGATCCGCACGGACAGGCGATCGAACAATTCCATGGCCTTTCGGTATTCTGCCCGCCGGTCTACCAATCCCGCGCGCGTCGTTTCCTGGCCAAGAAAGATGTTCTCGCGCGCGCTCAGCGTCGGCACCAGATTGAACTCCTGGTAGATCACCGCAATGCCCCGCGCCTGCGCCACGATGGGAGAGCTAATGCGCACCTCGCGGCCATCGATGAAAATACGGCCAGCATCCGGCTGATGTGCCCCGGACAGCACTTTGATGAGCGTGCTTTTGCCGGCGCCATTTTCGCCAAGCAGCGCCAGCACTTCACCGGCGCGCAATTCCAGATGCGCCTGTCTGAGCGCCTGTACTCCGGGAAACGCCTTGTCGATGCCCTGCATGCGCAGGAGCGGTGTGGTATCAGCGGACATGTTTTTTCGAATGGAAGTCACGAAATCCGGCCCATTTATCAAGTATCGAATCGTGAATGCACGGTTGGTGGTTTCAATTGTAAGTCTTCAGTCAATAGCTACTTTGGTCCTGCTGGCTCGTTCCGGGGATGGTGCTCAATCAACATGGCTGCTGTAGCGAAACGGCGATTATTCGGATCGAGAAAAGCCACGGCCTGCGCCATCGGACTCACTTTGCCGTGGCCAGCATCGGGTCCTTTTTCGCATCCTCCTGGCGGTAAATGGACGTCGGAATCAAGATTTTCGGCGGCACCTCTTCGCCCGACAGGTACGCAGCGATGGCTTGAATCGCGCGCCGGCCAATGTCCTGTGGATGCTGTAAAATCTCAGCATAGATTTTGCCATCGCGGACGGCTTTGCGGCCTTCCGGCATGCCGTCGATGCCGACGACACGCACTCTGGCGGATTTGCCCGCTTTTTCGATCGCGGCCACCACGCCTAGCGCCGAAGGATCGTTGATGGCGAAGATGGCGTCCAGATCGGGATGCGCCTGAAGCATATCTTCCGCCGCTTTGAACGCTTTATCCTTCACGCCGCCGCCGGACAGGCGCGAAACGACCTCGATCTCCACGCCGTTTTTTTCACGCTGTTCGTTCAGTTCATCCATAAACCCGCGCGTTCGCAAAATCACCGATTCGACCTCGGGATGATCGATGATGCCGATTTTGCCGCTTCCGCCGATGGCTTCGAGCACCGCTTTGGCTGCCAGCCGGCCGGCCTGATAATTGTCCGACGCCACGTGCGATACGATCGACACGCCTTCGGCCAGAACGGCGATATCGGCAGTGAACACCGGGATACCGGCGGCATTGGCCTTTTTCACCGAGGTGCCGATGGCCCGGGAATCGGTCGGACAGAGCAGAATTGCGGTCACGCGTTTGACGATGAAATCGTTGATTTGATTCTGCTGCCGCGCCGGATCGAACTCGCCGGCGACCATGATCAGGTCAAATCCCTGTTTTTCGGCCTCGGCCTTGATGGCCTTGCTCAGATCCTGAAAAAAGGAGTGGCTCATGGTCAACAGCGAGACGCCGATGACCGGCCGGGAGCTATCGTTTTGGTTCTGTTCTTTTTTACCGCAGGCCTGAACAAGCGCCAGCGTGAGGACGCCGATGAGTGCCAATCGAAGGGTTCGCATGGTTTCCTCCCCATGAACGCCGTGATGGTAGAATGGTATGAAATCGTTTCCGGTTTGGACATTGCATTAAATTACACATTTTTTCCCCGATGTCAAAAACTTCCTGCCGGATTTTTCCTCGGCGCAAATTGCTTGCAGTCGCTGGCATTTTGTTTTTCTTTAGGCGTAGCGCACCGGCGTACCTGTTTTCGCGTATCGCAGTGGATGCCGTCGGGGACTGCGTCTATCCGATGAACAATATTGCATCCACAGGCTAGAGGCCGTCCCTGACAGCCGGACAATTTTTTAATATCCGCGTGAATCCGCGTCATCTGTGTTATCCTTGTTCGCTTTCCCCTCCGTCCCAAGTTGCACTTGGGACGGAAATTGCCAAAAGAAGCTTTGCTTCCAAAAATGAAGCATGGGGAAATACTACGGGCAATAGGAGGAGGCGCAGCTTCTATAAACACGTTCCGTCCCAAATGCACTTTGGAACGGAGATTTAATGTGCGCCTACAAGGGGCGCGGGCTACGGATAAAAAAGCATCATCGGAGACGGTGTTCGATTTGAGATACAATGGCGTTCGAATAAATTGACATATTGCGTGTACAATCAAAGGAGACCGACTGAATGAACCGCTTGCTCAATATCCTGTTCTGGTCGATCATTTCGGCCGCCTTTATCGGTCCCGGAACCATTACCACGGCGGCCTCGGCGGGGGCGCGGTATCAATTCGCCCTGCTGTGGGCGCTGCTGTTTTCCACGGCGGCCTGCCTCATTCTGCAGGAGGCCAGCGCGCGCATCACCATCGTCTCCGAAAAGAACCTCGGGCAGGCCATCCGCTACCAATTCCACCGCCGCGTGGAACGGCTGCTGGTGATTTCGCTTGTGTCCGGCGCCATCATCCTCGGCTGCGCTGCCTACGAAGCGGGCAATATTTTGGGCGGCGTGGCCGGGGCGCTTCTGGCCATTCCGCTATCGCGCAGCCAGATGACCCTGCTGGTGGGGCTGCTGGCCGGACTGCTGCTCTGGTTCGGTAAAACCCGGCGCGTGGCGCAGTTTCTCGGTGGGCTGGTCGGCCTGATGGGCATCGCTTTTTTGAGCACGGCATTCTCGCTGAAGCCGTCCCTTGCCGAATTGACACGCGGCGCCCTCTGGCCCGGTTTTCCGGCCGGCAGCGGTCTTTTGGTGCTCGGCCTGATTGGCACCACCGTGGTTCCGTACAATTTGTTTCTCGGCTCGGGCATCGCGCGGGGCTCCAAACTGCCGGAAATGCGGTTCGGCCTGAGCATCGCCATTATTCTTGGCGGGATCATTTCCATGGGCGTGTTGGTGGTCGGCTCGGCCGTGCAGGGCGAATTCTCCTTCGAGGCCCTTTCCGCCACCCTGGCAGGCGCGCTGGGCGGCTGGGCGCAGTTCTTTTTTGCCCTCGGCCTGTTTGCGGCCGGCTTTTCTTCGGCGATCACCGCGCCGCTGGCGGCGGCCATCACCGCCCGCAGCCTGTTCGAGCGTCCAGACGGTCTGTCCTGGGACGAAAAAGGCCGGGAGTTTCGCGGCGTCTGGCTGGGCGTGCTGGCCGTCGGCGTGCTCTTTGGCCTTGCCGACATCAAACCGATTCCGGCGATCATTCTGGCGCAGGCGCTCAACGGGGTGTTACTGCCATTCGTGGCCGTATTCTTGCTGATCGCCGTCAACGATCGCAGTCTGATGGGAGATGACGCCATCAACGGCGCCGTGGCCAACACGCTGATGAGCATCGTGGTGTCCATCACCGTGGTGCTCGGACTGTCCGGCATCCTGCGCGCCGGTGCTGCCGCGCTGGGACAGTCCAATCCATCGCCCGCCGCCCTGATATGGACCAGCGCGGGGGTTATTGCCCTGCTGGCGCTGCCCGTGAGCAAACAAATCGCACATCGGCGCCGTTTCGGGACCGGATGAACGCGTTTCAAAAACCAGGGAGAATCACGATGATCCGTTCAAAGAACGTTCGCTTTTGGTTATGGATCGCCCTGTGGCTGGTCTGCGCTGGCTGGCTTGCGGCTCCGGTTTCGCTACAGGCGCAGACCGATCTTTCCGGCGATTGGAACGGCGCGATCCAGTTACCTGCCGGCCAGCTCAAAGTTCACATCACGTTCCACAAAAACAGCTCCGGCGCGTGGTCGGGCGACATCGACATTCCGGTGCAGATGGCCCGCGATCTACCACTGGTGGATATTCAATTGCAAAACCGGCGGCTGGTGTTCAAAATCGCCGGTGTGCCGGGGGAACCGACCTTCGATGGAGAAATCAGCGAGGACGGGCAGGCGATTCAGGGCCAATTCACGCAGCACGGCCAGACGTTTCTTTTCCACCTCAAGCGCAAAAGCGGCGAGCAACTGCGGGCCGAGACCGCCACGCTCGAGCAAAAGCTGCAGCTCATCGCAGCGTTTGTGGATTCCATGCGGCGGGCGTGGGAGGTGCCCGGCGTGGCCATGGCCATTGTGAAAGGTAACGAGGTCATTTTCGCCCGTGGTTTCGGCTACCGCGATCTCGAAGCGAAGAAGCCGGTCACGGAAAACACGCTGTTTGCCATCGGTTCGTGCACCAAGGCCTTTACGGCGCTGGCCATCGGTCTGCTGGTGGATGAGGGCCGTCTCGACTGGGAAACGCCGGTGCGCACGTATTTGCCCACCTTTGAATTGCAGGATCGCTTCGCCAGCGAGCGCATGACCCCGCGTGATCTGGTCACGCACCGGTCCGGCCTGCCGCGTCACGATTTCGTCTGGTACGGCGCCGATCTCTCGCGGCGCGAGCTGTTCGAGCGGCTAAGATATTTGCCGCCCAGCAAGGATTTCCGCACTGACTTCCAGTATCAAAATCTGATGTTCATGACCGCGGGCTATCTCGTCGGCCAGGTAACCGGCAGCACCTGGGAAGCGTTTGTGCGCCAACGCCTCCTGGAGTCGCTGGACATGCGCTATACGAATTTCTCGGTGAAGGCTTTGAAGACGGCGCCGGACGCAGCGCTGGCATACCGTAAAATGGGCGATCGCGTGACGCGCATTCCCTACCGCAATATCGACGCCATGGGCCCGGCCGGGTCGATCAATTCTTCCGTAAACGAAATGGCGCACTGGATCATCATGCAACTCAACCGCGGCAAATTCCGGGGCCGCCAGATCGTTTCTGCCAATCGGTTGCAGGAGACGCATCTTCCGCAGATGGTGATCACAAAACCCGCGGACTTCCCTGAAATGTCCGAATCGGCCTACGGGCTTGGCTGGTTTGTGCAGACTTACCGCGGCCACAAGCGGGTGTCGCACGGCGGCTCCATCGATGGATTCAAGGCCATGGTCAATCTGCTGCCCAACGACGGTCTGGGTATGGTGGTTCTCGCCAATTTGAGCGGAACGCCGCTGCCCACCATTGTGAGTCTGTACGCCACCGATCTTTTGCTCGATCTGGCGCCCATCGACTGGCATCAGCGCATCAAGGCCCGCACCGAGCAGGCCAAAGCCGCAAAACAGCAGAAGCTGAAGGATGAAGAGCGTAAAGCCGGCACCCGGCCTTCGCATGCGCTGTCCGATTACGCCGGCGAGTATGAACATCCGGCTTATGGCCTTATTCGCATTTGGCTGCATGGCAAACAGTTGCAGGCGTCCTTCCACGGATTCGAGGCGCCGCTGGAACACTGGCATTACGACGTGTTTCGCTTCTTGGTCGAGGATTTCGACCATCCAAAAGTGACGTTTTTCAGCAATGAAAACGGCGATGTGGACCGGCTGGCGGTCAAATTAGAGCCGCTGGTGGATGCCATCGAGTTTCGCCGCCGGCCGCCGGAAGAATTGCATTCTCTCAGCTATTTGCGGCAATTCGAGGGCGATTATGTGCTTTCGGGCGCGCTGGTGACGGTCAAACTCAAAGGCCAGCGGCTCACCCTGACGATCCCCGGCCAGCCGGAGTACACCCTCGAACCATACAAACCGAACCGGTTCAATCTCAAAGGCTTGAGCGGCTACCGCGCGGTTTTCGAAAAAGGCAAGAAAGGAGAGATCACGGCGGTGAAATTCCTGCAGCCCAATGGTGTGTTCCGTGCGGTGAAGAAGAAATAGGCCTGAATGTGGCTTATGGGAAACAGCTCTTGCAGAGCCGTGGAGATCGCAGAGGATTTTTTGGCCATTTGAATGTATATATTAAGCCTTTACCTTGAATCGGACAGAAATCATGCACGGCAAGCATCCCGCAAGGGAGCGTGGCTATATATCCACCAGCTTCATCCGTGTTCAATCCGCGTCCATCCGTGGCCTAAAAATGATTTTTTAATATGTAACTATTCAGCATATGCAATTATTGGTCATTCCGGGTTTCAGCGTTGACCTGAAGGGAGCCGCTGAAATACCGGAATCTCATTGCCGGCTTATTCCACGGGAAGAGAATCCGGTAATTTTCATTGCTTCGCCACACTACAAGGAAAGTCACTACATTTCCAAAAACTCCTCCGCGTGCCCTGCGAGCTCTGCGAGAGATTTTTTTCTTTCCCAATCTTGAATTGATTCACGCGCCCCCCAACGCTAAACCCCACCCCACTCCACCACCCTCCGGAAAGCGCTCAATTCCCGAATCGGGCAGCCCATGGCGGGATACGGCAGCCCCTGCTCAAACGGTGTGCAAGCATGGCCCGCGGGCAACCGCCTGAACCGGAGCTCGCACTCCTGAACGCTCGGCGCCGCCGCCAGAAACACCTGCAGCCGGCGCGCGCTCACGCTGAAATTTTCCAGCGCAGGCGGCGAGACCGGCTGCAAGAGTTGCATCAGGTCCTGCTGCAGCGTTACGGTTAACCGGCCGCTGGTGAACGTAAAAATCAGCCGATCCACGCGCTTGCGCAACGGCCATTCGTTGCGCCCGGGCGCCAGCCACAGCAACGCGTGCGCGCGAAGGATGTCCTCTACGCCAACCGGCGCATCGGACACATGCATTGGCCGGATCAGCGCGGTTTCGGTCTTAATGCGCAGCGCCATTAGCTCCGCCGGTCCATCAAAATCCACCGGCAGATATTTCACCCCATGCGCCCGCAGGAAGCGAATCGTGGCGGCTTCGGCGCATTTGGCCAGAATCAATTCACGCAGACGGTCAAGGTAGGATTGCACCGTCTCGTGACTTTCTTCAAACGCCGCAGGCTCTCTGGCCATGGCCGCCACGGCGAACGCAAGCCCCTTTTGGATATCCCCCGGCAAAATTGCGCTGCACAGCACATCCTGCACTTGCATATCAGTCGCCTTAATTGCTGAAATGGTGACTGAGCTCTATGCCATCAGCCGGAATTGCCTCTTTCATCAATAAAAAGAGGGCGTCTGCGCCGAGTTTTCACGAAAAAAATGCCCCGACCGATTTTATCTTCGCAATCTTAAAAAGGTTGACATAGGAATATGAATCGATTAATTTATCTAATAAAACAATACTTCCTGGCAACAGGGAATCGCCTGATTCTCGTCTATCGGATGAGGGGAGCGCAGTCCGATGTCCTGCAGGTGACAAGTCCAACATCCGCAAAGTCTTTATGCCGCAAACCAAACTTCGGACGGCCATCCTGTGTCTGCCATCATCCACCAGTCCGGCTTGCTGGTCATTTCTTACTGGCTCCTTTCCAGGCGCGCATAATATTCCCGGCACTCGCTGCCTTAATTATGGGAGACACGCCATGAAATTCAGGCTGTGGAAATTTGTATGGACAGGCTTATTGTCTCTGTTTTTCACGACTCATTCGGCGTTTGCGCAAACGCCATTGCAAAAGGTACAGCCGCTGCACCCCGAGCTCGGCGACCTCATTGACGCAGAAGAAAACGACCGCTATCGCATCGTCGGGCCGGTGGATGGTCTGCACGCCATACGGCTGCATGAATACAAGGCAAATGCATTCCGTCTGCACATTCTGGCGAGTCCCGGCGGTCAGCCCACGCTTCGCCTCGTTCCTCTATCCGCCGTGCAAAAATCGCAATTGACTCTGCAGATCGATAACCGCATTCGGATGATGGCTGGTGGCAAGAACCCACCGAGCACTTTTCTTTTGACTCTCAAGCCGCCAAAAGCCGAACGCCCGGCAGCCCGGGAATTCATTCTGTACGATGGCACCTCCATCCATGGCACGCTGGTTGCCATCCGCGGCGACACCCTGATGGTGCGCACGCCCGCAGGGCTGCAAATACCGGTGCCAGATCCGCTGCTTCTGAATGTGCGCAATCTACACGGTGAGATCAAACAGGGCCGCTTCCGTCGCCTGGATCCCAACCAAACGCGGCTGTTCTTTGCGCCCACCGGTCGGCCTCTCAAAAAAGGTACCGGCTATTTCGCCGATTATTACGTGTTCTTCCCCACCATTGCCTATGGCGTCTCGGATAACTTTGCCCTGGCCGGTGGCATGTCGCTTATCCCCGGCGCTTCGTCGCAGCTTTTGTATTTTGCGCCACGATTCGCGAAACGTATCAACGACCGGGTGTCCGCAGCCATGGGCATATTGTATATGGCTATCCCAGAGGAAGGCGATGATGTTACCCTGGGTTATGTGGTATCCACTTTTGGCGGCGCCGAATCGGCGATGACGTTCGGGCTTGGCATCCCACTGAACCAAAACGCCAGTGGATCGATGTTACTAATTGGCGGCGAGCTCCAGGTTTCCAATAACGTTAAACTCATTTCCGAAAACTGGATTTTCCTGGGGCGGGATGCCACGCTGCTGTTTTCGGGTGGGGTGCGTTTCTTCGGCCGCAGGCTCGCCGTGGACCTCGCCCTGATCGGATCGGATGAATTCTCGGCAGAGGAAGGCTTCCCGTTGGTGCCGTGGGTGGATTTCTCAGTGTTTTTTGGGCATTGAGTTCTGCTGATATTTTCTGGCCGTTAGGGACGGACTGTAGCCAACTACAGAAAAATGAAATAGGGTTAGACGCGGTCTCTGACCTTGGCAATGCATCTACCGACCCGGGTGCAACCTACAACGGAGGGGAGCATCCCAACACCGTCGCGCGATCAATCGCACGGCTCAAATCGAGAAAAACGCTGAAGCGCCCTGCACAATTGATCTCCGCCCCTAAAATAGTAGCACAAACTTCCAGCTTGTATGAAGGGAGCGTATCCACGACAACCTGCAATTCCATGCTTGCTCGCCGTCATTTAATCTCCGTCCCAAATTGCATGTGGGACGGAACGAATTGGGAGAAGCTGAGCTTCTCATTCCCTCGCAGGGACCCAGAGGGCGCGGGGAAAGGCGGTTCACGCAAAGTTGCAACGCATTTACAGAAGCGGCGCTTTTTCATATCGCCCGCAGCATGTCGCCATATCCCATTTTTCGAAGCAAAGATTCTTTTTCGTTATTTCCGTTCCAAGTACAACTTGGGACGGAGGGTGGAATCGCCAGAAATCGGCCGTCAGGGACGGCCTTTAGCCGGTGGATGAAATAGGGTTCACCGGACATATGCGGTAACCGACCGCGGCACTGCTGACAATCCGCGAAAACCTGCGTTCACCCATGGCTCCTGTTGCATTTTTAAAATTCCTTGCCGGTCAGCACCTTTCCTGGCAGCGCCCAGGTCAGTTTGCCTTTCTTAACCACGAATTGGCCATTCACCAACACATATTCCACGCCTTCCGGATACTGGTGCGGCTCAAAAAACGTGGCGCGGTCGCGAATCGCGTCCAGATTCAGAATGGCGATATCGGCCCAGAAACCTTCCCGGATCATGCCGCGGTCGCGGAGGCCGAGAATTTGCGCCGGCAATGAGGTGGACGAGCGGATGGCGTTCTCCAGGGTAATAGCTTTTCGTTCCAGCGCGTACCGCCGGATTTTGCGCGGAAACGTGCCGTAAAACCGCGCATGCACCGGACCGTCTTCGGGCAGCGCAATGGCGCCATCGGTGCAGGTGGCGGTCCACGGCTGCCGCATGTACGCCTCGATATCGCCTTCCCACATGGAAAAGCCACGAATGCGCGCCCCGCCCGGCCGGCTGGCATCGCCTTCGAGCTGGATTTTGATGGCCATGTCCACCGGCGACACCCCGAAGCGCCCGGCCAGCTCGGCCAGACTCCGGCCGATGAAACTGGAATCGGGATACTCGAACACGACCACGTTTTCCGGGCCGCCGCGCCGGCGAATTTCATGGGCGATGTCCCGGCGCAGGTTGCGTTCGCGCTGCGGATCGCCCAGCACGTTTCGGAGTTTCGCGGCGTAATCCACTACTTCGGTCTGACCGGCCGGCGAGCCGCCCTCATCGCGGAATACCCAGCGCGGAATCAGCACCGTATTGCCGTCGCTGCCGCTGGTGTTGTATGGATACTGATCAGCCCAGATATCCACGCCCCGGGCCCGCGCCCGCTCGATGAGCTGAATCGCCGCATGGCTCGAGCCCCAGTAATGCGCTCCTTTGGCCTTGATGTGCGACGCGACCACCGTTGCGCCGGTGCGCTCGCCGATTTCGATGGTTTCCATCACCGCGTCCAGCAACGTGGGCGGTCCGGCAGAATCCTGCGATGGCCAGTACCACATGGGGTCCGGCCCCTCGCTGCGCTGATGCGAAATGAACACGCCGCCGAAGGGCACGATTTCTTCAACCAGCGCCACGACCTCATCAGTGGTACTCCAGCGGCCGGGCACGTATTCGAGGCCGGCGCTCATGCCGCGCGCGCCCTCCTGCATGGCCTGACGCACCAGCTTGCGCATGGTCTGGATTTCATCGGCGGTGGCGGGCCGACGAAAATCCTCGCCCATGACCCGGCGGCGCACGGTTCCGTGGCCCACCAGCAAAATCGCGTTCGGGCCGATGCCCAGCTTTTCCATGGTGTTGCGCTGCTCGGCAATGGGCCACGCCGAGCGCCCGTCCTGATTGACCACCACCGTGGTGATGCCCTGCATAACCATGTTTGGCGCGGCGCGCCGCTGTGCATCGTTGCTGCGCAACCCTTTATCAACGCGGCGCGGTTCATCGGCGTGCGTGTGGATATCGATGAAGCCGGGCACCACCAGGAGCCCCGTGGCGTTGATGGTTTCCCGGGCACGCGCCCTGGACAGCCTGCCGACTGCCACGATTTTACCTTTTTTGATACCGATATCCGCATAAAACGCCGGATTGCCGCTGCCGTCCATCACCCGGCCACCGCGGATGAGCACATCGAAAGACTGCGCTGTTCCCGCATTCGGCCACACCAGCAATCCGGCCGCCAGCCAGAGCCAAATCCACTTACACATGGTTCTCCTCTTTTTCGTTTTCAGATAGTTGAAACCTCAATTGCGTTATGATTAAAAGCGTTAAATCAGGATACTTTTGTGGCTAAATTTCCGCAGGCAGCCAATGCTCCAATATGGTTTTCTCATTCGAACCAACGCAAAAAGAAACGCACGATTGGACCGCACTGGTGCGATTGCCAGCGCCACAGCTTGACTTTTCGTTTCAATTTGGCTAATTTCTTTATCTAACACCAACAGACCGTGCAGGAATGCGAACCGAAACAGGAGTCGGGCAAATCGATGGAAACGCAATCGCCGACCACATCTCCTTCACCGACGAAACCGCTGCGCAAAGTGCGCAGTTTTGTGATCCGCGGCAAAATCACCCGAGCGCAAAAGCGCGCCTACGAAACGCTCTTTCCGGTGTACGGCATTCCGTTTCAGGAATCGCCGCTGAATTTCGCCGAGGTGTTTGGCCGCGAAGCCCCCGTGGTGATGGAAATCGGCTTTGGCATGGGCGAGGCCACAGCGGAAATCGCCGCACAGCGCCCGGAGATCAACTACCTGGCCGTGGATGTATTCAAGCCCGGGGTGGGCAGCTTGTTGCGCCGGATTCAAGAGCGCAACCTCACCAACCTGCGGGTCATGCACTGGGACGCGGTGGAAGTTCTGCAGCACATGGTCCCGGATAACCGCCTGCACGGCATTCATATTTTCTTCCCGGATCCCTGGCCGAAAAAACGCCACCACAAACGCCGCCTGATCCAGCCGCCGTTCGCGCGCCTGATGGCGCAAAAACTCGCGCCCGGCGGTTACGTCCACATTTGCACCGACTGGCAGGACTATGCCGAACAGATCCTTGAGGTGCTGGAAGCCGAGCCGCTTCTGCGCAACACCGCCGAAGGCTTTGCTTCGCGGCCCGAATGGCGGCCGCTGACCAAATTCGAGCAGCAGGGCCTGCGCGATCACCGCGGCGTGTGGGATGTGCATTTCATCAAATCCGAATAAATCCGCAGAGCATCATGGAAGAAGCCGTTCTGATTTTCGACGTCGGCAAGACCAACAAAAAAGCCGTGCTTTTCGATGCGTCCCTGCAGGTGATGCGCATCCGGGAGGTGGAGATTCCAGAGCAATCGCTGGGGCACGGCCTGCTTGCCGATGACGTGGCAGCAATCGAGCAATGGATATTGGATGAGCTGCGGGCGGCGGCCGCCGAGCGCAACATCCGGCTGCGGGCCATCAACGTCACCACATTCGGCGCCACTGTGGCTCACCTCGATGTACATCACGACCTGGCCTGTTCCGTTTATGCCTACGGCTGCGATCCCGGCGAAGAGCTCGACCGCGAATTTCAGAAAACCATGACGCAACGGCCGGGTGGCTTTCACCGCCGCGCCACGCCAAAGTTGCCACAGTTTCTCAACGTTGCCAAACAGCTTCTTTGGCTGAACCGGCGCCAACCGGATGTGGCCGGGCGCATCCGGACGACGCTGTTTTTGCCGCAGTATTTCGCCTTCCGGCTCAGCGGCTCGGCCTGCAGCGAGCCCACCGGTTTCGGCTGCCACACCGGACTGTGGGATTTCGAGCGCATGCAGCCGGACGAAGACCTGCTTTCGCAACTGGGCTGGCAAAACCGGTTCCCGGCGCTGGTCGATCCGCTGCGCACGGCGCTTCCGCTGAGCGGATCCGTCGCAGCGGCCACCGGCCTCGATGCCAATGCCACCGTCGTGGGCAGCGGGTTGCACGACTCGTCCAGCGCGCTATTGCCGTACGAACTGACCCTGAAGGACGATTTTGTGCTGGTCTCCACCGGCACGTGGATCGTCGTGCTCAATCCGGGCGCGCCGTTTCGTTTGAGCGACGAGGACCTGCGTCGCGATCGGCTTTACTATCTCTCGCCGCGCCAGCGGCCGGTGCGCGCCGCACGCCTGTTCGCCGGCCGCGAACACGATGTGCAATTGCAGCGCATCGAAGCCCATTTCGGGCGTTCGCCGCAATCCAATGGCGATGTTGCTCGCTTTCTGTCCGGCTTTTTCGCTGAGCCGACATTTCGAGGCTTGCAGCCGCAGGCGCTCTCCGGCTCGGGTCCCTTTCCGAATCATCCCGGCGGCGAATGGGACCTGTCGAATTTTGGCTCCGCGGAAGAGGCCTACGCCCGCCTGTGCCTCGATCTGGCGGTGCTTGTGGACTACTGTATTTCCGAGGTCGCCACGGAACGCACCCGTCGGGTGGTCATCGATGGCGGCTTTGCCCGCAATCCGTGGTTCACACAGATTCTCGCCATGCTGCAGCAGCCGACATCGGTGATGGTGGCCGAAGTGCCGCAGGCCACGGCATTGGGCGCCGCCCTGGCCGTGCACAGCGCCATGCAAAGTGAACTGCCCCCGATGGATGAACTGCTGCATTTGCGCCGCATCGAAACGGAGGCGCTTCCGGGATTGCGGCTCTATGCCGAACATGTGCTGGCACACTGGGAATCCGCTTCATCCGATCACGAAGACGAAAGGAGAACCGCGTGAAATTATTCTATAAAGAGTATGCAAACGACCGCGCCGAGCTGACGCTGATCATTCTGCACGGGCTTTTGGGCAGCGGACGCAACTGGCATACGATTGCCACCCGGCTCAGCGAGCGCTACCGGGTCATTGTTCCGGACATGCGCAATCACGGTCGCTCGCCGCATTCGGAAACGCACCGGCTTGCCGATATGGTGGAAGACGTGTACGAATTGCAGCAAGACACCGGCGCGCTGCCGGCGGTCATTCTGGGCCATTCCATGGGCGGACTGGTGGCTATGGAAATGGCGTTCAGGGTGCCGGAGGCGTTGCATGGCCTTATCGTTGTGGATATTGCGCCGCGGCCGCACCGGGCGCGGGTGGCGGATGTCCTCGAGGCCATGACGGGCGTGCGGCTACACGACCTGCAGACGAAGAAAGAGGTAGATGAGGCTCTGGCACAGGCCATTGCCAGTCCGGTAGTACGCCAGTTTGTGCTGACCAATCTCATGGCGGCGGAAACCGGATTTCAATGGCGGGTCAACCTGCCGGTGCTGCAGCGGTTTCTCATCGAGTCGCAATCGTACCGTCCGGCACCCACGGATATGTACGAAGGGCCGACGCTATTCATCCGCGGTGGCAAATCCGGGTACATCCGCGACGAGGATTTTTCGCTTCTACAGCATCACTTTCCGCGCGTGCGCCTCGAAACCGTGCCCGATGCCGGGCACTGGGTGCACTACGAAGCGCCGGACACGCTGCTGCGGCTGGTGGTTGAATTTTTGCAGGAGGTTCAGCAGGAAGTGGGGTAATGCCGCCATTTGCATTGGCCTCAATTGAACCAACACCGTCTCCGGACGGTGTTTTTGTAACACAAGCTTCCGGCTTGTGAAACAGAGTCCCTGCCACAAAAAAATCGCAAATTCATGCCTGCCCGATCCCATCATAAGGGGCATGCCAGCACCGCCGCGCGATGAATTGCACGGCTCAATTCGGTAAGAGCGCTGAAGCGCCCTGCACAATTGATCTCCGTCACAAAAAATAGTAGCACAAGCTTCCAGCTTGTCTGACGGGAGCGTATCCACGACCAATTGCAAATCCAGGATTGCTCGCCGGCATCTAATCTCCGTCCCAAGTGCAACTTGGGATGGAAGAGAAAAAGCTTCTTTGACCATTTTCCGCCCCAAGTACAACTTGGGACGGAGGGGGGAAGCAGGGATGCTTGTGCCACAATCGTACTTGCGCGCAACAAATCTCGTTGCAGCAGAGCGCTAACGAAAGCCGGGGTTGATCTCCGTCCCAAATTGAATTTGGGACGGAACGCATTGGGAGAAGCTGTGCTTCTCATTCTCTCGCCGGGGCTCAGAGGGTGCGGAGAAAGGCGGCTCATGCAAAGCCGCGAGGCCGCAGAAAGAATATTATCCGTCATTGCGAGGAGCCGCCCACAGGCGGCGACGACGCAATCTCGTTGCAGCAGATCGAGAATGAAAGCCGGGCTTCTTATCCTCTCGCAGCGGCGCAGAGGGCGCGGGGAAATACGGTTCACGCAAAGTTGCAATGTGTTTCCAGAAGCGGCGCTTCTTTATATTTTCGAAGCAAAGCTTCTTTTTCGTTATTTCCGCCCCAAGTACAACTTGGGACGGAGGGGGGAAGCAGGGATGCTTGTGCCACAATCGTACTTGCGCGCAACAAATCTCGTTGCTGCAGAGCGCTAAGGAAAGCCGGGGTTGCTCTCCGGCCCAAATAGCATGTGGGACGGAACGTGTTTATAGAAGCTGCGCTTCCTTCTATTGTCAGTAGCATGTCCCCATGCTCCATTTTTCGTAGCAAAGCTTTTTGGCAATTTCCGTCCCAAGTGCAACTTGAGACGGAGGGGAAAACAGGGATTGCTCGCCGCAATTCACAAGCACGGATGCTTGTGCTAAAAACAGCAATCCACAAGCAAGATGCTTGTGTTACAACGCGTTCGGTCGTTCGTTTTTGGATTTGACCGAGGTTTTGGTTATCATTTCTCAAACCGCACTCCCATCCGAACAATGCGAGGATTCCGGTGCATATCTGGGGTTTGCATGTCATCGACGCAACGATCATTGTGGCCTATTTCGCCGCGCTGATCTGGATCGGCAAGCGGTTGCAAAGCCGCGCCACCGACCGCGAGGAGTACTACCTCGCCGGCCGCCGTATGGGCAAACTGTACCAATTCTTCCTCAACTTTGGCTCATCCACCGACGCCAGCCAGGCCGCCGCCGTGACGCGCGAAATCTACCGTCAGGGCATCGCCGGCATGTGGATTCAATACATCGTGCTGTTTTTGACGCCGTTCTACTGGTTCACCGCCATGCTGTTCCGGCGCGTCCGGCTCATGACCCTGGGCGATCTGTTCACCGAGCGATTCGAAAGCAAATTTCTCGGCGGCGCCTTTGCCGTGTTCACGCTGTTTCTGGCGCTCATCGGCAGCGCGGTGGGCTACATGGTGGCCGCCAAAACCTTCCAGGCGCTCACCCCCAAACCCCCGCACGAATACACAATCGAAGAACGCCTCAGTGTCGAGCAATACCATGAATACCGCGAACTGCGCCAGCGCTTCGAGGCCGGCCAGTTGCAGCCGGGCGAACGCGAGCGGCTGGCCGTGCTGCAAAGTCTGCACAACCAGGGCAAGCTGCGCTCGTTTGTCTCTTACGTCGAGCCGATTTACTTTTATTTAATTTACGGCGGCCTGGTGTGCATTTACGTGGTGCTCGGTGGCTTCGCCGCGGCCGCCATTACCGACGCCCTCCAGGGCGTGCTCATGATTCTGTTTTCTGCCCTGCTCATTCCCTTTGGGCTGGCCGCCATCGGCGGCTTCAAAGGCCTGCATGCCGCCGTACCGGAGCACATGTTCTGGTTGTTCGGCACCGAAATCCTGAGCGAGTATGCCTGGTACACCATCGCGGCCATGGCGCTGGCCAACCTCGTGTCCATCGTGGCGCTGGCGCAAAACATCCATGTCAGTGGCTCGGCCATCGACGAGAACACTGCGCGGTTCGGCATGATCGGCGGGCTGATGTTCAAGCGCGTGATGATGATCTTCTGGGCGCTGGCCGGGCTGATCGCCGTCGGGCTGTTCGCTGGCCAGGTTAGCGATCCCGATTTGATTTGGGGCTACATGACCCGGCAGCTCCTCGGAACCGGTTTCATCGGCATCATGATGATCGGCGTGCTCGCCGCCAACATGTCCACCCTGGATGCGCAGACCGTGGCCGCCTCGGCGCTGTTCGTGAACCAGGTGTACCGGCCGTTGCGGCCGGCGCGATCGGAACGGCATTACATTTTCGTCAGCCGTATCATGGTGGCGGTGATGATATTCGGCGGCATCGGCATGGCGCTGTACGTCAGCAACCTGCTGGAGCTGTTCAAGTATTTCATTTCCATTCCCGCCATCTTCGGCGCGCCGATCTGGCTGGCCTTCATGTGGCGCCGCCTCACCCGCACGGCGGTCATCGTGCAAATCATCGCCTCGTTTGTGATCATGGTGGTCATCCCGAATGTGTTTCAATCGTGGGAATGGGCGCGCACGCATCCGCGCTTTCTGGCGCAGACGCAGGAGCGCCAGGTCGAGGTAGGGAACCGCGCCCTACAGACCGATGTTGATGCCGGAAGGGCGGAATTCGTCGGCCAGCGCATCACCCGCGTCCGGCGCATCCCCTCCTATCCGATCTTCTTCGACCGCATTGCGCGCGAGCGGCCGGACGATCCGAACTCCCGCCTCATAGGTTTTGGCCGGTTTAATGCGGAGCTGTGGCTTCTCAGCTTGCTGGGCCTCGATTTCACGCACTGGCGCAAAGCACAACTCGTAGCCGCACGGTTTGCCTTCGATGCCCTGTTCCCGTTCGTGGTACTGATCCTCGTGAGTTACGTTACCCGCCCGCCCTCGCGACAGACCCTCGACTGGTTCTTCGCCAAAATCCATTCGCCCGTGCAGGCCACCCTCGAAGAAGATGCCCGGCTGGTCAAACGCCATGCCGCCAATATGCAGATATTTCAACGACGGCTGCTCTTCCCCGGGACACAATGGGAGCTCCATAAGCCACAAAAGGCGGACTGGATCGGCTTTTTCGGCACCTGGGGCCTCGTGGGCTTGATTATTATGCTTCTATGGCTGGTGGTGAATATTGGCAAATAGATGGGGATCAATGCGCCGGTACCGGTATAAAATGCCCGGCCGGCCCCGTCAGTTCTTGAAGCCCCTCACTTAATTGCGCTTTCAGCGCGAATTCTCTTTATAAAGTCCGCAGATTTTGTTACCTTGAGACGTCGAGCCATCTCCTGACACCAAAACCAATTATCATCCTTCATAAACATTTCATTCTGGAGGTAGGACATGATACAACGGCCAACGCGCCACGGCCCGGGGCCACTGGATGATCCAGCCCTGTACATTCGCTGGGCCACCATTGGCGCCATCGTGATCATCGGCCTATGGTTTGTGTTCTCCACCTTTTATACCGTTGACGCCGATGAAGTCGGCGTGGTGCAACGGTTTGGGAAATACGTGGGCACAACCATGCCAGGATTGCACTTCAAGATCCCGTTCGGGATCGAGACGGTCAAAAAAGTCAAAGTCAAACGCGTTTTCAAGGAAGAGTTTGGATTTCGCACCCTGCGGCCCGGCATCCGCACCACGTATGCCAACCGATCGTTTGAAGACGAGTCGCTCATGCTCACCGGCGACCTCAACTCGGCGGTGGTCGAATGGGTTGTGCAGTACCGCATCAAGGATCCGGCAAAATACCTTTTCAAAGTGCGCAACATCCGCAAAACCCTGCGCGACATATCCGAGGCGGCCATGCGAACCGTGGTCGGCGATCATAGCGTGGATGAGGTAATCATCACCAACCGGCAGGATATTTCCATCCTGGCTCGCGACTACATTCAGCGAAAGCTGGATGAATACCAGGTGGGCGTGCATGTGATCACTGTGAACCTGCAGGATGTGAATCCGCCGGAGCCGGTGCAACCGGCCTTCAACGAAGTGAACGAGGCCAAACAGGAAAAGGAGCGCATCATCAACGAGGCCTGGGAGGCCTACAACAAGGTGATTCCGCAGGCGCGAGGCCGCGCCCAGCAGCGCATCAGCGAGGCCGAAGGTTATGCGATCGATCGCGTCAACCGCGCTCAGGGCGATGCCGAGCGGTTCATTGCCCTGTGGAAGGAATACACGCGAGCCAAGAAGGTAACGCGCGAGCGGATGTACCTCGAAACTCTGATGGACGTGCTGCCCTCGGTGAAGCAGATCTATGTCATCGATCAAAATATGCAGGGACTCGTTCCGTTGCTGCAACTGGGTAACGAGGCAAAGGGGGTGAAACAATGAAAACGGGAACCATCATTACACTCGTCATCGCCATTCTTGCGATCATTGTGCTCAGCTCGTCGATTTACATCGTAGATGAGACCGAACAATGCATCATTACGCAATTTGGCGAGCCAGTGGGCGGCGCCATTCAAGATGCCGGACTGCATTTCAAATTGCCGTTCATTCAGAAAGTCACCTTCTTCCCGAAACAATTGCTGGAATGGGACGGCGACCCCAACCAGATTCCCACCGCGGACAAAAAATACATCTGGGTGAACACCTTTGCGCGCTGGCGCATCACGGATCCGTTAAAATTTTACCAGTCGGTCAACAACGAGCTCAACGCCCAGACCCGCCTGGATGATATTCTCGACGGCGTGACCCGTGATCTGGTCACGCAGCATGATCTGATTGAACTGGTGCGCAACACCAACCGCAAGATGTTCGCCATGGGCGAAGGCGAAGAAGATCTGGTGGAGATCACTGATGTTGCACCGGTAGAAAAAGGACGGATGATCATCACTCGCCAAATCCTGGAAAAGGCGCGGGAGATCGTGCCGCAATACGGCATCGAGCTGGTGGATGTGCAGATCAAGCGCATCAACTACATCGAGGACGTGCGCAAGAAAGTGTACGAGCGCATGATTTCTGAGCGCAAGCGGATCGCCGAGAAATACCGCTCGGAAGGCCAGGGCGAGCGCGCCAAAATCGAAGGCATGCGGTCCAAAGACCTGCAACGCATTCAGTCCGAGGCCTACCGCCGCGCGCAGGAAATTATGGGTGCAGCCGACGCCAGAGCCGCCAAGATTTATGCGGATGCCTTCAACCGCGATCCGGAATTTTATGCTTTCATGCAGACGCTGAAGACGTACAAAGAAACGCTCAAGCAAAACAGCGTCATCTTTTTGAAGACGGATTCGGATTTTCTGAAGTATCTGCGCAAGACGCGGCAGCAGTGAGCGGTGTCGGGCATTGTACCCGGTACAGACACCAGGCGCCTTGACGGTGCCTGGTGTCCTGTACGTCTTTGCATCGGCAGTTGATGACTTCGGCTGATCAGGAACCGTTCTCCATATTTAAACAAAACCGTCCGCTTCACGTCCTACATTCCAGCAAAAAATTCCGGCCATTTTGCGTGGCCCTGGCATCCAAACCACAAGGAGACGGGATTTTTAGATTACCATGGAATTCAAGTTATTGTTGCTGTTTGTCATAGGTATTTTGACGGGATTTATCAATATCCTCGCGGGCGGCGGCTCGCTCATCACCCTGCCGCTGCTGATTTTTCTCGGCCTGCCGGGCTCGATGGCCAACGGCACCAATCGCGTCGCCATTCTTATTCAGAATCTCGCCGCGATTATGAGCTACCGTCAGCTCAATATATTTCCATGGCGCCCGAGCCTGCTTGCAGTGCCTCCGGCTTTACTCGGTACCTATATCGGCGCCACCCTGGCCGTCAACATCCCGGATCACCTGTTCAAACCAATGCTCGCCGCTATCATGGTGGGCATCACGTTTCTGATATGGCTCGATCCGGCGCACCGCTGGAATTTGCAGCTTCCGCTGCCGCGCGCGGTGAAAACCGGGCTGTTTTTGCTGGCGTTTTTTTTCATCGGACTCTACGGCGGCTTCATCCAGGCCGGCATTGGCTTTTTGCTGATCACGGTGCTGCTCATCAGCGGCTTCGACATGGTGACGGTGAATGCCATTAAAATCCTGGTAGTGTTTGTATTCACGATCCTGGCGCTGGGGATTTTTATCTGGCACGGGCAGGTAAACTTCGCCTACGGCCTCGCCCTGGGTCTGGGTAGCGCGCTGGGCGGTTTCATCGGCACGCGGGTGGCGGTGAAAAAAGGACACGAATGGGTAAAAGGATTCGTCATTGCTATGGTGATTCTTTTTGCAGTCAAACTGGTATGGGACACATGGAACTTGTAAAAAAATACATGCTTACTTTATTCGCCTGTTTGACGCTGGGACTGGCGCCCTATTTTCCGGAGCCGCACATTGTGGGCAAGCTGCGCTGGATTGCCGGCGGCGCAAAGGGCATGAGCCTCATCGACTGGTGGGATACCTTACAGCACGGCGCGCCGTGGGCGGTTTTATTGTTTTTTATCGTGAATGACGCGCGGAAATGGCTGTTCAGGGGGGACAGGTCGTAGCCTGCAACATAAGCTTCCAGCTTGTTATTCCCGGTCTGCTGAATTAATTTGGCTCCCTGGCAATGCACATTTGCCAGAATTCACAAGCAAGGATGCTCATGCTACAGGAGGCCCAACTTAATTCATGCAGGTAAACCAAATACGCGCGATCAATAGAAGCTGGAGCACAAGCTTCCAGTTTGTCATCCCCGCCGTGCTGATCCAATTTGACCGCCTGGCAATTCGCATATGCCAGCATGCACAAACAAGGATGCTTGTGTTACAAATGCGAAGCTCGCGCTGAAAATTTTTCGCAAAAACCGCTTGAAGGCTTGATTTTCAGAAGCCTTTATCAGTATATTTAGCGATAAAAAAATGACGTATGGTTGACGCAACACAGGGGAGTGACGCAGATGGCTAATGCGACACCCGACATTCGACAGGATACCGACAAACGAACGCGCGTTGTGCATATTCCCCGATACCATGTGATTCTCTGGGATGATAATGACCATACGTATGATTATGTGATTGAGATGCTCATGAAGCTGTTCGGCCACAGTCAGGAAACGGCCTACCGCATGGCGGTGGAAGTGGACACTTACGGCCGCGTGATCGTCGATACCACATCCAAAGAGCGGGCCGAACTCAAGCGCGATCAAATCCACGCCTACGGCGCCGACTGGCGCATTCCGCATTGCAAAGGCTCTATGAGCGCGACCATCGAGCCGGCCGAAGACGAAGAGGAGTAACCGATTTCCATGGCAGGACCATCGCGGGCACGCAAAACCAGACAGGACCAATTCAAACCCGATTTCCCCACGGTTCCCCAGGAAGACATCTTAAAAATCGTTCATGCCGCTCATTATGATCCCCACACCGTTCTGGGGCTGCATCCCGTGACCGACGGCGAGCGCCCGGTCATGGCGGTGCGCGCCTTCGTGCCCACGGCCAAAGAGATGTTCGTCGTGCCAATGACCGGCCGGGGCCCTGGCAAACCCGTGCCGATGCAGCGCATCCACGGCGACGGCTTTTTTGAAACGCTGGTCCGGCCGCGGAGCCGCTCCTTCCGCTACCGCCTCCGCGCGGTGGATTACGCCGGCAACGCGTGGGAATTCATCGACCCTTACATTTTTCCGCCGCTGCTCACCGAATTCGATCTGCACCTGTTCGGCGAGGGCAATTATTTGAAAATGTACGAAAAACTGGGCGCGCATCTGCGCGAGGTGGACGGCGTCAAAGGCGTCAATTTCGCCGTATGGGCGCCGAATGCGGTGCGTGTGAGCGTGGTGGGCAATTTCAACGCCTGGGACGGCCGGCGGCACTGCATGCGGGTGCATCCCGGCGCCGGCGTGTGGGAAATGTTCATCCCCGAGCTGGACGAAGGTGAACTGTACAAATTCGAGATCAAAACCCGCAGCGGCGACCTGCGCATCAAAACCGATCCGGTGGGCTTTCAGACCGAGCTCCGGCCGGCGAATGCGTCCATCGTGTACAACGAAATGCGCTTTTCCTGGAACGACAATGAGTGGATGCAAAAACGGCACGCCCACAACGGCCTCGAAAGCCCGATCGCTATTTACGAAGTGCACCTGGGCTCGTGGAAGCGTGTTCCCGAGGAAAATAACCGGCCGCTGACCTACCGTGAGCTGGCGCATCAGCTTGTGGATTACGTCAAGGATATGGGGTACACCCACGTAGAGCTGCTGCCGATCACCGAGCATCCGTTTGACGGCTCCTGGGGCTATCAAACCACCGGTTATTACGCCGCCACCAGCCGCTACGGCGCTCCGGACGATTTCAAATATTTTGTGGATTATCTGCACCAGCACGATATCGGCGTGATCCTCGACTGGGTGCCGGCGCACTTCCCCAAAGACGATTTTGCCCTACGCTGGTTCGATGGCACGCACTTGTATGAGCACGCTGATCCGCGCAAGGGCGAGCATCCGGACTGGGGCACCCTGATTTTCAATTATGGTCGCAATGAAGTGCGCAACTTCCTGATTTCGAACGCCCTGTACTGGCTGGATGAATTCCATGTCGATGGCCTGCGCGTGGATGCCGTGGCCTCGATGCTGTATCTGGATTACTCGCGCAAGGAAGGCGAATGGTTACCGAATGAGTTTGGAGGCCGCGAAAACCTGGAAGCCATCGACTTTCTGCGGCGTCTGAACGAAACCGTGTATGCCCAGCATCCGGATGTGATGATGATCGCCGAGGAATCCACTGCCTGGCCGGGAGTATCGCGTCCCACCTATCTCGGTGGGCTCGGCTTCGGCTTCAAGTGGAACATGGGCTGGATGAACGACTTTCTGCGTTACATCGAAAAGGACCCCATCCACCGCAAATATCACCACAACGACCTGACCTTCGGGCTGATTTACGCTTTTACCGAAAATTTCATTCTGGTGCTGTCGCACGACGAGGTGGTGCATGGCAAGCGCTCCATGCTGGACAAAATGCCTGGCGATCTCTGGCAGAAATTCGCCAACCTGCGGCTGGCCTACGCGTTCATGTATGCGCATCCCGGCAAAAAGCTGCTGTTCATGGGCAACGACATCGGCGTGTGGGAAGAGTGGAACCACAGCAAAAGTCTGGACTGGCACTTGCTGCAATGGGATTCCCACCGTCAGTTGCAGCAGTTCATGCGCGATTTGAACCACCTGTATCAGCAGACGCCGGCGCTGTGGCGAAAAGATTTCGTGCCCGAAGGTTTCCAGTGGATCGATTTTCTGGACAGCGAAAACAGCGTTATCTCGTTTATCCGCCGCGGCGCGAATCCCGACGACGAAATCGTGGTGGTGTGCAACTTCACGCCGGTTCCGCGCTACGATTACCGCATTGGCGTTCCTCGTCCCGGCTTTTACAAAGAAATCCTCAACAGCGATTCCAACCTGTACGGCGGCAGCAATCTCGGCAATTACGGCGGAAAGTACGCCGAATCCATCCCCTGGCACGGTTTCGAACATTCGCTGAGCCTGGTACTTCCGCCGCTGGCGGCTATCTATTTGAAACGGGCCGACCTGCCCTGATGGGTTTGCTTCATCCGCCCCATCGGTTCCTTCCTGACATTCGACCTCATTTCAACCTTTTCCCCAAAAAGCAATGCTCCGACATGCGCAGTTATGCACCATCGCCGGTACTTTTTATATAATTGAAAGAATCGACATGTCGCCGTGGCTCCCTTTAGACAAGGGAGCATTTCCAAATGCAATAATTTTGGACTGCCCTGCCATTTGGTATGAATTTCGCAATACTAAGAATCAACATTTGCGAAATCGTTCCGTGGACAGGGCATCGTTGTCTGTATGGGTATAAAAAATAACAACTTAGAAAATCATTAGCCAGAAGAGACTGGCAGGATTGACACAATTGAAATACGAAAACGTAAAAAATCTTATCATATTTGCAAAGGGAGTCCTATGAAGCGATACTTACTTCTTGGAATGCTGTTGTGTATAACCTCCGGCGCGGCGGCGAATATCAAATTTGTGGCGCCTGCCGGATCGGCCATTGCAAATGGGGACCATCCAAGGATTTTTATTACGAAAGCGGATATTCCGAAATTACGCGCTAAAATTCAAACTTATTATGCAGATGACTTTCGGCGTTTTCTCAATCAAATGGATGCTCTGTACACCGTTGCGCCTGGATCGGGCGATCTGGGGCAATGGAACGAAATGTTCGGGGCGGCCCGATCCTATGCTTTGCTTTATGTTATCGATCCTCAAACCATTCTCGGAAACGGAGGCCAATACAGTCGGGTGCAATATGGTAAAAAGGCCCTGGAGATCGCATTGTATCTTGCCCAAAACCTACCTGATACGTGGAAAGAAACCCATAATGGTGGGAAAAACCTAACGACCAAAAAGGGTGGGCTTGGCGCCTTAGCTTTGCAAGTGGTTTATGATTGGACCCACGACCTTGCAACTCTTGAAGAACGACGCGCCATTGTGGACCGCTTGATTACCATGTGGGACAATAAATATGATTCTGACAAAGTTAAATTAGAAAACCACTATGCCGCTAATGTTCATGTCTATTCGGCCGCCTTATGCTTTTACGGCGACAATGATCTGGGGCCGACCTACATGACGAAAGCGCAGGAAATGATGGATTCTTTTCAGGATATTTTTATCACTCGGCAACTGGGGGTTGCTGAAAAGCTTTTTGAGGGATCCAGCGATTGGGTTGAAGGCGATTCTTACAGTCTGGATGGCTACACGGGAATTTTACTTTTAGCAGCCGCAGCCGAAAGCGCCATGAACGCGGATTATTTTTACCAGAATTCCTGGATTCGATATGCGCCCTATTATTTTTATTATTACATGATCCCTATGCCCTATAAAGGCGAATATTATTTTTCCCAGCAAAATACCAGCACCGTGATCAAAATGCGATCCCGCACGGTCTCTTCGGTGATGAATATGATTGCAGCTAAACTGGTGGATAAGGACCCGAATATGGCGGGTTTTGCTTCCTGGTTTATTCATGAGAGCCCCTATGGTCTTGAGGTGGATGAATATAAATATTACGAACCCTATTTGTACGACTTCTTCTTTAAGTTCATTTTTGGATCAAGGCAGGTACCTCCCAAATCACCGGAGGAGGCCAATGTTCCTTTAAGTGCTCACCTAGGTCAGATCCATGCTATGCGCTCAGACCATAGCATTAATGATGCCACCCTCATCCAATTCTTCGCTTTTAAATTCTGGTATTCCAACGGCCATAATGAGACAGAAATGGGAGCCATTAATATTCACCGTTTTGGCCCCCTCGCTATTAGTGCGGCCAATTCCAAAAATGCTGGAGATGGCATCCCCAGGGTAAGAAGCGGTGGTAAAGGCATGGCGCAGAACAACATTTTCGGATTGGGCGATGACCAGCGACTCAGCGTGGAATTCGATTCCGACGGGACCAAAGCTGATCTTCCTGAATATTTCGAAGACGGCCGCAATAACCATGTCGGCACGGTGGAAGCGCGGGAATACCGCCCCGGGCTGTACGATTATGTGAATTACAACTACACCCGCGCCTATCGCGATGGCAACAAAACCAAGCTGGCGCGGCGCGCGGTGGTCTATTTGCGCGGGCCGGTCAATCACGAATTTGTGGTAGTCATGGACCGGGTCGATTCCGATCGAGAAAAGTTTTTCCTGCTGCACACGCCGACGGACATCCAGGCGGTGGACAACACCTGGCAATCGGCGGGAAGCGGGCATTGGGTGAGCGCCGGCCGCGTTTTCAAAGTCGTCAACCGTATCGATCAGGCTCACGGTCAGATGTACGTAACGTCCGTTTTTCCGAAAAATGTGTCTGCGCATAAATTCGGTGGACCGGGTTACGAATGGGTATGGGCCGATGGCACTCCATTAAATTACAACCCCAGTGGCTTCAGTGAAAAAGCGGCCTATTTGCTCAGCGCCTACACATTGCAATACCGTTCATTCGAAAATCAGTTTCTAACCGTCATGCAAATTGGCGATGCCAATACTATGGAGGAGCCCGCCTCTGTGGAAGGTTTGAGCGGCCAAAACTGGATGGGCGCTTTAATGGAAAAAGAACGACTGGTAATTTTCAGCAATGCGGAAACGCCCTTAGGCGATTTTTCTTACACCGTGAATAGCGCTAAACAGGTGAAACACCTGATCACCGAACTGAAGAAAAACCGTGAATATACGGTGCGGGTAGGCGGTACAGTCGTAGCAAGCGGCGTCACCGGCCCCAACGGCACCATTTCGTTCACGCACAATCCGGGGGGCAGCGCGACCTATTCCATCAAGCTTGGCGCCGTGGTAACCGGCGTGAAGGGCGCTCAAGGCGCTGCTCTGCCCCGAAATCTGCGATTGATGAATTTCCCGAATCCGTTTAATCCGGCCACCACCATTGCTTTTTCCGTGCCATTCAGCGCTTATACTACCCTGACCATCTTCGACACCACCGGCCGCAAGGTGCGTACTCTTGTGGCCGATTCTTTGCATCCGGGCGAATACAAAGTGCGCTGGGACGGGACCGATGAAAAAGGCGTGCGCGTGGCCAGCGGGGTGTATCCGTACCGGCTGGCCGTGGGCGAACTCGTCGTATGGAATAAGCTCGTTCTGGCAAAATAGGTCGGTCAACAACCATTCCAGGAGGAATTGATGAATACGAAGGCCAAACCGTTCAGGCGAACAGGAAGCTTCGCCGCACTCTGGTTGCTCTGCACGCTGATGTGGTGCGGACCGCTGCAGGCCGGCACTTATGTGGCCACCAAAACCCTCGGCCTTGGCAATCAGATGGCTTCTTTGGGCCCAGGCGACACCCTGATGGTGCGTGCGGGCGTCTATCAGGAAAGCCTGTCTCTGCCGCGTGATGGCGAAGCCGGGCGCCCCATTGTGTTGATGGCCTATCCTGGCGAGCGGCCGGTGATTCAATCGTCGGATCAGCTGCTCAAAATCAATAAAAAATATTGGGTGATTGATGGTTTCATTTTAGATCACCAAAATGCCAGCAGCGATGCCATCAAAATATCCAGCAGCGCAGCCTTTGTGACCATTCGCAATTGTGAACTGCGCAATGGCAAGCGTGATGGCATCGATATCAGTGGCGGTGCCAGAGACATCACCATTGAAAACAACGTCATTCACGATTTTATCTGGAAGCCGGGCAGAGATGCGCATGGTATCGTCACCAGTCCCGGTGCGACTCGAATCCGCATCCTCAACAACACCATCTACAACTGTGGCGGCGATGCGATTCAGCTCTATGCCTCGAACAGCGATCCCATCAGCAGCTATGCCAAAGACATCCTGATCAAGGGCAACATTCTTTACACAACGCTAGGCAGCAATTCTGAAAACGCGCTGGATTTCAAAGGCGTGGATGGCGCGCGCGTGGAATATAACGAAATGTATGGTTTCGAAAACAAGGCCGTGGTGGTGCAAAAGGGCTGTCGCAACCTGACGTTTGTTGGCAATGTCATCCACGATTCGCAACGTGGCATGGAGTTCCGCGGCGAGGCTGGCAAATCGCAGATCAATCACCGGATTTACCGCAATGTGGTGTACAACATCCGGCAATATTATGCGGTGAAATTCGATGACGTATCGAACGTGGAATTCGTGAACAACACGATTGCGTTCATCAATGCTACGGCCCTGCGCGTGGAAGGCGGCGGTGTGAACGGTGGCCGTTTTCAGAACAATCTGTTTTACAAAGCCAGCAAGCCGAGCATTAAAACCACCTTTAAAGTCGAGCTGGGCTACAATGGCTGGTTTGATACCTCCGCTGGCAGTATGGCCGGCACCGGCGACATCTCCGGCAGCGATCCGGGATTCGTTGATGCCGCCAATTACAATTTCCAGCTCAAAGCCAACAGTCCGGCCATCGACGCCGGGGCGGATGTCGGCGTAGCGTACACGGGCAGCGCCCCGGATATCGGCGCGTACGAATATGGGATGGTTACGTCCGTTCAATCCGTTGCGCTATCAGCATCGGTGAGTTCGGAAGGGGTGGTGCTGCGCTGGCAGGCCGGTGCGCAGAACGATCTGCTCGGCTTCAACGTACTGCGCAGCCGCAACGGTCGCGACTATCAATCGCTCGGCTTTCTCCGCGCCGGTAGCCGGAACAGCTACCGCTTCATCGATCGCGATGTGCCGCCGGGCACGTATTACTACCGGCTGCAGATACTGAAAATCGACGGCCGCATGCAGGAAACGCCGGCCATCCAGGTGCAGGTGGCCCTGCCGGAAGGTTTTCTGCTGGAGCCCGGGCATCCCAATCCATTTTCGCTATCGCAATCTTCCAGCATGCAACTGGCATTTGTGCTGCCGTCGCGGGCGCCGGTGCAAATCCGCATCCTGAACATTCTGGGCCAGGAGGTACAGCGGTTGAACCTCGGATCGCTGACCTCCGGCCGCCATGTAGTCACGTGGGATGCCCGCGACTGGCGCGGCCGGCGCATCGCTCCGGGAATGTATTTTTACGAAGTCAAAGCTGGCGGCAGCAGCAAAATCGGACGGCTGATGGTCTTGCGTTGACATTCCACGATTGACCCACTTCTTCGGCGGTCAGGGACGGTCGCTGAGAATCCCAGCATCTGTGCTTCTGCGCCGTCCCGGACCGCGGCTTTTTTCCTCAAAAATCATACACCACTTTGAAAAATACCTCATCCAGTTGTTTCACCCGGCTGAATAGCCCTTCGCCCCGGCCTTCGACCAGGAACGCTCCCAGAGATACGGTCAGCGCATCGGTGGGTTTGTAATCCAGGCTCGGACCGCCGGCAAGGCCGTAATTCTCGCTCAGATTCCGCCAGTCCTGGATGGCCAGCACCAGATTCACCAGCGCGAGTTTAAGGGCATCGTGCATGAAGGATTTTTCCAGTCGCAGCGCGATGTAATCCTGAAGCTGGTCGCGGCCGCGTTCATGCAAAAAGCCGTGCAGGAACTGCGCATTCACGTACCAGCCGCTCTTGAACGTGTAATCGGCGCCGACTACCCACTTTACATACGGTTCGTCCGACAGCGCGACGGTTTCTCGGGTGATCAGCCCGGCCTGCGGATCGGGCAGCGTTTGCTGCAGCCGAACGTCCTCCGGTAGGAACACACCGGCTTCGGCCCACACGCCCACACTGCCGATGCTGCCCGCCAGGTCGAAGCCCAGAACCCGCATCCGCGGAAAGACCAGCTCGGCGTCGGCGCGGACCTGTCCGGGGGTATCCACGGGCACGATCGCCAGACGCGACATCAGCGGCAGATCATCGCGGCCGGCATAGTAGCTCAGCGACACATCGAAATTGAGCAAACTGCCGGCGATTTTGACACCATAACTGGCCGATTCCCCCAGACGCGGTTCGGGCAACCGTAGCCGATCGGTGAACTGAACCAGCGTCATTCCGGAAGGGAGCGCCGTCGGCTCGCTGAACGCCGCCGCCCAGTCGCCAAACGGCAGCACGGCCGGCGTGAACACCGGGATGAACACGCCGGTCAGCGTCCAATCGCCAAAATAATACGTTGCGCGGATGGCCTGGCTGCCGAGATGCTGACCGAAATCGAAAATGTCCTCCAGATCATCGGGATTCAAATTGTCGGTGGGGTTCAGGTTATCGGCCGTGCCCCAGGCAATGCGCTGCTTGCCGATGCGCAGATCGAGATTGTCCAGCAGGAAGCCGTACAGATCAATGTAGGCCTCGCGCACCTCCACGGCCCAGGGCGCCACCCGCGATCGGTCGCGGCGCTGCAAATCGGCCACCGTTTGCGGATTGGGAAATCCGAAGCTGCGGATCCGCAGTTCGCTATAGTAATGCAGATTGTCGGATGGATTGCCTTCGAATTTCAGGCCAAGCCGGCTCTCATTCCAGGTGACACGGCCATTTTGCTGCAAACGAAACCGCTCGTAATTCTGCACATAGCCGTTGATCTGCACCTGCGCCTGCAGCGGCGCTGCCAGCAGGAGCAGCATCCCGGCCAGCCACATTCGTCGCATTTTCACCAACCTCCACGTTGCCTGGGTTGAATATCCATTGTGAAAAAAACACGCTGGTTGCACGGGCAAGCAGCAGCCCATCGGAAGCGCGTTCACCGCTTGGGATTATTTCGCCCGTCGCAAATACCGGCGCGTGAACAGTTTATTCGACAGTCCGAGGTCAAATTGCACATCTTTCGATTGCATGATGGTGGCGTGCTCTTCCTTCAGGTCTCGCATTTCCATCTCGCGCGCGTACCAGTATTTGCCAATTTTCACCACCTGCCGGCGTTCCATCACTTTCCACAGGTTGCCAGCCCGGTCGTAGAATTCAATTTTGACCTGGTAGTAGTTATCCTTGCGCACCCAGAGTTTGAGGTGGCCGTAATCCTTTTTCACGCCCGGCTTTGGCACTAACTTCAAAATCCAGAACTGGTCGTCTTCCTGCAGCAGCCTGGCGTTGTAATTTTCCGCCAGCCGGGAAGTACTCATGTCGTCGTACGTGAAATCGGTGCCGGCGAATTTGGTGTTTTTGATGTGCGAAGCAATGCGCCGCACCTTGTGAAACGCCGGCATGTACAGATACTGCACATCTCCGGGCAGGGCCAGAAAGGCGATGCCTTTTTGATCCGCAGGTTTGGTGAACCGCAAAATCCGGCGGTCGTCGCCTTTTTGCATGAACACCGCCTCCCGGCGCTTCCGGTTGCCTTTTTTATCGATCAGGATCATTGTCATGATGGCTTTCTGGTCTTTCGGCGCATTGATCACGGAATCGCTTTTGGCCACAATGTCCTGCGCCGACGGCTGTCCGGCCTGGATTGCGCCTACCAATCCAAGAATGATCATCAAGGTCAAACTTCGTTTCATATAAACCTCCTACTGATATGTGTAACTAAAGACATGTCTCAATTCATATCCAGCTACAAACGTTTCACGCCTACGGCGTTTGTGGTCAAAGCAGTTACAATTTCATGTTGTTAAGCATGCCCCCATCCGTATTCCATCCGCGTCGTTCCGTTGCTCCTTCCAACCAAGGATTCCCTTTGTGCCCTTTGTGTCTTTGTGGTTCATCCAATTTTCAAAGCTTCTAACTGTTGCCATGATTCCGAAAATGGCGGTCTCCACTGTACAGAATCAGCGCCGGCAGGAACGTCATGGCGCCGACCGCGCTGAAAAACATGGTGCTGGCCGTGAGCCAGCCGAACTGACGAATGGGGATGAGCTGGGCAAACACCAGAATAATGAATCCCGACGCCACCGACAGCGCATTGATCAGAATCGCACGACCAGTGGTTTCCAGGGTGGTCGCCAGCGCCTGCCGACCATCTCCCTGCCGGCCAAACTCCATCTTAAAGCGACTGGTAAAATGGATGGCATAATCAATACCAATACCGATGGCAATGCTGGCGATCATCATGGTGGCATTGTCCAGCGGTACGTTCAAATACGCCATCAGCGCGAAATTCATCAGCACCGTCAGCACAATGGGCGACACGGCGATCAGTCCAGCCAGCAGCGACCGGAACTGCACCATGAGGATGAGCGTCACCAGAAGCAGCGCGATGGCCAGACTCTGCAACTGGCTGCGCATCAGGCTATCATCGAGGCGGGTGTAAATTAGCGGCATGCCGGATTGCCGGAACTGCAGCCTCACCCGCTCGCCATCCACCCCGGCGCGCCGGGCATCATCCGGCGATACCGCAATGTATGTCTCGTTCATCATCCACAGATCGTCGCGTACATCATCGCGGAAGTCCGGATTCTGCTTCAGGGAATCCGGGAACAGCGCCAGCAAACGTTCCACCGCGCGCTGCACCCGCTGCTTTTGCACCAACTCCTGAACCATCCGCCAGGCAATTTGCGCCGTTTCCTCCACCGCCCCGGCGTCATCGCGTTGATCCCGCGGCAGCCACCGCCTCAGCGCACGGGACAGCGCCGCCTCGTTTTTGATCTGGCGCGCCTGCAGAGATCGCACCAGCCGGCCCACGAGCCGCTCCACCTCCGCATCATCGTCGATTTCCACCGGGGACTCCATCAGAAAGAAGTCCAACCATTTTTCGCGCAACTCAGAAATCAACGTTTTCGAAAGCCGCTCGTCCTGCGGTTCAATGACCTGCAAAATGGCCTTAAGCAGCGCCGCGCTATCCGGCACGGTCGCCCCGTGCCGCGCCACATCCAGCGCGATCAGCCAGTAAATCCCATCGGCCAGCACCTGCCGTTGCAGCGCCAGCGGCAGTTCATCCCGCCGCACCACGATTCGCACCGAATCGGCGCGGGTTCGAAAATAGCGATCGATGGCGCGGACCACCCGGCGCACCCGCTGCATCTCCATGGTGGCCAGATTGGCCTGAATGATGCCCTCGCTGGCATCGGGATTGACCATTTGCTGCAACACCGACTCGCCTTCGATAAAAAACCACAAATTGGCAACGCCCTCGCGGGTGTCCGGCACGGTGTACCGACCGTTCATCACCCGGTTCATTTCGCAAATCAAATCCGCCACCGACTGTGGTTTGCTCACGTCCGGCAGGGTTTCGAGAAATTTCTCCAGTTCGCGGGCTTCTTTCAGCACAAAAGGGTGTTTCATATCGCCCTGCACCACAAGCTGGATCGGATTGGAGCCGCCAAAATGCTCGCGCATCATGTCCTCGGCGCGGCGGATGTCGGTGTGGCGCGGAAAATACTCCAGCAAATTGACTTCCCGGTGCAGGCGCGGCAGGCCAACCACCGCCAGCCCGATCACCACCACCGAGCCGGCCAGAATCCAGCCTTCGCGCCTCAGCACGAAATCGGCGAGCCAGTCCAGAAAATGCACCAGCATGTTGGCCTCCCGGCCCGAGGCCGTGCGCCGCGTAGGGGGCGGCGGCAACATGGCAAGCACCGCCGGCACCACGGTGATGCTAATGAGCAGCGCAAACGCCACGCCGATACCGGTGAACACGCCAAATTGCGTCACCGACGTCAGATACGCGCCGGCGAATGAGAAAAAACCGATCAGGGTGGTAACGCCGGCCAGGATGATCGGCACGCCCACTTCGGCCAGCGACTCGCGGATGCTCTGCCAGCGGCCCACGGTATCGTGGCGATTGATGTTATGCCGCCGCATGTCCTCGTTATAGCGCGCCAGCATATGAATGCCGTAGGCCGAGCCGATGGCGATCAGGAGCACCGGCATGATGTTGGAAATGATGGTCAGTTCATAGCCGAGCAGGCTCATCAGGCCCAGGGCCCATACCGTACTGATCATCACGGTCAGCAGCGGCAGCGCCACGCCACGGAGCATGCGGAAACTGAAGTACAGCATGCCGATCAGCACCAGCACCACCACGGGAACCAGCCGCGTCATATCGCGGATGATGATGTCGTTGATCTCGACCATCTGCATGGGCAGGCCGGAAAAATACAACCGGTAGCCCGGCGCCTGTTCCCGCGCCACCTGCTGGATTTTCTCGGCCAGTGCCTGCTTATCGGCCTTTTGCTGCAGGCGGGCGATGATCAACGTAATGCGGCCGTCGGACGAAATCAGCCGGCCGTTGTACATGTCTTTCGACAGCGCATAATCGCGAATGCGGCGCAGTTCCTCGGGATCGGACGGAATGGCGTGCCGATCGATGAGCCGCCCAACCTCCAGGTCGCCATCGACGCTGCGGATGTCCAGCACATCGGTGAGACTGGTGACCGTGGCCACGCCCGGCAGTTGCCGCAGCGCTTCGGTCAGCCGGTTGACCGTTTGCAGCACATCATACGTAAACACATCCTCGGCCTCCAGGCCGATCATGGCCATGGCCGTGCCGGCGTATTCCTCGCCGATGCGGTTGAACAGTTGCACCGCCGGGTCATCCGGCTTGAGATAGGTGATGAGATCGCTATTGACGCGCAGATGGCGCATTTGCCAGCCGAAAAACAAAGTCAATATCAGCGTGACAATCAGAATCGGAATTCGGAACTTCAATACAACAACAGCGAACCGTTGCATTTGGCCTTCTCCCCGCGATGTATTATTCGAATAATATCGTTTTTTGTTCGAAAAATATGCAAAAAAAATTCAATCCCGTTTTTCAATGCCTTTGAACAGGATGTTCAATAGCACACCGATATTTTCACGGATGCGTTCCAGCGGCACCTCGATGGTCCAGCGGTACTCGAGCCCTTTGATGGCAGCCAGAATCGCTTCGGCGGTGAGCGGAATATTGGCAATGGTGAACACGCCCTGCGCCACGCCCTGCTTCAGAATCCGTGCAATGAGATCGAGTTCAAATTCGTCGAACCCCTTGCGCGCCTTTTCGATAAACGCATAGTGTTCCAAGTATTCATCGCGCATGGCATTGTAATAATTGGCCAGCTCTTTCAGCGATTCCATGCGCGTGAGGGCATAGATGCGCAGCTTATCCTGCGGCGCATCAACCGACGCCACGGCCTGCTGGATTTTGCGCCGCAACTCGGCCCCCTCTTTCTCGATCACTTCTTTGAAAATGGACTCTTTGCTTTTAAAATAATAATAAATGCTGGCCTTGCCCATTCGGGCCTGCCGGGCAATGTCCTCGATGGTGGTTTTAGCCAGCCCGAACCGGCTGAACAGGTTCTGGGCGACCTTGATGATGACTTCTTTGCGATCGATTTTGTCGAGATCGACCATTGACTCGAATTTTCGAATATTTTGTTATTTTGTTCGAAAAAATAGCGATTTTGAGGAAAAAAGCAAGCGGTTTTTTTGAAATATTCCAACAGGTCACAAACCTGTTGCAAAATCCATATTTTCCGCCTAATTTTTGTAGCGGTTCAGCCGCGGTTTAAAGATATTTCGACCGGGGCGTATTTTTTTGAGACGGATGCCATAGCCGCGCCCCCTTGTGCGGCGCCGATCAGGCCGGACTTTTGGCCCCGACGCGACCAATTCCGCCAAAGCCAGAAAAATTTCGGGGGCATCCGGCAACCAGGCCAGCGGCTACCGCCCACAAGGGGCGGGTGCTACAGGTTTTTTGCAGTCGTCGGTTAGTGCGAGACAATACAACACGTCACGAGGTAGAAATTACATCCATCGCCATTTTATCGGCGCGCTCTGAGCCTTTGCAAGACTTTTTTTCATTCATGCTCGAATCCTGATTGCGGAAAAAAATCAATGCCACGAGGCCATTCATGACCATCCCGATTTACCAGATCGATGCGTTTGCATCAAAACTGTTCGAGGGCAACCCCGCGGCGGTGTGTCCGCTACCGCGCTGGCTTCCCGATGACCTGCTGCAGGCCATCGCGGCGGAAAACAATCTTTCCGAAACGGCCTATTTCGTTCCCCGCAGCGACGGTTATCACATCCGCTGGTTCACTCCGGCCAGCGAGGTCGATTTATGCGGTCACGCCACCCTGGCCAGCGCATTTGTCATTTTCCACTTCCTGCAGGAATTATCCAGCACCATTCAATTTGAGTCACGTTCCGGCCAACTGACCGTCACGCGGGATGGCGACTGGTTGGTGATGAATTTTCCGGCGCAGCCGCCGACGCCCTGCGATCAGCCACAAGCGCTGGCGCAGGGACTGGGCCAAACGCCAGGCGCCTGTTTGCAATCGGAAGATTATATTGCGGTCTTCGATAGCGAAACCGATATCAAAGCGCTGCAGCCCGATTTTGAAGCGCTCAAACGCCTCGACCGCCGCGGTGTGATCGTCACCGCTCCGTCGGCCCAATACGATTTCGTGGCGCGATTTTTCGCCCCGAAGCTGGCCGTACCGGAGGATCCGGTCACGGGATCGGCCTACACGCAACTGGCGCCCTACTGGGCAGAACGGCTTGGTCCGAAACGCTTTCACGTCCGGCAGCTTTCGGCCCGTGGCGGCGAACTGATGTGCGAGGTGGTCAACGAGCGCGTGTTCATTTACGGCAAAGCCGTGCCCTATCTGCAGGGCCGCATCGACATTCCGGATTGAACGCGCTGGTGCAGCGGTTCACACCGGGAGATGATACGCACCGGCATCATTAATTTTAATCACGTCATCTTACAGGAGGGTGCATGAGCAAGCTGTCCATATTGGCCGAGTTCTGGCGATTTCTGCGCGTGCGCAAAAAATACTGGCTGGCGCCGATCATGATTTTTTTGATTCTCCTCAGCCTACTGATCGTGTTGACGCAGCAAAGCGCCCTTGCCCCGTTCATTTACACGCTGTTTTAGGCACGACATGCAAACGCGTTCACGAATCCACGCACAAATGCAACGCGTCTTGAACGCGTACGAGGATTTTCGGACGATCGCCCGGGAACGCGCGATTCAGCCGCCGGTCATTTTCGGCGGCACAGCGGTGTTCCTGTGTACCCGGCCGGAGCATTTTCGGCCATACGCTACCACCGTCGCCATGGACCTCGACCTCATCATTTCCCCCGACAGCCGACAGCAGTGGTCCGAAAGCCTGGCCAACCATTTCGAATATGAGGACACGGAACATTTTCGTGGCTGGAGTTTGAAATTGCGACGCGGCGAGGTGGATGTGGATTTGATGGCGGTGGATGAAATGCGGATTCCAGGGTTTGCCGGCCCGGTGGCTTTGCGGTTCGATTTGCGGCAGTTCCCACCGATGGAAGTCGTTTTCGGCGAGCGGACGTATCTCACGCTGTCGCCGGCGTTGCATGTGGCCTTTAAGCTGCTGCTCTGGCGCGGTCGCCGGCAGGGCAAGCACGATCCGGATGATGTGACGGCATTGCTGCTGTGCCAACCGGTGTCCTGCGAGCAATTGAAGCAGGCCATCAGGTGTCCGCCGGCCTACTGGCCGGAGCTGTTTTCCATCCTGCGTGACCGGGTTAGCTTGCTGGCCAGACGCCATCCGCAATCAGCAGTGGAAAGGTTGTACCACGAACTTTGTGAGATTTTGCAGTAAGAGCCCCCAGGCACCACGAAGCTGCCTGGTGTCTTGCTGATAAACAATCACTGGTATTCCGGCAGGAAATTCTCCGGACGGATGCGCTGGCGCTGGTCCTGCAGGTTGCGCCAGGCCTCGAGGAGTTCGGTGACGTCGCCGCCCGAGGCTTCTCGCTCCTTGATCTGCTGCTGTACGTCCTCAATTTTCAGCTCCAGCATGAGCCGCTGCAGTTTCGCCAAACAGTCCGCGGCCCATCGCTGGTAATTTTTGGTCACCGCCTCGCGCTCTTCTTTGGGCAACAGCACCACCCTGGAAATGAACTCGGAAATGTGCGCATCGCGGAAATAGTGGATCAACTCCTCGGGCTCAGGACGGATCTGATTCTTATACAGCTCAAACAGCACCGCGGCAATGATCTGAAAATCCTCGTTATAAAAATCGGTCACTTCCATGAAACTGAATACGAACGGAACGGCGTCCCAGTACAACAGCATGATCCGGATGAGTTCCTCCTCGACCGGCCGGCTGCGCTCGGCAAAGCTGCCCTTTTGCTCTGCGGGCAGCAAAACCTGAACTGGCTCCTCTGGCTGCTTGCGCCGCAGGCGGTACAACCTGCGCAGCCGTCGCACCTCGTCCCACAGCACCTCCTCGTCCAGCTTCATCTTTTCCGCATAGTAGTGCACCATTTCCTGCCGTTTCAGCCCGTCCTGAATTTTCGCCAGGGTTTGCACCAGCGACTGCACGCGCTCGTTTTTTTCGAGATGCCCGCCGGCCTCGGGGATGCGCAGCGCCTTGAAGTCCAACAGCGGAATGGCTTTTGCCAGTTGCTCCCGTAACGCATCCGGGCCGTATTTTTGCACAAAACTATCCGGGTCCTCGCCTTCCTGTAGCTCGGCTACTTTCACTTCCAGCCCCTGCTCCACCAGCACATCCGCGCCGCGCAGAGTCGCCGCCGCGCCGGCCGTATCGCTGTCATACAGCAGCGTGACGTTTTGGGTATAACGCCGCACCAGCCGCGCCTGCAGCGGAGTGAGCGCCGTTCCGGACGTGGCCACCACATTGCGGATGCCGCTGAGATACAGCCGCATCATATCGGTGTAGCCTTCCACAAAAACCGCCAAATCCTGCTCCCGGATGGCGTCGCGGGCCAGAAACAGACCGTACAGCACATTGCTCTTGTGGTAAATTGGTGTTTCCGGCGAATTGACGTATTTGGGGATGGTGTCGTCATCCGAAAGACGGCGGCCGCCAAAGGCGATGACCTTGCCGGACAGATTCAAAATCGGGAACATGACGCGGTGACGGAAACGGTCGTAATAGCCACCATCCTCGCGCTTGTTCAGAAGTCCGGCTTGCTCGAGCTTATCCGGGCTGAAGTGTCTGGCCGTGGCGTGTTTGAGCAGGGCATCGAAGGAATCCGGGGCATAGCCCAGGTGAAACGTGCGGATGCCCTCATCGGTGAATCCGCGCGAGTGCAGGTATTTCAGCGCCTCCCGGCCGGCCGGCGAGAACAGTTGCTGCTCGTAAAACGCCATGGCCATTTCGTTGATGTGGTACAGCGCCTCGCGCACCTGCAGATTGACGTCCGTGGCCTCTTCCGGCTCGGGAATGGCGATGCCGGCGCGTTTGGCCAGGATGCGCACGGCCTCGGGGAAGTTGACCCCCTCTTCCTTCATGATGAAGGTGAACACGTTACCGCCCGTGCCGCAACCGAAGCAGTGGAAAATCTGCTTTTCCGGATTGACGCTGAACGACGGCGTTTTTTCGGGATGGAAAGGGCACAATCCGAAAAAATTCCGGCCCTTTTGCTTCAGCGCCACATAATCGGAAACGACGTCCACAATATCGGACGCCATGCGCACTTCTTCGACGATGTTTTCGGGAATAATCGGCATGGGGGCTATGGCCTATGAGCTTTTGCCTGGATGCTGGTCAATGGTTACAAGAATATAATACAAAAAATTCTCATAATGTACAACAATGAGATGGATGAGTTGGATTGCATGAAAAATGGTAACGAATCTCTGTGTCTGCTTCCGTGAAGGCTCTCCATAAAAATCAAGCATCCCGCGGGCCAGCGATGGATTTTTAAGCAGCACACAAAACCAAAAAGGCAAGCCTCGCGAAAGCCCTGGCAAAGTATAGAAACCTCAGCGCACCCTGCGAGCTCTGCGAGATTTTTTTATTTGCCGGCTCAAGCTGAAGTCGGATCAATTATAAAATTCTCTCGCGGAGGCGCTGGGAGCGCAGAGGTAACTTTGTTTCACTTTTAGCTTGTTGAATTCATCAATTTCTCATGCAAAGACGCCAAGTCGCAAAGAAATAATGCTTTATGATTACGCTTGATAAAAAGCTTCATTTTTCAAACTTAATGATAGATAAACCTTTTATGCTTTAAATTGATCAACACATTGCGTTCTTTGCGCCTTTTCGTGATGAATTTTCCAGGTTAGAAAAATGAATGATGCTATCAATCTTGCAAATGGCTCCCCTACGTTCGCTGCTTTTACATGACCTCGACTTTTAGAATTAACAGTGCATTTTAAGGCATGAAAGGAACGTGGTTTGATGCTTCAAAACCACGGCATAATTCACACAATATTTACTTGCATCAATAAAATTCTTGAATATAAGTAGAGATTGGTTTACTTTTGTCTATCCTGAAAAGAATATCCAAGATTATGGTATGGAGCAAAAGGGAATATGGATCAGGTTACGGTTTCATCAAAATATCAGATTATCATTCCTCGTTCTATTCGAAAATCGCTGGGAATTCGTCCCGGCCAAAAGGTGCAGGTCATGCGCTACGAAGATCGTATCGAATTGATTCCTGTGAAGCCAGTTCAAAAGCTGCGTGGTTTTCTCAAGGGGATTGATACAGCAGTAGAAAGGGAGCCAGACCGATTATGAATGTAGTCGATTGATCTGGATGGCTTGAATACTTTGCAGATGGTCCAAATGCTGATTTTTTTGCTCCAGCGATTGAGCAAGTAGATGACCTCGTTGTCCCCTCAATTAGTATTTATGAAGTTTTTAAAAGGATTAAGCAACAAAGAGGCGAAAACCCTGCATTGCAAGCAATTGCCGCCATGCAACAAGGGAAAGTTGTTGATTTAGATTCCGCTTTGGCTTTAAGCTCAGCGAATCTATCCTTAAAATTCGGCCTGCCAATGGCTGACAGCATTATTTTGGCAACTGCCAGGGCTTACAATGCTGTTCTCTGGACTCAAGACGTTGATTTTAAAAATATTGAAGGGGTCAAATATATTGAGACAAAATAATTTCTTTATTTTCATACCTACCCAAAAAAGCCGAAGACTCACCAATCTCATGCATTTTGTATGTTAGCAACAAGATTGACTTTTCCCATTACATCTTTCAAAAATATTTAATTTCATAGTATCTACCTCAAAATTCCTTTGCGTTTTTATCATCCCTCTGTTCTCTTTGTGCCTTTGTGGTTCCCCCAAAAATTAAAAATCCCGGAACAAAGCCGGGATTTTATGAATGTCCTTGCCATATCTCAAACCGCCGTCTTGCGAAAAATCAGGTTGTCTTTGTCCTCCTCTTCATCTTCCATCCGCGCTTTCCTTTCGTAGAGCTTCTTGCGGATGAACAGCTCCACGATGTCCCTGTCCAGCCGGCCGCGCTCGGCTTCTTCACGTAGAATGGCCAGACTCTTTTCCAGCGGCAGGGCTTTCTTGTAAGGCCGGTCGGCCGCGGTCAGCGCATCGAAAATATCGCACACGGCCATGATGCGCCCCTGCAGCGGAATCTGATCGCCCTTGAGGCCGCGGGGATAGCCGCTGCCGTCGAGCATTTCATGGTGCACCGCCGCATATTTGGGGATGTTCTGCAAATCTTTGGTGAATGGAATTTTGTTCAAAATTGCCAGGGTCTGGTCCACATGACTCTGAATTTCCCTGTATTCCGCCTCGGTCAGATTGCCACGAATGACCGACAGGTTTTCGTATTCAAACGCGGTCAGATAAAAGTGTGTTTCACCCTGCAGGTCGTTGTAGGTTTTTTCAGCGATGGCCTTCAGCCGCACGCGATCCTCTTCCTTCAAAAACCCCGGCACGTTGATGCGTTTTAAAAAGGCCAGGTCGTCGTCCAACGCGCTTAGTTTTATCTTCAATTGTTCATCGATGTGCTTTTCAGTTTCAGCGGTCAGCTTGTTCCGCTTCAACAAATCGGCTTTCTCGCGCTCGCTGCGGAGGATTTCCATCAGCCGGATGGCCTGGAATCGGTTTTCGATGACCCGCATCTGATCATGGGTCAGCTTGTTTTCTTTTTCCAGCACCGCCTCGCGCACACCAATCTTGCCGATATCGTGCAGCCACCCTGCCATTTTCATTTCTTCAATTTCCTGCGGCGAGAAATGCACATCGGCAAAGCGGCCATTTTTTTCTTCGTTGATGGCCTCCATGATGCGCACCGAATAGCGCGCCACGCGGCCGGAATGACCAGCCGTATGCGGACTTCGCGCGTCAATGGCTTTGGCCGAGTAGCGAACCAGCGAGCGGAACAGGTTGCGGATTTCGTCAATGAGCCGAGCGTTCTGGATGGCGACCGCCGCCTGGCTGGCCAGCGACAGGATCAGCGACTCGTATTCTTTGCGAAACGGCACCACGTTGCCGTGCTCATCCATGCTGTTGATGAGCTGCAGCACGCCGATGATCTCATCTTTGTGATCCCGCATCGGCACCACCAGCATGGATTTGGTGCGATAGCCCATCCGCTGGTCGAAATCCCTGTTCAAACGATATTCTACCGTCGGCGGAATCAGATAGGCATCCTCAATATTGAGCACCTCACCGGTTATAGCCACATAGCCGCCAATGCTTTCTTTGGTGAGTGGCAAATAAAACGACTTGAACTCGGTCTTTTTGCCATTGCGGCGCTCCAGCGATTGCGTCTGCGCAACGATAAAATTGAGCTTATCGCCCTCGCGAATATACAGACTGCCGCCGTCGGCGTTGGTGAAACCACGCGCCTCACGCACTATCATTTCCAGCAGCCGGTTCAGATTGTGCTCGCTCGACAGCGCAATCCCGATTTTGTTCAAACGCGCAATTTGGCTCTCAAGGTCCTTGCGAGTCTGTTGCGAAGTCCCTGTATCAATCGCCATGATACGCCTCGAATCGTTGGTTCGTGTTGATTCCTGCTACAAAAGCGACGTTCTGCGTCCTGCCCCCTCTGCCGCTAGTAAAAACAGTAGCGGCATTGCATCCGTTTGCGAAAACCTATCGCATCCTCCGGCGCCGGGCCTCATGCCCAGCGATTGAAATCCTCGAAATCGTCGTCATCGTCGTCCTGGTGCAAGCCATCGAACATGCGCTGAATCATGTCCCCATAGATGCGCACATGGTCGATCTCATCCTTGCTCAGCATCGAGTTCTGATGCAATCCTTCCAATACAAATTCCATACCCACGGCCAGAAGCGACGGTGGCTGTTCTTCCATTCCGGGAATGTAGCGGTGCGTCACCTCGGCCAGTCCGGGCACCTGCTGCAATCGCTTGCGATAAGGCTCATCGCCGAGCGTGTCAGAGAGTTCCAATTTGCGATCGCCTTTGAAATAATCGGTGATTTTCTGATATGGATTTTGCCCCTTTTTGATGGCGGCGAACGGTTCCGGAAAGTAATTTAAGAAGATGGTTTTAATGGCCTTGCCAAGCAGCCCTTTGGCCACATTCACCAATCCCTCCTGTTCGCCTTCATACACCAGCTCGATTTTGCCGGTAATGGCCGACAGCGAGGCATACAAATCACAAATGCGCGGCACAATTTCGGACTCGTTGCAGAGATAGGCACGCCGTTCGGCGTTGCTGACCACATTTTCCAGCAGAGAGATGGTCATGCGCGCGCTGACCCCACTTTTCTGATCCACAAACTCACTTTGCCGCGCTTCCACAGCCGTCTGCTCAATCACCTCGCGCAAAATCGGCAGGATACGCACCGGCAGACTATCGCGCTCCACCCAGGCTTCCTGTGCGGTGATTTTCATACCGGATTGGATATCGCGCGGATAGTGGGTCAGAATCTGCGAGCCGATCCGGTCTTTGAGCGGGGTAATGATGTTGCCGCGATTGGTGTAATCTTCGGGATTGGCCGAATACACCATCAGCACATCGATGGGGATGCGTACCGGAAAGCCGCGGATCTGTATGTCTTTTTCCTGCATCAAATTGAACAGGCCCACCTGAATGCGCGGCTGCAAATCCGGCAGCTCGTTGATAGCAAAAATGCCGCGGTTGGTGCGCGGAATAATGCCGAAGTGGATCACGCCCTCATGGGCATAATGCAGCCGGTGCACCGCCGCTTTGATGGGATCGATGTCGCCGATGAGATCGGCAATGGTAACGTCCGGGGTGGCCAGCTTTTCGCCGTAACGGGCATCCCGGCCAATCCACTCGATTTCGACCTCATCGCCATATTCGGCGACTTTATCATGGCAGGCCTTGCACACCGGCCGGTACGGGTTGTCGTTGATTTCGCAACCCTTGATAATAGGAATGTATTCGTCCAGCAAATTGGGGAGCATGCGGATGATGCGGCTTTTGGCCTGCCCGCGCAGCCCCAGCAGGATAAAATCATGCCGCGACAGAATGGCATTGTAGATTTCTGGAATCACCGTGTGCTCGTAGCCGATAATTCCGGGGAACACCTCCTCACCGGCTTTCAATTTGCGGATGAGGTTCTGGCGAATTTCTTCCTTGACGGGCAGCACTCGGTATCCGGCAGCGCGTAACTCACCGATCGTTTTCAGCTTGAGAGGGTCTTTTTGCATATGTATTCCCTATGAGGATGGAGACTTGTCGCCGAAGTAAAAGAATTGATTCAGCAAACGGACGTATGAACTCCAGCGTGTATCATCCTTGTGTTCGCGTTTTTTGATGCGGTAAAACGCGTTCAGTTTGGAGTCGATTTCGTCAGCATAATAAAGCAGAAACGCCTCGGCCATCATCGGTACCACGGGCGAGGCTTGCTCCAGGCGGCCCTGGTGACTCAATATTAAATGCTGCAGCCGCTTGCTGAGTTCCTCGGGGAAGGCCGGAATTTCGCGGATGCGATCCAACACCATTTGGTTGCCGATAACGATGTGGCCGAGCAAGCGGCCTTCATCGGTGTAGTCGAACGTCGGGCCGTGCTGGTAGCTCTCGATTTTGCCAATGTCGTGCAACAACGCCGCCGTGAGCAGCAAGTCGCGGTCGATTTCGGGATACAGAGCCGCCAGCTTTTCGCAAATTTTGGCCACGCCGACGGTGTGCTCCAGCAGGCCACCACGATAGCCATGGTGCCACATTTTGCCGCCCGGCGCCTCGCAAAAGGGCTTACGAAACGCGTCGTTTTCGGTAAATTTGCGCAAAAGCGATTTCAAAAACGGATTCACCACCACCGAGGCCAGCCGCAAAAACTCATTCCACAAATTCGGGATCTCTTCATCCACAGCCGGCACCAACAAAGACATATCCACGGCATCGGCTTCGCGGGCTTTGCGCATTCGCTGAATGGAAATGCGCTTGTGGCCCTGATAGCTCTGCACCTGGCCCTGAATCTTGACCACATCACCGGGCGACAACTCCTGTGCCAGCTTTTCGGCATTTTCCCACACATTGCCGGAAATGTGGCCGGTGGCATCGGAAATATCCACCGCGAGATAATAGCCCTGATTATCGCGCCGCGATTTCAAATCGGCGCGGCGCAGCACATAAAAGCCGGTGACCTCATCCCCCATATGGAAGTCGGCAATGGGTTTGGAATCCATCATTTTTCCTCCGGCTCCGAAGCGAACGACCCAGCTCTGGAGCAAGCATCAATGTGGCAATTCACAATTTTTAAAATATACATAAAATCGTATAAAATCGCCACAAGAAAAAGCCCGCTCTCAAGCATTTTCAATGAGTCATTCGCCGATTTTCCCTGGCGGCCGGCAAGGCGCATCGGTGAATCGCAAACAGGGCGCACAGATAGCAGCGGATGCCCCTTGATCCCGCCAAAAAGGCACTGCGTGCGTATCAAATTGGTATCGTTGCAGTACAGCACCACGTCCAGTCTAAAACAGGTGTTTCACATTAGAACAATTTGTAAAAAATGTGTTTCATTTTATTTAAAAATCCTAACAACTTAACTTGTTGATTTTCTTGCCTCCCCCCGAATAAACAGGTGTCACAAAAATGTGGCATTCTTTTTGTAAAGACGGGTTTACCTACCTTGTTGAATTTTAACAAATCGTGGCCAATAGGGACGTTTTCAGCCGAGGACAGGAGCATGGACGCAAATGCCGTTATTTTTGAAAAAGGACTAACATCAATGGCCAGCCCTCCCAATCGCAAGCGCCATATTCTTCTGGTCGATGATGACTCAAACATGCACATTATCTGTAAAAAGTATCTGGATAAAGCCGGTTACATTATGCACTCTGCCAAAAACGGCGAAGAAGGCCTGCGCATGCTGCATGATTATCCCATCGACCTGATTCTCCTGGATTACATGATGCCCGGGATGGATGGCTATTCGTTTTTCAAGAAGCTCAAATTCAACCCCGAGTATGCCAGCTTTCACAAAATCCCGGTCATCATGCTGACCGTGCTATCGGAAAATCATCCGCAACGCCGACGGCTGCTGAAAATGGGGTTGTCTCTGTATCTGAACAAGCCCTTCGGCGGCAAAGAGCTCCTGAACGTCATCGAAAACGTCTTTATCGCCAATAAAATTCAGGTCAAGCGACGGGAGCTGCAGTACCAGCGCTTGCAGCAGGCCCGGCAAATCGCCATCGAAAATCGCAAACTGCGGCATCAATTGCGACAGGAGTCGGTGCTGCACGGCATTGTCGGCTCCAATCCGAAGATGAAGGCTATCTTCGAGCGCATAAAGAAAGTAGCCACCACCGATGCCAATGTGCTGATCACCGGCGAAAGCGGCACGGGCAAGGAGTTGGTGGCGCGCGCCATCCACATGTGCAGCCAGCGCGTGAACGCCGAATTTGTGCCGGTGGATTGCGTGGCGTTGCCCAGCTCACTTTTAGAAAGCGAACTATTCGGTTATGAAAAAGGAGCATTTACCGGCGCCACACAGGCCAAAAAAGGGTTGTTCGAACTGGCGCACCAAGGTACGTTTTTCCTGGATGAAATCGCCGAGCTGCCCATCGAACTGCAGGCCAAATTATTGCGCGTGCTGCAGGAGCGGCAATTCCGTCATCTCGGTGGTAAAGAGCTCATCAATGTGGACATCCGCGTGATTGCCGCCACCAACCGTGATCCGCTCGAAGCCGTAAAGCAAGGGCAGTTGCGTGAGGATCTGTATTACCGCTTGAATGTCGTGCCGATCCATCTGCCACCGCTGCGCGAGCGCCGCGAAGACATTCCACTGCTGGTGTACCATTTCTTGGAAAAATTCTCCACCCGCAACGGCAACGGTCTGATGCAAATTTCCGATGAGGCGCTGGCTCTGTTGCTGCAGTACCACTGGCCCGGCAACGTGCGCGAGCTGCAGAATATCGTGGAGCGCATGGTCAGCCTGACTAACGGCAACGTCATCACGGTGGACGATCTGCCAGAACACATCCGCGAACAGAACCAAAGTGATCCGATTCAGGACCTGACATCACTGCCGCTGCGCGAGGCGCGCGAGCGCTGGCTGGCAAAATTCGAAAAGAACTACCTGCTCGAGTTGTTACAGGAATGTCGCGGCAACATTTCACAGGTGGCCCGGCGGGCCGGCGTCAACCGTATGACCATCTACCGGATGATGAAAAAATACAACATCGGTGTCGAAATCGAAATCCGACCGTGAAACGGAAGTGTGGGCAATGTAAATCACCGCCGGAGCCAACGCGCCATAGCACCGCCACAGATACATTTGTAACATTTTTGTGACAGAATCAGACCTGATGGGAAAACAGGGGACACCGGATAATTCCTTATATTTCATCAACTTAGACCATCAGCCAAAATCATTTGATTTCTGGCACAATTATTGAGGTTGTTTTGATGTCGTAACGGACTGGGTGTGAGGGACAGTCATAGCATCAACTCCTGCCTTGTCAGCGGAATAGGGTAAACATCGGGGGGCTGTTCCAGGAATCGCTTCATTGCGCCTTCAACCTGTAGGGAACGGCTGACTTGCTCGAGGGCACCATCGTTGGATGGGATCGATGGGTTGAACCTCATGGAATCCTCATCAGCCCCCGGAAACGTTGAACACAACCCAGGACCTGCGCCACTCCTTTGCACTCCATCCAGGTCTATTTAGGGACGAATAACCGGAGGAGTATGACCATGGCTACAACACCATCCAACTCAGGGGTTTTGAATTGGGAAAACGACCGATCGTTCAAGCGCGACCTGATTCAGGACCTTCTTTGCCAGATCGATTATCAGGCTGCCCTGCGCGCCCGCGTCGTCGATATGAGCTATGAGGACATAGAGGCAGAGCTCGACAAACTATCCACGCGAGCTCTGCTGAACTGGTATGAGGCCTTCTTGCACATCCGCAACGAGCTGATGTTCGCAGGCTATGAGCTAAACGGTTTGAAGGTGCTCGACCGGCCGATCGACAGCATCAAGAAACTCATGGAAAAGGATCCCAATTTCGATCTTAACCAATACATTTTCTAACGAGACGAGCATGTTGGATTGGTATGAAATACCGGCCCATCCAGATCGGGCGGACCTTGCGGAGGAAATACCTGCGGCGTTGATCGATGAGGAGCTATTTGTGCTGGCGCTATTCATTCTGGCACGATCCCCCGAATTCAATACGGCTCTACCGGATGGATATTCAGAACCAACAGGTAAAAGGTCGGCTGAGAACAACACCAACAGCGAACGCGCTTCACTCTGAAGGCAATATCCAATCCCCCTGCCATTGGATTGCGACTGTGGTAGATCAGTAGATCAATTCAGGATATACATATCCGGATCGACGGGCTTGCCGTGCACAAGCACTTCATAATGCAAATGCGGTGCAGTGCTTTTGCCGGTTTCGCCCACCTGCCCAATGACTTCCCAACGCTGAACCTTCTGGCCTTTGGTTACCAAAACCTTCGACAGGTGTGCGTACCTCGTGCGAATACCGTTGCCATGATCGATGATCACTTGTTTACCGTAACCTTTACCGGGCACGTAAGAAGTTTTAGCGAGGATGACCACCCCGGCAGCAGCCGCATATACGCGCGTGCCCACCGGGGCCGAAATATCCAGACCATCGTGATGTTTCATGATATCGGTGAAGGGATCGAGGCGCAGGCCAAACTTGTCGGAAATGCGGCCTTCAATAACGGGGCGAATGGAAGGCAAATGCTTGTAGCGTTCTTCCTTATCTTTGAGCCTGGCCATAATTTCCTGACGCTCTTCGGAATATAAGTTGATGCGCCGCTCGATTTCTTCAACCTTGCGGTGTAGCGTGGTCACAGTCAGGTTCACCGTATCGGGGATAATGTTGGCGTCTTTGAAAGCCAGATCCATGTCGGCACCACCAACGCCTACCCGGCGAATGTCACCATTCAGTGGGGGCATATCGGCAAACACACGTAAATCATCGTTTTCTTTTTCTAGAAACTGAATGTGGTCTTCAAGGACGGCGACTTTGCCCTGAATGTCCTCAAGGTAGCTTAGTAAGGAGGCATTGGTGCGGCTGAGCTGTTCGATTTTTGCATTGTGGTAAAAGTCGGTAAAAAGCGCGATCGTAGCCCCGCCCAATAACAGCATGACCACAAACACGAAAGACAGGATCGAAAGGACTCTTTTCCAGGTGAGCACGACCTCCTGGGCTTCTGAGCCATTAAATGAAAAATAGATAAGCTTGATATTCTTATCATGCATTTTTCCTTCCTCCTTACCGAATAGACCTGCTACCCCGTTCTTCACTTGTAACCCTTTAGAGGCCCCTGCTTATCCACCCATATTCTCGACGTTTTCTCCCCCCAGGTATGCAACTATTTATTTCGAAACGACAATGCATGCTGCGCGTCAAGACAAAAATGCGTGTAGAATATACAAGCCAAACAGACGCTTGTCAATGATAAACGTACATTTTTAATAGATTTATTGCGCCAGCCCCCGGCACCGCTCCCTCAATCATCCTGATGCGGGCCAGGCTGTGGTCCATTATATGGCCCCGGAAAGGGACAATTACCCTAATTGGATGACAGGCTTTCTCCTTCGCCTGGATTGATGTCTTTTATAATGACGGTTATACGGTCAAATGAATAGGAAAAACAGCTAAAACGGATGAGGTCTCTAAAATCGCATGTATTTCTGCTAGCTGACCAGGGATGTAACTTCAATAGCCGGAGAACCGTGATTTTGGGCTTATCGGTCGTCGCCGAGAAACGGCCGTAACGCTTTACTACGCGAGGCATGCCGTAGGCGCATGATAGCCTTTTCCTTAATTTGACGCACACGCTCGCGCGTGAGGTTGAACAGCTCGCCGATCTCCTCCAGGGTCAGTGGATGCTCCCTGCCCAGACCGAAATACAGCTTGATGACTTCGGCTTCCCGTTTGGTGAGAGTGGAGAGGGCTCGTTCCAGCTCAATTTTCAACGACTCATCAATCAGAGGACGATCGGGCGAGGGCATGTCCTCATTTTCCAGTACATCCAGGAGTCGGCTTTCCTCATCCTGATTGAAGGGGGCATCGAGAGAAACGTGTTTGCCGGCCATCTGCAGCGTGTCGGAGACCTCGTAGGGAGTCATCTTGAGCTGCTCGGCGATTTCCTCTTCCGAAGGCTCGCGCTCGAACTCCTGTTCTAGCTCGCTGAGCACACGGCCGATTTTGTTCAGGGCGCCCACGCGATTCAACGGCAACCGCACCACCCGCGATTGCTCGGCCAGGGCCTGCAAAATTGACTGGCGGATCCACCAGACCGCGTAGCTGATGAACTTAAAACCGCGCGTCTCATCAAATCGGGTGGCAGCTTTGATCAAGCCAAGATTGCCTTCATTGATTAAATCACCCAGCGAGAGGCCCTGGTTCTGGTACTGCTTGGCCACGCTGACCACAAAACGCAAATTCGCCTTGGTCAGTTTTTCCAATGCCTCTTCATCGCCTTGTTTGATCCTTTTGGCAAGCTCAATTTCTTCTTCAGGTTTTAACAAAGGGACTTCTGCGATCTCCTGTAGGTACTTTTCAAGGGACTGCTCAGAGCGGGAACGGCGTGGTCCGGTGAGTCTTGCCAAAATACCTCCCTCCATTTTGGGCAAATTGGAAAATGAGATATAAATTCAAATTAGTATAGTAATTTTTTTCAAATTTGTCAATATTTTTTACAAGCGCATTCTTGCAATTTGACAATGCATGTGAACGAGTTTTATATTGCTTTTTATGGAATTATTGCAAATATTTACGCCTAAAACTCGCATAACATCAGGAAAGGGCTATGCATAAAATTACCCTCTGCGATCATCCGTTTATTCAGCACCGACTGGCGATTCTGCGAGACAGGCATACTCCGGTCAACCAGTTCCGCATCGCGCTAAAAGAGTGCGGTACCCTCATGGCCTATGAGCTGGCGAAGGACCATCCCACGGAATCTGTGACGGTGGAGACGCCGCTGGAATCGACTCAGGCGCAGCGTATTGAGAAACCCGTGGTGCTGATTGCTATCCTGCGAGCCGCGCTCGGCATGGTGGAAGGCATGGCCGAATTTTATCCCGATGCGCGCATCGGGCATCTGGGCATGTACCGCGATCCCAAGACGCTGCAGCCCGTGTTCTACTATAGCAAGCTGCCTGTGGATTTGAACCACCACCCCATCATCCTGGCCGATCCCATGCTGGCCACCGGCGGCAGCATCGTGGCCGCCCTGGATGAACTGCAAAAATTTCAATGCCTCGATGCGGTCAAAATCGCCACGCTGATTGCTGCGTCGGAAGGCATTGCCCGCGTGCGCGAAAAATACCCGGATGTGCCCATTTACACCGCCGCGGTGGACCGGCAGCTCAACGAAAAAGGCTACATTCTCCCTGGATTGGGCGACGCAGGAGACCGGCAGTATGGCACAGCGTAATACTTTGACATTTGGGCTGTTATCGCTCCTTCTTTTGCCTTTCCGGCTGGTTGCACAGGACAATTATTTTCCTCCGGAAATGCAGGAGAAGGTGCACGCCATAGTTCAACATAGCGTGATGCAGGAATACGCCGCAGCGCGCAGCCTTTGCCTGGAGCTGGAACGCCGCTATCCCGATCATCCGGCTGGCCCCTTTTTCCGCGCAGCTGTGCTGCAATCCAAAATGATGGATTATGAAAATTATGCCCAGCTCGAGGAATTTTTCCGGCTTACCAAACGCGCGGTCGCGCTGGCGCGAAAAGACATCAAACGCTATCCAAAGAATAGCTGGCCGTATTTCTTCCTCGGCGCTTCGCTGGGCTACAAGGCCTTTTACTTTTTCCGCGATAAAAACTATCTGCAGGCCTTCCGCGACGGCTGGAATGCCATCAAAATGCTGGAGCTGGCCCTGGAGCGGGATTCCACCAATTACGATATCTATCTCGGCGTGGGCGCTTTCAAATACTACAAAAGCAAATATGGCAAGTTTATCAAAATCCTGCCGTTCATTACCGATGAACGCGAGCTGGGCATTCGGCTGGTCTGGCGCGCCATCCGCCAGGGCAAGTTTGCCGGGCCGGCCGCCATGAACGCGCTGATCTGGATTTATATTGAAGAAAAAAAATACGATGAAGCGGAACGACTGGTGCGGCGCGCTTTGAACCAATATCCGGGCAGCCGTTTTTTTTTGTGGGGCAAAGCTGCGCTGGCCTATAAGCAGAAACAGTGGATCATCGCCCGAAACGCCTACCAGGAGTTGCTGGCCACGTATGAAAAAGAGGCCCCCATCGTCTCGCCATTTAATCAAATGGTGTGTCATGTCATGCTGGCGGACATTTATCAGAAAATGAAAGCCCCTCAAGAAGCGCAACGGCACGCCAGTCTGGCGCTCCGCTTTGACATCGATAAGCACCTGAAAAAGCGCGCAAAAATTTACCACCGGGTGGCGAACCGGATTTTGGAACAAACGCGCACGGGGGAATAGCTGAACGGGCGAGCGGTCAGCCGGGCAAATCACGGCGCGGTCTGGCTGGCCTTTTTCAACGTCTTTCTAAACATGGGTAAAACAAAACCGGTATGGACTCCTTCTTTCTCATTCCCGGCCTCATCGTCTTCGGAATTGGTTTGAGTATCTTGCTCCGACACAAGCAATTGATATAATACCTCGGTGTTGATCAGCAAGAAGATGCCAGCCTTGCCAAAATCGGCCTCATCGCCAATAGGCTCTGCTCTGCCACGGGGAGGCTTGTAGTTTGCGGTAGGTGCACTTTTTGAAGCGGAATGATTGGAATTCATATAGCATGTTGCGATTTGCCATTGTAGCTTATTCAAAAGCAATCGGTCAGCTCATTCATATAAGGTTCGACCATGACCAGGATCATCATTCAAGGCGATAATGTTTGGACTAAAAAGAAAACAGCTTCCGCCGTTTCGGGAGAAATCCAACTGCTCAAAAAGGCCATCGAACGCACCAAAACCCAAATTCAGACCTTCGAAAAAAATACGGTCCGTTTGATCGCGAAACGATGTATGGAAAAATCGATGACATGGAACTCGTGGAATGGGAAGGAGAGCTGGAAACCCTGGCGAGGTTGCAGGAAAAGCTGAGATCTTTAGAGGAGATTGTTTTTGAATATCGATGAGTATTTGATTCAGATCGAATCATAATTCCAGCCTTTTCCCTATATCAGTAGCTATAATTTACAAATTGACAGAAAATCCGAAGATATTATTTTCATTTTTGCAAGGCTGGATTTCAAGGATGATTTCATTCTGGATTTCAAAGAATTCATTGAAGAAATACCAGAAGGCCTTCTAAAATTCAAATATGCCTACAATTATTGAATAGCAAACTATCTTTATCTTTCGCTATGATAATGCCGCTAATCCCCGGGCGCGTCATCTCTCCTCGTTTCCTCACCACAAGCATCTTCAAAGTGGCAAAATTGTTGAATCGCATGAACCTGATATCGGAAAAGTTCTCAATGAAATTGAAATGTATCTGGTGAGTCATCTTTAAAAAAGAATACAGTCACCCCTCAATTCCCCCATCAATCCGCCGTTCATTTTGTAAGAAGAATTTTATCCACTTATGACATCGCCGCCTCTGCTTTCTCCGGCTCGCTTGCTTCCACCTTCGTCACCAGTTGGCCGCAGCCAGCGTCGATGTCCACGCCTTTGCTCCAGCGGATGGTGACCGGAGCGCGCAGGCTGCGCAGCTCCTCGTAAAACCGTTGCACCGCTTCCCGCGGCGGCGGTTCGAAGCCGCGCACGGTGGGATTGTACGGAATCAGGTTAACCTTGCAGCGGATGCCGGTAAGCATGCGGAGCAAACGCCGCGCGTCTTCTAGAGTGTCGTTGATGCCATGCAGCAGCACATATTCGAAAGTCAGCCGTTCCCGGCTGCGCCGCGTGTACTCCCGGGCAAACTGCAGCAGCGCGTCGATGGGCCATTTTTTATTGATGGGAATGATGCGGGTGCGCACCTCATCGGTGGTGGCATTCAGCGAAATTGCCAGGCGGTATTTGCGCCCCTCCTGTAGAAACCGCCGCATGGCCGGCAACACGCCGCTGGTGGACACCACAATATGCCGCCGCGCCAGGTTCGGCCCCTTGTCATGCGCCAGAATTTCCAGCGCCTGCATCAGGTTATCATAATTGAGCAGCGGCTCGCCCATGCCCATCACCACGAGGTTGGTGATGGGCTGGCCGGCGTGGCGCTGCGCCAGGATCACCTGATCGATGATTTCCCCCGGCGTGAGATTGCGTTTCAGCCCCATGAGACCGGTCGCGCAGAACTTGCAGTCAATGGGGCAGCCGACCTGAGTGGAAATGCACAGCGTGCGGCGGTCATCCTCGAACATCAGCACCGCCTCCACGCGGGCGCCATCCTTAAGACGAAACAGCAGCTTTTGCGTGTCACCGTTTCGGGATGCCTGCACTGCTTCGATTTTGGCGGCATGCAATTCTGCCATGTCGTTCAAGCGCTGCCGGAAGGCCCGGCTGACATCGCTCATGTCGTCGAACGACGCCGCTTGATGCTTGTACATCCATAAAAACAACTGATCGGCCCGGAAGCGCGGCTCGCCCTGTTCTCTAACAAAGGCCTCGAGCTGTTCGAGGTTGTATCCTTTCAGTACGATTTTGTTCATCGCGAATCAATTTTTAGCTTTTTCTGCAAACCAAAGCCATTATTTTACCATTCCGGTTCCGCCGGCTGGCGGACGTGTCCGACTACTGGCGGATACCGGAATCGCCTTCTTTGGAACAAAAGGATATGAAATTCCGGCATTTCAGCGTCTCCCTTACGGTCGTCGCTGAAAGCCGGAATGACAAATAACGGCATATGCTGAACAGTTACAGTTTTGCTGCGAAATAGAGTGCCGTTTTCAGCCCCAATTCCTGTCCAATATATCGCCTGCGTGCGGCTTTTTCAAGCAAATTCGTTGACTTTCGGGGGCGAGTTCATTAATTTGTTTTTTTAATAATTTCGACGCACCCTGGCAGGCTCCAATTTCCTGCCAGAATCAACACCTGAATACCGAGTCCTTATCGCCAACAGACGAACCCTTCAACTGGCTTCAGGAGGATTTATGGATTCCACGGCGCAGGATCTGGCAGCCGTCGAAAAGCTGCAAAACGCCTACAAACGCATTCTGAACGAAGTTGGCAAGGTCATCATTGGACAGGAAGAGATCATCCACCAGTTACTGGTCTCAATGCTGAGTCGCGGCCACTGCCTGCTGGTTGGCGTGCCCGGTCTGGCCAAGACCCTGCTCATCAGCACGCTTGCGCGGGTGCTGAAGCTGAAATTCAGCCGTATCCAGTTCACTCCCGACCTCATGCCCTCGGACATTACCGGCACGGAGATCATCGAAGAGGATCGGGCATCCGGCACCAAGGCATTCAAATTCGTCAAGGGGCCGATTTTCGCGAACATCGTGCTCGCCGATGAGATCAACCGCACGCCACCGAAAACCCAGGCGGCGCTGCTGCAGGCCATGCAGGAACATGAAGTCACCGCAGCGGGAACCACCTACAAGCTGGAAGAACCGTTTTTTGTGCTGGCCACGCAAAACCCCATCGAGCAGGAAGGCACCTACCCCCTGCCCGAGGCCCAGCTCGATCGCTTCATGTTTCATCTCTGGGTGGACTATCCCAGTTTCGAAGAAGAAAAGCGAATCGTCAAATCCACCACTGGCGCGGCGCAGGCCGAGCTGGAGCAGATCTTGGGGCCGGACGAAATCATTCATTTGCAGGACCTGGTGCGGCGCATTCCGGTGGCGGATAACGTGGTGGAATATGCTGTGAAACTGGTGCGCAACACCCGGCCCAATTACGATCATTCACCGCAATTCGTGAAAGACTGGACCAACTGGGGCGCGGGGCCGCGCGCCTCCCAATATCTGATTCTCGGCGCCAAAACACGCGCCATCCTGGAAGGCCGGCTCACGCCCAACATCGACGATGTGCGCGCCGTGGCCATTCCGGTGCTGCGTCACCGTATCGTCACCAACTTCAATGCCGAGGCGGACGGCATTCAGGCGGTGGATATCATTGAACGGCTGTTGCAGCAGGATTTGACCTGATGACCGACGCAAGAAACCTGTACCGCAAATATCTCGATCCGCGGGTCATCTCGCGCCTCTCCTCGCTCGATTTGCGCGCCCGCATGGTGGTCGAGGGCTTCATGGCCGGATTGCACAAAAGTCCGTATCATGGCTTCAGCGTGGAATTCTCCGAGCATCGCCAGTACATGCCGGGCGACGATTTCAAATACATCGACTGGAAGGTGTACGGCAAAACCGACCGCTTCTATGTGAAGCAATTCGAAGAAGAGACCAACCTCAAGGCCTATCTGCTGCTGGACTGCTCGGCATCCATGGGATTCAAGAGCGGCGAGGTGAGCAAATTTCAGTATGCCGAATACCTTGCCGCGGCCCTGACCTACCTGATGCTCCGCCAGCGCGACGCCGTGGGACTGGTGACATTTGCCGAGGGAATCCGGCGGCTGTTGCCGGCGCGATCGGTGTCCACCTATCTACCGCGCATTCTTTCCGAGCTCGATCGCACTGAAACCGCTGGCACCACTCGCATCGCGCCAATGCTGCACGAAATCGCCGAGCGCATCAAACGCCGCAGCCTCATCATTCTATTCTCTGATTTATTCGACGACGATATCGACGCCGTGATCCAGGGCCTGAAACATTTCCGCCACCGGAAACACGAGATGCTGGTGTTTCATATTCTCGATCCGGCGGAGGTGGATTTCGATTTCAAGGACGATGCGGTGTTTCAGGATATGGAGACCGGCGCCAAACTGAGCACGAATCCGATTCACATCCAGCGCGAATACCGGAAGCTGATGCAGGACTTTGTCACGCGCCTGCGGAGAGCCTGCCGGGAACATTTGATCGATTATGTGCCGTTTTCCACCCGGCAGCCGTTTGATCTGGCGCTGAGCCAGTATTTGCGCAAGCGCAAAAAGCTCGGCGGCTGAGCCGCCAGCCGCTATGGGTATGAATAAAGTTTCATGATGACCGCTTTCAAATCGAGCTACCATGAAGGACATGAAGCACGACGATCATTGGATTTTGACGGCTTGCAAGAAGCAAAATTGAGCCAAGGATTGACATTGAATTGGGGTTTGGCGCAATGGAATCCTGCTGAGCCGTCATGCTCGCGCGCTTTGATGGGCGTTCATTTTGAACCACGGATTACACTGATTTTCACTGATTGTTTTGGAATGGAGATGAGCGGAGATTTTCTTGGTGGCCTTCGCGTGAAACATTTTTATAAATGCGCTTCGTGGTTGAAAAAATTCTTTGACAGTTTCGCGAATCTGGCGATACGCAAAAATCAAAATTGAGCCACGGATTAACGCGGATTTTCGCGGATGGCGGAAATGGTGTATTGATCGGTGGGTTTGAATATATCCATGATAGATCAGAAGCATTGTCTCATCATCATCCTTGACAATCAGCGTCATCCGTGTCATCCAGGTTCAATTCGGTTATGACCGCAGCGAAGGTGCAAAAATCGCCCGGCCACAGGGGTCGGGGACTACAGGGTATTCGCCCATTGAATTAAATCCGATGCAAACAACGAGATAGCCGCGAACCGCCATCATGCATTCATTGACCGGAAAACCATGCATCGAAAATATATTTTCATATTGGCCGTGGCAGCCGGCTTTGCTTTGCTAGCCTGCAGTCCGGCCAACGAACGCGCCCAATGGTTACAAACCGCACAAACTCTTGCCGAGGATCCCATGAACCCCATGGCTGATTTCATAAAGCGCCAACTGGCGCAGGGCAAAACGCCCAACCGGCTCATCAATGAAAAGAGCCCCTATTTGTTGCAGCACGCCTTCAATCCGGTGGACTGGTATCCCTGGGGCGAAGAGGCGTTCGAGCGCGCCCGCAAAGAGAACAAGCCCATTTTCCTCTCCGTGGGCTATTCCACCTGCCACTGGTGCCACGTGATGGAGCACGAGTCGTTCGAGAATCCGGACATCGCCGCGATCATGAATCAGTATTTTATCAACATCAAGGTGGACCGCGAGGAGCGGCCAGACGTGGATCAGGTGTACATGGCCGCGGTACAGGCGCTCACCGGCAGCGGCGGCTGGCCCATGTCGGTGTTTCTCACCCCGGATCGCAAACCGTTTTTTGGTGGCACCTACTTTCCGCCGGAGTCGCGCTATGGACGTGTGGGCTTCCGCGACCTTCTGCTGCGCATCCACGAGGTGTGGGACAAGGAGCGCGACAAAGTGCTAAGCACTGCCCAACAGCTCACCGATGCGCTGCAGCAGAGCCTGTCGGCCACCCCGCCGGACACGGCGGCCCTGCATGCTCAGGTCCTGGACCGCGTTTATGAAGAATATCACCGCGGCTACGATGCCGAATACGGCGGCTTTTTCAACGCGCCCAAATTTCCCCGGCCGTCGGATTTGAATTTCCTGTTTCATTACTGTCACCGCACCGGGCAGGACGATGCCCGAGAAATGGCGCTGTTCACCCTGCAGCAGATGGCCCGCGGCGGCATGTATGATCACCTCGGAGGCGGCTTTCATCGCTATTCGGTGGATCGCTACTGGCGCGTGCCACATTTTGAAAAAATGTTGTACGACCAGGCGCAGCTCATCAACAGCTACCTCGATGCCTACCAGCTCACCGGCGAGCCGTTTTACGCCCGCATCGCGCGAGAAACGCTCGGCTATGTGCTGCGCGACATGACCTCGCCAGAGGGCGCGTTCTACTCCGCCGAGGATGCCGACAGCGCGCCTGATCCGCAGCATCCGGAAGAGAAGCTCGAAGGCGCGTTTTACATGTGGACGCGCGAGGAACTGGATGCGGTGCTGGGCCAAAAGGACGCCGAGCTGTTCGCCTTTGCCTTCGGCGTCGAGCCAGGCGGCAACACTATCAACGATCCGCACGGGGAGTTCGGCAACCGCAATGTGCTGTACGCGGCCCGCACGCCAGGGGACATTGCGCAGCGGTTCGAGCTGTCGCCAGAGGACGTGGAGAAGCAATTGCAGGCGCTAAAGGCCAAATTGTTCGCCGAGCGAGAAAAGCGGCCGCGTCCAGCGCTGGATGACAAGATCATCACTGCGTGGAACGGGCTGATGATCTCGGCGCTGGCTCGCGCCGGGGCGGTGTTGGACGACTCAGCTTATATAGAAGCTGCTGAAAAAGCTGCGGCGTTCATCAAAACGCATTTGTGGGATCGCAAAGTCAATCGGTTGTTCCGGCGCTACCGCGATGGCGAGGCGCGCTATCCGGGCCACCTGGACGACTACGCGTTTTTTATCCATGGTTTACTGGATCTGTATGAGGCCACGGCGAATTACACGCACCTGCAGGATGCGCTGACGCTGGCCGACATCATGGTGCAGGCATTCCATGACGACGCCAGCGGCAGCTTTTTCGATACCGCCAGAGAGGCGGAGGGCTTGCTGTTTCGCAGTCGCAATTTCTACGATGGCGCCGAGCCGGCTGGCAACTCCATGGCCATTTTTGCCCTGCTGCGTCTGGGCCGCATGCTGGACCATGCGGAGTTCGAAAATCTGGCCGAGCGCGCGCTGAAGAGCGCCATGCCGATGATGGAGCAGTCGCCGGCGGCCTATCCGCAGCTCGCGGCGGTGCTGGACTTCGCGCTGTCGCCGCCGACGCAAATTGTGATCGCCGGGCCGCCGGATGCCCCCGAAACCCGCGCCCTGCTGCGAGAAGTATACCGCCGGTATTTGCCCAACAAAGTGCTGCTGTTTGCCGACGGCGGTGCGGGACAGGACTGGCTGGCAGAGCGGCTGGCGTTCATCCAGTCGGTGCAGCCGCTGGAGGACCGGCCGGCCGCGTATGTGTGCGAGAATTTCACCTGCGACCTGCCGGTGGCCGAGCCCGAAAAGCTGGCCCGCCGCCTGGAAACTCCATAGTTAAACGATCGTATGCATTGATGAACCGTTGCGAACACATCAACCATGGACGGCAACAGGGAGTGACGCACATGCGCAAGTCGGCGTTGTATTGCGGAATGCTGCTGGCGCTGCTGTGGCTGGCGCCTATAGCAGGTGGCCGGGCGCAATCGCGTGCGCCCATGGATGTAGCCAAATTTGGCCTGTTTCAGTTGAATCATCCGGCCTTTGGCGGCAAAGTCAACCTCGGCTATTTATCGCCGCATCTCAATGTTACCCTCGATGGCGATCTGGTGTTTGCACGCGATTTACTGCTGTTCGTGGACGTGACCCTGCGATACATGTTTCCCGCGCAACGGCATGCGCGGCCGTACCTCGGCGCTGGCGCGGGCATCCGCCTCGGCGATGGCGGCTCGGTGCCGGCGCATCTGGCCGGGGGCGTGCAGCTCTATTTCGACACGCTGCCCATTCTGCTGGAGGCCAAATGGCACCTGGAAAATCCAGAGGCGTTTAGTGTTTGGTTTGGAGTGCAGTTGTAGGGAAAAGTTCTTTGCAGAAGAAATTGGCGCGACCTGAGCAAGCCATTAGCGGCAATCTCATCTTTCCGCAGATCGGCAAGCGCCAACGACTCAGGATGCTTGCATTTTGCTATGAATTATTATATTATGCAACAGGAAATGCGTAATTATTCAGCCTGTGCAGCTATTTGTCATTTCGGCTTTCAGCGGCGACCGAAATGGAGCCGCTGAAATGCCGGGTTCTCATGCCCGGCGCGTTCTGTGGAAGGAAAGGCTGGATACCATGCAGGACAAATATGGAGTTTTGCCCATGAAATATAAGAAAGTTGATGAAATCTACCGCAAGCACATCAGCCCGCTGTCGACTGAAGAACAACTGCATCTTCTCGTTCAAATGGCTCAGCACATTGTGGCTAAATCAAAACAGAAAGATGATCCGGAAAAGCGATCCATATTGGAGCTGCACGGTCTCGGCAAAGAGATTTGGAACGATATTGACGCGCAGGAATAGGTGAATACACTTCGTGATGAATGGGATCATCGATGAAATTATCCAAAGCCTTGAAGGGGGAAAAAACGCTCGGCTTTGACACCGCTCCGATCATTTACTTCATTGAAGCTCATCCCCAATACGATACACTCGTCGCCGCCATCTTTCAAAAAATTGCTGATCAGTCTATTTTGGGATTGACCTCGGTGATTACCCTTGCTGAAGTGCTGGTTCAGCCATTGCAGCATGACAGGCATGATCTCGCCGATGACTACTACAACCTGCTCATGCACAGCCATTATTTTAAAAAGGTTCCCATTAGTCCGGCAATTGCATACAGGGCGGCCGAATTATGAGCGCGGTACTCATTGCGCATGCCGGATGCTTTGCAATTGGCTGCAGCCATAGCCAACGATTGTGATGCCTTCCTGACCAATGACACCCGCCTTCAAAAAGTAAGTGATATCAAGGTAGTACTATTGAATGAATTGACGGCGTAACCGTCAATGACTTCCGATGTAACTATTTTATCCAAGGAGGCATAGTCAAAAAGCAATCCGTTCGGTACTGGAACCGGGTGCGGTTGATCATTAAATGCGGTTGTGGAAACTGCAAAAGCTATGGACCGTATTGATTTTAGCGAAGCCACGGATAGACACGGATTTTCGCGGATTTTGGAAAGATGTTTGTTGAATCGGACTCAATCCTTTGTCATCATCCGTGACAATCAGCGTGATCCGTGTCATCCGTGTTCGTTTTTGGTTTTATTCGTAGCAGATAGTTTGGTGGGCTACCGGCCACAATGTCCGGGGGCTACGGATGTCATCAAAATACCGTTGCAGACGGTGTTGGGTCGGTTGCCAAACATCATGCGCCCACCAGGGGCACGGGCTACTTCGTGGTCTTCGTGCGCTTCGTGGTAACCCATATAAAAACAGGTAATTGCAGGTTCGGCAGATCCAGAATAAAAAAATTAAATCTCGCAGAGGCGCCGTGCGCGCAGAGGGCGCATTTATCGAATTCAACAAAAAACGGCATAGGGCCACATTTACTATCGAGCACAGATAATTCGAATGTCCATTTGACAAAGGACGGTGCCTGGCAAAGTTTTGAGCTGCAACAGTGCCAATCTGAGTGGAAAAGTGACCGCGCAGCTTTCCCCCGGCTGTCATCCTCTTGTCCCATGTTTGGTCGTCTCAATGAACCGATCTTAATGGCTATTGAACCAGCATGCTCACAGTCCGTTTCCAGCTGCGCTCATCCGTGGCTAATTCAAACCCTCTTGCACTATTTTCCGTTGCGATTCATGGCAAAACCATCCTTGTAGGTCGAAAAATTCCGCGCCGACTCCGAAGTAGGCATTGAAATCGGGGTGTTTGGGCACTCAGCTCGAGACATATTGTGTTAAAATTAAGCATTATTTTCAAACCTCAACATGGTTTACCGAAAAATGATAGAAAAGCGATACTTTCTTAAAAAACAAGAAAATGCTTGCTTTTTTGAGGCAAAACTGCTAAACTTTTTGGAACAGCGATTGCCACGGAAGGCAAATAAAATTGCTGGCAGGATGCAATTTTCATGTGACTTCCTTGCCGAATAGCGACGCACGTTGAGCAGCCGAATCGCTTGAAAGGCACAGCGTCTCTAACAGGGTAACAGGGAAGCCTGTGCTACCGATGCAATTCGGCATTCATGAAGGAAGGCTCACATGCCTGACGGACTTCTTGGGACGACCTCACCCAACTCACTCATCCATTAGCAACAGCGATTGACTTCCGTGGCCTTTTGCACTGGCATCCTGGATAGGATACTCGGCATCTGAGTATCCGCTGCAAGCCACTTCCAGGGGGCAGATGAAAAGGATATGTGTATGTATGATGTACAAAAAGCTGCGTGTTGGCCGGCGCCATTCTTGAGACCGCGGCAGCAGACTCGCTTGATATCCCGGCTGATAGCCATCCTGCTGTCCTGGTCGTTGAGTTCTGGCTTATACGGAATGCCGCCAGCTATTCCATTCCCTGAATCTGCATTCACGCCGAATGCGCCCGGTGCTTCACCGATGCCTGCTTATCAGAGCACGGGTGCCGATTCCATCGTCATTCCCGATATCAATGTCGTTTTGCTGGCCGACTCCACACTGAGCCAACTAAGCGACACCCTGGCCGTGATCGATATCGCGGTCGCGGGGCACTACCGCATACGGGTGCAAACCTGGTACAATAGTGGCGACGAGCAGCTAAACGAGAGCTTTTTTTTGCGCGTCATCGGCCCGGATGGACAAACCGAATGGCCCACCGATCCCAACGCCGGGCCCCACAAAGTCGTCGCCGATATTCCAGGACCGCCGCAAACGCGTTGGCGCGATGCCGGCCGTTTCTACCTGAAGCGCGGCCGCAACGCCATCGTGGCGCAGCACTACATCACCATCGCCAATTCATTCCCGCAATACTGGCACGAACCTGTGAATATGCCAGAAAGCGTGTTCCTGAAAAGCCTGGTGCTTACCTTCGATCCGACCATTGACGGGGCGGTTGCATTGACGGGCCGGGCGCCGCGAAAGCAGTGGATCAATGGCGATTCGGTGGGCGTGTTTCTGGAAGGCGAAACGTACTCATTGCAGGTGCAGGTCATCAACACGAAACGGGACAGCCTGCGGCAGTCCCTCTTGAAACTGAGTTATCCTTCCATTCTGCAATATCTCGAAGCCGCAGACCTCGCGCCATCCGATTCCGGTGGCATACTGGTCTGGCGACTGCCTACTCTGGGTCCGTTCGATTCGCTGGGCATCCGTGTCCAATTTCAAGTGGCCGATTCGTTGCCATCTGGCATCACGCCGATTGATCATCTTGCCCGATTACAGGCCCCCGGCGATGTGGAGCCGCGAAACGATATGGCAGAGCTGCACTTTGCGGCGCGGGCGGCAGCCGCCACCGGTCCCACCCCGGGCATCCGCACGGCCAACCTGATGGTGCAATTGCAGCTCCTGAATCCCGCAGCCGTGGACTCCGATTCCAGCTTACAGGTCCATTCCGGTAACCGCATCGAGTACCGGATCCGGCTCATCAACGCCGGGCCGGACTCAGCGCAAAAGCCTGTGCTGCGGGCGGCGTTTCCTGCATGGTTCAACGATCAGCACTGGTCTCTGCCGCCGGACGCCGTGCAGCCCGATTCCACCCTGTGGCAGTTGGCGAACATGGCCGCCGGCGACACCGTCATCATTGCGTTTTCCGCCCAACTACCAGCCTGTCCGGAGATGGCTCCCATCGCATTCACGACTGTTGTAGATGCCATAGCCGAAAACGATTGTCGCCCCGAAGACAACCGCGCCAGCGTGACCGCCATTTTGCAGCCACCGGTTTACGACTTGGCTGCGACGCTGCGCACGGCAGCCGATACCACGGCTATTTTCAATGGTCGCCCGGTGCAGGCCATTTTCGTGCGCGAGGGCCATTTTGTGGACTTTGTCATCCGTCACCTTTCCGGCGGGGCGAGCTGCGATCTACATGCCGAATTGAGCATTCCGGCCGGGATCGCATTTTCCGCGCTGCCGGCGCCGTTTGTGGAACGCGATGGCCGGCTGCAGGCCGATTTTCAAACACTGGCGGCTGGCGACAGTTTACAATTCCGCTTTGGATTCCAGTTGCCCGACAGCCTTTCCGAGCCGCTGTTGTTGCATTTCCGGGCGCGGGTGCAAAGCCGGTTTGATGCCAAAGCCGACAATGACACCAGCGCGTTCTCATTGCTGATTTTACCGCGTCCGGCTCCGCAAGCAACCGCGCTCGATTTGGCCGTGCACCTCACCGCGGAAGCAGATACCGCCGTGCTCGTGGACGGCCGTCCTACACCCGCGGTGCACCCGGGTGAAGCGTTTGATCTCCGTTTGCACATCCACAATTTTGGTCCGAATCCGGCGGATTCGTTCGCGGCGGTTCTGCATGTGCCTGCGCCGCTGCAATTGCTGCGCGCTGCGGATGCGCTACTGGCAGAAACACCGGATTTCAAACGCTACCGCTGGGCATGGCCCTCGCTTGAAACCGATTCCAGTATCACCCTGAATCTGCGGGCCATGCTGCTGCAAACGGACGATTTGCCGGCGAAACCGCTTTGGCTCACGGCCCGGATCGAATCGCCGCAGGATACCCTGACGAACAACAACCGCGACAGCACGGCCGTAGCGTCCCTGCCCACACCGACCTACTGGCCCGACCTGGCGCTGGAGCAATGGGTACAGACCGATTCGTTCACGGTGGTGCGCGGCGACACACTGTGGCTGGCCGCCCCCGGTGGCGACTACCTCACTGCACTGGTCGTACGCAATCTCGGCCGGAGTCCGGCCGTGGACATCCGGCTTTCCATGCACTGGACGTCCGGTTTGCAATGGCAGTTTGCCGACCCTGCGGCGGCCATGAGCGATGCGGATTCAGCGGAATGGCGTCTGCCCGTACTGCTGCCCGATGAGGCGATTTTCGTGCAGGCGCGGTTCCGCATTCCGGAAAATCTTGCACTGGGTATCCACGTTTTCGAGCATTTGGCACAGGTGACGGTCGGCAACGAACCGGATAACCGGAAATTAAACAACACCGACCGCGATTCGGTGATTGTGTCGGTGTCCCACACCCTGCCGCCGCCGCTGATCGAGGCGTCGCCGCCCGTGGTGAGCGTGGGCGACAGCATCGTGCTGCGCGTGCAGGTGCCGGTGTCCATTGTGGATTGGGACCTGTGGGTGTATTACGCCAACGGCGATATTGACAGTACGTTTGCGGATGCATTTTTCGAAACCACCCGGCCCATACCGCAAATCTGGTATCAGGTGGAACCGCTGTTTCGCGATACCCGCCTCACTACCGAGGCCAAAGAGGAAGAGCTCGTTTTCGAGCTACGCATTCAGGACGATCTCGGTTTTCGCAACGCCGCGCGCGCCAGCGTACGCATCCGCAGCGCCAATGTTTTCACTCTGGATCGCAATGTGTTCAATCCGACGCGAGAGGACCGTATGGCGTTGCGTTTCAAGCTCAGCTCGCGGCGCACCGCCCGGCTCGATCTTTTTGATTTGAGCGGCCAGCATATCACCAAAATCGCCGAGGGCGTGTTTGAACCGGACTGGAACACGTATTTGTGGGACGGGCGCACAGAAACCGGCCTGGAAGTGGGCAGCGGCGTGTACATCGTCCTGCTTCGATCTGGCGAATTTGAATCTTGGAAAAAGGTCATCATCGTACGATGAAATGGGGCTACCGACATATTCGCGTGTGGATGCTCGGCGTGCTGCTCCTCGGCCTGCTGTCGGCGGCGCAGGCGCAGGTGCGCTCCGGCGCCAGTTTTTTGAAAATTTTGCCGGGCGCGCGCGTGCAGGGCATGGGCAGCATCTACACCGGACTGAACGATGACCTCAATGCGTTGCTGGCCAATCCGGCCGCGGCGGCGTATCTACGCGAGTGGCAGTGGGCGGCCAACTACTCTCGCTGGATTGCCGATGTGTACCGCGCGTCGTGGCTGTACGGCCGGCGCGTGCGCACACCGTGGAGTCGGCACACGCGCGTTGCCGTGGGGCTGATGTATCAGGGCATGCCCGAATTCAACAGCGCCGATGCCGGCGCCGGACCGGCCAGCGCCAACGACCTGCTCGTTATGGCGAGCCTCGGCCAGCGGTTGTCGTTTTTGTCGCCGAATCTGGCCCTTGGCGCCAATGCCAAATATTTCCGCAGCACGCTCGATCGCTACCGCGCCTCGACATGGGTGTTCGACGCCGGCCTGTTCTACCGTTCGCCGTTGTTCGCCATGCCGCAAACCATCGCCCGGATTTTGCCACAATCGCAAATCACCGCCGGACTTGCGGTCACGCAACTGGGGCAGCCGCTGACCTTTTTGCAAAAAGGCACCCCCCTGCCACGCGGATTGCGCGCCGGCTTGCAAATGCTGCTTGGCCAGCACAATGGCTGGCAGGTGCGCATCGGCGCGGATGTGTACAAAGTGCGTGATGAAAAACTCCTTTGGGCCATCGGCGGTGAAGTGAATTGGCGAGATTGGCTGGTGGTGCGCACCGGTGTCGTGATCAACCGCGATCCCGCGCACCTACTCAATCCGTTTAGCTTCGGCCTCAGCTTCAGACTCGACGATCTGCGCTCGGCCCTGCTGCCCAGGATTCCCGGCCGCAACAATGCCCTGCGGCTGGATATCGCCGCCATGCCTACCGAAGCCGTGTTCTCCGGCACCTATCGCGGCACCGTGAACCATTTTCCCATCGGACCGGAGTCGTTCCGACTGCTCGAACCAGCCCCCGAGGCGCTATTCGAAACCCCGTCGGTGGTGTTTCAGTGGGAGGCCACCACCGATCCCGATCCCTTTGACCGTGTGCACTACTGGCTGCTGGTAGATACGCTGCAATCGCGACTGCAACAGGTGATCGCGGCCGTGACGCAGGCGCCCGGCCGTATCGACAGCGTGCTGGCGGCGACGAAACTCGTTTACCACCGCAAGCTGCAGGATACCTGGGTGACGCTGTCGCATTTAAAAGACGGTGAATACGCCTGGACCGTGCTGGCCGAAGACCGCGACGGCCATGTGACCCCTGGCAATCACGATGGTCGACCACTGGGCCGGTTTGTGGTGGCGCCATCGGACTTGAAAATCACCCGACTTGAACACCAACCACATCCGTGGATTACCACCGACGATTACCAGGGCAAAATTCTAGTGGAAGGTGTGCTCGTGGGCCGTCGAACCTTGCAAAACGTTAGTTTTGTATTGTTCGATTCCACCGAATATCAGCTGGCCACCCATAACGATAGTTCCAGCAATGGAGACGGCACCGTCCCGTGGGAAACCCGCATCCACATTCCGGAAATCGCCCCCGGAGACACCTTCCGGTTGAGCTTCGACTGGCACACCGAACATTCCGGCCAGCATCGATTTTCCGCCATGATCGATGCCGATGGCGAATTCACCGAGCCGGACGAGCGCAACAACCGGCAGACCTCCGATTTCTTTACCATTCCCAAAGGCTCGCTCACGGTGACCGATACGGCCACAGCAGTGATTTTTTCGCACGTGACTTACGACCTACCCTTTATCGCCGAGGTGTGTTTCGACAGCTCCAGCGCCTTTGTGAAAAGCGAATATTTGCGCAATGGCCTGTTGCCAGCGCCACTCACCATTCTTGCCAAACGCTTGCGGCAATTCCCGCAGGCGCGCGTGTATATCCGCGGTTTTATTGATCCGAACTCGGGTGAAACCGATCTGGCGTTGGCCGAACAGCGCGCTCGTTCCGTTCGCGATTCGCTTCTAATCCTGGGGGTGCAATCGGATCAGATTGATATCCTACCCGGTCAGACGCTGGACCGGCGCTCGGTGCCCCGCAATCGACAAGATGCCATCTGGTTATTCCAGGAACGCCGCTATGTGGAAATCGTGGCCCGGCCCGACCACGAAGTGAAGCTGTTCCAGCCCATGCAATTCACCGACATCGAAGCCCTGTCCGTGCCCATCACCCTGATTGTCGAGCTCAGCAGTCCCATCTCTTTCAGCGATCGCAAAATTTATCTGGCATTCGGCGGCCAGCAGGATAGCATTGATTTACGGCTATTTGATTCTGGCGGTCAGATTTTTGGAATGGCTGGATGGCGTTATCCGCTCAAAGACGAGTCCGAGTGGCAAGACCAAAGCATCCAGACCTGGCTGGCAGTGACCGACTCGCTGGGACGGCGGTTCCGCATTCAGCCGCGCCCCATTTACCTGCTTTCCGATGCCGTGCTGCGGGATGAAAAATACGCCTGGCCACTCAAATTTGCGCAAACCGATCCGCTCTACACGTTTTACTGGGACAAGCTGTTTGCCCACGTGACTCGCATGCTGGAAGACGAAAACATGCGCATGCGCTTCGTCGGCCACGCCTGCGCCATAGGGCCCAAATGGGTAAACCAGCGATTGTCGGAGCGCCGCGCCGAAACCTTCCAGAACCGGTTTCTCGAATACGTAAAAAAGAACTATCCAGAAAGTTATGATAAGATTTTACAGCGCCTCGATCCGCCCATCGGTCGGGGAGAAAACGTGCCCTTGTTTATTCAACATGCGTCCGGCCGAATCATTATCCTGGGCGATAACCATTCACCATTGGGCCGGAAGCTCAATCGCCGCATAGAAATCGACTTCTATTCGCCAGAGCGACCTTTGCAGGAAACCATCACATCGGAGCGACGATAAGCGCAGTTTTCGTTTATCCGAGACAAGGTACATTGTCTTTTCACCATTGATTGAAAGTATTCCACCCAATCACTACAGGAGCGGACATCATCGGCCAATACAACGATTTCTTCATTAATGCCCAATTACGTGTACCTTTTAGAAGAGCTTTTACGAACAATTTGCCAGCTCTCTTCATCTAAATAAACATTGGCCATTGTGTAGGTACGTTTCCAGGCGTCGTGACACAATGGTCCGATAGCCTTCCTTTCAAAATTTGGCGCTTGCGACTCAGCCGATGTAGCCATTTTTGTGCTGGCTGGTCCATGAAAAATTCGGGTTCTGCTTACCATTGTAATTCACCGAATGGTGAAAAAATCCAAAATACCGGGTGAAATTCGTAACTTTTGGTGTGGCTAAAGAATCCGATTGACGCGTTGAAAGAGCCGTCCCTACTCGATCATGGCACCCTATTCAAAGCTGTCCAGGATCAGCGGGACTTTCAATACAAACTGAATCCATGTATAAGGAGAGCACCGTGAAAAGGAGTGTTTTCTTTCTGGTTTGGTTGACCTCTGGCGTACTTCCGGGTACAGGCCCCTCTCCTGCGTACACACAGACTTTGCCGTTTAATACATCTTCCCTGTTCGCCGGCTCGGGCGTCTGCGCCGACTGCCATACCAGCGACGGCGTCGCCCTGACCGACAGCAAAGGCAACGATCTGTCGCCCCCCACCGACTGGCGCTCCACCATGATGGCCAATGCCGCCAAAGACCCTTTCTGGCAGGCCAAGGTTGAGGCCGAGGTGGCGGCCAATCCCCAGCTCAAGGACGTGATCGAGGACAAATGCACCACCTGCCATGCCCCCATGGGACGCACCCAGGCCGTATTCGATGGCGCTTCCGGCTACACGCTGGACGCCATGCGCAACGATCCCCTGGCACTGGATGGCGTGAGCTGCACGGTGTGTCATCAAATTCAGCCGGATAACTTGGGAACCAAAGAGAGCTTTTCCGGGAAATATATTATTACCGATAAACGCCAAATTTTTGGGCCTTATCAGAATGTAATGACGCAACCCATGATCAATAATGTCAACTACACCCCCCTGTTTGGGGCCCATATTCAACAATCGGAACTGTGTGCCACCTGCCATACTCTGTTTACCCCGTACCTGGACGACCAGGGCAACATTGCCGGGGAGTTCCCGGAGCAAACGCCCTATCTGGAATGGAAAAACAGCGACTTTTATCAGAAAAACATTCAGTGCCAGGATTGCCACATGCCGCGCGTGGACGAGGCCGTTCGCATTGCCAACCGGCCCCCCATGCTTGGGACGCAATCGCCGTTCTGGCGCCACATTTTTGTCGGTGGCAACACCTTCATGCTATCCATCCTGCGCGACTTTGGCGAAGAGATCGGCGTTACCGCTACAAAAGCGCAATTTGATGCCACCATCCAGGCCACGCGGCAGCAACTCCAGGAGCGCACCATCAAATTAAATGCCACCGCCGGTGTGCAAAACAACACCCTCATGCTCGACGTGGAGCTGGTGAATCTGTCCGGGCACAAATTCCCTTCCGGCTATCCGGCCCGACGCGCATGGCTGCACGTCGTGGTGAAAACTTCGGATGGCAAAATCGTGTTTGAATCCGGTGCATATGACAAAAATGGCCAGATCATAGGCGAGACCGAATTCACCCCACATTTCAATCGCATCACCTCCCCGGAACAGGTACAAATTTATGAAGCGGTGATGCAAGATGTGAACGGCAACGTCACCCACACACTGCTGCGAGCCGCCAGTTACAAAAAAGATAATCGCATTCCGCCCACCGGTTTCTCCAGCCAGTTCCCGGATTACCCATCTGTTGCCGTCCTTGGGCAGGCCGCAGAGGATCCTGATTTCAATCGACAGGATGGCGCCGAGGGCTCTGGCGCAGATATCGTCCATTATGAGATTGACGTTTCTGGCCTTAGCGGCAAATTGGACATCATGATTGAGCTGTTATACCAGAGCATCAAGCCGCAGTTCGTCGCCGATCTTTTTAATTATAGCACGCCAGCCGTGGACCGTTTCCGCGGCTACTATCAACAGGCCGATAAAACACCAGAACAGGTCCAGACTGCCAATTTAACCGTGGATGTAACCACAGGGATCAAGAATCGAGGCAAAAACCTCCCCGATGGCTTTGCCCTGCTGCAAGCCTATCCCAATCCATTCGTAAAGGGCACCGCAGTACAGGTGCAACTGGCCCAAGCAGCCCGGATTTCGGTGGCGGTTTACGATCTCCGCGGGCGGCTGATTCGCACGCTGGTGCGGGGCTACCGGCCAGCCGGCACGCATCGCCTCCAGTGGGACGGCCTCGATGACACCGGCCGTCGCGTCGGCAGTGGCCTGTACCTCCTCAAGCTCACGACGGCAGGAGAAACCGCTACGCAAAAACTGGTGAAAGTACGTTAGGAACGCACGATGGAAGGGTTTGTAGGCTGCCTATGTAGGCCAGGAACAAATTCCAAGGATTCATAAAAAAAGGGCTGGCATCCGTGATGCCAGCCCTTTTACTTTATGGGCCCTGTAGGACTCGAACCTACGACCAACGGATTATGAGTCCGTCGCTCTGACCAACTGAGCTAAGGGCCCTCGCGCAAGAATTTATAATTTAAAATTTTTTGCTGCAGAATCAAGTATAATGTCAATCGTTGGTCATCCGCCTCATGGGCGGAAATCGGTGGCCGAGCTAACCTTGCGCGCAAAGGCGGCCAGTAGCCGCGCCGTGTTCTCCACATCCACCAGCGAAACGACTTCGCTAGGCGTGTGCATGTATCGCAGCGGGATACTCACCAGGCCGGCTGCCACCCCGCTGCGATTGAGCTGAATGGCGTTGGCATCCGTGGGAGTACCGCCGGGAATGGCTTGCAACTGGTATGGGATTTCTTCCTCTTTCGCCGCCTCGATGAGCAGCTCCACCACCTTCGGATTGGCATTGGCGCCGAGGGTGATTACCGGTCCACCGCCGAGCTTCACTTCACCTTCTTTGCGCTGGTCCACCTCGGGATGATCCGTGGCGTGCGTGACATCCACGGCTACGCCCACTTTTGGATCGATGGCGAAGGCGCTGGTTTTGGCGCCGCGCAAGCCGATCTCTTCCTGCACCGTAGCCACGGAATAGACCGCCGCGGTCACGCCGCTTTCCTTCAGCAGCCGCAAAGCCTCGGCCACGGCAAAAGCGCCCACTTTGTCATCGAATCCGCGCGATGTGACGACGCGCTCGTTGATCGGCTGAAACGCCACGTCGTACACAATCGGATCGCCCACCGACACCCGCTTTTCGGCCTCTTCCTTGCTCGACACACCGATATCGATCCACAGGTTCTCGATTTCCGGCACTTTTTTACGCTCGTCGGCGGTCATCATATGAATGGCTTTTTTGCCGGTCACACCATACACCGGGCCGTTTTTGGTATGGATGGCCACCCGCCGGCCGGGAATAATGGACTTGTCGTGCCCGCCGACGGTCGCGAAATAGATAAAGCCTTTGTCGTTGATATATTTGACCACAAATCCGAGTTCATCACAGTGGCCGGCAAACATGATGCGCGGTGCGCCGTCCGGATTGATGACGGCAATGCTATTGCCATGGATGTCGTGCTCAATACGATCGGCGAATGCCTCAACGTAAGCCCGCCAAACCCGCTGCGCTGGCTGTTCATAGCCGGATGGACTCGGAGCCTCCAGTAACTTTTTCAAAAACTCCAGTGACGCGGTTCGCATGGCTGTCTATTCCTTTCGTTTGATTCCCTCAGTGCAACCCCTATTATAATTTAAAATACATGAATTTACCCGAAAAATACAAGTTAACGTTCTGTTACAATTGTTGTTATCGGCCTTAACCGGGAACTATCCGCCATAAGCCTATTTTGTTATTCCGGCCTCCAGCGACCGCCGAGAGGTGGGCGCCGGAATGCCGGAATGACGAATAACAGCATAAGCTGAAATAGCTATCACGCCAGAAATTGTCGAGCGACTTATTTGCAAAAAGCGAATGACGCGGAAGTCGTTCCAATTCCATCTCGTAAGAGCATAAAGCCCACCGCAAAACAGGAATCAGCCAATCTTCTGCCTTTCCGCTTGATTGAACACGCTCTAATTCGCAAAAAGTTCATTCATTTTTGGGACTTACTCCATATTTACGGTTGATCGCCCCTGAAAAAGCGCAAAATGATAGGCAGCGCCTCCGCTAAATCGCCATTTCATACACGGTTGGGATGGGATTGTAGGAGCTATTAGGCGGGGTTCAGGTATGCCTGCACCTGTTTCCGGATCATCCCGGCTACCTTGCGGCAGGCAGCGGCCACAGCCGGGGTCATCGGCTCGCCCATACTGAAGCGTTCCCCCTCAATGCCGTACACCTCGATACGTGGGGGCAATTGCCCGAATTGCCGCGCCAGAGTGATCGCCTCCGGCAGACCAAAGGCATGTGATGACCAGCTCGACAGAAACGATGGCAACGGCCGCTGGTGAGCATCGAAATGGTGAATGGTTCCGGCAGGCTGGCCGGATTTCGCCGCATCGATGAGGATCAGCCATGCCGCATTTTTCCACAGGTGCATGAGTTCGGTGGCGTCACCGAGGAAGGGGATGACGCGAATGCTTTCGTTTTGCAAATCGGCGAGTCGTTCGGCGACGTTCAGCCCGGCGGCGTCATCGCCGCGGTAGGGCTGGCCAAGGCCGATGATGGTGATGGTTGGAGAGGTGGCCATGGTAAAAATGGGTTTTTTATTGAAACCACTTCATCGAAACCACTGATTGACACGGAGGTTGGATTCTCACCATAAAGGCACCAGAAGCACAAAGGTTTTTTAATGGTTTATTGGTGCCATGAAATAGAGCGCAAAGAACTTTTCTTTCAGCATTGCTTGGTGGCTTTGCGGCGTTGTGTGCTATTCATCCATAGAAATCCGCTGTATTCACTCCTTTGTGATTTTTAAAGCCACGGATTGACGCGGATCAAACGCGGATGCTTTAGCTGCTGGGAAAAGATTCCTCATACCAAGGCACTAGGGTTTTTCGCATTTTGTTCCTGCGTGAGTCATGCGGAATTTTTGTCTTTTCCGCCGTGCATTGTGCCTTTTTGCGCTATTCATATGCTCTTCATCCATGGAAATCCGCGTCATTCGCGTCATCCCCGTGTTCCATCCGGTCATCCTGTCAATCCAGCCGCTCCACCTCGAGGCGCAGGAAATGGGTGGCGCAGGAAATGCACGGGTCGTAATTACGAATGGTTTGCTCGCACAGCCAGGTCAGCTTGTCCTCATCCAGCTCCAGGTTCTTCGTCACCACGGCGCAGAGGTCTGATTCCATCACGCGCTGGTTCTGCGCCGTTGGTGGCACGATCTTGGCATCCAGAATGTGGCCCTT
>JAUZRQ010000025.1 GCA_030950365.1 Candidatus Zhuqueibacterota bacterium | reverse complement strand
ACCTCGGGCATGATCACATTGGAGCCGAAATTAATCACCACGCCGCCGTCGTGCAGGCCGGCCACGTGCGCCGCCATGATTTTGAAATCGCGGAAGCTGGCCTCGCCGATCGCCGCGCCGTCGGCATCCGGGTGCTGGTGGATGATATCGGTACCGACGGCCACATGCACCGTGGCCGGGATGTTCAGCCGGTAGGCCGTGGCGAGAATGCTGTGCTCGCGGCCCGGCGCATCCGCTTCGATGAGGTTTTTGCCCACGCACTCACCCAGGCCCAATCCCTGTTCCTGCGCTTCTTTGATGGCCGCGTTCAAAAACTGCCCGGTTTCCAGCGCCATACCAAACGAACCATCGGCCAGACCATCGGCCACTTCCTCGGACGTCTGGCCGAACAGCGCCAGCTCGGTATCGTGAATGATCCCGGCGCCGTTCATGGAAATGCAGGTGATGATATCGTTTTCCATCAAATCCACCAGAATCGGGGTGAGGCCCACTTTGATGACGTGGGCTCCCATCATAAAGATGAACGGCTTTTTGCGCCGCCGCGCCGCCACGATGCGATCGACGAATTCACGGAAATCGTGCGCAATCAGAATGTCGGACAGCGACTCGGTGAATTCTTTAAAGGAGCCGCCAACCCGGTGCGGCCGCGCCAGCGCCTCGCGGTGGACTTTGCTGAAACGCTTTGCAATGGAATACCGCCGCACGGCGGAGAGATCGATTTGCGGATATTTGGACATGGCCTTTCCTGATACGGTTACGCGATTGCTATCTCTGCAAAAGCCTCAAAGTCTCGTAGAGTTCGCGGCGCGCGCAGAGTTTTTAACGGCAACAGGAAATGAATAAACCATCATTGTGACTGAACTATTCTTTTCTCGGCGGCAGGCCGGAGTACCGCTCCAGTTCGCTCACCACCGCGCCCAGACTGAAGCCTTTGACGTAAATATACGTGTTCATGAGCACCGGAATTTTGTACTGATCGTCGCTCAAAAACACCACGATGCGCCCTTTCTGCTTGAACAATGCGGGCGTGCGCAAAAACGGCTCCGCCACCAGGCAATCGAACTTACCCGCCTTCACCTTCACTTTTTCGCGGCGATGGATAACGATTTTCAGCGGATACACTTTCCCATTATCCTGATTGTCCAGAAAAATGGTATCGCCAGGTGCCAGCTCAAGGGTACGAATGTAAAACATGGCCGACAGGATATCATGCACAAATGGCGGAATATTCAGCGTGTCGCTGGAATCGATGTAGGCCAAATGGTTAACCTGATCGTGGATGGCGATCAGGTCTTTTTTGTACGAACCTTCTCGCAGATGCTTCTCGAACCGCCAGCTAAAAATGCCGCGCATGTCCACGATCGACTCGCTGTAGTCATCCACCTTGTAGAATTTGCTGAAAAATTTATTGGACCAGGCGCGGGATACAATTTTGAGGCTGGGATGGCCGTTAAAATACACCATTTCGGGAATGCTCAGGCTGGAGTTACCGGCAACGATGCGGCCATAGCGGATGATGTACTCCAGTTTCTCGCCAACCTGAAAAGCGCGGTTCTCCACCACCCGCAGCGGCGGCGGAATGGAATCCGGCGGATCGCTGGCCGGGCGAATCGTCCACTGGAAGCCAGCAGTATCTGGCACAACGTGATTGTGATTGTTCTGTGCAAACAGGACGGCGCTCTGAACCAGCCATGCCAGAAACGCGATCCACATCATGAGTGGGGGTTTTCGAATCATGATATCCTTTCGCTGATGCTATCCAGGCTGCCTGCCCCGGACCTGATTTGTTGAACCTCTCAAACACCAGGCGTCTTCGAAGGCCCCTGGCATTTCATCGGCATGTCCCTATCCAACCTTCTGCGCCAATTTTTCGGCAATTTTATCCAGCGCGGCCTGCACCGGAATGCGATACATGCACTCGCACCACCTTTCGGAACGCTTGCGGCAGCGAAAACATTCCTCTTGCTGACTCATCAGCACATCCTGCCGGTGGCCATATGGCCCCCAGCGCTCCGGCCGGCAGGCGAGAATCGGCGGATAGAACGCCACCACCTCGGTGCCGACTGCCACGGCCAGGTGCAGCGGACCGGTGCTGTTGGCCACAAACACATCCGCGCGGCGCAAAAGGGCCGCAAGCTCCTGCAGGGTTAAACGGCCGACCAGCGCCAGCGGTTTCACCTTCATTCGCTGCAGGATGGCATCCGCCAGCGGTTGCTCATTTGGCGCACCGGTAATGGCCACTCGCGCCTGCTCCTTTTCGATCAACCGCTGAGCCAGCTCGGCAAAATGTTCCGGCGGCCAGTCACGTGCGGACCCCCCGCTGCCCGGATGCAGCACCACCAGCGGCTCCTCCGTGCCGATGCCGGCATCCGCCAGCAACTGATCGATTTTGCGCCACGCCTCATCCGAAATGGTCAAAGAAAACGCAACTTCCGGCGCCTCGATGCCGAAAGGACGTAACAATTGCAAATTATATTCCGCTTCGTGGCGTTCGGCGGTTTTGCGGTGTTCGTAAATACGGTGGTTGAACAGCAGCGAATAGTAGCGGTAGCCGGTGCCGATGCGGTGCGGAATCCGGGCGAGAAACGTGGCCAGGGTTAGCGCCGGCCGCGGGAACAGATGCACGGCGGCATTAAACCGTTGCTGTTTGAGATAGCGCACCAGCGCCCGGAGCTGCAGCCGACCGCCCTGCATAAACATCTCGATGGGAATAGCTGCATCCACCGCGGGGCAGCTTTGCACGATCGGCAACGTGGCGCGGCGCACGAGAAACGTGATCTGGCTATCGGGATGGGCTTTTTTCAACGCGAGAGCAACCGGTGTGCTCAAAATCACATCGCCGATCCGATCGGTGCGGAGGAGCAGCACGTTTTGCGGGCGCAGCTTACCGGTGGACATCGCGTTGCTCGATGAGGTCAACCAGGTACGGCAAAATGCGATCGAGTTCGGATTCGATGATGCGCAAACATTCGCGGTACACGCCGATGCTGCTGCCGATCGGATCGAAAATATCCGGGTCGTCCAGCTTGGTTTTAGCGGCAAAATCGCGCAAGAGAAACACGTTATCGCGGTAAGCCGGGAAATGCTCCAGGATGTAATCGCGGTGTTCCTGGGCCATGCAAAAAATGATGTCGGACTCGGCTACCAGCTTTTCAGTGATGCCGCAGGAGATGTGATCGCGAATGTCAGCGCCGCGCTCCCCCGCAGCCTGGATGGCATTGGGCGTGGCCGGCTGTCCGTCCAGGCCCAGAATACCGGCGGACACCACCCTTACCTCATCTTTCAGATGCGGCGGCAGTTTGGCTTTCAGCAATCCAGCGGCCATGGGACTCCGACAGGTATTCCCCGTACACACAAACAACACCTGATATTTTCGATTCTGCTTACTCAATGTTGTGCTCTCCTACGCTTTCCCCGATTTCCCTTCTGGAAATCACGCCTTCTCGGTATAGTTTGATTTTTTCGTTGACAAATCCAATAATCGTTGATGGCTGCGTATGTGGCAGCGGCCCGGCTTGCAGCAGCCAATCTACCTGCCGCCGCACCGCTTCGGCAATCGCCTCGATGCGGTTGGCCGCCGGCTGCCCGGATAAATTGGCGCTGGTGGCGGTGAGCGGATGTCCGAGGGCTTCGGCCAGTTGGCGGCACAGCTCGTGCGCCGGCACCCGCACGGCCACGGTGCCATCTTCGGCGGGCAAATAATCGGGAACGCTGTCCCGCGCCGGCAGGGCAATGGTGAGCGGCCCGGGCCAGAACCGCTGCGCCAGGGTTTTCGCCAGGGGCGGCAGCTCGGCGATGCCGGCCACCTGTTCCACGTTCGCACAAATCAGCGGTAGCGGCATGCCCTGCGGTCGCTGTTTGATAGCAAAAATGCGGCGCACCACCCGTTCCTGAAACGCATCGCCCAGCAGGCCATACAGCGTATCGGTCGGAGCAATAATGACGCCGCCCTGCTTCAGCGTCGCAAGCACGCGTTCAAACTCATCCGGCAGCAGGCCGGTCCGGATGTCCAGCTCTCTGGCCATGGCTCATTCCGCGGCTTCATCAGCCGCCGGTTCGGGTTGCAAGGCGCCGGTTTCTTCGAGCAGCGCTTTCACCGTGTTGAACACGCGTTCCACCGGGATCGATAGCATGCACTCAAACGTGCCGGTGGGGCAGCGGTGACCGCCGTGAATGCCACAGGGGCGGCAGGCCAGCTCCCGCTCGGTTTCGATGACGCGATGCTGCGAACCGTACGGATAAAATCCGAATCGCGGCACCGTAGCACCGAAAACCGTCACCACCCGGCAGCCCGCCGCCACGCCCAGGTGCGTCGGCGCGCTATCGTTGCTGACCAGCACCGCGCATTGCCGCAAAGCGGCGACCGACTCCCGCAACGACAGTTTCCCGATGAGATTGGTGCACCGGTCGCCCAGCGTCTGTTCAAACGGCGCGGCCAGATTAGCATCCCCGGGGCCGCCAATCAGAATAATCTGCGAGTCCAGATCGCTGGCCAGTTTTTCGGCCAGGGCTACGAACCGTTCCAGCGGCCAGCGCTTGGTGGCCCACACCGATCCCGGCGCTATGGCCACGCGCGGCCGCCCGGTTGGCCCGATGGCCGCTTCCGCGTTTTCGACATCCGTTTCGGCGCAATGCACACGCGGCATCTGATACACCGGCCTGGCGCCAAACGGCGCCAGCAATTCCAGATTGCGGCAGACTTCATGCGTTTCGCGGTACGGCACCCGGACATTGAACAGCCACCGTCCGGCGCTGGTTTCAAAACCAACACGCGTTGCAATGCCGGCGGCAAAAACCAGAAACGCGCTGCGCAAACTACGGTGCGGCACCAATGCCAGATCGTAACGCGCCGCCCGCAAAGTACGAATCAGCCGAATGAGCGCCCGCAGGCCGCGATCGCGTCCCCGCTTATCGTACACAATCAGCTGGCGGATATCCGGATGCGCCTGCAGCAGATTCGCAGTGGCCGGAATGACCAGCACATCCACATTGGACTCGGGGAACTGCAACCGGGTATTGGCAATCAGCGGTTCGGCAAGGATGACATCGCCGATGAACGCCGTTTGCACAATCAGGATGTTACGGACATCGCCGTCGCGGATTGCGACTGACGGTTGCTTTCGGGCTGCGTTTTCCATCGTCGATGCATCCAGAACCATTGATCCGGATAGGTTCGAATCCATGTTTCCATTTGCCGATTATAGGCTTCCATGATTTGTCGAATGGCCTCGCTATCCTCGCCGGCCTGGATTTGAACGTCCAGCGGTTCAAACCGGCCTTTCAACCGGCCGGATGGATCGCGGTACGAAATGGCAAAAATGATAGGCGCGCCGGTTTTGAGCGCGAACCGTGCCGGCCCGGTGGCCGTGGAGGCAAGCTTTCCCATGAACGAGACCATCACGCCGTTTTTGCCGGCATCCTGGTCGGCCACAGCGGCCACGAACCTGCCTTCCCGCAGCGCCTTCATGTAACTGCGCAGCGCCATGCCGCGCGGCACCACGTCCATGCCCATGCGCTCGCGATACTGCCGGATCAGCCGGTTCACGTACGGATTGGCCTGTTCCTGAAACATGAACGCGGTGGAATAGCCGTTGATCGCCACCCAGGCGCCGAGGTACTCCCAGTTGCCCATGTGGCCGGTGAGCAAAATGGCGCCGCGACCGGCGGCCCGGGCGTCATCCAGCGCGCGGTACGTTTCCACTTCGATCAACCGCTGCACCTCTTCCGGCTCGATGGTCAGCAGCCGCAGGGTTTCCAGCATCATCATGCCGAATTGCCGGTAGGTCGATTCGGCCAGCCGGACGATTTCCATCGGCGACTTTTCTGGAAAAGCGCGTTGGAGATTATCCATCGTCACGCCGCGCCGGATACGCACGACATGAAAGGCAAACCAGCCCAGGCCGCGCCCGATTTTCTGGAGGACCGGGAAAGGCAGCCACGTCGCCAGACACGCCAGAAACAGCACGCCAGCATATTCGAACAGGTGCTTGATTTGCCGTAGCTTGCTCATCATTTGATATCGAAATTACTGAAAATAACCCATAGAATCAACTCAATTTTCCGGCATCCTCCAGGTCACTATATCTGCCGGTGGATGTTCAGAATGGAAATTTTGCCTGATGCCAATGGCGGGAAAGCACACGATTGGTTTTGTATATCGCTGATAAGGCGGGTTCCAACAAAACCAGTGCACCACACCCAGCAATTTCACTTGACTGAATATCGGCAATGGAGTATATTGGAAATAATTTTTTTTTATTGCATCACACAGGCCAATCCACCTCGCCAGAACAATCACAACCAAGAAAGGACTCTCGGGTTTACAGCCGATGAAACCATTGCAACAAATTGCTCCTTCGATATATCAAGTGCAGTTGCCGTTGCCGTTTGCACTGCGAATCGTCAATTGCTATTTAATCCGCGAGCCAGAGGGCTGGACCATCGTCGATACCGGGCTGCACATTCCCGATGGGCCGAAAACCTGGCTGGCCGCTTTTGCTGAGCTCAAAATCGGTCCACAGGATCTTCGCCGCATTATTCTGACGCATTACCACCCCGACCACTACGGGCTGTCCGGCTGGCTGCAGGCCTGGTGCCGGCAACAGGGCCATCCGGCGCCGCCGGTGTACATCTCCGAAATTGACGGCGAGCAGGCGCGGATCATCTTTCAATCGCATGGCCGGCAGTTGCACGTTTTGATTGACTATTTTCTTCGCTGCGGCATGCCACAGGATCTGGCCCAGACCCTGACCGAAGATATCAAGAAATTGCATGCACTGCTGCAACCGCCTCCGGACCGCTTCCATTTTATGCAGCCCGGAGACACCCTCGCTGCCGGCGATTACCGGTTTCGCATCATCCACACGCCCGGCCATAGCGACGGCCATCTGGTGTTCTGGGATGTATCCGCCGGATTGATGCTGTGCGGCGACCACGTGTTGCAGCACATCACACCCAACATCAGTCAGTGGCCCACCACGGCGGCCAATCCCCTGGGCCGCTACATCGACTCGCTGAAAGCGTTGCAATCGCTGCCGGTGCAACAGGCGCTGCCGGGGCACGGCCCGGTCATTACTGACTGGCAGGGGCGGTTGCAGGAACTGCAGCAACACCACGACGAGCGTCTGGCGCACATGTTTGATGCGGTTCAGCATACCGCCTCGGTGTATGACGTCGCCGCCCAAATTTTCGACTTTCCGTCGCTGAGTTTTCACGAAATGCGGTTTGCCATCGCCGAGACGCGCGCCCACCTCGAGCATCTGGTGCAGATGGGCGAACTGGCGCTGTCGGAAAACGGCGTCTGGCGTTATCAGAAATCACCGCAATGAGTCAATCTGGGAACAGGGTATCCCGGTCATTTTTCATGAAAGGAGACAAGGCCATGAGCGCAGATACGACCGTCCTCAAAGGAGGGGAATTCCTGGCCAGGGCGAACGAACCTGATGGGGTGCTGGTGCCGGAAGATTTCAACGACGAGATTCGCATGATTGCCCAGACCACTGTCGAATTTATTCAAAACGAAGTCGTGCCGGTCATGGACCGGCTGGAGAAGCTGGAGCCGGGCCTGAGCGAATCGCTGCTGCGCAAGGCGGGTGAACTGGGGCTTCACGCGCTGGAAATTCCGGAGGAATACGGCGGCGCGAACCTGCCCAAACTCGCATCCATGGTGGTGGCCGAAAAGCTGGCCGGCGCTGGCGGCTTCAATACCACCATTTCGGCGCATCACACTATCGGCACCCTGCCCACGGTGTACTTTGGCAATGAGGAACAGAAGAAGAAATATCTGCCACGGCTGGCCACGGCCGAAATTATCGGCGCGTATGCGCTCACCGAACCGCAGGCCGGCTCCGACGCACTGGGCGGACGCACCCAGGCCGTGCTATCCGAAGATGGCCAACACTGGATTCTTAACGGTACCAAAATGTGGATCACCAACGCCGGCTTTGCGGATTTGTTCACCGTGTTTGCCAAAGTGGACGGCGACCGCAAAAAATTCAGCGCCTTTCTGGTGGAACGCACCTTCGAAGGCCTTTCCACCGGCCATGAAGAGAAGAAAATGGGCATCAAATCGTCCTCAACCCGGCAGGTCATTTTCGAAAATGTGAAAGTGCCGCGCGAAAACCTGCTCGGCGAAGTGGGACAGGGCGCGAAAATTGCTTTCAATATTTTGAACACCGGACGGTTTAAACTCGGCGCCGGTTGCGTGGGCGGCACGAAGCAGATTATCAGCATCGCGTCGAAATACGCCAAGGAGCGCGTCCAGTTCGGCGTGCCCATCGCCTCGTTCGGCCTGATTCAGGAGAAGCTGGCCGAAATGACCCTGCGCACGTATGCTGTGGAATCGGCCGTGTATCGCACCGCCGGGCTGATCGACGCGGCCGTCGGCGACAACAAAGACCCGCAGCATCAGCTCCAATGCATCGAAGAATACGCGGTGGAATGTTCTATCATCAAGGTCATGGGCAGCGAGGTGCTCGACTATGCCGCCGACGAGGGGCTGCAGATTCACGGCGGCTATGGCTATTCGCAGGATTACGAAATCGAGCGCATTTACCGCGACAGCCGCATCAACCGCATTTACGAAGGCACCAACGAAATCAACCGGCTGATCATTCCTGACATGCTGCTGAAACGCTCGCTGCGCGGCCATTTGCCGTTGCTGGCCGAAGCGGAGAAGGTGTACAGCCGCCTCGGCGATGCGGCCCCGGCCTCCGGCAGTGGCATGGATCTGGCGCGGCAGTTGATTGATAATGCCAAAACGCTAACGCTGTTGCTGCTGGGCGGCGCCGCGCAGGCGCTGGGCGAAAATCTGCGTCAGGAACAGGAAGTCGCTGCGCGCATCGCCGACATGGTCATGGCCACGTACGCGGCCGATTCGGCCTGGCTGCGCACCATGCGGCTGAAGAACAAGGGCGTGGCCACGCCGGTGCATGAGGCCATGGTGCAGGTATATGTGGAAGAGGCGATGGCGCGCATTAACCGCTGGGCACATGAGGCTGCCGCGCGGTTCTTGAGCGGCGACCAGGCCAAACAGGTCTTCCCAGTGATCGACCGGCTGACGGCGCATGTCCCGTTCAACACGGTGGCACTGCGCCGGGAAATCGCCGATGCCGTGCTGAAAGCGGAGGCGTATCCGTACGATTTTTGATTCAGTTTGACGCGCTTGCGCTGCCGCCAGAAATGGTATTCTGGGGTTTTCGCCATTCTCATTTCACGGGAATGGCGAAAAATGCCGGAATCTCTTTCTCTGGAACAACAGGACATAAGACCCCAGCATTTCAACGTCTCCCTTGCGGTTGTCGCTGAAAGCCAAAATGACAAATAATCTCACATGCTGAATAGTTACACAATCGTAATCCCTGAATGAACTGCCATCTCGAGGAGCCAATACATGAGCGTACTCGACGCCTTCTCGCTGAAAGATAAAGTTGCCGTTATCACCGGCGCGAGCAAGGGCATCGGCGAGGCCATCGCGCGCGCCTATGCCGAGGCCGGCGCCCGGGTGGTCATCAGCAGCCGCAAGCAAGACGCCGTGGATGCGGCGGCGGCGGATCTGCGCGCCCGGGGCCTCGACGCGGTGGGCATCGCCGCGCACGTCGGGCAAATGGAGGATCTCGACCGGTTGGTGCAACAGACGCTCGATACATACGGCGGCATCGATATTTTAGTGAACAATGCCGCCATCAACCCCGTGTTCGGCCCCATCCTGGACACCGACGAAGCGGTGTTCGACAAGATCATGCAGGTCAACCTCAAAGGACCGTTCGAGCTCGGCAAGCGCGTGCATCCGATCATGAAGGAGCGCGGCGGCGGCTCGGTCATCAACATCAGCAGCATCGGCGGCATTTCGCCGGAGCCCGGGCTCGGCATCTACAGCGTCAGCAAGGCGGCGCTCATCAGCCTCACCAAAGTGATGGCCAAAGAATGGGGCGACGACCGCATTCGCGTCAACGCCATTTGCCCGGGATTGATCAAAACCAAATTTTCCACGGCGCTGTGGCAGAACGAAAAAATCAAAAATAGGGTGCTGGCCCAACAGCCTATCAAGCGCATCGGCCTGCCGGAAGATGTCGTCGGCCTGGCGCTGTTCCTGGCGTCGGAGGCCTCTGCGTATTGCACCGGCGCCGTTTATATGGTGGACGGCGGGCATGTGATTTGAGAAATATCAATTGCGGGTAAACGATGATTACTAAACTTTTCATTAAGAATTTTAAATGCTTTCGTAATGTTGAAATTGAATTAGGCGATCGTGTGGTTTTTATTGGACCCAATAACTCTGGAAAAACCTCCGCATTACAAGCATTAAGCTTGTGGGAAATAGGCATCCGTCGCTGGATTGAAAAGCGAGGAACTGGCCGAATTCCTCAAAAAAGACCTGGAGTAACAATCAACCGAAGAGATATTCTGGCTATACCGGTTCCCAGTGCAAATTTATTATGGCGTAATTTAAAAGTGCGTTTTGCAGAGAAAGCCGGAGAAAAACATGTTACCAAAAACATTCGCATTGAAATTGGAGTAGAAGGCATTTCTGATGGAAAGATTTGGCAATGCAATTTGAAATTTGACTATGCCAACGAAGAATCCCTGTACTGCCGACCCGTTCGATCCAATGGCCAAAATTCGAATAGCAACAATGCTATTGAAATACCAGAACAAGTAAAAGATATTCGCATTGCTTTTTTGCCTCCTATGTCTGGCTTGACTTCTGCAGAAACTCGACTCGATCCTGGAGCAATCAATGTTCGTTTGGGGGAAGGTAGAACCGCTGAAATCTTGCGCAACTTATGTTACCTTATTTATGAAAGCGAAAATGGCAAGGCAAAATGGACTAAATTGAAAAATATAATTAAAGAATTATTTGGCGTAGAACTTCATGATCCTGAATATATAATCGAGAGAGGCGAGCTTTCTCTTTCTTATACAGAAAACAATATTAAGCTTGACTTAACGTCGGCAGGAAGAGGACTTCACCAAACGCTTTTGCTTCTTGCGTATATGATGCTTCATCCTAAAAGCATTATTTTATTGGATGAACCGGATGCCCATCTTGAATTCTTAAGACAAAGGCAAATATATCAAATTTTATCCGAAACTGCGGAAGAATATAAAAGCCAAATAATAGCCGCAAGTCATTCTGAAGTTCTATTAAATGAAGCCGCCGATCGAGATATTGTCATTGCCTTTGTAGGGAAACCGCATCGGATTGATGATCGAGGCAGCCAGCTTTTAAAAGCATTAAAAGACATTGGTTTTGATCAGTTCATTCAGGCCGAACAAACGGGATGGGTTCTATATTTAGAAGGTTCGACAGATTTAGCGATCTTACGCGCCTTTGCTAAAAAGTTGAATCATGCTGCAACAAGCATCCTTGAAAGACCTTTTGTTTACTATATTGGCAATCAACCACGTAAAGCTCAGGAGCATTTCTACGGTCTGCGTGAGGCCAAGCCTGATCTAGTCGGTATTGCCATTTTTGACAGATTAGATAGACAATTACCATCCGATCCTAATTTAGTACAATATATGTGGTCCAAAAAAGAAATTGAAAATTATCTATGCACAAAAGACGTTCTATTACGTTGGGCTGAATCTAAAATAGAACAGAAAAGTGGCCCACTATTTTCAAAACAATCCGTAGATTTATTGAATAGCATTATTAATGAAATCGAAAATGCCTTGCAAACATTGGGAAAACCTTCCCCCTGGAGTGGTGATCTGAAAGTAACGGATGAATTCTTAGATCGTCTCTTTGAAATTTTTTTTCGTAAACAAAGTTTGCCAAATTTAATGCCAAAAACGAATTACCACATTCTTGCAGATTATATATTGCCACATGAAATAGATGATGAGGTAAAGTCCGTTTTAGATATGATATACAATATTTCCCAACAAGCTAATCCGATGGAAGAAAATGCTGATTAAATTACCTTTTTAGTTAATATGCTGGACAAGCTCGTTCTGCACGCTGGATTGATTCAACATTTCAGATTTCCTTTATCGTGAACAAAATATTGGACCTATCTGAATCTTTAAGTAACTATTCAGTTATTCCCGTTTGATGAAATCTTGCCGGTCATCGCGAGCAGCAGCCGCAAGGTGGGCGCGCCTGTCCGATTGCTGGCGGACGGCGATCTCTTTGCAAATAGAACAATGAGATCGCGTCGTCTCCGCCAGCTGGCGGATCCTCGCGATGACGGGTAGGAGACTGAGCAGCTACATCTTTAAAGTTGAAAAAATTGCAGTAAATGTAGTGTGCTGTGAATTAAGCTGCAGATAAAGAATTTTCGAATTCGGCTTGTATCAATTATGTTTTTCATAAATTTATTCAAATGTCCCGATTCATCCACTCCGGCAATCTCCATACTTATTTATCATTCCATCAAAGGACCCGAAAATAAGATTCTGGCGTTTCAGAGGCACCCCTTCGCTCGCCGCTAAAAGCCAGAACGTCAAATAGCTGTAAAAGCTGCATAGTACCATTCAGATTTTATCCATTTTTTAACTATTTGGCCTCATTCTTCAAGTTTTCCAGCCCAAATTTCATCTGAAAAAGAATTTAGCGCATTCGTTTTTATTCAATATAAAACTTTCTTTATTTGTCTGGCGTCTAATCATTGAAACCGCAGCGGATTCCATAACTCCACGAAGGCGACCGATTCCATGACCGACGATCAGTTAATTGAACAATTTCTGTCAGGCAATCTGCATGCCTTCAACACCCTGGTCTGGCGGTGGCAAAGACCCATTTACAATTTTGCCCTGCGATTTCTGGGCAACGCCGAAGACGCCCGCGATGTGACGCAGAAGACCTTCATCAAAGCTTATAAAAAACTCGGCAGCCTTAAAGATCCGCAGAAATTCAGCACCTGGCTGCACCAGATCGCTCTAAACCTTTGCCGCGACGAAAACAAGCGCCGCCGCAAGCATGTCAACATTTCACTGGACATTGACCAGAGCAATCACAAGGATAGATTGGAAGCCTCGCTGATGGATGATTTTACGGATCCATCGGCGGAAAAAGCTTTGCAACAAACGGAGCTTCAACAAATCTTACAAAAAGCGCTGGAGCGCATTCCCGAGGAGCAACGCACAGTGGTCATTCTAAAAGAACTGCAGGGAATGAAATTCACGGAAATTGCGGAGTTGCTGGGCATTTCGGTGAACACGGCCAAGTCGAGAATGTATTACGGCCTGAATGCGCTTCGCAAAATTTTGAACCAATGGAACATCGACAGGGAGGCGATTCACGATGACCTGTGATACAGCTCGCTCCCAATTCATGGATTTGCTTTACAACGAAATCGACCCCACGGCTCGTCAGGCGCTGGAGGCGCATTTACAGACCTGTGCCGGGTGCCGAAATGAACTGGCGGGCTTGCAGGAAGCACGGGCGCTCCTGCAGCAGCTCCCACAAGCCAAGCCGGAATGGCAGATGGTGTTTTCGGCACCGCCTCGACGCAGCCTGGCGCAATGGTGGCGTGACGCCCGCGAGCTATTGCCGCGGCCGCGATGGGCCCGGGCGGCTCTGGGACTGGCGGCCGCGATGGTTGCCTTTATCGTGCTCGCCTCGCTTGCCAATCTGCGCGTGACGTACGATGCGGGCCGCTTCGAGGTCAGGATGCATTTGCTGCGCCCACCGGCACCAGAGCTCACTCCGGAAATGCAACAGGCGCTGCTGGCGCAATTGCGCAGCGAAACCATGGATTTCATTGCGCAACTCCACGCCGCCGAACGCGCCGAGCAGGACGAAAAAATCGATCGCATGCTCACCGCTTTTGCGCGGGATATCGAGCGGCTGGAGCGCCAGCGTGAAGCCGATCTGCTGCTCATCGGCCAGGAGCTTGAAGAGATCCACCGGGCGACCAACATTCAGTTCGGGGAGACCAGTCAGATGTTGCAGCAGCTGGTGCGGCATATCAGCTATCAGGGACGTTAATTCACGGAGGCCATCGATGAAATACACAATATTGGCACGCAGGCTTTTCCTTGCTGCATTGCTTATTCTTTTTGCTGTTCCGGCATCTTCGCCGGCGCAAACTCGTGGCAAGTCCATCGATCTCACGCGTATGGAGCGCGACCTCGATATCATGGAAGGCATTCTGGACAAATTGCTGGAAGCAACCGGAGAAGCCGACTTTCAGCGCATCCAAACCCGCGGCAGCTACTTGCCCGGACTCGGTGCCGTTTTCCAGGTCTCGGTTCAAAACTTGCCCCCCATCGTAGCCATTGAAGTGGAGAAAAAGTCGGGAAAGATTATTCTTCAAACCAGCCCTGAACGGCCTACGGGAAAGCCCGAAAAATCCCGGCCGCAATTGAACGCCATTCTCGATCCCGTGATGGAATTTCTCGGACTTTATGCTGATGCCCTCCGCGAACTGCCAGCGGAAGAACACGTGGTGGTCATTATTTCCCCGAGGATCTACGGCACGGTTGAAAGCATGTTTTTCTCGATGCGCAAAACAAAAAGCGGGCGGGGGATTGCTTTGTTGGTGCGGCGCAAGGATATCAGCCTTTATCGATCAGGCAAGCTTTCAGAACGAAAATTCCGCAACCGCGTGCGGATCGTGGACTTAGCTCCCGATATTCAGAACCACCCGGAATTGCGGATTTTTGCCAATGTGCTTGAAACCGCACTGGGTGGTTACGAAGATCAGACCTTTCGCATTTACGGCCGGGTCAACTATTTTTACTTGCCAGAATTCGGTGCCCTGTATTTGTTTGATGCCATGTTCACCGGCAATCGTCAATATGACGTACTCGTCAATCAACAAAAATATCAACAATCTCTTCAAGAATACACAAAACATCTGGAACAATATAGAAAACAAATTGAACTATACCGATTGTGGTTAAAAAAATGGCAGGAAGCCCGAGCGCGCGGTGAGCAAGTCAAACTTGAAGAAAAACCGCAAGTGCCTTCGCCCATTCCACCAAAGGACATCTGGGTGTATTCTTCGGTATCAGATTCAGCGCTTCAGGCGGACCGCGTGAAGGCCTTCCAAAACTTTGAAGACCGGCTTCGGCAGTATGTATTGGATTATGGCCGGACGCTCCGCATCTTAAAGAAGAACCAGTGGTTGATGGTATCGGTCAAGATGCGCAAGCATTACGAAGGCATCCCGAAGCGCATGGTCATGCAAATCAAAAAGTCCGATCTGGAGCTATACGACCAGCGACGATTAGATAGAGAAAGCGCCTTAAAACGCATCCGGACAATGTATTACGAGCGTTAGTCGGTTCAACCGCCTATGAACTTAATTTTGGGTACCGTAACCTCAATAGGTTTTTAGAATCCACCGGATACGCATCGGCTCGGTAATTTTTATCGCTGCAATGCCTACTTTTGCGTACTCGCCATCAATGCTCAGCGCCCAGTATTGCCGTTTGCGTTTACTCGCCTCAAATCCCGCGATGCCGGTGACAAACGATTGGCGCCAGTCGGCGTATTTCATCTGAAACAGCCGGTTCATCAGCTCCCGCGCCGGAGTACCGGGCTTTACGGTGACACTGGCGCGAATCACATTAACGCTGTCTGCTACGATTTCAATTTGTATAGGTACCATCTGCTCAGCTTCTACCGGCCAGGTTTTACCGGCAGGCTGCAGGGTCAGCATCAATGGCACCATCCACATCAACCATACAGGCATGTTAGGCTCCGTCTTTCATCTTTCCATGTTTGCGAGACACGAACCCTCCAAATAAAAAAAGCAGCTTCACATCACGCAAAGCTGCTTTCAGGCGGGGCCGACGGGACTTGAACCCGCGATCTCCGGCTTGACAGGCCGGCGTGTTAACCGGACTACACCACGGCCCCAGCAAAACTCAATATAGCCAATCTATCCAAAAAGAGCAACCTTCTTTTCTAAAAATCGGATGGGCGATAGTGGATTCGAACCACTGACCTCTTGCTTGTAAGGCAAGCGCTCTAAACCAACTGAGCTAATCGCCCGTTCTGGCTTCCGTCTCTTTACCGCGATCGCGATACAAGATCGCAATCGGGATGATGATGCAGTAGCCCACCACCAGAAACACCGGGGCCACGCTCAGCGACAGAAAGCTATCCGCAGGTCCCTGCGCCAGAAAAAAATAGCCTACAATGATCATCAAAACGCCAATGCCGAAAATAATATAGTTTTTCCGCGTAAAGGGCAGGGAGCCCGCGCCGAATCGCGCTCTTCGAGCGCTTTTGACTTTGATCTTAGCCATAGTTCCTTTTCGACAGACAGCGACAAATATACAGAAATTCGCTTTGATTGTCAACGAAAATGTTGGCAGGATTTCGTTTCCTGCACATGCAGCTTGTCAGCATCGCGAGTTCCGGAAACCCCTCCTTGGTACGTCGGGGATGAAAATGTGATCATGTTTGCCACCGTCTATGAAAGTGCTTCCCTGCTTTGATCGCACCAAACAAAGTCTTCATCCCAATCGTACGATTTGCATTGAGATTGGTGCAAAATCCTCCTAATTTTGCAAGGGCTGTTTCAATATTGATGGGAACCATGGCACGGAGCTGGACATGTTTCACTTTTATCTCGTCATGTTCATTTTGCCGGCGGCGATCATTGGCCTGGCGCTGATTCTGGCTCGATTCACGCGAGAGGAGAACGCCTGATGCAAGAGTCACAAACGGTCCATATTGCTGCAGATATCTATGCACTGGCCGCTTTCATCGGCTATCTGATTTTTGTCATTGCCATTGGCATCTATGCCGCACGATTTTCTTCCGCCGGCATCCGCGAATTTTTTGTGGGCGGCCGCAAAATGCACCGGTTTGTAGTGGCGCTCTCGGCCGTGGTTTCCGGGCGCAGCGCCTGGCTGCTGTTGGGCGTGACCGGCATGGCCTACAAAATGGGCGCTTCTGCGGTCTGGGCTGTGGTTGGCTATATCACCGTCGAGCTGTATCTGTTCCTTTTTTATGCCCGCCGCCTGCGCCGGTTCAGCGAAGCCTATGATTGTGTGACCCTGCCCGATTTTTTCGCCGAGCGGTTCGAGGATCGTGACGGCCGGTTGCGTATCTTGCTCACCGGTATCATTCTCATTTTCATGGTCAGCTATGTCGCCGCGCAATTCGTCGGCGGCGGTAAAGCCTTTTCCGCCAGTTTCCACCTGAGCCAGACATCCGGGATTCTGCTCACGGCCGGCATCGTGCTGATCTACACCATGCTGGGCGGCTTTCTGGCCGTCAGTC
>JAUZRQ010000024.1 GCA_030950365.1 Candidatus Zhuqueibacterota bacterium | reverse complement strand
CTGTCGGAGTTCTTTATTGGTATCATCATCATTCCGCTGGTGGGCAATGCAGCGGAGCATGTGGTGGCCATTACCGTGGCTCGCAAAAACAAAATGGATTTAAGCATGTCCATTTCGCTGGGCTCCTCGATGCAGATCGCGCTCTTCGTGGCGCCGCTGCTGGTATTTTTGAGTTTGTTCATCGGGCCGCGGCCGATGGACCTGGTGTTTCATCCGTTTGAACTGGCTGCCCTGGGCGCGGCCACGGCCATCGCGGCCATGATTTCGCGGGACGGCGAATCCAACTGGATGGAGGGCGCGCAACTCCTCGGTATGTTCCTGATCATCGCAATTGCCTTTTTCTTTTTGCCAGTGTGAGCTGCGGGGAATGGCAGCGCATGATGAGATGGTTTGTCTGTCTTTGATGAATCAATGAAAGCAAACGGAAAGCGCTTTTCGTTGCCAATCATCAAGCATCGGACGTCCGCCGCCGATTCGACTATAACCATTTTCGAATTTTAACATGAAAGCACCATGAAATGAAAGAACAACATTATCGGGCCGTGATCATCGGCGCCGGACAGGCTGGCGGACCGCTGTCAACCACGCTGGCGCGAGCCGGATGGACGGTGGCGCTGGTAGAAAGCCGGCATGTCGGCGGTTCATGCATCAACGAAGGCTGCACGCCGACGAAAACCATGGTGGCCAGTGCGCGGGTGGCCTATCTGGCCCGACGGGCGGCGGAATACGGCGTGCGCGTGGGCGATGTCGAAATCGATTTCAAAACCATCCGTAAGCGCAAGTGAAGCATTGTCGAACGCTTTCGCAGCGGAAGCCAGCGCGCTATAGAAGCCACCGAAGGTGTGGATTTGATCGCGGGCGAGGGCCGGTTTGTGGATGCGCATACCATCGAGGTGGAGACCGAAGACGGTCAGATCCGGCGGTTGACCGCCGATACGATCATGCTCAATACGGGCACCCGGCCGGCCATTCCCGAAATCGAGGGGCTGGAAGCGGTCGATTATTTGACCAACCGGAGTATCATGGAGCTGGACGAGGTTCCCGATCATTTGATCGTGGTCGGCGGCGGATACATTGGTCTGGAATTCGGACAGATGTTTCGCCGGTTCGGCAGCCGGGTTACGATTGTCCAGCGCGCGGCACAGCTTCTGAGCCGGGAAGATGAGGACGTGGCGGAGGCAATTCTGCAGATTTTTGAAGAAGACGGCATCACGGTGCATCTCAACAGCCAGGCGGTGGTGGTTCGCAAGGGTGGCGGCCACATTCATCTGCAAATCCAAACGCCACAGGGCGAAAACGAGATCACCGGATCGCATCTGCTGCTGGCCGCCGGGCGAACACCGAATAGTGACCGCCTGAATCTGGCGGCGGCCGGCGTTGATACAGACGAGCGTGGATTCATCCGCGTTAATGAGCGGCTGCAAACGAGCGTGCCGCACATCTTCGCTCTGGGCGACGTGAAAGGCGGGCCGGCATTCACGCATATTTCATATGACGATTTCCGCATTCTGCGCAGAAATTTGCTGCAGGATGGGCAGGCTACCACAGTGGGCCGGATGGTCCCGTACACCGTATTCATTGATCCCGAGCTCGGCCGCATCGGCATGAGCGAAAACGAAGTGCGGCGCGCAGGCATCAAATTTCGCGTTGCCAAACTGCCCATGGCGCATGTGGCCCGGGCCATCGAAGCGGATGAGACCCGTGGCTTCATGAAAGCCGTGGTGGACGCATCGAGCAATCGGATTCTGGGCGCGGCGATTCTGGGCCTGAACGGCGGTGAAATCATGACCGTGGTGCAGATGGCCATGATGGGGGGGCTGAGCTATACGGCCATCAAAGATGGGATTTTTGCCCATCCGACCCTGGCCGAGTCGCTAAACAATCTGTTCATGGCAATGGATCGGGCATCGTAAATCATGAATCCTTCAAAGCCTACTCTCGTATTTGTATATAATGCCGATGGCGGGCTGTTCAACCAGTTGACCGACCTGGCGCACAAGTTGTTTTCGCCAAAGACCTATTCGTGCAACCTGTGCGCGCTCACGCATTCGGCCGCTGGGATGCGCAACGAATGGAAGACGTTCATCAGCGAACTGGACTTACCGCTGGAATTTTTGCATCGGAAGGAGTGGCGAAGACAGTATGGCGAGCGAAACGATCGGCTGCCGGCGATTTATTGGCGTCAGAACGGTCAGCTGCACTTGTGCATCGGTGCCGATGCGATCAACGCCTGCCGGTCGGTGGAAGAACTGAAGCAGTTGATTCTGCAACATACGAAAGCATTTCAGCAGGACGAAAGGGGATGAGCCATGAGGAATGCCGCCAGATGGATGCGACGTGGGCTGGTTCCGTTTGTGGTCATGCTGTCGCTGCTATTTACGTTGCATTGTGCGCGCGATTATGTTACCGGTAAGCGCACCTTTACCCTGATCACCGAGGCCGATGAGATCGCCCTTGGCCGTGAGGCCGATCCACAGATTCTGGCTGAATTCGGCGTGTATGATGATCCTCGCCTTGTGGCCTATGTGGATGAAATCGGCCAGGCCATTGCACGAGTCTCGCACCGTCCCAATTTGAAATACACCTTTCGGGTGGTCGATAGTCCGGTGGTCAATGCGTTTGCGCTCCCGGGGGGCTGGGTGTACTTCACCCGTGGCATCCTGGCGCATTTCAATTCCGAAGCCGAGCTTGCCGGCGTGATGGGGCATGAGGTGGGACACATCGTTGCGCGGCACGGCGCGGAGCAGCTTTCCCGGGCGCAACTGGCCGGTCTGGCCATCGGCATCGGCGCGGCGCTGTCGCCCGAGTTTCGCAAATTCAGCAAGTTCGCCCAAGTCGGTATCGGGCTGCTTTTCCTGAAATTCAGCCGCGATCAGGAATCGGAATCCGACCGGCTTGGCGTGGAGTATGCCACGCGATTGGGATACAATGCCCACGAAATGGCCAATTTCTTCAAGACCATCGCCCGGCTGTCTGAAAAAAGCGGCGGCAGCATTCCAACCTTTTTGTCCACTCATCCCAATCCTCGCGATCGCGAGGCGCGCATTCATGAATTGACTCGGGAATGGCAGCAAAAAATCGAGTTTCAACCGAAAAACCTGCGGCGAATCGATTATTTGCGCCGCATCGACGGAATCGTGTACGGCAAAGATCCGCGCCAGGGTTTTGTGGAATCGGGCATATTTTACCATCCGCAGATGCGGTTTCAATTTCCGGTGCCGGATCGCTGGCAGGTAAAAAACACGCCCGCCAGCGTACAGATGAGCGATCCGCGTCAGGCCGCCGCCATTCAGTTGACCCTGGCGAAAGCCGCCACGCCGGAGGAGGCCGCGCAGCAGTTCATTGCTAATAGCAAAGCCACGGTCCTTGAACAGCGCGCATTGCGCATTCACGGCCTGCCGGCCGTGCGCCTGCATTCCCGGGTGAGCAACCGCGGCGATACACTGGAGGTGCGGTCGCATTTCATCCGGAAAGGGCAGACCGTGTTTGTGTTTCATGGATTTACCACTCCGGATCAAATGCTGAAATACCGACCGGTCTTTGATCACGTGGCGCGCGGATTTGACCGGTTGCGCAACATGGCGGCGCTGAAGAAAAAGCCCTGGCGGGTGCAAATCCGCCGGTTGGCGCGGCCGGGCACGCTGCAGCAGGTCTTCACGCGCTACCGCATGCCCCGGGATCGCTACGAAGAGCTGGCCATCTTGAATGGCCTGGAATTGAACGATCGCGTTAAAAAGGGACAATGGGTCAAACTCCTGACCCGGCGAAGCGAATGATTGTGGTTCAGCATTGGATGTGACTGATAATCTGGTTTTTAAACGATGAAAACGAGGCCGCTATTATGCATATTCCGTCCAAACTCCCCGATGTGGGCACCACCATTTTTGCCGTGATGACCCGTCTGGCAAACGAACACGGCGCCATCAATCTGTCGCAGGGCTTCCCGGATTTCGATTGCGACCCCGAGTTGATCGATCACGTGCACCATTACATGCGCAAGGGCATGAACCAGTATGCGCCCATGCAGGGCATTCTGCCACTCCGGGAACGTCTGGTGGAGAAAATTGCAACGCTGTATGGCGCCACGTATGATCCCGATACGGAGATATGCATTACTTCGGGGGCGACCGAGGCCCTGTTCGAGGCCATTACGGCGGTGGTGCATCCTGGCGATGAGGTGATCGTGTTCGAACCGGCGTATGACTCGTATGTTCCGGCCATTCGACTCAGTGGCGGCCAGCCGGTGTCCATTGCCATGCAGCCGCCGGATTACCGCATTCCCTGGGATGCCGTGGCTCAGGCTATTTCCGATCGCACCCGGCTGATCATTCTCAATTCGCCGCATAATCCGACCGGGGCGGTGCTGCTCGAAGAGGATATCGAACAGCTCCGCCGTCTGGTGCATGGCACGGATATTGTACTGCTGAGCGATGAAGTGTATGAGCACATCATTTTTGACGGTGAGCCCCACCGAAGCCTGTGCCGGTATCCGGACCTGGCGGAGCGGAGTTTCGTGGTTAGTTCGTTTGGTAAAACCTACCACGCCACCGGTTGGAAACTGGGATATTGTGTGGCCCCGCTCGAGTTGATGCAGGAGTTTCAGCGCGTGCACCAGTTCGTGACGTTTTGCAGCAACACACCCGTGCAATATGCTTATGCAGATTATTTAGCGAAAAAAGAAAAATACCTGGAATTGCCGGCGTTTTACCAGCAAAAACGCGATCGGTTTCAGGAGCTGCTCCGGGAGTCGCGGTTCCGCATCGTGCCGTGCCGGGGTACGTACTTTCAATTGCTGGATTACAGCGAAATCAGCGATGAACCAGACATGGAGTTTGCCCGGCGACTGACCATCGAACACGGCATCGCCGCCATTCCACCGTCGGTTTTTTATGACCGAAAAAACGATTACAAAGTCCTGCGATTTTGTTTTGCCAAAACCGATGAAACTCTGGAACGCGCTGCGGAGACGCTATGCAAGATTTGAAAGTTGCCATTGTGCAAACCAGTCTTATATGGGAAGATCGCGAGGCCAATCTCGCCAGATTCCAGGAAAAGCTGGATCGCGTACTGGATGAGCCAGACCTTGTGGTGCTGCCGGAAATGTTTTCGACCGGTTTTACCATGAATGCGGCCAGACTGGCTGAGCCCATGCATGGCCCTACCGTGGCCTGGATGCGTGAACAGGCGCAGCGGCGTGGCATTCACCTCATCGGCAGCGTGATTATTGAAGAAGATGGCCGGTATTACAATCGTCTCATCTGGGCGCATCCGGATGGTAGTATCGGCAAGTACGACAAGCGGCACCTGTTTCGCATGGCAAACGAACAGCACGTGTACAGCGCCGGTCATGAAAAATTGGTGGTGGAATTACATGGTTGGAAGATCTGTCCGTTTGTCTGCTACGACTTGCGTTTCCCGGTGTGGATTCGCAATCTTGGTAATCATTACGAGGTGGCCATATTCATTGCCAACTGGCCGGCGAAGCGCTCGGCCCACTGGCGGGCCCTGCTCTTGGCCCGTGCCATCGAAAATCAGGCTTACGTGATCGGCGTCAACCGCATCGGCGAGGACGGCAATGGCTTCGCCCACAGTGGCGACTCCATGGTCATCGACCCCGCCGGTGACATCCTGCTTCACGCCCGCAACATCGAATGCCTTCAGACCATCCCGCT
>JAUZRQ010000023.1 GCA_030950365.1 Candidatus Zhuqueibacterota bacterium | reverse complement strand
TTCAATGAAAAGTACAGAAACATCCTGCAAAAGCGCCCATTGCTAAAGTAACCGGCACGACTTTATGCAATATACCAGAATGGATGTGCAACCATGAAGAGCCAACCGAAAAAGTCCCGATTTCGTATCGTGGCGTGTTGCTTCGAGCGAATCAAAAAGGTTGTTCGGAAACGATACGGCGGACTCACAACGTTTTTGTATAAAAAATTACGATCGGTTCGTCGATAGTTTCCTCGCTTCGGTCGGAATGACATTCCCTCCTTTCCCAATTAAACCGGGGAGAAGGTCTAAGGGGTATCGAACCGATCGAACCATGCTCCAAAACAACCAGCCAGCTTCAAATCTGCCACGGATATGCGACCATTTGTAGATTCCGAAAATCATTGCCAATCTGTGAAATCCGTGGTCTTTTCCAATCAACAGCATATTCATTGGCATTGCATCGCTGATTCAATTGACGGCTTCCGATCTGTATTGAATAGTTACTATCTGCCGCTGTGGTGGATGAGCCGTGAGGAAATCTGCTTTTGTGCAGAACTGCTTGCGCGATGGAAATTTCATGTATTTCGGAATTTTATATCTCCGCCTGCGTTTATAAAATCATGAAATCAAACGGATCGCCATGCTTGCCGGTTTTTCGTCAGTCGGTCAGGAGGAGCGAACCCCACCATAGAAGCGAGAAGCAACGGGATGTCGCGATTCAATCTGTATTGCAATTTGTTATAACCGCTTTCAGCGGTGACTCATCGTCCAATCTTGCGGCCAGAATTATTCTCGAGGGGGAGGTCTCGATGTCGAATCGATAGAGGAACGGGCGTTTTTTCTGACGTTGTGCACATGAAAATGAGAAGGAAACTCTTCACGCGAGTTGGCAGTAGATAAAACAAGCGGCCTTTCCGCTGGATGGATGATTGTCACTCAAAGGCTGTTATTGGATTTTACCGCCTCAGCACTTCACCGACGATGTTGCAAACGCCGTCTTTCCTTATTTGGTTTCATTATTTTAAATTTTTTTATATATTTAAACCTTCATGACGTACCCATGCATCAGGTGGGAACCTTTATTTCAAACCGAATTCAAAAAGGGTAGCTGTTCGGTCATGCCAACCAATTCGGTATTTGCCTCGCCATTCAGGCTTTTTGCCCTTCTGCGACATGTGGAATGGTGGAAGATATCGGAATCGCTCTCTGCGGATCCGTCCGAAATACCAGATGGCAGGGCAGGCTGAAAAGCTACGTAAGCAGGCTCATAACTACAGGCTCATAAATTTGTGGAGGAAGACAAATTATGCCGCATAACGCCAAAAAAGAACGTATCGCGGTGACAGGAATTGGTCTGGTAACACCTCTGGGGATATCGGTGGAGGAAAACTGGCAGAATTTGATGCAGGGGAAAGCGGGGATCGACCGGATTCGGCGGTTTTCGCCGGAGGAATACGACTTGCCAACACAAATTGCGGCTGAAGTGAAACATTTCGATCCCGCTCAGTACATGGAACGCAAGGAAATTCGGCGGTATGATTTGTTTTTGCAGTTTGCTGTGGCTGCGGCCGACATGGCCCTGGCCGATGCGGGATTACGCCCGGATGATTTGCCGCACGACCGGACCGGCGTGCTGGTCGGCTCCGGCATGGGCGGCATCGAAACGTTTTTAGAGAACGCCATCAACATGCACGTGCATGGGCACCGCAAGATTTCGCCGTTTTTTGTGCCGGCGCTGCTGGCCAACATGGCCTCGGGCTATCTGGCCATCCGCTACAAAACCATGGGTCCCAATTATGCCATCGTTTCGGCCTGCGCCACGGGAGCGCACAGCATCGGTGAAGGATTCCATTCTTTGCAGCGCGGCGAGTGCGATGTGATGATCGTTGGCGGCACGGAGTCGGCGATTACGCCGCTGGGTGTGGCCGGATTCGTGGCGGCACGGGCGCTGTCGCGCCGAAATGATGAGCCGAAAAAGGCCAGCCGTCCCTTTGACCGCGACCGGGACGGCTTTGTGATGGGCGAGGGGGCCGGCGTGCTGATTCTGGAACGTGAGAGCTCCGCCCGTGCGCGCAAGGTCCGCATTTATGGCTATCTCGAAGGCGTGGGCTATTCGTCGGATGCGTACCATCCCACCGCGCCCTGTCCCGATGGCGCTGGTGCGGCGCTGGCCATGCAACGGGCCATCGATCATGCGGGCGTGAATCCCGCCGACGTGGGCTACATCAATGCGCACGCCACGGCCACCGAGCTGGGCGATAAGGCCGAGGTCACGGCCATCCGGCGCGTGTTTGGCGATGCCGTGGAGCAGGTAGCGGTCAGCTCCACCAAGTCGATGACCGGCCATCTTCTCGGTGCGGCCGGATCGGTGGAGGCGGCCTACACCGTTCTGGCGCTGTATCATCAAACCCTGCCTCCGACCATCAATCTCGAGGATGTGGATCCTGAATGCGAGCTGAACCATGTGGCAAACGAGCCGCGCAAGGCAAACGTGGATTTTGCCATCAGCAACGCCTTTGGCTTCGGCGGTACCAACGCCTCGCTGCTGTTCGCGCGTTCGTAAATAGAAACGTTTTGTCATTCCAGGGGGAGAGGACCATTGTGAAATCCGTGGACTCTTTGGTAATGCCGTTTACTCGAGATTCAACAGAAATAAAAAAGGCCGGTTGAAAAAACCGGCCTTTTTTGTGGGGGCTGGCCATCTTTGGTTATGCCTGTCACTTTGCCTGCGCTGAGAACGCTCAATAGGCTACCGCTAAGCCAGCAAGTCGATCTTCATGCCTTTGCCTTCCTCTTTGGGCAGGCTTTGGGCCTGAAGCTCGTTTTCTGGTTCCCGGGCAGCCGGCTGCCTGGATTGTGCTTTCAATTCATCCGTGGTCGGTTGGTTTTGCAATAACCGGGTGATCTGGGCGGCACTGGCATTGGCTCCTGAAACATGCATATTCCCGTCTCCTTTTGCTTTGGGTGAACAGTACGGCCTTTGCATGCGATTCCATTCTGCCCCTGATGTCTCACAATCCGAAGGATCCCGGCTTGACCGGATAGGATCGCAACGGTGCAATCACACCGGCGCAGACCTGGTTTTAATATCGGCAGACGGAAAAAATGTTTAACAGCTTTAATATTGTTCTGTGATTCAGACAAAAATACCAGACATCTCCCAGGTGCCAGGCGTTTCTCGCAACAGAACAAACCTCGTTTTTCGGTGACTTCAAACAAACGAAGCCATATCCTGCTGGTTTTTATTGTACCGGAAAAGGCGTACGCATCCTGCGCCTCACGGCTGGATGAGGATATATAATCACGGCAGAGTGTCCAGCAACAGCCGCAGCACATTTTCCCCCATAATCAGCCGGATGTCTTGTTCCGAAAAACCAGCCTTGAGCAGCTCATCGGTGATCTCGATCAAACCGGTGGTGTCAAATGGTTCGGTGACACCTCCATCGAAATCCGAACCAAGCGCGATGTGTTCCACGCCCACCAGATTGGCCACGTATTTCATGGCCGCGACGATGGCTTTGGCATCTTTGCCGCAAACCGCGGTTTCCCAGTAGCCAATACCAATGACCCCACCGGTGGCCGCGATCCCGCGAATTTGCTGGTCGCTTAAATTGCGCGTATTGTCGCAGGTGCCGCGGACCCCCGTATGCGACACCACCACCGGCCGGGTGACCATGGCCAGCACATCGTCGATGGTTTTGGCGGAGGCGTGCGCGAGATCGATGATCATGCGCCGCTTTTCCATTTCGCGGATCATGGCCCGGCCGAGATCGGTGAGGCCGCCTTTTTTGACGCCGTGCGCCGATCCCGCAACCTCGTTGTCGAAAAAGTGCGTCGGGGCCATCATGCGAATGCCGGCGTTGAACAGATCATCCAGATTGGCAATATCACCTTCCAGCACCTGTGCTCCTTCGGCACCGAGAAATCCGGCCGTGATCTTCGGATCGGTCTTGCGGCGCTCGAAGTAGTCCTGCAAATCCTTACGCGAGCGAATGACGAAAAACGTGTTTTCCGACTTCTCGGCGAAACGCTGCAGTTTTTGCGATTGATACACCGCGCGCGCTTTCAGTGAGCCCCAGGTGGAAAACGGCCAGCGCTGAGCAATAACCAGCAGGGTGATGAGATCGTGTTTGGCCTCATTGCGCTCGATGTTCAGGCCCGGCGGCACCTTGGACACGATGGTGAACGCCTGCAGCGCCACATTGCCCTCGCTGAGCCGTGGAATATCCACATGCCCGACATTGCTGCGCTTCAGCAGGTCACGGTTCCACAGCAGGGCATCGCAGTGCAAATCGGCGATGAACAGGGTTTTGTGTAGTTCCACGGCCCGCTGCGAAGGCACATACGGTTCGCGATCCAGAACGACATTCACGCTGCGCATCATGTATCCGGGAAACACGAAAAAGAATCCCAGAATGGCCAACACCAAAAGCGCAAGCACGATTTTAAGAACGATTTTCATGGCAGCTCCTTTGATAGAGTGACAAATCCGGTTCCCGCCATGGATGCTTTTGCGACTTGGCTAAAAAATAAAAAGAGGTGGTACGGAGCCAAAGAAAAATAGACCCGGTGCGAAAAATCGGTGAAAGCGCCGCCTGCCTTTCAGCGCTGGTGCAGCGTTGTTGGTATAAATGGGATGTCAGACTCACCTAAATATCTGTGATTGAAAGTCTGAGAACCAAAGCCGAAGCGACCCGCCGGACGCTTCGGCTTTGCTGCATGAATATGAAGTCAACAGGTCGCCGAGGCCATGCTATTCAATTCGTTCGAATTTCTTGTTTTCTTTCCGATCGTTACTCTAGTCTATTTTGCGCTGCCGCACCGTTTTCGGCTGATTTTTCTATTGCTGGCCAGCTACTATTTTTACATGTGTTGGCGGCCGGAATACATCGTGCTTATTCTGGCATCCACTCTGGTGGATTACTTTGCCGGACTGGGCATGAGCCGCACTGATGAGCGAAAAAAGCGACGCAAATTTCTGTTGATGAGCCTGTTCGCCAATCTCGGCCTATTATTCACGTTCAAATATTTCAACTTCTTTGCCGATTCACTCAGCCACCTGTTTGCCGCCGTGCGCGTGGATGTGCACATGCCGGCGCTGGACGTGCTGTTGCCAGTGGGCATCTCGTTTTACACTTTCCAGACGTTGAGCTACACCATCGATGTGTACCGCGGCGAGACCCAACCCGAAAAAAATCCGCTGCGTTTTGCGCTGTACGTGGCGTTTTTCCCGCAACTGGTGGCTGGTCCCATTGAGCGCTCCACCCGGCTGCTGAAGCAGTTTTACCGCAAGGTGTCGTTTTCTGAGCAGCGCTTGCGATCCGGCCTGATGCTGATCCTGTGGGGCCTGTTCAAAAAAGTGGTCATCGCCGACCGGCTGGCCATTTACGTGAATGAGGCGTACAACCATCCCGGCGATTACCAGGGCTGGCCGCTGATTCTGGCCACCTACTTTTTTGCGTTTCAAATTTATTGCGATTTTTCCGGTTATTCCGATATCGCCATCGGCAGCGCGCGCATCCTCGGCTTCGACCTGATGGAAAATTTCCGGCAGCCCTACTTCGCCAAATCGATTTCCGAATTCTGGAAACGCTGGCACATCTCGCTATCCACCTGGTTCCGCGATTATCTGTATATCCCGCTGGGCGGTAACCGGGTGGTTAAATGGCGCTGGTATTACAACCTGATGGTGGTGTTTCTGGTCAGCGGCCTGTGGCACGGCGCCAACTGGACCTTTGTGGTATGGGGCGCGTTGCACGGGTTTTATCTGATCTTCTCCATCTGGACGCAAACCGCGCGCGCGAAAATCCGCGCTTGGATCGGGCTGGCGCGCCGGCCGCGGCTGCAGGGACTCTGGCAGACGGTGGTCACCTTCCATCTGGTGCTGGTGGCGTGGGTGTTTTTCCGCGCCAACAGCCTGTCCGATGCGATGCTGATTCTTCACAACATGAGCCAGATCGATTTTTCATGGCGGGGCCTCATGGATATCAATATCGAACTGGGCTGGGGCGAGCTGATGCTGGTGATGCTGTTCATCGTTGTGATGGAGCTGGTACACCTGTTGCAATCATCCGGCAAATGGGTATCTTTCAGCGTACGCACCTCGCAACCGCTCCGGCTGGCGGTGTTTTACGGACTGCTGCTTTGCATCGTATTTTTCGGCGTTTACAATCACACGGAATTTATCTATTTTCAGTTTTAGACGAGGATTAATTGATTTTCATTAATCGATGCGGGCATACATGATCAAGCTGGCAAGACAGACAGCAGTTTATGGCCTTCTTGTTGTGGTGCTTTATGGACTGGTCGGATGGATGTTCTTCCATATCCGCGTCGGCGATCAGTCTGTTCTGGACCTTGCCACGCGCAATCCAGTGGAGACCGGCGGATTCGGCTTCACCCTGCCGCGCATCCGCGAGGCGGAGACCTGGGGCGAGGTGGATATCCTTTTTCTGGGCTCGTCACACACCTACCGGTCGTTCGATCCGCGCATTTTTGCGGAATACGGCTACCGGTCGTTCAATCTCGGCACCACCGGCCAGACGCCGATCAATTCGTACTACGTTCTGAAACGCTATTTCCCCAAACTACGGCCGCGGCTGGTGATTCTGGATATTTACCGCAATCTGTACGATCGGGACGGGCTGGAATCGTTTTACGATCTATCCAAAAACGCACCGTTTTCCTGGGAAATGGTGGCCATGGCGCTGGCGCTACGAACGCCGCACGCACTGAATGCAGCGCTGGATAACTTTTTCCTCACCCAAACCGGCCGCCTCGAGCGCGCCCAACAGCAGCCATTTGAAGACGAGGTGTACGTGCCTGGCGGTTATGTGGAAACGCACAAGGTGTACACGAAATCGCCCAATCCGAAGCCCAGGCGCATCGAATTGCAGGAATTTCAACTGGATTATCTTCGACGGATCATCGATTACGTGTACGCGCGCGGCAGCCGGATCGTGCTGGTGAGCCAGCCGGAGCCGCTGGAAATTTTGCGTGCGGTGGTGAATTACGATGAGATCGCAGCGACATTTGCCGCGCTCGCCGAAGAAAAAGGCGTTCGGTATTTCGATTTCAATTTCAAGCTGCCAGTGCAAACCCATGTGCACTTTTCCGATGCGGATCATCTCAACCCGGCGGGCGTGCGGCTGTATAACACCGCCCTCATCGACACTCTGCAAAAGCACCATCTCTTACCCACCCCGACCAACGGCAAAAGCAGCGCATCGTATTAGCCCCACCCTGCCAGGGCTTCAGTCCCTGCCAGAGTTAGCAGATCCCAAATCCACAGCCCGCGACACGGCCTCTTGCAAACCACAGATTTCACAGATTTGCACTGATTGCTATGGAAACCTTTCCCTAAAATGGCTTTTTCTTCGTGCGTTTCGTGGTTGAAAAAATTCCCACAATCATTGTCAATCCCAAACACACCGTCAGAGACGGTGTGGGACCGTGTGAGCTGCATTATGAGGAGTTTAACGATGCCCAGGGATTGCGACCCTGCCAGCGTGGTCATCCCCAAAACTTACCCCCCCTTTGTGCTCTTGGTGCCTTTGTGGTGAAATCTACTTCTGGCCTCAAAAACCAAAATCGCCGTTCGTTTCGTCTGGCTTGCGTTCCGGGAAATAGCGCTATATTTTGCTGCAAATGTCATCCCGGCGCGGTGGTCCGCTGCGCGCCAGGAAGATGGATGGTTTCCCGGGAGTATTCGATGCCAGTACGCTGGATCAACTCTGGCCGGAGCAGAAAAGGCTGTCGCGGCCGTCCTGGTGGGGTGAATATCCGCATCATTGCAAAAAGGGTTGAATGGTTCCGCTGAGGCGCTGGTTGTTAAAAGCCACGGATAGACGCGGATTGAACGCGGATGATGATGCTATGTAGCTGCGCCCCCTTGTGGGGCGCTGTCCTGGCGTGATCCCTGCCATTAACTTCCGCCCACAAGTGACAGTGGCTACAGGGACTATGGCGGGATATTTCTCGTCGAGTTCTGCGCCTTTACGAGAGGAAAATCAGCCGCGGGATGAACTCAATGTGACGAATAAGGAGAACCATCATGCGACGAATGCGTTTTTGGATGCTGTCGGTCATTGCGCTCGCGGTTTTTCTGCAGTCGAATCGGCAGGCGAGCGCGCAGTTTTCCGAATATGTCCGCGAGCATTATACCAAATACGAATACAAAATCCCCATGCGCGACGGGGTGAAACTGTACACGATCGTGTATGTGCCGAAAGACAAATCCAAAACATATCCCATCATCCTGAAGCGCACCCCGTACAGCGTGCGGCCGTACGGGCCGGATAAATACATCGAGCGCGTAGGCAATCAGCGCAGACGCTACTTTCAGGAAGGGTACATCGTCGCTTTTCAGGATGTGCGCGGACGGTACATGTCCGAGGGCGACTTCGTGCATATGAGGCCGGTCATTGAGCGTCCGCGTTCCAAAAAACAGATCGACGAAACCACCGATACCTACGATACGGTGGACTGGCTGGTTAAACATATCCCCAACAACAATGGCCGCGTCGGCATCAGCGGGATTTCCTACCCGGGATTTTATTCCACCATGGGCGCCATTCATGCGCATCCGGCGGTGAAGGCGGTGTCGCCGCAGGCCCCGGTTACCAAATGGATGGCCGGCGACGACTGGTTCCACAACGGCGCGTTTCTAATATCACACGCCTTTGGCTTTTTGATCCGTTTCGGCTGGCCGCGGCCGAAACCGAAAAGCGAGCCCGATCCGTCGTTCGATTACGGCACGCCGGATGGCTATAAATTTTACCTTAACCTCGGCCCGTTGCCCAACGCCAATCGCCAATACATGCACCATCAGGTGGCCTTCTGGGACACGCTGATGCGTCATGGCACCTGGGACGATTTCTGGGCCAGTCGCAGCGTGTTGCCGCACCTGCGCAACATCAAACCGGCGATGCTGGTGGTGGGCGGCTGGTTCGATACGGAAAATTTGTATGGCGCCCTGCACACTTATGCAACTATCGAAAAAAACAATCCGAAGACGGTGAATCATCTGGTGATGGGGCCGTGGTATCACGGACAGTGGTCGCGCGGCGATGGCCGGTCACTGGGCGACATCAATTTCGGTTCGCGGACGTCGGAATTTTATACCGAGCACGTCGAGGTGCCATTTTTCAATTATTACCTCAAAGGACAAGGACGGCTGGACATGGCCGAAGCGGTCATGTTTGAAACCGGAGCAAACGAGTGGCATTTTCTGGATCGCTGGCCACCGGACAACCGCGACATGCGCAAGCTGTATCTGCGCGATCGGGGCAGGCTGTCGTTTACGCCGCCGGTAAAGAGCGAAGCCGAATACGATGAGTATATCAGCGATCCGGCGCATCCCGTGCCCTACACCGCGGAGATCACGCACTGGTACAATCCGGCGTTTATGATCGAAGATCAGCGGTTTGCCGACCGCCGGCCGGATGTGCTGGTGTTTCAGACCGAGCCGCTGGGCGAGGACCTCAGCGTGGCCGGGCCGGTGAAGGTGAGCTTCTACGTGTCCACCTCCGGCACCGATTCGGACTGGATTGTGAAACTGATCGACGTGTTCCCGGACACCATGCAGACGCGCGAGTTCCGCGGGCGCAAGGTCGAATACGGCGGCTTCGAGATGCTGGTGCGCGGCGATGTGCTGCGCGGCAAATTCCGCAACAGCCTGGCCAACCCGGAGCCGTTTGTGCCCAATCAGGTCACGAAAATCGAATTCACGCTGCAAGACGTGTTCCACCGTTTCAAAAAAAGGCATCGCATCATGGTACAGGTGCAGAGCACCTGGTTCCCGATGATCGACATCAATCCGCAAACGTTCGTGAATATCTACCAGGCAAAACCGGAGGATTTTCAGAAGGCTACGCAGCGCGTGTATCACACTCCGGCGCTGCCATCGCATCTGGAAATCGGAATCATGAGGTGAATGAATGGAAAACATGCTGAGGAAATACTGGCAGGGAAAACGCATTCTGATTACCGGCGCATCGTCGGGACTGGGCTGGGCTCTGGCTGAAGCGCTGGCGCCGTTTGGCGTGCATCTGGGGCTGATGAGCCGGCGGGAGCAAAAACTGCAAGAACTGGCCGAAACTTTGCGCGACACCGGCAGCCGGTTCTGGATTCGTGCTTGCGACGTGCGGCAGCGGGAGGCGGTGATTCGGGCGGTGCAGGATTTTGCCGCGGAGGCCAGTGGCCTGGACGTAGTCTGGGCCAACAGTGGCGTGGGCTACGAATCGTCCATGCGGCACTGGGAGTGGGATGAAATCGAAGCCATGCTCGACACCAATTTGAAGGGGGCGATTTATACCATTAAGGCGGCGCTGGATGTCATGGTGCCGCAGCGCTCGGGCACGGTGGTGGGTATTTGCTCGGCGGCGTCCATGCGTGGATTGCCGTTGCATGGCATCTACAGCGTGACCAAAATCGGGCTGGCGTATTTTATGGAGAGCATGGCGGTGGAGCTGCCGTCTATTCAATTCACCACCATTCATCCAGGTTATGTGGATACGCCCATCAATGCAGGCAATCCCAACCGGTTCTGGCTTTTGCAGCCGCCGGAAGCCGCGCAGAAGATGATCCGCGCGGTGGCGAAGAAGAAGCATGTGTACACCTATCCCTGGCAAATGATGCTCCTGTACCGGCTGGTGCACGCCGTGCCTGCCTGGATTTATGTGCCAGTGATGCGAAAAATGGGACGACTGGCGTTGCGTGGCGCTGGGAAGAAGAAAAAAGATCAATAAAGGACGGCCATTTTATCTCCTTATCTCTCCTTCTCAAGTTAAACTTGGGAAGGAGGTCGAATTATGCGAAAAACACAAGGCACCTCGAAGGTGCCCGGTGCTTAAGTCGAACCCAAAGGAGTCCATATGCGCTACTGGCTATTCAAAACCGAACCGAACACGTATTCCTGGGACGATCTCAAGTCCGAGCCCGATAAGACGGCCTGCTGGGACGGGGTGCGGAACTATCAGGCGCGCAATTTCATGCGCGACGAGATCAAAATCGGCGACCGGGTGCTGTTTTACCACAGCGTGGTCAAGCCGCAGTCGATCATGGGCATCGCACGGGTGGTGCGAGAGGCCTACCCCGATCACACCGCCTGGGATCCGGAGAGTCCGTACTTTGATCCGAAGGCATCGCCGGACAATCCCCGCTGGGTGATGGTGGACATCCGCTATGAGCGCGATTTCGAACCGCCGATCACCCTGGACGAGCTGCGCAGCACCCCGGGGCTGGAAACCATGCTGCTGCTCAAGCGCGGTATGCGGCTGTCGATTCAGCCGGTGACCGAAAACGAATGGAAGATCATTTTAGCCTTGCGAGGTATGAATCCCGATGAATTTAAAGGGTAAAACAGTCCTGATCACGGGGGCGGCGCGGGGGATTGGGCAGGCCATGGCCGTGGAACTGGCGCGCGCCGGCGCTCACATTTTCGCGCTGGATTTGCATCTGGAGGATCTCGAGTCAACCATGGCCAGCGTGGAGGAGGTCGGCGGACACATCAAAGCGTTTGAGGGCGACGTGGCGGACATTGAAGCCATGCGCCGATTCATCGATGAGCTGTTCATGCTGCATGGCGGATTTGACGTGTTGGTGAACAACGCCGGCGTGATTCTCACCGGCCCATTTGCCGAGCACGATCCATGGAGCATCCATAAACTGATCGAAATCAACCTGCTGGCCGCCATTTTACTGACGCGCTACAGCCTGGATTATTTGCGGAAGCGGAAGCAGGCGCATATTGTGAATCTGGCCAGTCTGGCCGGCAAATTTGCACCCGAGGGTCTGGCCGTTTATGCCGCGGCCAAGCACGGAATTGTCGGCTTCAGTAGCGCCCTGCGCGAAGAATTGAGCGAGCACGGCATCGGAGTGAGCTGGGTGTGCCCCAGCTTTGTGCAAACCCGAATGGTGGAGGACATCAAACGTACGTTTCTGACGCCGCTGGTGCAGCCGGAAGATGTGGCGCGCGCCGTGCGGCGGGCCATCGAGCAGAACCGGGGGGAGGTGTTTGTGCCGCGCGCCATGCGGCTGAGCGTGGGCATGTTTCCGGCGGTGATGCCCGGACTGGCGCGCCGGCTGCTGCGCATGGTGAAACATTCCCGTAGCTGGTATGAAGTGAAGCGCGACACCCTCACCGTGGAGAAATCGTGAGGCCAGAGACGGAACAGGGGAGACCGCCTTGCCGCTTTTGTTGAGCCTGTCAAGAAATGCTACAAAATTTTAATTTGCCGTTGACCCCGGCTTTCGCTATACTTTGAAACGGTTTTGTAAAAAACCGAGTTTTCCAGGGTTACGCACGCAAACATCATTGGACCAACAACGCAAGGGAGTGCAGCCATGACCCGGATGCAAAAACTCGTCGGGGGGTCTTTGTTCAGTCTCATCCTCATCAGCCTGGTCTTCTTTTCCCGCTGTGGTATTCAAATGCAACGCGTCAGCTCCGAAGACGATTTTATTCCTTTTGGCATGGAAAGCGCGGATTCCAGCTCCGAATGGATCGAGCCGATCGACGATAGCGACAATGGGGATGACGCCTCGGTAGCCGAATTGCTAAGCCAATTGCAAAGCGCCGATAGCCCCAATCCGGTGCAGGATACCGACAACGAAGTGTTTCCGCTGGATTCCATCAACCGGTTGCGGGAAATTGTGTCTTTGGAAATGCAGGACACGCCGACGTCCGAGTCAGCCGAAGCCGGCGATGAACAGCGCATCGAGTCGTTGCTGGCGCAACTGGAATCGGCCGAAGAAGAACCGCAGGCCAGCAAAACGTCCGACATCGTGAACATGCCGGTGAGCACGGATGCCGCGCCGCCGACGGTGGTTCCGTCACCGACCGTGCCGCAGCGCGATGGGGTGGCCACGGAATCCGTCCCGGTGGATCGCTTGGAATCGGGGGTAGAGCCGGTGGACCGGTTTGTTACGGAGCCGGAACCGATTACGTTCGATATGCTCTACCGCGATGCGCTGGATTATTACTATGCGCGGCGCTATCAGCAGGCCATCCGCAAATTCCGCCGGCTCCTCGTGCGCGGCGATGCCGGCAATCTGGCCGATAACTGCCAGTACTGGATCGGCGAATGCTATTATGCCATGGGCAATTATTATCAGGCGATCGTGGAATTTGAAAAGGTGAATGTGTATCCGAAGGCGAACAAACTGGCGGATGCGCAGCTCATGGCGGGTGTGGCGATGATGAAGACCGGTCACAAAGAACAGGCGCGAACGGAGCTGTCGCTGCTGGCGATGCTGTTCAAAAAAGCGCCCATTCTCAAAAAGGTGAAACATTATTTATCATTGCTCGAACGTGCGTAACGAATGGCGACTCTGGCAGGGCTCCGGGCCCTGCCAGAGTGTTTTGCTTTTATTGAAGTCGCTTGCCATCCTGTTATTCGCATTCTTCGTAGTTAAGTCAAATATTGACCAAGTATTGGACCAGGGGCATTTTTGTTTGCCTGGCTGCCGTTTGTAAGTGGGATATGAACCACAGATTTCACTGATTTTCACAGATGGATTGTTTACGATTTTTGATTTTAATTGCTTTTCTTCGCTCCCTTCGTGGTTACCGCCTATAACCGAGAAGGTATTGTGTTGTTGGTCACTTCACGGTGCAAACAGTGTGCGCCCGCAAGGGACGCGGGCTACCTTCACTCGTTTTGATGTCGCAATAAACACCGTTGGAAACGGTGTTGGATCGGGGCAGGGGAGGTGATGGCGTTGGTATGCGGCATCCGAACCACAAATTTTACTGATGATCACAGAGAGAATAATCCTGATTTTGGAACTTTTGTTTGCATTTCGTGATGAAATCGGAAATGCCAAAATCAAAGCGGGCAGGAGCCGCGTCTATCCGATAAAACATTCTTCGTTTACCGGTTAGAGGCCGTTCGCGATGGCCGAATTGAAACGATTCGTGGAAAATTGAGCCGTGGATTAGCACGGATTTTCGCGGATTTATAGCCCGTTATTTATTATTCGAGCGAAGGCTTTGCATAATCCGGGTTCGCTTTTGATACATTTATCGGGGACATTTGCAGATACCTTGCGCCCACACGAGAGGCGGTTTTTTTTCATGCCCGGTAGTGGTAAAAAACTCATGATGATCCCCGTGGCCGGTGCCAGATGGGGTTGCTCAGACCGCGCAAGCGGCGGCCATCGCTGAACCGGCTGATCACCTCGGCGCGGTAGTACACCGCCTGCCGCGTTTCAATGGGTACCATCAGGTCATAAGCCGATTCCCCCTGCAGTCCAACATCCAGAAACACCTCCTCGCGCTCGTTACCGATACGGCCGCGGAACACCCGCACCCGCGCCAGTCCACCGAATTCCTCCGAGCTTACCGCGGTGACTTGCAAATAGCCGCGGTCTGTGGCCAGCTCACCGCCCATGGCCACGCCTGCCGTGCCCGGCGCATGCGCAAACAGCGCACATACCGGCCCTTCCGACAGGCTCGCCTGGCCGACTGCCAGGGCCCGCAGCAGTGATTCCCTGGAGAGACCGTGCGGTAGCCAGACCAGCGTCCGGTGCGCGCCGAACACATGAAACCGCGATTCCTGCCGCATCTTCAGGTGGGGCATTTGAATTTGCCGATAGCAGCCGAAATTGCCGTGGGCATCGCTGCCGGCAATGACGCGCAGTCGCTGGCCGCGCAGCAAGCTCTCGATCCACAACCGTTCGGCGCGCTCGAAATCTTGCGGATCACCGTTCCAGATTTGCAGGCCGTGCAGGCCAGCATGCTGCACATCAGCCGGCTCCCACACGCCGCGACCCAGTAAGCGTTTTTCCAGCAGCGGCGGCACCGCCCCGGGATGGGCGGCAAAATACAAAGCCTGCGGCTCGGTGCGTTGCAGGATTTGTTCAATGGAGAGGTCCGGTGTGGTGCGTAGCCACTTTTCGGCGCTATCTCCCGCCCCCGGCACGAACCGGCGATGATTCAGCACCAGAAAATGCACATTGCGCTGGCGGACGTTGCCGCAGGAAACCTCTTCGCCGGCTAACACCACGAACGAGGATGCCTCATTGAGTCCGGCCACTTCAGTTTGAAACGCCCGCCACTTACGCAAGTCAGGATCGTTTTTAAGGTAGTTGGCCGGCTCGTCGTCCAGATCATAGGAATGATCAGTGATGGCGAAAAAGTGGAAGCCGGCGGCCCGTGCCAGTGGCACCATGGCTCGTGGCGGCGCGCCAAACTCCACTTGATCTTCGGTATAGCTGGAATGTGTGTGCAAATCACCGGTGTAAAAATCGGGCAGGCGCGGCAGCGGCTCAGTGGCAAAATACACCTCGAACGGGCGAGGCGGCAAAATGCGGTAGTTGTCATTGATGAAATGGTAATCGGTCTGGCCGCGGCGCAGATGGATGTGCACCGTGATCTCACGCAATCCCGCATCATCGGCGTGGCGGCGCAGCCACAACACGCGATGCCACCAATGCGTTTCAATGGCCTGGTTGAATGCGAATGTTTCATGCCGTTCCGGCCCTGCGCCACCGCGGAGATGCACATCCACCCGCTGCAGGTGAATGGGAAACCGGTGCGCATCTTTGATGAGCAGCAGCACCGGCACAGCCTGTCCCGGCTCGATGCGCCACGGCACATCGGCAACGACCTCCGGCAGGGGCAGATAATAGCGGCTGGGGACGAACCGGAAGCGGTAGTGAATTTCGGCATAAGCCCAAAAAATCACAGCTATCGCGAAAAGGGACACGGAATCGTTGGCAACAAGCATCATAAAGGAATTCCTATGGTCTGACCTGATTCAGAAAAGCATCCATGATCGCGAGACGGTTTTATCCGGGCCAGAATCCACTGACCTCGTATTATACGTGGAAAGCGATCCCGGCAATGGAGATGCTTTCGCTCACGCAAAAGGATGAAAAACCGGTTCCTCAAAGATCAGAACGAATAAACAAAAAATATCGCAATTTGCCAAAAAAAATCCTCTGAAATGCTTGCGCTGCGCCCGGAATCATGCTAAATTGGAATTTATTAGAAAACAGGGAAGTCCAAGTCACCAAACACAGGAACCATCATGCGCACGAAACTGGTTTGGCTTTTGGGAATGGCATTGCTTGCTGGCTGTGCCGGGAGTCGCAGCGACAAAGGCGAGGCGCCAGCGACTGAGAGCCGCGTCGGCGGTATGGAGCACCTGGATGAATCGTTTGATCCCGCCACTCTGAACGATCCTGAGTATCCGATCAAGCCGAAGAGCCAGAAGGCCAGCTCGCCATTGCTGTCGCAAACGCGACGCACGGAACAGGCCGATACCACCGAACAGCAGCTATTGGGTTACCGCGTACAAATTCTACAAACCGAGGATGCCGAAGAAGCCCGCAAAGTTCAGAAAGAGGCCATTTTGGACCTGGACGCCGAAGTGTATTTGATTTACGACAATCCCTATTACAAGCTGCGCGTCGGCGATTTTCGCACGCGCTATGAGGCCGAGCAATTTCTGGAGAAAGTCATCCGGCGTGGTTATTCGGCCGCGTGGATTGTGCGGACGAAAATTAATCCACCGGAACAGAAACAATGATTATTAGGGGCTGATATCGAATCCATGAACGAAGATGGGGACTATACTATAAAATTCCCGCCGCATTTTGTGTTGCTGACCAATTCAAGAGTAGAGTCTTGTTTTGTCTTTTATGGGCATGCCTTTTAAAATAGCTATGAATAGACTAAAACCCTTTTACGCTATGGAGGAATTATGTTTCCCCAAACAACACGTTGAAATTTGAATTGAGAAGCCACAAGCAATATTTATTGTTTATGCCGATTAATAAGTTTACAATTCTTTTTTGAGGATTAGGTTTAAGGTTTTGGAATATGGCAAGTTCATTTTATCATAAACTGGTCAATCGATCCATTGTTGCAAAGCATGTTACGGAAATTGGTGTTTATCATCCACAGACGTCCAATGTTTATGAATTTATTTTGCATGGTATTCAAACAACGTTAGTTGAAGCAGACCCGGATATCGCTAAACTGCTGAAACATGAATTTGCAACATATTCTAATGTAAGAATTTATAATGTAGCAATTTATGATAAGAAAACAACCATCAAATTCGTTAGGAAAGGATCGTCGAGCTTTGTTTCTGACTTACAAAATGTGCCAGCCGTGATTAATGACGGCGTAAGTATGGAGGACGTAGAGTACATCGAGGTGCCTGCGATTACTTTTGATGAGATCGATACCGGAGACATCGACATACTGAGCGTAGATATCGAGGGAGCGGAATGGTTCGTATTAAAGCATATGATTAGCCGTCCCAAGGTTATTTCCATTGAGACCCATGGCGGCCTTTATGTCAATCCATTCCTGCCATCGATTCAGAAATGGATGCGCGAAAATAATTATAGCGTATGGTACAAAACGAATTCTGATACGATTTTTATTAAAAATTCCATCATCGATTTGAACATATTGGATAAAATGCGGCTGTTTTTGCAAAACAGGGCCATTGCCCTGAGGAGGCTCCGTAAACAGGTAAAACGGAATATCACAGCTCCATTCTTTCGAGGTAAAAAACGGTCGTAGAATTTTGCCCCACGATTTTCTTGCCGTAGGTTTCTAATAGATTTAGTATAAACCCTTCGCAATTTTATTATTTCATTAGAGTTGCATAAATTTCCCTTCCAAAATTTCATTTGGAAAACGGGGCTTTTTTTGTTAAATTTGATAGATTGTATGGAGGGATTTGTATGGCCGGACATTCGAAATGGAAGCAGATCAAGCATAAAAAAGCCCGCATGGATGCCCAGCGCGGCAAAATTTTCACCAAATTGATCAAGGAAATCACGGTGGCGGCGCGCATGGGCGGTGGCGACGAAAGCAGCAATCCGCGTTTGCGCAGCGCCATTGCCGCGGCCAAAGCAGCCAACATGCCGTACAGCAACATCGAGCGGGCCATTAAAAAGGGCACCGGTGAGTTGCCGGGCGTGGTGTACGAAGAAGCGGTGTATGAGGGCTACGGTCCGGGCGGCACGGCTATTATGGTGGAGTGCCTCACCGACAACAAAAACCGCACCGTTGCCGATATGCGGCATCTGTTTTCCAAATACGGCGGCAATTTGAGCGAAACCGGCTCGGTGGCCTGGATGTTTGAACGCAAGGGCGAGATTACGGTCAAATTGGATGGCCTGACCGAAGACGATGTGCTCATGGTGGCGCTGGAAGCCGGCGCTGACGATATGAAGGTCGAAGAGGGCATCGCGACCGTCACCTGCGCACCGGAAGAGCTGGACCGGATCAAACAGGCGTTGGAGGCCAACAACATTCCGTATGAAAGCGCCGAGATCAATATGGTGCCGCAGAATACGGTGAAGGTGGAAGGCAAGCAGGCCGTGCAGTTGCTGAAGCTCATGGAGCATCTGGAAGAGCACGACGATGTGCAAAACGTGTACTCGAATTTCGATATGGACGCATCGGTGCTGGAAGAATACCAGCAATCGTAAGAGGTGAATTTGCGCATACTGGGCGTGGATCCGGGGCTAAGCCGGACGGGCTGGGGACTATTGGAGGCCGGCCACGCGGGCATCCGATTGATCGATCGCGGAGTCATTTCCACGACCTCGAAAGAGACGTTCCCCAGGCGGCTGATGAAAATTTACGCCGGCCTGCAGGATATCGTGAGCCGACTCGCGCCCGAGGTGCTGGCCATCGAAGATGTGATATTCGTGGAAAATGCACGGATAGCACTGAAGCTCGGACAGGCCCGCGGTGTGGTGTTGCTGTTGGCAGCGCAAAATGACCTTCCAGTGGCCAGTTATGCGCCCAGGACGATCAAAGAATCGTTGACCGGCAACGGCAGCGCTTCGAAATTGCAGATGCAGCGGATGGTGAAATCGCTTTTAGGATTGCCAGAGATGCCCAGTCCTCACGATGTGGCAGATGCGATTGCCGTCGCACTCTGCCATTTTCATAGATACCGAAATAAGTTATAGCCACGGATGAACACGGATTTTTATTTTATCGGTTTTCGGGGCTGGAGGTGTTGGAGCATTTTCTAAAATATGTATTAATAAGATAAACGTTTTCAGTCTCTTTGAGCGTGAATATTTAGCTTTAGTATATAGCTAGTGGTTTTCGATTCGCCTGAATGTAGAATCGGAAACAGAGTCTATTCCAAATCAATGCCTGAATATGATTGGTTTCCTTCGCGGCAAGATTGTCGAGCGTCAGCCGACGCAGGTGCTTATGGATGTACAGGGTGTGGGATATGAGGTCATCATTCCGGTGTCCACGTATGAGAAAATTCAAAACGAGGATGGCGATATCACGCTGATGACCTACCTGCATGTGCGCGAGGACGCCATGCAGCTCTTTGGTTTTCATACCGCGGAGGAAAAGGCGCTGTTCTTGAAGCTGATCCAGGTGAACGGCGTCGGGCCGAAGGTGGCCATTGGCGTGTTGAGCGGTTGCTCGGTGGATGAGTTCAAGCGCAGCGTGCGCGAGGGCGACATCGCCCGGTTGAAAACGCTGCCGGGTATCGGCAAAAAGACGGCCGAGCGCATTGTGCTGGAGTTGAAGGACAAAGTGGATGCGGTGGCTGGTGCGGCGCCCGCCGTCGGCGAGGACCGGCCGGATCGCACCGTGGAAGAGGCGTTGCTGGCGCTGGTGTCGCTGGGTTATTCGAAAGGCCAGGCCGAGAAGATCATCCAGCAATTGCTGCGCGAAGGTGCCGAGCGAAGCGTTGAGGAGCTCATTCGGCTGGCATTGCAAAAGATGTAGCGATGCTCTTCCTGCTGGCCGGCCATGCAAAAAGCATTGAATCCGTGGCTGGCCGAGAATGGTGGATTGTGAAACGACGAGCGAGGTTTTATGAAAGACGCGCCCGATCGGGTGACCAACCCGGAACCCATGAGCGATGAGCAGGATTTCGATCGTAGCTTGCGACCGCAGTCGTTCGATGATTTTATTGGGCAGGACAGGATCTGCGACAATTTGAAAGTATTCATCCAGGCGGCGCGTTCGCGCAACGAGCATCTCGATCACGTGCTGCTCTATGGCCCGCCGGGGCTGGGCAAAACCACCCTGGCGCACATCATCGCGGCGGAAATGGGCGTGGGCATCCGGATGACGTCCGGTCCGGCGCTGGAAAAACCGGGCGATCTGGCAGGCATTCTGACCAATTTGCACGATAAAGATGTGCTATTTATCGATGAGATTCATCGCCTGAGCAAGGTGATCGAGGAATATCTGTATCCGGCGATGGAAGATTTCAAGTTGGATATTGTGATCGATAAAGGTGCCAACGCGCGCACGATTCAGTTGCGGCTGCCTAGTTTCACGCTCGTGGGCGCGACCACGCGCGCGGGTCTGTTGACTTCGCCGCTGCGCGCCCGGTTTGGCGTGGTGGTGCGGCTGGATTATTATAACGTAGAAGATTTGCAAAAAATATTGCAACGCTCCGCACGGTTGCTGGATATCGAGTTGGACGAGGACGCTGCCGAGGAAATCGCCCGGCGGTCGCGGGGCACGCCGCGGGTGGCCAACCGGCTGTTGCGGCGCGTGCGCGATTTTGCCCAGATTGCCGGCAAACAACGCATCGATCATCCGCTGGCCGTGGAAAGTCTGGAACGGCTGGATGTCGATTCGCGCGGACTGGATGACATGGATAAGCGCATTTTGCAAACGTTGATAGAGAAGTTCAACGGCGGGCCGGTGGGACTGAATACCCTGGCGGTCGCCATTGGCGAACAGGGCGAGACCCTGGAAGAGATTTACGAACCCTTTTTGATCCAGGAGGGGTTGCTGAAACGCACGTCGAGGGGACGCATGGCCACGGCGCTCACGTATCAGCATCTGGGCTTGCGGCCACGATCGCAAATCCAGGAAAGTTTGTTTTGAGCGAGCATTACAAACGTTCAAGACGTACACGAGAGCCTCGTCTTTTCGAGGATTATGCCGGCCCCGGAACAAAACGGCTTTGGCGGTCATCCTACACTGAAGATATAGATCAGGATGCTATGGGTTTGTAAATTGGTCAAGTTAACTTATTGAGGCGCTGAACATGAAGCTTTCCGATTTTAAGTATAATTTGCCGGATAAATTAATCGCGCAATATCCAGCCGAGAAACGAGACCATTCCCGATTGATGGTGCTGCATCGTGATACACAAAAGATTGAGGAAAAAATATTTGCCGATGTGGTGGATTATATCGCCCCGGGCGATTGCCTGGTGATTAACGAAACCAAGGTGTTCCCGGCGCGTTTGATGGGCACAAAGGATAAGACCGAGGCCAAGGTCGAAGTGTTTTTGCTGCGCGAGCTGGAGAACGGCCTCTGGGAAGTGCTGGTAAAACCGGCGCGCAAAGTGCGTGTGGGCAACCGCCTGAGCATCGGCGATGAGCTGGTGTGCGATGTGATTGACAATACGGTCTCCGGTGGCCGTGTGGTGCGTTTTCGTTATGAGGGCGATTTTTTCGAGATCGTCGAGCGGCTGGGGCAATCGCCGCTGCCGCCGTACGTGAAGCGTGATCCGGAGCCCATCGACAAAACCCGGTATCAGACGGTCTATGCTCGGGTGCGCGGTGCCGTGGCCGCACCGACGGCCGGTTTGCATTTCACCGAAGAGATTTTACGGAAACTGCGCGATAAGGGCGTGAAGATCGTGCCAATTGTGCTGCATCTTGGCCTGGGAAGCTTCCGGCCGGTGATGGTGGAGGACTTGAGCCGGCATAAGATGGATAGCGAATATTACGAAATTTCCGAAGAAGCCGCCGAGGCCATCAATCAGACCATTCGTGAGGGCGGCAAAGTGGTGGCCGTGGGGACCAGTGTGGTGCGGGCGCTGGAAACGCAGGTAACCTCCGAAGGGCTGGTGAAGCCGGAAAAAGGCTGGACGGATAAATTCATTTTTCCACCGTACGAATTCAAGATTGTCGATAGACTGATCACAAATTTCCACCTGCCCGGATCTACTCTGCTGATGCTGGTATGCGCCTTTGCCGATCGGGATTTTATCTTCAAGGCCTACCGCCGGGCAATTAAAGAAAAGTACCGCTTTTACAGCTACGGCGATGCGATGTTGATTTTATAGTTAAGGATTTGAAATTGTAAATTTACTGGCCGTTGCCTGTCATGGCAAGGAGCCAAACGACGAAGCAATCTCCTTGTCATTTGCGGGCATCCATGAATAGAAAATCAGATTTATCCTTCTATCTTATGCGACGCACCTGAACCGGGCGTCGCATGTTTTTTCATGCGATACCGACGAATCGCTCACGGGAACGATAACGACAAAAACGGTTTCGGAATGCGAGTCGAACAGATCAAAGCCGATGTGGTGATCGTGGCGGCCGGAAGCGGCCGGCGCATGGGCGGCGGCCTGCCGAAGCAGTTTTTGCATCTTGGCGGCAAGCCGGTGCTGCTGTGGTCGCTCGAGGTGTTTCAGAATCATCCGAGTGTGGAGCACATCGTCGTCGTCGGACAGGACGACTGGCTGTCGTACATCGCGAATGAGATCATTGATACTTTTGGCGTCTCCAAAGTCAAAAAGATCGTCAGCGGCGGCGAGCGCCGGCAGGATTCGGTGCTGGCGGGCATCCGCGCGCTGGAGGCCGATCGACCGGTGCTGGTGCACGACGCAGCGCGGCCGTTCATCACCCTGGCGCTGATCGATCGTGTGCTGGCCGGAATGGCCGGAGCTGACGCCTGCGTGCCCGGCATCCCGGTGGCGGACACGGTGAAACGCATCGACGCGGATTGGGTGGTGGAAACGCCGAACCGGGACACCCTGCGGCTGATCCAGACCCCGCAGGCGTTTCAGCGCCACGCGCTGCTGGCTTATTTCGAACAAACGGAAAACGCCAACCGCACGTTTACCGATGAAGCGGCCATGGTGGAGTTTTTCGGTGGAAAGGTTCGTGTCGTGGAAGGTGAACCGTTCAATATCAAAATCACGCGGCAAATCGACTTGAAAATACTGGAAAAGGTGCTGGAGGAGAAGGGCTTTTGAGAGTTGGATTCGGATACGACGTGCATCCATGGGCTGAAGGCCGGCCGCTGATTCTCGGCGGCGTGCGCATCCCCCATGAAAAGGGGCTGGCCGGCCATTCCGACGCCGATGCGCTTTTGCATGCGGTCATCGATGCGCTTTTGGGCGCGGCGGCTCTCGGCGATATCGGCCAACATTTCCCGGATAGCAGCCCCATGTACGCCAATTTTTCCAGCTTGCTGTTTTTGAAGGAGGTCGCTGCCCTGCTGCAGCGGCACAGATACCGGCCGGTCAACATCGACGCCACCCTGGTGTTAGAACGGCCGAAGATCGCGCCCTATGTGGAGCAAATGCGCAAAAACATTGCCGAAGGGCTGCAACTGGATGTCGGGGCGGTATCGGTCAAAGCCACGACCTCGGAAAAAATGGGGTTTATCGGGCGAGAGGAAGGCATGGCCGCCTTCGCAGTGGCGCTTATTGAGCAGTTTCCATAATTCGACTGGCCCCATTCAAATAGGCCATGTTTTGAATGCCATTTTTTATAGCTGCATCCAAATAAATCAGATTTTAAGCCTGATAAGGCCTTTTGGGAGTAAGTCGGTTTTGAAATATCGAATATATATCGATGAAGTTGGCAATCCAGATTTGGAAAGTTCAGACAATCCGAATCATAGGTTTCTTAGCCTTAGCGGCGTTGTTTTTGAATTGTCCTATGTTAAAAATATCGTTCACCCACAATTGGAGGCATTAAAAACAAAATATTTCAATTCGCATCCAGACGATCCTGTTATTTTACATAGAAAAGAGTTGTTAAACGCACGCCCTCCTTTTGAATGTCTTAAGGATGCTAATATTCGACATCAATTTGATAAAGAATTGCTCAATTTACTTGAACAGTGGACATATGTGGTTATTTCTGTTTGTCTGGATAAGAAAAGGCATAAAGAAACTTACACCGTATGGCGTTATGATCCTTACCATTATTGTTTAGCCATTCTTTTGGAGCGATATGTTTTCTTTTTAGAGCAATCCATGGCTAAAGGGGATGTGATGGCAGAGTCTCGTGGTGGGAAGGAAGATACTCGTTTAAAAAGAGCCTTTCGGAGGTTATGGGAGTCAGGTACAGACTTTATAGCTCCAGAAAGATTTCAGAGAGTTTTAACCTCTAGGGAACTTAAGGTAAAGCAAAAACAAAATAATATTTCAGGATTACAAATAGCAGACTTAATTGCCCATCCAAGTAGGAATGAGATACTTTATGAGAATAAATTCAAGGCTCATCCACCTGCACGCTTTGGGGAAAAAATCATTCAAATACTTACTCACAAATATTATCAACGCGGAAATAAAATTTATGGCAAGAAAATGCTATAAAAAAGGGCCTTTACAGGCCCCGATGGCTATGCCATCCACCTCCGCAATCACGGATTATTTTAATATAAAATATTTTTTTTGAAAAGTCAATTTCATTCAGCGGAAATGGTTCGTTTTAGATATTTTGCTATTCATTATTTGTGATCAACTGACTTACCATTCTTCGCTTTGCCTTCTTGCCCGGCATGAACGAAGGTCCATTGATACGCAAATGAGGGTAACGGAATGAGCGTGCGTGTTCGATTTGCACCGAGTCCCACAGGAAAATTGCACATTGGCAACGCCCGTACGGCGATTATGAACTGGGTTTTCGCGCGGCATGAAAACGGTACATTCATCCTGCGCATTGAAGATACCGACGTCGAACGCTCCAGCGAGGAAAGTGAGCGCGGCATTTTGCAGGACCTGCATTGGCTCGGCCTGAACTGGGATGAGGGGCCGGACGTGGGCGGGCCGCACGGGCCGTACCGGCAGTCCGAGCGGCTGGTCATTTACCGCGAGCATGCCGAGCGCCTGTTGCAGGAAGGCAAGGCGTTTTATTGCTACTGCACGCCGGATGAGCTGGAAGAGCGCAAACAAAAGGCGATTGCCGAAGGCCGGTCGGCCAATTACGACGGCCGTTGCCGGAACCTGACCGAGGCCGAGCGTCAGGCGTTCGAGGCCGAGGGCCGCAAGCCGGTGATCCGCTTTCATGTGCCCGAAGTCGATTTAAGCTTCGACGATATCGTTCGCGGCGAGGTCACGTTCCCGGCCGGGCAGATTGGCGATTTCATCATCCTGCGTGCCGATGGCATGCCCACGTACAATTTCGCTTGCGTGGTGGACGATGGCCTGATGCAAATCACGCATGTCATCCGCGGGGATGACCATCTGTCGAACACGCCGAAACAGATTGCGCTGTACCAGGCATTCGGCTGGGAGACGCCGCACTTCGCGCACATCCCGATGATTCTCGGCCCGGACCGCACGCGGCTGTCCAAACGCCACGGCGCGACCTCGGTGGAGGAGTTCGCCAAGCACGGCTACCTGCCGCAGGCGCTGATCAATTATCTCAGCCTGTTGAGCTGGTCATCCGAAAGCGGCGAGGAGATTCTTTCGGTGCAGCGGTTAATCGATGAATTCGACTTCTCGCGCGTGTCCAAATCGCCGGCGATTTTCGATGTCGTAAAGCTCAATTGGATGAACGGTGTGTACATCCGCCAGATGGATGTGCCGCATCTCACCGATCTGTGCGTGCCATATCTGAAAAAGGCGGGTTATAAACTGCCGGACCGACTGGTGCTGGAGAAAATAATCCGGGTGGTACAGCCAAGTCTGGAGAAGCTCGAGGACGTGATCGCCAAAAGCGAAATGTTTTTTATTGATGAATCCGAACCCGAAAACGAGCAGGCCGTGGTCATGCTCAACCGTGAATCCACCCAGAAGGTGTTCTGGAGTTTTCTGCGGCAACTGGATACCATCGGACAGATGACCGTGGAACAGTTTCGCAAAATCATGAAAGTGGTGAGTGAGGAGACCGGAGTCATGGGCAAGGATTTGTGGATGCCAGTGCGCATCGCGCTGACCGGCAAAATGCACGGTCCGGACCTGCCGCTGGTGGCGGAAATCCTAGGCAAGGAAAAGTGCCGGCGGCTCATCAAGCGCTGGGTGCTGGAATAGACCATGCACACAGAATGGTTAAGCAGGGAACGCTTTATAGCGGCCGCTATTATTGCAATAAATGCGCGTGAGACGAGGAGGATGGCATGACTCGCCGCGAGCTGCAGGCCCTGTTCGGCCACAAGCCCCCGGTGATTGGCATGGTGCATTTGCTGCCGCTGCCCGGAAGTCCGCAGTTTGGCGGCGATCTGCAGGCCGTGCACGAGGCGGCGCTGCAAGACGCGCAGGCGCTTGTGGAGGGCGGCGTGTCCGGCCTGATAATTGAGAACTTCGGCGACTTGCCGTTTTATCCTGATCACGTGCCGGCAGAAACGGTCGCTGTCATGACCGCCATTGCGCAGGATATCCGCCGGCAAACCGATGTGCCCATCGGCATCAATGTGCTGCGCAACGACGCCCGCGCCGCGTTGGCGATTGCCGGGGCCGTGGGCGCGCAGTTCATCCGCGTGAATGTGTTCGGTTATGCCTATGTGACCGACCAGGGCGTACTGGAGAGCCGCGCGCATGAAATCATGCGGCTTCGCCGCTGGCTGGGCTTTGAGGTGCGCGTGTTCGCCGACCTGTTTGTCAAGCATGCCGTGCCGCCGGGTCGGCTGGCGCTGGCGCAGGCGGCGTACGACCTGGCGCACCGATCGCTGGCCGATGCGGTGATCGTTTCCGGCGATATAACCGGCGGCGAAATCGCGCTGGATGATCTGGCCACGGTGCGCAACAGGCTGCCGGAGGTGGCCATTCTGGCCGGCAGCGGCGCGACGCCGGAGAATGTCAACACTCTTTTAAAACATGCTGATGGGCTGATTGTTGGCTCCTATTTCAAAAAAGACAGACGCGCGCGCAACCGCGTCGATGCCACGCGTGTGAGACAACTCATCGATACGATCGAGAGGTGAGGGAACCCATGGCGATTCAGGTTTTCAACACGTTGACCCGCAAAAAGGAACCGTACGAACCGGTGCGTAGCGATATGTCGGGCTTTTACGTTTGCGGCCCCACGGTGTACGATTATTTTCATATCGGCAATGCCCGACCGTTTATCGTGTTTGATGTCATCCGGCGCTACCTGATTTTTCGTGGCTACAACGTTCGGTACGTCATGAATCTGACCGACATCGACGACAAGATCATCCGCCGGGCGAATGAGGAAGGCGTGTCCACGGATGTGATCTCGCAGCGGTACATCAATGCGTTTTTTGAGGATATTCAAAAGCTGGGCGTGCGGCCGGCGGATGTGTACCCGCGGGCAACCCAGCACGTGCAGGACATCATCGATCTGATTCAGAAGCTGTTCGACCGCGGGTTTGCCTACGAGAGCGGCGGCGATGTGTTTTTCGATGTGTCCAAATTTCCCAACTATGCGCGGCTGTCCGGCAAGAAAATCGATGAGTTGATGAGCGGCGCGCGCATCGCTGTGGATGATCGCAAACGCAATCCGTTGGATTTCGTATTGTGGAAGGCCTCGAAGCCGGGCGAGCCGAAATGGGAGAGCCCCTGGGGACCGGGCCGGCCGGGCTGGCACATCGAGTGCTCGGTGATGTCCATGAAGTACCTGGGCAATACGTTCGATTTTCACGCCGGCGGCATGGATCTGATCTTCCCACATCATGAAAACGAGATCGCGCAGAGCCAGGCGGCCACCGGCGGCGAGTTTGCGCATTACTGGCTGCACAACGGCTTTCTGGATATTCACGGCGAGAAAATGGCCAAGTCGCTGGGCAACTTCATCACCGCCCGGCAACTGGCAGAGCGCTATCGCACCGGGGCCATCCGGCTCTTCTTTTTGCAAAAGCACTACCGCAGCCCGATCGATTTCACCGAAGCGGCCATGGATGCGGCCTCCACCTCGGCGGTGCGGCTGGCCACGTCCTACCAGCGCTTTATGGAAGCCGCCGGCGATGCGGCGCCAATCCTGGAACCGGAGCCACAGTTCTCCAGCGACGCCGCCACCGGATTCTGGAAAACTCTCGAAAGCCTACGCCGGGGAGCACTTGAGGCGATGGACGATGATTTCAATACCCCAGCGGCCATCGGCAAAATTTTCGATTTGATCCGGGAAACCAACCGGTTTATCGAGCGTGGAATACAGGATGAAGAAGATCGCCGGCTGGTGGTCACCGCCCGAACCATTCTGGATGAGTTCGATAGCTTTTTCGGCATTATCGACCGGGGAGCGGTTTCTTCAGTGGATGAAGAAAAGATCGATCAGATCGTGCAGATCCTGCTGCAGATGCGGCAACGGTTCCGCCAGGAAAAGAATTATGCGCTGGCGGATGAGATCCGGGCCAAACTGGGCGAGGCCGGCGTGGTGGTGGAAGATACGCCGAAAGGGCCGGTTTGGCGATGGAAAAATTAAAAATTTTCTTGACAAGGCGAATAATTTTTCTATATTATTAGGCTGTGCTTATAGGCTGAAGGCGGCTGAATGCATTCGGCAACTAATGTTAAATTTTGGTCAAAATTGGTGCCACCATAGCTCAGTTGGTAGAGCGCCTCACTTGTAATGAGGATGTCGCGGGTTCGAATCCTGCTGGTGGCTCCTCGGATTGCGGGGAGGTACCGAAGCGGCCAAACGGGACAGACTGTAAATCTGTTGGCGTATGCCTTCGGAGGTTCGAATCCTCCCCTCCCCATCTCTTTTCTGGTTGAACGAGCGGTGTTAGAGCGGTAAACAGGGTCTAACCTCCTGCACTATTGCCCACATCCTAAATGCTTGCCAGAACGGAACGCATATAAGGAGGTTAGAATAGCCTGACTAAAAAAGATAGGCGGGAGTAACTCAGTTGGTAGAGTCACAGCCTTCCAAGCTGTTGGTCGCGGGTTCGAGTCCCGTCTCCCGCTCTTCGATGCGTTCGGTTTGAATCGATTTCCCCACAAGCTCACGTAGCTCAGTCGGTAGAGCACTTCCTTGGTAAGGAAGAGGTCACCGGTTCAAATCCGGTCGTGAGCTCTATTTTTTACCATGACCGGCTGCCGCAGGGATCGGTTTGCCGCAGGTCAAGGCAGGGCCGGGATGAATTGAACCGATAGGAACCGTAAGAATCGAAAGAAGGTTGCGATGCGCGAGATCATTACACTGGAATGCACTGAGTGCAAACGTCGGAACTATACGACCACGAAAAACAAGAGAAAACACAGCGGGCGTGTAGAGTATAAAAAATATTGTCCGTATTGCAACAAACGGACCCTGCACAAAGAGACCCGCTGATTTCCCATAGACAGGCCAGTAGCTCGAATTGGTAGAGCGCCGGTCTCCAAAACCGGTGGTTGGGGGTTCGAGTCCCTCCTGGCCTGCTATTTTTTTTGTCTTTGGATGTATTGGATCGATTAACCTACGGGAACTGGAATGGGCCTATTTCGCAAAGTTGGAAAGTTTATGAGCGATGTGAAGGTCGAGATGTCCAAGGTGACCTGGCCGACGATGGATGAGCTTAAGAGTAGCACCTGGGTGGTGATTGTGTTCTCGTTGGCCATCTCAGCCTACATCTTTCTGGTCGATCAGGGACTGACGCAATTGTTGAAGTTGATCTATTAATTCGCATTGAAGGAAGAATTGAACAACCTCGTGGTAAGCGCATTGGCTGAAGAAGAAAAAGAAAAGCAGGAGCGGCAGGAACAAGGACAGGAAGCACCGGCTTCAACCGAGGCGATGAAATGGTATGCCGTGCATGTGCTTTCCGGGCATGAACGCAAAGTCAAGGCATATCTCGAAAACGAGGCCGAAGTCGCTGGGCTTAAGGAAAAGATCGGTCAGATTCTGATTCCTTCGGAGCAAGTCACGGAGATGCGTGAGGGCAAAAAGCGCGTCCGCAATAAAGTGTTTTTCCCGGGCTATATGATCGTACAAATGGTGCTTGACCGTGATACGCGGCAGCTCGTGCTGAACACCCCGGGCGTGACCAACTTCGTGGGTCCGAAAAATCAGCCGCAGCCGCTGCGCCAGGATGAGGTGGATCGCATCCTCGGTCGCGTGCAGGCCGGTGCGGCTGTGGAGCTCATCGATGTTCCGTTCCGCGTCGGCGATCCGGTGCGCGTCATCGATGGCCCGTTCACCGATTTCACGGGGTTTGTGGAAGAGATCAACGAAGAAAAGAAAAAAGTGAAAGTTCGTGTGAGTATCTTCGGGCGGTCAACGCCGGTGGAGTTGGATTTTTTGCAGGTCGAACTGGAAAAGTAAACGCAGGGTTTTGGAGTATTCATGGCTAAGAAAGTAATCGGACAAATCAAGTTGCAGATTCCGGCCGGTCAGGCCAACCCGAGTCCGCCCGTGGGCCCGGCGCTGGGGCAGCACGGCGTGAACATCATGGAATTCTGCAAGGCGTTCAATGCACAAACGCAGGATAAAGCCGGTCTGATTATTCCGGTTGTCATAACGGTCTATTCAGATCGATCATTTTCCTTTATAACCAAGACGCCACCTGCAGCGGTGTTATTGCTGAAAGCCGCCGGCCTGGAGAAAGGCTCCGGTGAGCCAAACCGCAACAAGGTGGGCAAGGTAACGAAAGATCAGGTGCGGGAGATTGCCGAAACCAAGATGCCTGATCTCAATGCAAACGACATCGAAGCAGCCATGCGAATCATCGAGGGTACGGCGAGAAGCATGGGCATCGTGGTGGAAGGATAATTCATACGGTTTAGGGAAAGGCTATGAAGCGTAGCAAACGATATCGCGAGCTGTTGCAGAAATTCGACAAAGGTAGGGATTACACGCTGGAAGAGGCCGTCAAACTGTTGAAAGAGACGGCCAGCGCCAAGTTTGATGAAACGGTGGAAGTTGCTGTGCGTCTGGGAGTGGATCCACGGCATGCCGATCAGGTGGTGCGCGGCACGGTGACCCTGCCGCATGGCACCGGCAAGGATGTGCGTGTACTGGTGATTGCTAAGGGCGCCAAGGCCACCGAGGCCGAAGAGGCCGGCGCGGACTTTGTCGGGTTCAAAGACATGATCGAGAAAATTCAGCAGGGCTGGCTGGACTTCGATGTGGTGATCGCCACGCCGGATGTGATGAGCGAGGTGGGAAAGCTGGGCCGCATTCTGGGCCCGCGCGGTTTAATGCCGAATCCCAAGGCCGGCACGGTGACCATGGATGTGGCTAAGGCCGTCCAGGAAGTGAAGGCTGGTAAAATTGAGTTCCGGGTCGATCGTTACGGTATTTTGCATGTGGCAGTGGGCAAGGCCTCGTTTGAGGAAGAAAAGCTGATTGAGAATATTAAGGCATTTGTTGAAACCGTGATTCGGTTGAAACCGCCGGCGGCTAAAGGGCAGTACCTGCGGTCCATCACGGTGGCCAATACCATGGGACCGGGAATTCGGGTTGACCGCAATTCGGTGATTTCATAATAAGCAGGGATAAGGGATAGTACGATGGAGCAAGCGCAGACACATATTCGCGAGCCTCGGCCGGAAAAGGTCGCTCAGGTGACCATGTTAAAGGAAAAATTTTCCGCGGCAAAGAGCGCCTTTTTGACCGATTTTACCGGTTTGTCGGTCGAGGAAATTACAGAATTGCGACGCAAGCTACGAGAGCGAAACAGCGAGTATCTGGTGGTCAAAAACACTCTGGCCCGGTTGAGTGCTAAAGAGGCCGGTGTTGAAGATATTTTACCGTACCTGGAGGGACCTATAGCCATTGCATTTAGCTATGATGATCCGGCCGCTCCTGCACGAGTGATTGCTGAATTTGTGAAGAGCCATTCAAAACCAAATCCTAAAGTTAAAGCCTGCCTCATTGAGGGAGATGTGCTTCCGGGGGAGGAGGCTGAAGAGATTGCCAAATGGCCCACCCGTGAAGAGTTGATCGCCAGACTGGTCGGGCAGCTCAATGCGCCAATTTATGGGCTGGTCAATGCCTTGGCCGATGTGTCCCGACGGCTGGTGTATGTGCTCAATGCAATCAAAGAGAAGAAGGAAGGTCAGGCGTAATTCTCTAATTGATAAAATAATTAGTAACTTATACAGATTTCCATTAACATAAGCAACAAATCAGTATATGCGTAGAAGGAGGTAAGAGTCGTGGCTAAGCAAACCAATGGGACGATAGACAGCTTCATCGAAACGATTGAAAATATGTCGGTGAAGGAGTTGAACGAGTTGGTTAAGGCACTCGAAGAAAAGTTCGGAGTTAGCGCATCCGCTCCGGTGATGGCGGTTGCCGCCGCGGGTGCTGCGGGTGGTGCTGGTGCTGAGGCCGCCGAAGAGAAGACCGAATTCGATGTGGTGCTGGCCTCTGCAGGTGCGCAAAAGATCCAGGTGATCAAGGAAGTGCGTGCGATCACCAATCTGGGACTGAAAGAAGCGAAGGAATTGGTGGATTCGGCCCCGAAGCCCGTCAAAGAAGGCGTTTCCAAGCAGGAAGCCGAAGAAATCAAGGCCAAGCTTGAAGCCGTTGGCGCGACGGTTGAAATTAAATAACGTTCATTAAACGAAGGGTGGTTGATTTATGTCCACGAATGGCAGAGTGGCAGAGCGTCACTCCTTTGCGCGGCTGAAAGCTGCCATCGATTTACCTGATTTGTTGGACATCCAGTTACGGTCCTTTGAGGAATTTTTGCAGGCCAAGGTACCCCCTTCCCAGCGGGAGAATAAAGGACTGCAGGCCGTGTTCAAAAGCGTTTTCCCGATTATGGATAGTCGGGAAAACTTCGTTTTGGAATTTGTCGAATACTACATTGAAAAGCCTAAGGCCAGTGTGAAGGAATGTCAGGAACGCGGCATTACCTATGCGGCTCCTCTAAAGGCCAGGTTGCGGTTGTCGATAAAGGACGAGGCCGATGAGGACTACGCCGAAACCACTGAGCAGGTGGTGTATCTTGGCAACATTCCTTTTATGACCGAGCGCGGTACTTTTGTGATCAATGGCGCTGAGCGCATCATTGTGAGTCAGTTGCATCGTAGTCCAGGTGTGTTTTTCGAAGAGACGAGCCATCCCAATGGCACCAAGATGTTTTCCGCGCGGATCATTCCATTGCGTGGGTCATGGCTCGAGTTCACGACCGATATCAATGATGTCCTGTACGTATTTATTGACCGCCGCAAGAAATTTCCAGTAACCACCCTTTTGCGTGCTCTCGGCTATTCCAGCAACCGGGAAATTCTGGAGCTGTTCGATCTGATCGAAGAAGTGTCGGTTTCGAAATTGAAAGTGAACAAGCACGTCGGGCGCATTATTCTTTCCGATGCAGTGGATCTGGAAACGGGTGAATTGATCGTGGAGGCGAATCAAGAGCTGACCCCGGAATTGCTGGATAAGCTGTCCGAATCGAACATCAAAAAAGTCAATCTGCTGAAACATGAAGGCTCTCTGGGGCCGGAACTCATCAGTAATACATTGCGCAAGGACCCGACGCGTTCCGAAAAGGAAGCGCTGGAGCTAATTTATCGTAGCCTTCGTTCCGGTGAAACTCCGGACCTCGAAACGGCGCGCAATTTCCTGGAGCGGATGTTTTTTAATCCAAAACGCTATGATCTCGGTGTGGTTGGTCGATACCGCCTGAACAAAAAGCTGGGCCGCGAGATGGATGTGGAGAATGCGGTCCTGACCCGTGAGGATATTCTTGAGATCATCAAATACATCATCGATATGCGCAATGGCAAGCGCTCTGGCGACGATATCGACCATCTGGGCAATCGCCGCGTACGCACCGTGGGCGAGCAGCTCTCACAGCAGATGAGCGTAGGCCTGGCTCGCATGGCGCGAACCATTAAGGAGCGCATGAATCTGCGCGATAGCGAAAAGCTGACACCGCAAGATCTGGTGAATGCGCGCACGATCCTGTCGGTGATCAACACGTTTTTTGGCACCAGCCAGCTATCACAGTTCATGGATCAGACCAACCCATTGGCAGAACTGACTCACAAGCGTCGTCTCTCGGCGCTGGGCCCCGGCGGTCTAACGCGTGAACGCGCCGGTTTCGAGGTACGCGACGTGCATTACACGCACTACGGCCGGCTCTGTCCGATCGAGACGCCGGAAGGGCCGAACATTGGTCTGATCTCCTCGCTGACGACCTATGCGCGCATCAACGAGTTTGGCTTTATTGAGACGCCGTACCGCCCCGTGAAAGACGGCAAAGTGCAGAACAAAATCGAGTACCTGACCGCAGACGATGAAGATAAATACGTGATCGCTCAGGCGAATGCGCCGCTGGATCGCTACGGGCGGTTCGTGAACGAGCGCGTCAAAGCCCGGGTCAAAGGTGACTTCCCAGTGGTGTCGCCGAAAGAGGTGCACTACATCGACGTGTCACCGAATCAGATGGTGTCCGCCGCGGCGGCGTTGATCCCGTTCCTCGAGCATGATGACGCCAACCGAGCGCTCATGGGCTCGAACATGCAGCGCCAGGCGGTGCCGCTGTTGCAACCAGAATCGCCAATCGTTGGCACTGGTATGGAAAAGGTAGTTGCGCGCGACTCGCGTGCGCTGCTGGTTTCCGATGTCGATGGCGTGGTGGAAAAGGTGTCCTCCGATGAAATTGTCGTCCGGCAGGATTTGGAGCAGGATAATGGCAAGCTTAGCCGTGAACAGTTGTTGAATTTTGATGAAGACGGCATTCGTCGTTACCGGACGATCAAATTTGCCCGTTCCAATCAGGATACCTGTATCAACCAGCGGCCGCTTGTACGTCCTGGCGACCGCGTGAAGAAGGGCGATGTGCTGGCCGACGGTAGTGCTACTCAGAACGGTGAATTGGCGCTGGGCCGCAACGTGCTTGTGGCGTTCATGCCCTGGCGCGGATACAATTTTGAAGATGCCATCGTGATTTCCGAGCGCGTGGTGCGCGACGATGTGTACACTTCGGTGCATATCGAGGTGTTCGAGCTACAGGTGCGCGACACCAAACGCGGCGAAGAAGAACTTACGCGCGAAATCCCGAACGTATCCGAAGAAGCGACTAAAAATTTGGACGAAAACGGCATCATTCGCGTGGGGGCAGAGGTCCGTCCCGGTGACATTCTGGTCGGTAAAGTGACGCCCAAGGGTGAAACCGATCCAACGCCGGAAGAAAAGCTCTTGAAGGCGATCTTCGGCGAAAAGGCCGGCGACGTAAAGGACGCCAGCCTGAAGGCGCCTCCGGGATTGCACGGCATTGTGGTCGATACCAAGCTGTTTTCTCGCAAGAAGAAAGACGCCAAAACCAAACGTCAGGATAAGAAAGAGATCGAGGCGCTGGAAAGGTGGCTTGAAGAAGAGAAACAGCGCGCCCGGACTCTATTGAATAAAAAATTAGCATACGTTCTGCAAGACCATCCGTCAAACACCCTGCGTGACCTGATCATGGGCAAGGTGGTCGTGCGGGCGAAAACCAAATTGACTGAAGACAAAATCGCCGAGCTCGATCTGGATCAACTGGATCTGAGTGAGGGTTTTACTGAAAATGCGGAAGCCAATCAGCTCGCCAATGAGATTCTGGAAGCGTACCGGAACAAGATCGAGGCTCTAGATGAAGAGTTCGAGCGCCGCAAGCTCAAAATCGTGGTGGGTGACGAGCTGCCCCCGGGCATCGTGCAATTGGCCAAGGTGTATGTGGCGCGCAAGCGCAAGTTAATGGTGGGCGACAAGATGGCCGGCCGCCACGGTAACAAAGGCGTGGTGGCCAAGATCGTGCCCATGGAGGACATGCCGTTTCTGGAGGACGGTACCCCGGTGGATATCGTTCTCAACCCGTTAGGTGTGCCTTCGCGTATGAACCTGGGGCAGATTTTTGAAACCAATCTCGGGTGGGCCGGATTGAAACTGGGCAAGAAATATGCGACTCCGGTGTTCGATGGCGCGACGCACGAGCAGATCAAGGAAGAGCTACGGAAAGCCGGGCTGCCTGAGAGTGGCAAAACTACCGTCATCGATGGCCGAACAGGTGAGAAAGTGGACGCAGAAGTGACGGTTGGCGTGATCTATATGATGAAGCTGTCCCATCTGGTCGAAGACAAGATACACGCGCGATCCATCGGCCCCTACTCCCTCATCACGCAGCAACCTCTGGGTGGAAAGGCGCAATTCGGTGGTCAACGATTCGGTGAAATGGAAGTCTGGGCACTGGAGGCTTACGGCGCTGCGCACGCGTTGCAGGAGATTCTGACGGTGAAATCGGACGACGTTCGCGGACGGAGCAAGGTGTATGAGGCGATTGTGAAAGGAGAGAACCTGCCCGAACCCGGTCTGCCAGAATCGTTCAACGTACTGATACGCGAGCTACAGGGCCTGGGCCTGGATGTGGATTTGATTGAAGAAAATGGCCATCTTAAGTAACGTCACCCCGCAAGGGTGATCCTCATTTTATTCATTAAATGGCAGTTTTGGTCGAGCCGTATTGTTAACCTGGAGGTGAGACCTTGAATTTTACGACTTCCAAGGACGGGGCGACCCGTCGGAATATCGTTGCGATTCGTATCAAGCTTTCTTCACCGGATAAAATTCTCGAACGCTCCCATGGTGAAGTTACCAAGCCGGAAACAATCAACTACCGCAGCTTCAAGCCCGAAAAAGAGGGGTTGTTCTGCGAGAAGATTTTCGGCCCGGTTCGGGATTGGGAATGTCACTGCGGTAAATACAAGCGTATTCGTTATAAAGGCATTGTTTGCGATCGCTGTGGCGTGGAAGTAACCACCAAAAGTGTCCGTCGCGAGCGGATGGGGCACATCACCCTGGCCGTGCCGGTGGTGCATATCTGGTTCTGGAAATCGATACCGTCTAAAATCGGCTATATTTTGGGCATTAGCCCGAAAAATCTAGAGCGCATTATTTATTACGAATCGTATGTGGTCATACAGCCCGGCCGTAGCGGTTTGATGCGTGGCGATCTCATCGACGAAGAAGAGTACTTCCGCATCATGAGCGAATATCCGCCGGATGAGGAAGAGAACGAAGAAGATAAATTTGATGCTCGTATCGGCGGTGAGGCGATTCTGGAGCTGTTGAAGCGCGTGGATATCGAAACGCTGTCCAAAGAACTGCGCATGGTCATCAAGCAGGAGACTTCGCAGCAGCGCCGTAATGAAGCGCTCAAACGACTGAAGGTCGTGGAGGCGTTTAAGAAAAGCGGCAACAAGCCGGAGTGGATGGTGATGACCGTGATTCCGGTGATTCCGCCGGAGCTACGGCCGCTGGTGCCTCTCGAGGGTGGCCGTTTTGCGACCTCGGATTTGAACGACTTGTACCGCCGGGTGATCATTCGCAACAACCGGCTAAAAAAATTGATGGAAATCCGCGCGCCGGAAGTGATTTTGCGCAACGAAAAGCGCATGCTGCAGGAGGCCGTGGATGCCCTGTTTGATAACGGCCGTAAATCTGCAGCGGTGCGTGGCGATGGTAACCGGCCGCTCAAATCACTGTCCGACATGCTGCGCGGGAAGCAGGGCCGTTTCCGTCAGAATCTGCTCGGAAAACGTATCGATTACTCCGGCCGCTCGGTGATTGTCGTGGGCCCGGAGTTGAAGCTGCACGAATGCGGGCTCCCGAAGGAGATGGCGTTGGAGCTGTTCAAGCCGTTCGTTATTCGCAAATTGGTGCATCACGGCTTTGTAAAGACCGTCAAGAGTGCGAAAAAGCTGGTTGATAAGCGCAACCCGGAAGTCTGGGATCTATTGGAAGATATTATCGACGATCATCCGGTACTGTTGAACCGCGCCCCAACCCTGCACCGCCTCGGCATTCAGGCCTTTCAGCCGGTTTTGGTGGAGGGTAAGGCGATTCAAATTCATCCGCTGGTGTGTGCAGCGTTTAATGCGGACTTCGATGGCGATCAGATGGCAGTGCATGTGCCGCTATCATACTACGCACAGGTGGAATCTCGTGTATTGATGCTGTCGAGCCACAATATCCTGTCGCCTGCCAACGGACGTCCCCTGGCCATCCCGAGCCAGGACATCGTTCTGGGGTTGTACTACATCACCAAGCGGCGTCCTGGAGAAAAAGGGGAAGGTATGCGGTTTGCTAATCCGGATGAAGCGATCATCGCCTACAACAACAAACGTATCAGTTTAAATGCATCCATTCATGTACGGTTTCCGGATGGCATGATGGAAACCACCGTTGGCCGTATCGTTTTCAACCGTATTTTGCCAGAAGGCATGCCGTACATTAACGAACTGCTCACCAAGAAGCGTTTGGAGCAAATCGTTGGCCAGGTGTATCGTCAGTTTGGCAATTACAGCTGCGCTCTCTTCCTGGATAAGCTTAAAGAGCTCGGTTTTGAATTCGCTATGATCTCGGGCGTGACCATCGGCATCGAGGATGTGATCATTCCGGAAGAAAAGCCCGAGTTGCTGAAAAAGGCCACGGAACAAGTTGAGAAGATCCAAAAACAGTACGAGAGCGGCATCATTACCGATGGTGAGCGCTACAACAAGATTATTGATATCTGGACACATACCACCAGTGAAGTCGCGGAAAGGATGTTTGATCGTTTGGCCAAAGACCGAGACGGCTTTAATCCGATTTACATGATGGCCGATTCCGGCGCTCGAGGTTCCAAAGAGCAGATTCGCCAGCTCGCCGGCATGCGCGGACTGATGGCGAAGCCGCAGAAAAAGATGACCGGTCAGATGGGCGAGATTATTGAAAACCCGATTACCGCAAACTTCCGCGAAGGGTTGTCGGTGCTGGAATATTTTATTTCCACACACGGCGCCCGTAAGGGGCTGGCCGATACGGCGCTGAAAACCGCCGACGCAGGCTATCTCACCCGTCGTCTGGTCGATGTGGCCCAGGATGTGATCGTTTCAGAGCTTGACTGCGGTACGATTCTGGGGCTGCGCATCGGCGATCTGAAAGAGGGTGAGGAAGTGATCGAGCCGCTGCGGGACCGCATCCTCGGTCGGGTGGCGGCGGAAGATGTGTATGATCCCGAGACCGGCGATGTCATCGTTGAAGCCGGCGAGCTCATCGATGAGACGCGCGCGGACAAGATCAGCGACGCGGGCATCGAGACGGTGTACATTCGCTCGGTGCTGACCTGCGAAGCCGAACGCGGCGTGTGCGCCAAGTGCTATGGCCGTAACCTGGCCACGGGCAAACTGGTGGATATCGGCGAAGCCGTCGGCGTGATGGCCGCTCAATCCATTGGTGAGCCTGGAACCCAGTTAACCTTGCGGACGTTCCACATCGGTGGTACGGCTTCACGGATCGCCGCACAATCGCAGGTAACTGCGCGTCACGAAGGTGTCGTGCAATTCGAAAACCTGAAGGCGGTGACCCAGGCGGATGGTTCGCGAGTGGCCGTTGGTCGGAATGCCCGGCTGAAGATCATCGACGACAACAACCGGGTACTATCGCAGTTTATCATCCCGTACAGCGCCAAGATCAATGTCGAGGAAGGTCAGAAAGTTACTCGCGGCTTGGTGCTGTTCAACTGGGATCCGTACACAGCTAGCATCGTGTCCAATCACGACGGCTATGTGAAGTTCGTTGACATCAAAGAAAATATCACCATGCGCGAAGAGCTCGATGATACCACCGGATTAAAACAGCGCGTGATCATCGAGTCGAGAATGCGCAACTTGAACCCGGCGATCCATGTGGTGGATGAAAATGGCAATGTCTTGAGCACCTACATGTTGCCGGTGCGGGCGCACCTGGCCGTGAACGATGGCCAAAAAGTGTATGCCGGCGACATCCTGGTGAAGATTCCACGCCGGATCGCCAAGACGCGAGACATCACCGGTGGTCTGCCCCGCGTTGCTGAGCTGTTCGAAGCACGACGGCCGAAAGAACCGGCCATTGTGTCGGAAATTGACGGTACAGTGAAATTCGGCGAAATTCGTCGCGGCATCCGTCGCATTACGGTAACCTCACGCGATGGCAAAGACGAGCGCACCTACATGATCCCCTACGGCAAGCACATTCTGGTGCACGACGGAGATTACGTGGAAGCCGGCGAAAAGCTGTGCGAGGGTTCGATCGCGCCGCAGGATATCCTGAACATCCTCGGTCCGAACAAGGTGCAGGAGTACCTGGTGAATGAAATTCAGGAGGTGTACCGCCTGCAGGGTGTGCGCATCAACGATAAACACATTGAGGTTATCGTTCGTCAGATGCTGCAGAAAGTTCGCATCGAAGACCCTGGCGATACCGAGTACCTGCCCGGCGATCAGGTGGACAAGATTCGTTTCCTGCAGGAAAACGAAAAGATTCGCCACAAATTGGTCATCACCGATCCGGGCGACTCCAGCTTCGAGAAGGACCAGGTCGTGGATCGCGAGGAGTTCGAGCAGGAAAACGAGCGGCTAAAGAAGACCAAGAAAAAGCCAGCCGAGGCGCGGCAGGCCATGCCTGCAACTTTCCAGCCCCTGCTGCTGGGTATTACCAAGGCATCACTGACCACCGAAAGCTTCATCTCTGCGGCATCCTTTCAAGAGACCACGCGGGTATTGACCGACGCGGCGATCGCCGGAAAGACGGATCACCTGGTTGGATTGAAAGAAAACGTCATCATGGGCAACCTGATTCCGGCCGGTACCGGTTTGAACCGGTACAAGCGTTTGCGAGTGCGTAAGAAAACCGAAGAGGTCGAGGAAGCCGCCGCCGAAGCCGTGCAGAAAGTGGCCGGATAAGATTCACGAGGATGCTTCGGCGCGAAAGCACGAAATGGACGAACTGTAAAAAAAATGTTGCATTTTTCGAGTGAAATAATTATAATTTAAGTCTGTATCCTGTAAGGAGGAGTCTTGCCAACGATAAATCAACTTGTTCGGTTTGGACGCAAGAAGGTCAAAAAGAAAACGTCCTCCCCGGCGCTGACGGGATCCCCGCAACGCCGAGGTGTGTGTACACGTGTGTACACAACGACGCCCAAAAAGCCTAATTCGGCTCTTCGAAAAGTGGCCCGAGTTCGTTTAACCAATGGCTATGAAGTGACCGCCTATATCCCGGGAGAGGGACACAATCTGCAGGAGCACTCGATTGTGCTGATTCGTGGCGGTCGTGTCAAAGACTTGCCGGGCGTTCGTTATCACATTGTTCGCGGTGTTTATGATACCAGCGGTGTGCAAGATCGTAAAAACGGCAGGTCGAAATACGGAACGAAATTGAAAAAATAGGTATTGAGCCCGAGGAATGCGAAGGAAAAGAGCAGAAAAACGTGAGGTTCTTCCCGATCCGAAATATGGCAAGGTGTTGGTCACCAAGTTCATCAACTCGTTAATGAAGGACGGGAAAAAGAGTGTGGCTGAAAAGATATTCTATTCGGCTCTAGATCTCATCGAGGAGAAGACTGGCAAGCCTGGAATCGACGTGTTCGAAAAAGCGGTCGAAAACGTGAAACCACTGATTGAAGTGAAGTCCCGTCGTGTCGGTGGCGCAACGTACCAGGTGCCGGTAGAAGTGCGCGAGGATCGGCGCCAGGCGCTGGCTATTCGGTGGTTGATTTCGTACGCTCGCGAGCGCAATGAACGCACCATGAATCAGCGGCTGGCCAATGAGTTGATCGCGGCTTCCAAGAACGAGGGGGGAGCCATTAAGAAGCGGGAAGATACCCACAGAATGGCAGAGGCCAACAAGGCTTTCGCACATTTCCGCTGGTAAGGCTTACATTCAATTTGAATCACAATTTGGGGAAGAAACAGTATTGGATTCTCGTTTCTTCCCCTTTTTATGGAATCGTTTTGTCGCAGTAGGATCGTTGTTTGCTTTCATGTAGCGGCTGGCAACGCGGAATAATAGTATTCACTATCGAAATCAAGCATTGGGAAATAGAGAGGTATGTCGAATAACAATTTAAAAATGCTCGAACGGACCCGGAATATCGGCATCATGGCTCATATCGATGCCGGGAAGACGACGACCACGGAACGGATTCTGTTCTACACTGGGAAAGTGCATCGTATGGGTGAGGTGCATGAAGGCGCTGCCACCATGGACTGGATGGAGCAGGAGAAGGAGCGCGGTATCACCATTACCTCGGCGGCCGTGACCTGCTACTGGCGCGATCATCGAATTAACATTATCGATACCCCGGGTCACGTGGACTTTACGGTCGAAGTTGAGCGGTCATTGCGAATTCTGGATGGTGCGGTGGCCATTTTTTGTGCTGTCGGCGGCGTGGAGCCGCAATCCGAAACGGTCTGGCGTCAGGCGGACAAATACCAGGTGCCGCGCATTGCTTTTGTCAATAAAATGGACCGTGTCGGCGCTGATTTTCATAACGCCGTGCAGATGATGAAGGACCGGCTGGGGGCCAATGCCGTACCGATTCAGATCCCCATGGGCGAAGGCGATATGTTCACCGGCCTTATCGATCTGATCAAGATGAAGGCGGTGATCTATCACGAAGACTCGTTGGGCACGACCTGGGAAGAAATTGATATCCCCAGCGACCTCCAGGACGTTGCCAACGAGTACCGCACCAATTTATTGGAAGCCATCAGCGAGTACGATGACACCCTTATGGAAAAGTATCTCGAGGGCGAGCCTATTACCGAAAAAGAGATTTACGAAGCGATCCGCAAGGCGACCATCGATGTGAGCATTGTTCCTGTGCTATGCGGTTCGGCGTTCAAAAACAAGGGGGTGCAGCGTCTTCTGGATGCCATTACCCTATATCTGCCCTCACCGCTGGACATCCCGGCAATCAAGGGGCATCATCCTAAAACCGGCGAAGAGATCGTGCGTAAGTCGTCGTTCGATGAGCCGTTCTCGGCGCTGGCGTTCAAAATCATGACCGATCCGTACGTCGGCCGGTTGACCTACTTCCGTGTTTATTCCGGCGTTCTGAAGGCCGGTTCGTATGTATACAACCCGAATGTGGGCAAGCGCGAGCGTATCGGGCGTATTTTGCGCATGATGGCTAACAAACAGGAAGACATCACCGAAGCCCGCGCCGGCGATATTGTCGCGGCAGTGGGGCTGAAGCACACCAAAACTGGCCACACGCTGTGCGCCGAAGATAAGCAGGTGATTCTCGAGCAGATGGTCTTTCCTGAGCCAGTGATTTCTGTGGCGATCGAGCCCAAGAGCAAGGCAGATCAGGACAAGCTGGGCGATTCGCTGAACAAGCTGGCCGATGAGGACCCAACCTTCCGCATTCGCACGGATGAGGAGACCGGGCAGACGATCATTTCCGGCATGGGCGAGCTGCACCTCGAAGTCATCGTGGACAGGCTCGTGCGGGAATTCAAGGTGCACGCCAACGTTGGCAAGCCTCAGGTGGCTTATAAAGAAAGCATCACCAAAAAGGCGCGCGGCGAAGGCAGGTTCATTCGCCAGTCCGGTGGTCGCGGCCAGTATGGTCACTGCATCATTGAAATCGAGCCGAACGAGCCCGGCAAAGGGTTTGAGTTTGAGAACAAAATCGTGGGCGGTGTGATTCCGCGCGAATACATCAATCCGGTGGCTGAGGGAATTAAAGAAGCGATGCTAAATGGCGTTATCGCGGGTTATCCCGTGATTGACGTAAAGGTGACGTTGCTTGATGGTTCCTATCACGAAGTGGATTCCTCGGAAATGGCCTTTAAAGTCGCAGGCTCGATGGCCTTTAAAGACGCCGTCTCTAAGGCGGATCCGATTCTGCTTGAACCAATTATGGATGTAGAGGTGGTCGTTCCTGAGGAGTACATGGGTGACGTGATGGGTGATTTGAACTCCCGAAGGGGTCGCATTCGCGGCATGGTACCGCGCAAAGATGCCCAGGTCATTTCTGCCTCGGTGCCGCTTAGTGAGATGTTCGGATATGCCACTACTCTGCGTAGCATAACTCAGGGACGGGCGATTTACACCATGCAATTCTCCCATTATGAGCCAGTACCGCAAAGCATTGCAGATTCGATTATGGAGAAGGTGAAAGGCGTTCAAGCAGAGAAATAAAGCGAACCACTTGACAATCTTACTCGGATTTTAAGTTTCTAATAACCTGGAGGATGAACGATGGCTAAACAAAAGTTTGAACGAACCAAGCCTCACGTTAATGTCGGTACGATTGGTCACGTGGACCATGGCAAGACCACGTTGACGGCTGCCATCACCAGCGTGCTTTCTCGTCAGGGATTGAGCGAATTCGTACCTTTCGATAGAATCGATAACGCTCCAGAAGAGCGGGAACGGGGTATTACGATTGCAACCGCACACGTGGAGTACCAGACGGAAAAGCGGCACTATGCACACGTGGACTGTCCGGGGCACGCTGACTACGTCAAAAACATGATTACCGGTGCAGCACAGATGGACGGCGCCATTTTGGTGGTGAGCGCGGCCGATGGCCCGATGCCTCAGACTCGTGAGCACATCCTTCTAGCCCGTCAGGTCGGTGTGCCGTACATCGTCGTATTCCTGAACAAAGTGGATATGGTCGATGATCCGGAGCTGCTCGAGCTGGTGGAATTGGAAATCCGTGAGTTGTTGAATGAGTACGGTTTTCCGGGCGATGAGGTGCCTATCATCCGTGGTAGTGCTCTGGAAGCGTTGAACAATCCGGATGATCCCGAAAAGATCAAACCGATTCTTGAGCTGATGGATGCCGTTGATGAATACATCCCCACGCCGCAACGTGATGTGGATAAGCCGTTCCTGATGCCGGTGGAAGACGTGTTTTCGATTACAGGACGTGGCACGGTGGCCACGGGGCGAGTTGAGCGTGGAAAAATCAAAGTCGGTGAAGAAGTGGAAATTGTTGGTCTGGGCGCCAACCGCAAGACTGTGGTAACCGGCGTCGAGATGTTCCGCAAGCTGTTGGATGAAGGCGTGGCCGGTGACAACGTGGGGCTGCTGCTTCGCGGGGTCGATAAAGACGAAATCGAGCGCGGTATGGTGATCGCAGCGCCCGGATCGATTACGCCGCACACCAAGTTTAAGTGCGAAGTGTACGTGTTGAAAAAAGACGAAGGTGGTCGTCACACGCCGTTCTTCAATGGTTACCGTCCGCAATTCTATTTCCGTACCACGGACGTCACTGGCGTTGTGAAGCTGCCGGAAGGCGTCGAGATGGTGATGCCTGGCGACAATGTCAATATGGAAGTCGAGCTGATTGCGCCGATCGCTATGGAGAAGGAGCTGCGCTTCGCGATTCGAGAAGGCGGTCGCACGGTCGGTGCCGGCATTGTGACCGAAATCATCGAATAAGGCAAATACCAAAAGCGGGGCAGCCGTTTTGCCCCGCTTCTCTATGCTAAAGGATCGTTGAGAGACGTTTAAACCCATTGGAGTCTAAAGCAAGTGGTTGGTCAGAAAATACGAATTAAGCTCAAGGCGTACGATCATCGATTGATCGATAAATCGACCGATAAAATCATTCGCACTGCGAAAGCAACCGGCGCGGCGATTTCTGGGCCAATTCCACTACCGACGAAGCGCACGGTGTACACCGTGTTGCGTTCGCCGCATGTGAACAAAAAGTCGCGAGAGCAGTTTGAGACCCGGATTCACAAGCGGCTCATCGATATTTTGAACACGACCTCCAAGACGGTGGACGCGCTGATGAAGCTGGATCTGCCGGCGGGCGTGGATGTTGAAATTAAAGTGGATAAGACCTGAGTTTCGTAAAACACAATCGCAAGATAGGTTTGAAACCCATGGCTGGAATGATTGGAAGAAAGCTGGGCATGACCCGCGTTTTTTCTGAGTCTGGAGATAGCATTCCCGTGACGGTGATCCAGGCGGGCCCCTGCTATGTGACGGCCATCCGGACGAAGGAAAACAACGGCTATGAGTCGGTGCAGTTGGGGTACGAGGAGGTTCCCGAGCGGAAACTGAACAAACCCCGCCTGGGCGTGTTCAAAAAACTGAATTTGAAGCCTCTTCGTTATTTGAAAGAATTTCGGAATTTTGACAATATCGCCGAACTCGAGCCCGGCCAGGAAATTAAGGTGGATATTTTTCAAGTCGGGGATCGCGTGAAAGTGACAGGCATAAGCAAAGGCAAAGGTTTTCAGGGCGTGGTCAAGCGTCATGGTTTTGGCGGCGGTCCCAAAACGCACGGTCAGAGCGATCGCTGGCGTGCTCCGGGCTCAGTAGGGCAGGCCTCGTATCCGTCGCGTGTATTCAAAGGCTTGCGCATGGCCGGCCGTACTGGTAACGACCGGGTGACGGTCCGCAATCTCGAGGTCGTGCGCGTGGATGTTGAAAATCATATTCTTATGGTTAAGGGTGCAGTTCCAGGAGCAAGAAACGGATTAGTCTATATCACGAAGTGAGCAAGCGATGAAAGTAGAGGTTTATAACATAGACGGTCAGCCGACCGGCAAAAAAGTGGATCTCCCGGATTCGATTTTTGCCGCTCCCATTCATCGGCATGCGGTGTACCTGGTGGTCAAGGCGCAACTGGCCAACCGGCGGCAGGGCACGCATGCAACCAAGAACCGCGCCAAAGTGCGCGGCGGCGGCCGCAAGCCATGGCGGCAGAAGGGACGCGGCGTGGCGCGCGCCGGTAGTATCCGCTCGCCCTTGTGGGTGGGCGGTGGCCGTGTGTTCGGTCCGCAACCGCGGGACTATTCGCAAAAGGTGAATAAGAAGGTGAAAAAGCTGGCGCGGCGCTCGCTGTTAACTGCGCGCCTGAAAGAAAACCGGCTAACCGTGGTCGAAGACTTCACTATCGAATCCGGTAAAACGCGTGACATGGCGGCCATTCTGCAGAATTTCGAGGTGAATGGCGAAAAGGTGCTGTTCCTGCTCAAGGATTACGATGCCATGGTGCTACGCGCCGGACGGAATATTCCCAACGTGGACATCATGCAGGCTGCGACCGTATCGGCGTATGATCTGATTCGCTGCAAGCGGCTGTTCTTGCAAGAAGGTGCGATCGAGAACCTGAAAGAGGTGTTAGCATGAGACTACCCGAAACCATTTTGATCCGGCCTCTGATCACCGAAAAGGCGATGAACCTGCAGGAAAGCAGGAATCAATACGCCTTCGAGGTCGCGCGGGACGCCAATAAAATGGAAATCAAATACGCCGTTGAAACAAAGTTTAACGTGACCGTCGAAAAGGTGCGCACTATCAACGTGAAGGGCAAACGGAAACGACTAAACACACGACGGGGTATGACCTTCGGACGGCGGTCGTCGTGGAAGAAAGCCATCGTTACGCTTAAAGAAGGCGATGTAATTGAGCTGTTTGAAGGCGTCGCATAACCGATTGGATAAGGAATTGATAGAATGGGTATCAAAACCTTTAAACCTGTGACACCGAGTCTGCGATTTCGCACGGTTTCGACCTTCGAGGAGATCACGAAGACGTCCCCAGAAAAGTCGTTGATTGTGCCCTTGAAGAAGACCGGCGGACGCAACAACCTCGGTCGGATCACCGCCTGGCATCGGGGCGGCGGACACAAGCGATTCTACCGCATCATCGATTTTAAGCGAAATAAAGACGGTATTCGCGCGCGTGTGGCAGCGATCGAGTACGATCCGAACCGCAGCGCTCGCATTGCGCTGTTGCACTATGAAGATGGCGAGAAGCGTTACATTCTGGCGCCGGTGGGCTTGAAGGTGGATGACTATGTCATGTCAGGCCCGGATGCGGAGATCCGCGTGGGCAACTGCTTGCCGCTGGCAAACATTCCAGTGGGCACGGTGGTGCACAATATCGAAATGAAGCCTGGTAAGGGTGGGCAGATTGCACGCAGCGCCGGTGCATCGGCGCAGCTCGTGGGGCGAGACGATAAATATGCACAGCTTAAGTTGCCTTCAGGCGAGGTGCGCATGGTGCGGGTGGAATGCCGTGCTACCATCGGTCAGGTGGGCAACGTGGATCACGAAAACGTCTCCAGCGGAAAGGCCGGTCGCACGCGATGGCTGGGGCGCCGGCCCCATGTGCGCGGCGTGGCCATGAACCCGATCGACCACCCGATGGGCGGCGGCGAAGGCAAGAGCTCCGGTGGACGTCATCCCTGTTCGCCGTGGGGACAGTTGGCGAAAGGTTTGAAAACCCGTGGAAAAAAACCTTCGGATCGTTTCATTATCAGAAGAAGAAAGAAGGGATAATCGCACATGCCAAGGTCAGTTAAAAAAGGCCCTTATGTCGATGATAAGCTGCTGAAAAAGATTCGCGCTTTAAACGAGGCCAATCAGAAAAAAGTGATCAAAACCTGGGCTCGGCGTAGTACCATCACACCGGAATTTGTGGGACATACGCTGGCTGTGCACAACGGCAACAAGTTTATTCCGGTGTACATTTCGGAAAACATGGTTGGCCATAAACTGGGCGAGTTCGCGCCCACTCGGACCTACCGGGGGCACCCCGATAAATCGGAAAAAGCTTCAAGAGTGAGACGATAAAACCGGGTTGGGACTAACATGGAAGCGATTGCAAAAGCAAAATATGTGCGAATGTCACCACGCAAAGTGCGGCGCGTGATTGAGCTGGTGCGTGGCAAAAACGTGGATGATGCTTTGAATATCCTGCATTTTTCTGGAAAACGTGCCGCCGGCCCAATTGAAAAAACGGTGCGCTCGGCGGTTTCGAATATGCTCAATAATTCCGAAGCAGGTTCGAAAATTGATCCGCACAATCTGGTTATCAAAGCAGCATGGGTAGATGGAGGTCCGATCATGCGGCGCTTCCGCGCCGGTTCCATGGGCCGGCCCATGCGCATCCGAAAGCGCTTTTGTCATATTACGGTGGTGGTTTCGGATACGAACAAAAACGAATAGCGTGTAGAGGAGGAACCTTGGGACAGAAAACCCATCCAATTGGCTTTCGCCTTGGTATCAACCGGGATTGGGATTCGAAGTGGTTCGATGAAAAGAACTTTTCGAATGTCCTGGAAGAAGACCTTATGCTGCGTAAATACCTTCGCACGCGTCTGCAGCGGGCGGCGGTGTCTCGCATCGAAATCGAGCGGACGGCGCAAAAGATCACCCTGACGATTCACACGGCGCGTCCGGGGATCGTTATCGGTCGCAAGGGCCAGGAAGTGGACAAGCTGAAAGAAGAGCTGCAGCGGCTGACCAACAAAGAGGTACATCTAAATATACAGGAAATCAAGCGGCCGGAGCTCGATGCGTACCTGGTGGCTGAGAACATCGCACATCAGTTGGTGCAGAAAATCTCTTTCCGCCGTGCCATGAAAAAGGCCATCACCTCAACCATGCGGATGGGCGCACAGGGCATTCGAATCATCTGCAGTGGCCGTTTGGGCGGCGCGGAAATGGCCCGCAAAGAGCAGTACAAAGAAGGCCGGATTCCGCTGCACACGCTACGCGCGGATATCGACTTTGCGCGGGCGACGGCGAAAACCACGTACGGCACCATCGGCGTAAAAGTGTGGATTTTTAAAGGCGAAGTGTTTCAATAGGCATCATCACGAATCGAAGCGTTCTGCGAATAGAGGAGCGATAGTATCATGTTAATGCCAAAACGGGTAAAGTTTCGGCGACAGCACCGGGGCCGGATGCGCGGAAAGGCACTTCGGGGCTCGATGATTTCCTTCGGCGAGTTTGGCCTGAAAGCGCTGGAGCCTGCGTGGATCACGGCGCGGCAGATCGAGGCAGCGCGTATTGCCATCACCCGCCACGTCAAGCGCGGCGGTAAAGTGTGGGTGCGGATTTTTCCAGACAAGCCGGTGACCGAAAAGCCGGCCGAAACGCGCATGGGAAAAGGCAAAGGCTCGCCGGAATATTGGGTAGCGGTGGTGAAGCCGGGCCGGATCATGTTCGAACTGGCCGGTGTGCCGGAAGACCTGGCGCGGGAAGCCATGCGATTGGCTTCGCACAAGCTGCCGATCAAGACGAAGTTTGTGACCCGTAGCGACTACGGAGAATAAATCATGAAGATGTGGGAAATCAATCAACTCTCGCGAAAAGAGCTGGAAGATCATTTGATGGATGCGCTGGAAGAGTATCAGAACATGCGCTTCCAGCATGCGATGCAGCAGTTGGATAATCCAATGCGTTTGCGAGACATTCGCAAGGATATTGCCCGTTTGAAAACCGTACTGCGTGAAATGCAAATGGGCAAACGTCCCGAAAGTCCGCAAGACTTTTAAAAATATGGGTAAGGAATAAGGGATGGAGCAGCAAACGAAGAGAGGGAATCGTAAAACCAAAGTCGGCCGTGTGGTCAGCGCTAAAATGGATAAGAGCATTGTGGTGGCGGTAGAACGGTTGGTGAAACATCGCATTTATGAAAAGTACTACCGCAAGACCTCCAAATTCATGGCCCACGATGAGAACAATGCGGCCGGCGTAGGCGATATGGTGATGATCATGGAGTCGCGGCCGCTGAGTCGGCGCAAGCGCTGGCGACTGGTGAAGATTATCGAAAAAGCCAAATAATGGAAGTGAGAAAACCGTGGGATTTGGAGTGAGGCAAGGTCATGATTCAGGAATATTCGAGACTAAACGTCGCAGATAATACGGGCGCAAAGAAAGTCATGTGCATTCGGGTTTTAGGTGGTAGCAAGAAGCGCTATGCCGGCATCGGCGATGTGATCGTGGTGTCAGTGAAATCAGCCGTCCCTGGTGGAATGGTAAAGAAAGGTGACGTGGCCAAGGCCGTGATCGTGCGCACCAAAAAAGAAGTGCGGCGTCCGGATGGTAGTTACATTCGGTTTGATGAGAATGCCGCCGTTTTGGTGGACGATCGTCGAGAGCCTCGCGGCACGCGTATTTTCGGCCCCGTGGCACGCGAACTGCGCGATAAACAATTTATGAAAATTATTTCCTTAGCGCCTGAAGTTTTGTAGAGAGAGAGGTTACGTGTGGAGTTAACAACCATGCATATTCGAAAAGACGATCAAGTGATGGTGATCTCGGGCGATGAACGCGGTCGCAAAGGGCGCGTTTTGAAGGTGTTTCCGGCGAAAAACCGCGCCATCGTCGAGGGATTGAATTTAATCAAGCGCCACATGCGGCCCACGCAGACCAATCCGCAAGGCGGAATCGTGGAAAAAGAGGCGCCGATGCATATGTCCAATCTCATGTTGATTTGTCCCAAATGCAATCAACCCACGCGGGTGAGATATCAGTTTACTTCCGGAGAGGGAAAAAAGAGCCGCCGGAAGGTGCGCACCTGCAAGAAATGTGGTGAAATGATAGTGTCCGGTAGCTGAAAATGAGTGCAAAAAAAGAGACCCCAAAAAACGCCAAGAGCAAAAGCAAGAGCCAGATAGTCGAAAAGAACGGCTACGTTCCACGTCTTCTGGTGCATTATAAAGAAAACGTGGTGCCTGCGCTGATGAAGCAGTTCAATTATAAAAACATCATGCAGGTGCCGCGTCTGGAAAAGATCGTCCTGAATATGGGCGTGGGCAATGCCGTTGAGGATAGCAAAAATCTCGAGAATGCCATGGCCGATATGGCCATCATCAGTGGGCAGAAACCAAAGGTGACACGGGCGAAGAAGTCGATCTCGAATTTTAAGCTTCGTCAGGGCATGGCCATTGGTTGTGCGGTCACGCTGCGCGGATGGCGCATGTACGAATTTCTTGAACGCTACATCAGCATCGCCGTCCCGCGGATCCGCGACTTTCGCGGTCTGCCGGATAAGGCCTTTGATGGTCGCGGCAATTACTCTGTGGGAGTGCGCGAGCAGATTATTTTTCCGGAGATCGATTACGACAAGGTTGATCGCATTCGTGGCATGAATATCACGTTTGTGACCACGGCTAAAAGCGATGAAGAGGCCTATGCACTGCTGGCCGCCTTTGGAATGCCTTTCAGAAAACGTCAATCGTAAGGAGATTGTGAATCGTGGCTCGAAAAGCGCTGATTGAGAAAGCAAAACGTCCACCGAAATTTAAGGTTCGTGCATACAATCGCTGCAAACGTTGTGGCCGGCCGAGAGCCTATCTGCGCAAATTCGGTCTCTGCCGTATCTGCTTCCGGGAGTTGGCTCTGGAAGGCCAGATTCCGGGTGTGAGAAAGGCGAGCTGGTAAAATTTAACAAGAGGGATTCGATTTCAATGAGCATGACTGATCCAATTGCGGATTATTTGACGCGAATTCGCAATGCCGGAAAGGCCAAACACCGGAAAGTGGATATTCCGGCATCGAAGCTTAAATTGGAGATGACCAAAATCCTTCATGCTTACGGTTTTATTCAGGATTATCTGGTCATCAAAGACAACAAGCAGGGCATTATCCGTATTTATTTAAAATACGATGAGGACGAGAACTGCGTGATCCAGGGCTTGAAGCGTATCAGCAAGCCGGGACAACGTCGATATGTGAATGTCGATACGATTCCTCGGGTTTTCAATAATCTGGGTATTGCCATTTTGAGCACCTCCAAGGGCATCCTATCCGATCGCGATGCCCGAAAGCTACGTGTGGGCGGCGAGGTGCTGTGCTACGTCTGGTAATGAACTCAAAACGGTAGGGAATGTAAAGTGTCTCGAGTCGGAAAAAAGCCAATCCCCTTGCCTGAAGGGATAGAGTTTAAACGTGAAGGGAATACGGTTACGGTGAAGGGGCCCAAAGGGGAGCTGACGCGTGAGATCCATCCGCAGATTCAGACCGAGGTGGACAACGGCGAGATTGTGGTGAAGCGGCCTTCAGATAACAAAATGTATCGTGCCCTACACGGCCTTTATCGCTCACTGATTGCCAACATGGTAGAAGGGGTCGCCAAAGGATTTGAAAAGAAATTGGAAATTCGTGGCGTCGGCTACCGTGCTGAAATCCGCGGCGATCGGCTGACCCTGCACCTAGGCTACTCGCATCCGATCGTGTTCATTCCACCCGAAAACATCAAAGTGGAATGTGAAAGTCCGACGTCCATCAAGGTGTCCGGCATCGATAAAGAGCTGGTGGGTCAGGTGGCGGCCAAGATTCGTTCCTTCCGCAAACCGGAACCTTACAAAGGTAAGGGCATCCGTTACGAAGGCGAGTATGTGCGTGAGAAGGCGGGCAAGACGGCTGGTAAGTAACTTTGATTGTATCGATACCTGACTATTCATTGAACACATTTATTAAAGGACTTCAGGAAGAATGGGGTTCAAACGATTTGATCGCGAGCTGGCGCGGAAGAGAAAACATCGCTCGATCCGGAAGAAAATCACCGGAAGCTCGGAGCGTCCGCGTCTGGTGGTGTTCCGTAGCAACAAAAATATCTATGCGCAACTGGTGGATGATAGCCAGCAGCGCACCTTGACTGGAATTTCCAGCTTAAATAAAGAGTTGCAATCGGAAATTCAGAAGGCAAAATCCAAAACCGAAGTCGCCTTTATTGTCGGCAAGGCTATTGCGGAAAAGGCCAAAAAGATGAAGATCGAGAAAGTGGTATTCGATCGGGCCGGCTATTTGTATCATGGCCGTGTCAAGGCGCTTGCCGAAGGGGCGCGTGAAGGCGGGTTGAAATTTTAACCGTGGAGAAAACGTCGGTGCGGAAAAAAAGAATCAGAATCAATCCCAGCGAGCTGGATTTGAAAGAGCGCGTGGTGCACATCAACCGCTGCGCCAAGGTGGTGAAGGGGGGGCGTCGGTTTTCGTTCAACGCCATTGTGGTGGTGGGCGACGGCAAAGGGCATGTGGGCGTGGGCCTTGGAAAGGCCAATGAGGTGTCGGATGCTATTTCCAAAGGCTCGGAAAACGCCAAAAAGAACCTGCGCCGCATTTTGTTGATCGACGGTACCATTCCGCATGAGACCGTGGCTAAGTATGGCGCTGCCAGGGTATTTTTGAAACCGGCGACTCCCGGTACCGGCGTGATCGCCGGTGGACCGGTGCGAGCGGTGCTGGAAGCAGCCGGGGTGCAGGACATCCTGACCAAGTCGATCGGGTCATCCAACCCGCACAACGTGGTGAAGGCCACCATGAAAGCTCTGGAAGAGTTGATGGATGCACGAACCCTGGCCCGGAAACGCGGCTTAACCCTTCCCGAGCTGTTCGATAAAACAACGGTTTAGGCTGGAGTGAATAGGTATGGCAAAGAAAAAAGTAAAAAAGCTCCGTATCACCCAGGTGCGCAGCCTGATTGGGCAATGGGAGCGGCACCGTCGCACCATCCGAGCCCTGGGATTACGGAAGATCCGGCATACGGTGGAGCATAACGACACACCGCAGATTCGCGGCATGATCACAAAGGTGCAACATCTCATTAAAGTCGAAGAAATATAAGCGGAAGGTTGATAGACATGGACCTGGGCAATTTAACCTACGCCAAAGGCTCTAGGAAGAAACGGAAACGTGTTGGACGTGGTGAAGGATCCGGGCATGGTGGTACCGCCTGTCGGGGACACAAAGGCCAACGGTCTCGCTCCGGCGGTGGCGTACCTCCGTGGTTCGAAGGCGGACAGATGCCTCTTCAACGACGGGTTCCCAAGCGAGGATTTACCAACATCTTTCGTAAAGAATATCAAATTGTCAATTTGGAAGACCTGGAGCGTAAGGTCACAGATACGGTGGTGACCCCAGAGATATTGCACCAATTGCGGCTCATTGACAAAAAGGATCAACCGGTTAAAATCTTGGGAACAGGAGAGATTACCAGGCCGCTGGAAATTTCTGCGCATGCGTTTAGCAAATCGGCTATCGAAAAAATCGAGAAGGCGGGAGGAAAGGTAATTCGGCTATGATGAGTAGCTTCCAAAGCGTTTTTAAGATTCCGGAACTGAAGCGGCGGATCATTTTTACCTTGCTGATTCTGATCGTTTACCGAATCGGCGGTCACATACCGATACCGGGCGTGAATGCAGACGCGCTGATCAGCTTTTTTGAACGGGCCGGGGGGGGCGGATTGTTTGGCTTGTATGACATGTTCGCCGGCGGTGCATTTAGTCGTGCCACTGTATTCGCTCTCGGAATTATGCCCTACATCTCGGCATCGATTATCATCCAGTTGCTGGGAGCGGTGAGCCCATTCATCCAGCGGTTGCAGAAAGAGGGTGAAGAGGGGCGCAAAAAGATCACCCAATACACGCGTTACGGCACGGTGCTGATTTCGGCGTTGCAGGCCTATGGCGTGAGCGTGTTCCTCGAAAACATTCCGCCCACTCCGGAGGGCCTTGCTGTGGTTATGAACCCCGGTTGGGGCTTTCGCCTGATGACCATGCTGGTGCTCACCAGTGGCACCGTGCTAATCATGTGGCTCGGCGAGCAGATTACCGAACGCGGCATCGGCAATGGTATTTCGCTGATTATTTTTATCGGTATCATTGCCGTATTCCCCAACGCAATTCTGGACGAATGGCAGCAATTGGCTGGCGGAAACCGCCAGTTGCTGACCGAGGTGATTCTGCTGGCTATTATGGCAGTGACCGTCGCGGCGGTGGTTGCGATCACGCAGGCGACCCGCAAAATTCCGGTGCAATATGCCAAAAGGGTGGTTGGCCGTCGCGTATATGGTGGGCAGAGCACTCACATTCCGCTGCGCGTGAATACGGCCGGCGTGATGCCGATCATCTTTGCGCAGTCGATCATGTTTATTCCGCAGACGATCACCACCTTTTTCCCAAACAGTGATTTCATGAACACGGTACAGCTTTATTTTAGTCTGGATTCCCTGGTATACCAGCTGGTGTATGCGGCCATGATCGTGTTTTTTACTTATTTTTATACGGCCATTGCCTTCAACCCGGTGGATGTGGCGGATAACATGAAAAAATACGGCGGCTTCATTCCGGGTGTGCGTCCTGGTAAGAAAACTGCAGAATACATTGACAATATCCTGACCAAGGTTACCCTGCCGGGATCGTTCTTTTTGGCGTTTATTGCCGTTTTCCCGTATCTGATCGTGAAAGTCACCAATGTGTCGTATAATTTTGCCTCCTTTTTCGGCGGGACATCTCTGCTGATTATCGTTGGTGTGGCCCTGGATACGTTACAACAACTGGAATCGCATCTGTTGATGCGGCATTATGACGGTTTTATGAAAAGCGGAAGAATCAAGGGCAGAAAACGGTTCGCCTGATCCGCTGGTGCGGATGGGGTGAAGCGAAATGTCAGCCTGAAAGTGGGCAGTGAGATATTGCGCCTGGGCGGCTAAATGGAATTAATATTCATTGGTTATCCCGGTTCTGGGAAGGGAACGCAAGCGACGCTCCTTGCAGAGAAGTACCACATACCGAAGATTTCCACCGGGGATATTCTGCGAGAGGCGGTGGCGCGCAAAACACCGCTGGGGCTTCAGGCCAAACATTACATGGATGCGGGGGAGCTGGTACCGGATGAGGTAGTGATCGGTCTGGTTGAAGCGCGGCTGAAAGAGCCTGATGCAAAAAATGGATTTATTCTGGATGGGTTCCCGCGCACTGTAGCGCAGGCCCAGGAGCTGGATCACTTGCTGCGGAAAATGAACCGCTCAATCACGGCGGTGATCAGTCTGGAAGTATCGAAAAAGCGTATTTTGGAACGGTTGACAAAGCGCCGGGTGTGTGTGAAATGCGGTCGCGTGTATAATTTAATCTACGATCCGCCGCCATCCGATGGCAAGTGCGAAAGCTGCGGTGGCGAGATCATCCAGCGGTCAGACGATCGCGAAGAAACGGTGATATACCGGATGAACGTATATGAGGAACAAACCCGGCCGCTGAAAGAGTATTATGGATCGCAGGGCAAATTGATTCACATCGATGGCTCTTTGAATATCGAGAAAGTGCGGGACGAAATCGAGCGCAAGCTGGAAGAGATTCGGAAGCAAGATGATTCACCTTCGTAACGAAAGAGAGATCGAGGCGATCCGACAGAGCTGCGCGATTGTGGTCGAGACGCTGAGAATGGTAAACGAGATTATTGAAGAGGGCATGACAACTTCCGACCTGGACGCCGAAATCGAAACGTTCATTCGCAAACACAACGCTCGTCCCGCATTCAAAGGCTATCAGGGGTTTCCGGCCAGCGCGTGCATTTCGCTGAACGATGAAGTGGTGCACGGCATCCCCAACCGGCGGCGAATCAAAGCAGGCGACCTTGTTAAGGTGGATGTAGGCGTGGAAAAAGACGGATACTTTGGTGATGCAGCCATGACCTACGTGATTGGTGCAATCGATGACGAAGCGCAGCGGCTTTTGCGAGTGACGCACGAGGCGCTGATGCTGGGCATCGATAAAACGCGCTATGGGAATCGCCTGAGTGATATTTCCCATGCCATCCAGCAGCATGTGGAACGAGCCGGTTTTTCCGTGGTCCGTCAACTGGTCGGGCATGGCATCGGCAAAAAGCTGCATGAAGATCCTCAGGTGCCGAACTATGGCAAGCCAGGCCGGGGGCCGCGGTTGCGACCGGGCATGGTGCTTGCCATCGAGCCGATGGTGAATGCAGGCACCTACGATGTCGTCACGGATGATGATGGCTGGACGGTCCGTTCCGCCGACGGTTCTTTGTCGGCGCATTTCGAACATACTGTAGTGATTCGAAAAGACGGGCCAGAAATTTTAACAGAAGGGTTAGAGCAAATTTATGGCGAAAAGCGAACCCATTCGCGTTGATGGAACGATCATCGAGACGCTTCCCAACGCCACGTTTCGAGTTGAGCTGGAAAACGGCCACAAAGTGTTGGCCCATATTTCCGGCAAAATGCGCATGCATTTTATCAAAATTTTGCCGGGCGATAAGGTGACGGTGGAGTTGTCGCCTTATGATTTGACCCGCGGACGTATTGTCTATCGATACAAATAAGAAGGGCAGAAAATGAAAGTACGTGCTTCGGTAAAACGGATTTGCGAACACTGCAAGATCATCCGACGCAAAGGCAAAGTTCGCGTGATTTGCAAAAATCCCCGACATAAACAGCGCCAGGGATAATTTAACCAACTGAATGGAGGCTTCGATTGGCTCGTATAGCTGGAATTGATCTTCCGCGTGACAAGCGGATCGAAATTGCGCTGACCTATATTTACGGCATTGGGCGTTATTCGGCCACGGAAATTTTGAAAAAAGCCGGGATCGATCCGGATATTCGGGTGAAAGATCTCAGCGGTGAGGATATCGCCAAAATCCGACAGGTCATCGGTTCGGATTATAAGGTCGAAGGCGCGCTGCGAACCGAGGTGCAGATGAACATCAAACGGCTGATGGATATCGGGTGTTATCGCGGCCTGCGGCATCGCCGTGGTTTACCGGTTCGCGGCCAGCGCACGCATACCAATGCGCGTACCCGGAAAGGGAAACGGCGCGGAGTGGGGATCAAGAAAAAACGCTGATTTCCATTGAATGAAACGTCAAAACGGACAGTTAGGTAACCTTACTACTGGACGCATAAAAACAGAGGAGCTTATCTTTGGCATCTCCAAGGCGCAGAAAAACGAAGAAGAAAGAAAAGGTCGATCCTAATGGGCTGGCTCACGTGCATGCCACCTTCAATAATACGATTGTGACTATTACAGATCAATATGGCAATGTGATTTCATGGGCTTCAGGTGGCAAGGTGGGGTTCAAAGGATCGCGGAAATCGACCCCTTTTGCGGCGCAGGTAGCTGCGGAAACGGCCGCTAAAGAGGCCATGGACCTGGGACTGGCGCGAGTAGAAGTACTGGTGAAAGGGCCGGGCGCGGGGCGCGAGGCAGCCGTACGATCGTTGCAGGCGGCAGGTCTGGAGATCACGGCTATCCGCGATGTGACGCCAATTCCGCACAATGGCTGCCGTCCGCCCAAACGCAGACGCGTATAATGGAGCAACAGTCAACAAATTAACCGATCATTGGTTTTTGGAGGTTGAACGTATAAATGGCACGATACATAGGGCCTGTATGTAAACTCTGCCGCAGAGAGGGGCAGAAGTTATTTCTGAAAGGCGCGAAATGCACCTCGCCGAAATGCCCTCTCGAAACCCGGAATTTTCCTCCTGGACAGCATGGCAGAAACCGCATGTTCAAACAATCCGAATACGGAATGCAATTGCGTGAAAAGCAGAAAGTTCGCCGGATTTATGGAGTGTTGGAACGACAATTCCACAATTACTATGAGAGGGCCACGCGTCAGAAAGGCATTACCGGCGAGAACCTGTTGCGCCTGTTGGAACGCCGGCTGGACAACATCGTTTACCGGCTGGGATTTGCCCCGTCCCGTGCAGCAGCGCGGCAACTCGTGCGACACCGCCACATTATGGTGAACGATCGGGTGGTGGATATCCCTTCCTACTTGCTGAAACCCGGCGATGTGGTGAAAGTGCGCGAAAAGAGTCGCAAGCTGGAGCTAATCCACCAGTCGTTGCGCCGCATGCGCGAGGGCAAACAGCTTCCGTGGCTTGATCTGAACAAAGCTGCACTAAGCGGCACGCTGTTAGAAATTCCATCGCGGGCTGACATTCCGGTGGACGTCAATGAGTCATTGATTGTCGAGCTTTATTCGAAATAATGGAATACGGCCGGACCAAGGCCAAATCAGTCGGCCGCGGAGTGTTTTTTAAATTAGGATCGATTGCTGATAAATATATCAATTATGGAGAAATTCTATGAGTTGGCCTAATTTCCAAATGCCAGACAAGGTTGAATTAGACGAAGCCACTTATTCAACCACATTTGGCCGGTTCATAGTCCAACCCCTGGAGCGCGGATTCGGAACCACCATCGGCAATGCATTGCGACGGGTGCTGCTTTCCTCTCTGCCCGGGGCCGCCATCACTTCCATCCGGATTGATGGTATTCAGCACGAATTTTCAACCATTCCTGGTGTGGTGGAAGACGTATCCGAGATCATCCTCAATTTGAAGGAAGTGCGCTTTAAATTGATCAGCAAAAAACCGGATAAGGTGGTGATTGAAGCCAAAGGACCTGGTGAATTGCGTGCAGGAGATTTGCAGAACGGAACGACCGACTTTGAAATTCTGAACCCGGAGCATCATATAGCGACGCTTGATGAAGACGCCAATTTCCGCATGGAGCTACGAATTGGCCGCGGACATGGATATGTGCCGGCGGAGGAAAACAAGTATCCGGATATGCCGATTGGCACGATTCCGCTAGATTCCATTTATACGCCAATCAAAAACGTGGCATACACTGTGGAAAATACGCGGGTCGGGCAACGTACGGACTATGAAAAACTAATTCTCGAAATTACCACCGATGGCAGCATTACCCCGGATGACGCGCTGACGTATGCCGGTAAGATTTTGATGGAACACATCCAGTTGTTCATCAACTTCGATATCGAGCCGGAAGAGGAAGAGCCGAAAGAGGTAGATGAGGAGGTCTTGCGCATCCGCAAGTTGCTGAAGATGCCGGTGGATGAGCTGGAACTTTCGGTGCGCTCGCACAACTGCCTGATGGCGGCGAATATCAAAACTATCGCCGATTTGGTGCGCAGGGACGAGCAGGAAATGCTGAAATTCCGCAATTTTGGCCGTAAGTCTCTGCAGGAACTGACGCAGATTCTAGAAGAGAAAGGTTTGCACTTTGGATTCGATGTTGACAAATATTTGAGAGAAGAAGATTAAGCGGTTTTTTGAAAGGAATCGAGAGCAATGAGACACGCAAAAGATCATAAAAAACTCGGCAGAACGGTCAGCCATCGCAAGGCGCTGCTGTCGAATCTGGTGGCGGCGCTGTTCGAGCACAAGCAGATCCGCACCACGGTAGCGAAGGCGAAAGAAGCGCGCCGGTGGGCCGAGCGCATGATTACTTTCGGTAAGCGCGGTGATGTGGCAGCGCGGCGTCGGGTGTACCGGTTTATCCCGCACCGCAAAATCGTCAAATTGCTTTTCGACGAAATTGCTCCGCGGTACGAAAACCGCAATGGCGGCTATACGCGCGTGATCAAGCTGGGTCGACGTAAAGGCGATGGCGCGGAAATGGCTATTCTGGAGCTGGTCGGTTATGAAGGCGTGCAGATTGAAAAACAGCAGGAGGCGCAGGAAAAACGCGCCGAGCGTAAACGTCGGAAAGCCGAAGAAGCCGAAGCCAAACAGGAAGAGACTCCTGAAGAATAAATCTTTGCGGTGAACAATGGAAAACAACCAAAGCCAGAAAGGCAAACTTGCTTTTCTGGCTTTTTTGTTGATAGCCACGCTGGCAGGGGCGCAATCCCTGCAAGCATTAGGGCCCCTACGGATGACGCGGATTGCCACGGATTGCTGAATGGAGCTCTCAGGCTGGCAGGTGCCCCAATCCTGCCTGCGATATCGAAACCACCAAGCTCGGACGACTGGAACACCATATCATCAACCATACATTCACCATCCAACCCTGCAGGCCACTGCAGAAAGGAGGGCATGATGAAGATCGCCGTGATGTCCGATGTGCATGACAATATTTGGAATCTGGAAAAAGCGCTCAAGAAAGCGCGTCAGGCCAATATTTTGATTTTTTGCGGTGATTTTTGCGCTCCCTTCACATTGAAACAAATCGCCGAGGGATTTGAAAAGCCCATCCATGTAGTCTTCGGCAATAATGATGGGGACAAATTCCTGCTCTCCAACATCGCCGCTGGTTTCGATCACGTTACCTTGCACGGCGAGTTTGCCGAACTGGATCTCGGCGGGCTGAAAATCGCCGTGAATCACTATCCGGAAATTGCCGAGCCGATTGCGGCCAGCGGCCGGTACGATGTGGTGTTTTATGGCCATAACCATATTCACAAGATCGACCGCATCGACGAATGCGATTTCATCAATCCCGGCGAGGTCATGGGGCGGTTCGGCAACCCCTCATTTGTGATGTACGATACCGCCGCACGACGGGCCGAGACCGTGAAAATTTAGCCTCCCGGGCGGTATCGTCTCAATCGGTATTCTGTTTTTAGCCGGCCCACAACGGCGATTCGATGGAAAGCAATGATAGGCCGGAATTTCATTCCCGGTCTCTCCCGTGCAATGAAATTGTGATATTTTTCGTCAAGCCAGGTTCCCATTAAAAATAGAATGACGAGCATGGCCACGAGTGGCAAAAAGCGTCCGGAAATTCCGCTTTGTTTCCCCGGGTTTTCTTTTTATATTAATCACTGTTTCAAAATGCCAGTTAGCCGGAATAGACAGGTTCAATCATGAGCGGTGAGAAACGAGTCGTTCGGGCGCCGCGCGGCACCACCCTGCATTGCAAAGGGTGGATTCAGGAAGCCGCCATGCGTATGCTGATGAACAATCTCGATCCCGAGGTGGCGGAAAAGCCCGACGAACTGATCATTTACGGTGGCTCGGGCAAGGCGGCCCGCAACTGGGCGTGCTACGATGCCATCGTCCGCAGTTTGAAGGAACTGGAAAACGACGAAACCCTGCTGGTGCAGAGCGGCAAGCCGGTGGGCATTTTCCGCACGCATCCGGATGCGCCGCGCGTGCTGATTGCCAACTCGTTGCTGGTGCCCAAATGGGCCACTTCCGAATACTTTCGTGATCTCGAGGACCGCGGCCTGATCATGTATGGCCAGATGACCGCCGGTAGCTGGATTTACATCGGAACGCAGGGCATTTTGCAGGGCACATACGAGACCTTTGCTGCCGCGGCCAAAAGGCATTTCGGCGGGGATCTGCGCCATAAGCTCGTGGTGAGCGGCGGGCTTGGCGGCATGGGGGGCGCTCAGCCGCTGGCAGCCACCATGAATGGCGCGGCCTTTCTGGGCATTGAAGTCGATCCGGCGCGCATCCAACGCCGGGTGGAAACCCAGTATTGCGACCGCATGACTGATAATCTCGACGAGGCGCTGGAGATCGTGCTGCGGGCGCGCGAACAGGGCGAGGCCATTTCGGTGGGCCTGGTGGGCAACACCGCCGATGTGCTGCCCGAGCTGGTGCGCCGGCGCATCGTTCCTGATGTGCTCACGGATCAAACTTCGGCCCACGACGAGCTGAACGGCTATGTCCCGCACGGCATGCCCTACGAAGAAGCCCTCCGATTGCGCACTTCCAATCCGGACGAATACATCAAGCGGGCGTATGAATCCATGGCTGTGCACGTGCAGGCCATGCTGGAATTGCAGAAGATGGGCGCGGTCACCTTCGACTACGGGAACAATCTGCGCGGGCAGGCATTGAAAGCGGGTATTAAAAACGCCTTCGACTTTCCAGGATTTGTGCCCGAATACATCCGGCCGCTGTTCTGCGAGGGCAAAGGGCCGTTCCGCTGGGCGGCGCTGTCCGGCGATCCCGAGGATATTTATAAAACCGATCAAAAAGTACTGGAGCTGTTCCCCGAGGATGAGGCGCTGCGTCGCTGGATCACCATGGCGCAGAAGCGGGTCAAATTCCAGGGCCTGCCGGCGCGCATCTGCTGGCTGGGCTACGGCGAGCGCGACAGGTTCGGCGTGACCATCAATCAGATGGTGGCTCGCGGCGAGTTGAAGGCACCGATCGTGATTGGTCGCGATCATCTCGACTGCGGCTCGGTGGCGTCGCCGAACCGCGAGACCGAAGGCATGAAAGACGGTTCCGACGCCATTGCCGACTGGCCAATTTTGAACGCGCTGCTCAATGCGGTGAGCGGGGCGTCGTGGGTGTCGGTGCATCATGGCGGCGGCGTGGGCATTGGCTATTCGATCCATGCCGGCCAGGTGATCGTGGCGGACGGCACGCCCGAGGCGGAGGCGCGGCTACGCCGGGTGCTGACCAACGATCCGGGAACCGGCGTGATGCGCCACGTGGACGCGGGCTACGAGCGCGCCATCGAGGTGGCCAGAGAACGCGGGGTCAAAATTCCGATGATGGTTTCATGAGCAAGGGAACCGACAGCGTGGTGGTCAAAAATGCGCGCATCGTCACGCCGGTGACCGGCGAGGGTGAACTGTGGCGCATGGCGGAATACTCGCCCGGCGCCATGTGGATTGACGCAGGGTGCATCCGCTGGATCGGCGTGCAGGCGGAACTACCCGCGGAGGCAACGAAGGCCACGATGATCGATGCGCAAAACCGTCTGGTGACGCCGGGATTTGTGGATTGCCACACACATCCGGTGTTCGGCCGGCACCGTGCGCATGAATTCGAGCTGCGCATCAAAGGCGCAACGTATGTGGAAATTTCCCACGCGGGTGGTGGCATCCGTTTCAGCGTGCGCGACCTACGCCAGACCAGCAAAGAAGAACTGGTGCTAAAACTGCTGCCGCGTCTGGACAGTTTTATCGCGCATGGCACCACCACCATCGAGGCGAAAAGCGGCTACGGCCTGTCGGTGGAGGATGAGCTGAAATCGCTGGAAGTGCTGCAGGCCCTGTCGCGGCAGCATCCCATCGACATCGTGCCGACGTTTTTGGGCGCGCACGAAATTCCGGATGAATACCGCGATCGCCGCGAGCAGTACATCGAGCTGGTGATAAAAGACATGTTGCCGCGCGTGGCCGAGGGCCGGCTGGCGCGGTTTATCGATATTTTTTGTGAAGACCATGTGTTCACGGCGGCCGAGGCGCGCCGAATTCTGCTGGCAGGCAAGGACTACGGCCTGCGGCCCAAGATTCATGCCGATCAGTTGACCGACAACGGCGGAGCCGAAGTGGCAGCCGAAGTGCAGGCGGTGTCGGCCGACCACCTCGAGTACACGCCGCCGGAAATGGACGGGCGGCTGCAGGAGGCCGGAGTGGTGCCGGTGATGCTGCCGGGCGCCGATTTCTTTCTGTCGAGCAGCCTGTACGGTCCGGCGCGGCGGATGATCGCCTCCGGACTGCCGGTGGCCCTGGCCACGGATTTCAACCCGGGCACCTGCATGTGCGAAAACATGCAACTGATATTGACTCTGGCGGCGCTGCAATTGAAAATGACGCCGGCCGAGGCGTTAACCGCGGCAACCCTGCATGCGGCCATGGCCATTGATATGCAGCACCGCGTTGGCAGTCTCGAGGCCGGCAAACAGGCGGACTTTGTCATCTGGCATGCGGAATCGCTGTCGGAGCTACCGTACCATTTCGGCATCAATCACGTCTGGCAGGTCTTCAAAAGAGGCGAACGGATTCACGAAACTGCAACCCATCCAAAGAGTGGCGTGGAGGACGATGATTAAACGAGAACTGACGATTCTGGTTTTGAGTTTGTTGGTGTTGTTTGTGGCATGCATTCAGCAAACCCCCCTTGATATTGAAAATTCGAACAAAGTTGGCAAAATCGATTCCCTGATCGTCCGGCACGCGGAATTGGAAAACACCGCCGGTCGGCCGCTGAACACCGGTGACAGCCCGCTGCTGCTTCTGGGCCAGGCGGATAACAAGCGCGCTTCCTTTTTGGTTAAATTCGACAAATTGCCGGACAGCAGCGTAGTCGAATCGGCGGAATTTCATTTGATCACCTTTTCCAGTTTGGGCGATACGGTCGGTGAAATCCGCGCCACGGCACACCGGGTGTTGCAGGACTGGCAGGAATCGGAGGTGACCTTCGAGACCTTTGCCAATCAGTTCGATCCCCGGGTCATCGCCGAGGCTACTATAGTGCCGGCCGATACCGACACGGTGGTGTTCAATCTCGACCCGCAACTGGTGACCTCCTGGATCGATTCGACTGTTGAAAATTACGGCATTTACATCAAAATCGAACAGGGCGCGTTCCTGAAGCAATTCTATTCGGTCAATTCGATTCAGAATCAGCCTTTCCTGCGGGTGAGTTATCGCAAAATTGGCAACGATACCACCTTGCTGGCAGAATTCTCCCCATCGGCGGACGCCTTCATTTTCGAAGAGACGGCGCCTTTACCAGAGGGGCCGCTATATGTCAGCGATGGCGACGATTACCGCACATTGCTGAAATTCGATCTGTCATCGATTCCCAAATTTGCCACCATCAACCGTGCCCAACTTTACCTGACTATTGATAGCGCCAGAACGTTTTTGAGCGAATCCGATGGTCATGTATTCGATATTTACCGGCTGACCGAGGCGAGCACCGATCCGATCAATGCGCCACTGGATTCGGCCAATGCCGTTAATTCCACCGGCGGCGTGGCTTTGAGCAGCACCCGAACCCTCGGCCTCGATATTACCGAACAGGTGCAAAATTGGACTTTCGGGCTGCATGACAATTTTGGCATGCTGTTGACCAGCCGCCGCCCTGAACGCGAATTGTATCGCGTGGCGTTTTACAGCACCAAAATGGATTCCACTAAAGCGCCATATATCAAAGTTTACTACACCGTTCCTGCAGACGTACACTCGGGTGAATGAGAATGAAACAAAACCTTGCAACATTTTCGCTAACCGGCGGTCTGCTTTTGTTGAGTCTAACAACGCAAACGCTGGCTGGCAATTCGATCTATTCACGCAACGGCATCGGTTTACCCCGTTATACGACCACCATCAGTGCGGTGGGCATGGGTGGAGCGGGCATCGCCTCACTGGACCGTTCCACTTTGCATTACTTGAATCCGGCAGCGCTGAGCTTTTATTCCATCACCCGGTTCGATGGCAGCGGGTTGATGGAGAGCAATCGCATCAAACTCAGCGATCAGACCGGCGAGTTTTCCAACTCCAATTTTTTCAGCTTTCAGGTGGCCATCCCCGTCAAGCAGGGATGGGGCATCGGCCTGGGATTGATACCTTACACACAGGTGGCTTATAGCCTCACGGGCCAGGTCAAAACACCGGCCTATCAAGGCGAGCAAATCCTTGAAGGGAAAGGCGCGCTCACGCATGGATTCCTGCGGCTCGGTGGGAGTATCGGATCGCGATTGGTGTTTGGCCTGGGCTTGGATGTCTATTTCGGTCGCATCGAGCGCATCTGGAAGCTGGAGATTGAGACCGTCGGTTTTCGGAATACGCGCGATAGCTTTGCGTATTACATGCGCGGCCTCGGTGCAAGCGCCGGGGTAGTGCTCCGGCCGCTGCGTTCATTGAACGTTGGCGCTGTGGTGTCGTTACCGACAAACCTAAATTACACCACCAATGTGAATTTCGCCTTTGGTCCCGGTACCGATATTGCCGAAGGCACGCTGAAATTGCCGCTGAGTCAGGGTATTGGCGTCAGCTTTTATCCATCGAACAAGTGGCTGCTGGCAGCGGATGTGTACATGCAAAAATGGAGCGCCATCGACACGGCGAACATTTTTGGCGCCAGAACCACCGACGTGATGGTGGCTGCCTTTGGCGTAGAATTCACCCCGAGCACTGATCAGAACGAGGGCATTTTCCGGCGCATGAGCTACCGCGTGGGCTACCGCAGCAGCAATCTGCCCTATCTGGATGATCTGGGCCATGAAGTACAGGAGCAGGTCGTAACTTTTGGTTTCACGATGCCGTACTATTTTTACCGCAGTAAAATCGATTTTGGCATCGAATTTGGCCGGCGCGGCACCTTGGAAAAAAACTTTGCTGAGGAAAAAGTCTTTCGTATGGTGGTGGGCATCACCAGCGGCGAAAAATGGTTCGAACGGTAGCATAATTAAAAAATACAAAAGCTATTCAGAGTGGCTTGAATGACCTTAAAGAGGGATTCTTTTACTTGATTTTTCTTGACAAATTGACTATAATTTCATTCTTGAAACTCTTGTTTTCAAATTGAAACCGAATTTTTGAGGAGGGATAAAAGTGAAAGGTTTGAAAAAGCGGCAAATCTTTCCTTTTGTTGCGCATGTTCTGGGCTTTCTGGTATTCGCGTGGGTTGCCTATTATGGATGCGCCACCGCACCCCAAATTAGCCCCGAAGAAGAAGCCGCGATGCGAGCTCGCGAAAAAGCGCGTCAGGATTCGATCCGCAAATTTGAAGTCGCTAAAAACTGGAGCCTTGGCCGCGAAAACTACAAGAACAAAGAGTTTGATCGGGTGGCCCCGTATTTCTGGAAAGTTATTGAACTGGACAAAGAACACCGGTTCAAAGATGTGTACACCTTTCTGGGACAGACCTACTTCGAGCTGGGCAAAGTCGATTCCGCCGAAATGGTGTATAAACTCGGTCTGGAGGTCTTCCCGGACAATGTGTTCCTGAATCGCAGTCTCGGTTATATCGCCATGAGCAAAGGCGACGAGGAGGCCGCGATCAAATATTATGAAAAAGTGGTTGAACTTAAACCCAACAGCCTTTCGGACTGGAAACGGCTCGCCCCGCTGTACGCCAAAAACGACATGACGGAAGACGCGATTCGGGCCTATCAGAAGATCATCGAGCTGGATCCCAATGATGCCGAAGCACGTACGGTTTTAACCGCCTTGCTGCGCGAAACCGGCGATGAAGAAGCCGCCCTGCAACAAATGGAAGAGGCGCTCCAGAAAACTCCCGACAACAAGCAGCTCGTGTTCGATCTGGCGCGCGCTTACATGAGAGCGAAAGACTGGCAGAAAGCGGAAGAAAAGCTGAAGTACTACCTCACGCTTGATCCGAATGATATCGTTATTCGTGAAGACCTGGCGCGGGTTTATCAGAGGCAGGAACGATTCCGCGACGCCCTGCAGGAATATAAAAATATCCTGAAAATCGATCCGAACAATGTCCGGGCCGTGGCCAACATCGCCTACAATTACATGCGTCTGAGACAGTTTAAGACGGCGCGCAATTGGGCCAAACGCGCCATCCGCATGGACAAGAGCTATGGCTTTGGGTATATCGTGCTCGGACGGATCTATGAGCAGACCGTGGAAGACTGCAAGAAGAAAGCCGGCCGCGACTACAGCTTTGACGACAAACTGGTGGCCAAGCTGGCATACGATACGTTCAAGAAAGCGCTGAGCGACATTGAATTCAAACAGGAAGCCGAATCCCGGATGCGATCACTGGAACCCATTTTGCCAACGCAGGCCGATTATTTCATGAATAAGGGAAAGACCAAACCCACAGATCCATGCTATAGCTGGATTTATTAATTAGCTGTTGCATATCAAATCATTGACCATCCCAAATAAAAAAGAACATGTGCCCGGTTGGTGCCGGGCACATTTCTGTTTAAAAACAGACCGTTTCCAACAGAGACTTACACCGCCCCAAATGGGACCATCTTGTTCTTCAAATTAGCAACCTGTGCATCCAATGGATACGAGATGGAGCCGCCTGACCTGCGGTGCGGAGATACGCATATTTTATGAGTTGAGATGGGTTGAAACCATGAGAGGTTGATCGTGAAACAGCTATCCATGACCGATCCCGAGGTGCATGAGGCGATTATCCATGAAATCAGGCGACAGAACGATAAACTCGAGCTGATTGCTTCGGAAAATTTCGTCAGCCCGGCCGTTTTGGAGGCCATGGGCCAGGTGATGACCAATAAATACGCCGAGGGATACCCGGGCAAACGGTATTACGGCGGCTGCGAATATGTGGATGTGGTGGAAGAGTTGGCCCGGGAACGGGCGAAACAGCTTTTCGATGCCGAGCACGTCAACGTGCAGCCGCATTCCGGGTCGCAGGCCAATATTGCTACCTATTTTGCCTTCATCAATCCGGGCGATACCATTCTGGGGATGAACCTGGCGCATGGCGGGCATCTGACCCACGGCAGCCCGGTGAACTTTTCCGGCCGGCTGTTCCGGGTGGTGTTTTATGGTGTGGATCGCGAAACCGGCCTCATCGATATGGATCAGGTGCGCGATATCGCCCATCGAGAGAAACCGAAGCTCATCATTGCCGGCGCCAGCGCCTACTCACGCGAGTTCGATTACAAAACGTTTCGCGAGATTGCCGACGAGGTCAATGCCAGGCTGGTGGCCGATATCGCGCATCCGGCAGGATTGATCGCCGCCAAACTGCTCAAGAGCCCCCTGCCGCATTGTCACGCCGTGACCACGACCACGCACAAAACCCTGCGCGGCCCGCGTGGCGGTATGATTCTAGTCGGCAAAGACGCCGAAAACGATCTCGGCATCACCACGCCCAAGGGACGGGTGAAAAAGTGGTCAGAAATCATTGATTCCAATGTGTTTCCGGGTTTTCAGGGCGGCCCGCTAATGCACGTGATCGCCGCCAAGGCCGTGGCCTTTAAGGAAGCGCTGCAGCCGGATTTCGTTAATTATTCCAAGCAGGTGATCAAAAACGCCCAGACCCTGGCGCAGAAATTGATCGATCTCGGTTACAACATCGTTTCTGGCGGAACCGATAATCACCTCATGCTGGTGGATTTGCGCAACCGCGGCCTGACCGGCAAGGAAGCCGAAGAGGCACTGGAAGCCGCTGGCATCACCGTGAACAAGAATATGGTGCCGTTCGATGAACAGAGCCCCTTTGTGACCAGCGGTATTCGCATCGGCACGGCGGCACTCACCACCCGCGGCATGAAAGAAGACGAGATGCGCGAAATCGCCTTTCTCATCGATAAAGTGCTGTCGGATATCAAAAACAAGACCGTGCTGGAGCGGGTGCGCAGTCAGGTACAGGACTTGTGCAGCCGTTTCCCGCTGTATGAACCCCCAAATGCCTGATACGGTCCCATGAAATGTCCCTATTGCGGTTACAATGACACCAAAGTGCTGGATTCCCGGTCGGTGAACGAGGGGCGGTCGATTCGCCGGAGACGGGAATGTCTGTCCTGCGGTCGGCGCTTCACCACCAAAGAGTATGTGGAAGAATCTCCATTGATGGTGATCAAGCGCGACGGTCGCCGGGAGATTTTTGACCGTGAAAAAGTGCGGCATGGGATCCAACTGGCCTGCAACAAACGGCCGATTTCCACCGAGATGATCGAAAATCTCGTGGATCGGATTGAATCGCAACTGAGGGACGAACACCCGATGGAAGTGCCGGCACAGGATATCGGCGAACGCGTGATGCAGGCACTGCGCGATCTGGATGAAATTGCCTACGTGCGCTTCGCCTCGGTGTACCGAAAATTTCAGGACATCGAAGAGTTTATTCATGAATTGCGGGAGCTGGACCGGCGATCAGAAAGCGAAGGATTATGAGCGATTCACCTGAAACCAATGACAAAGAGATGTCGTTCCTCGATCATCTCGAGGAACTGCGCTGGCGACTGGTCCGAAGCATCATTGCTGTGATGCTGGGGGGGGTGCTGGCCTTCTTTTTCTCGGATTATGTGCTGGATTTCCTGCTCAAGCCCTTTCGCACTGCCGTGCACATGCATGCGGAAGCTGCTGGCAATTCCGGCGCCGAGGCCACAGCTCAGCTTATTTTCCTGGCTCCCACTGAAGGCTTCATGGTGCGCATTAAATTGGCCCTGTTTGCCGGCATTTTCATCAGCCTGCCCTACGTGCTGTGGCAAATGTGGCAATTTGTAGCACCCGGACTGCTGGAACACGAGAAAAAATACATCCCACGCATCGTGGCGTTTTCGACGTTTTTCTTTTTCCTCGGCGCCTATTTCTGTTACGAAGTGGTCCTGCGCTACGGCCTGAATTTTCTGCTCGGCTATCAGAGCGCCGATCTGGTGGCACAGATCAGCATTCGGGAATATTTGAAATTCGTCACGTTGTTGATTTTGACTTTCGGCATCGTGTTCGAAATGCCGGTGTTGACTTATTTTCTGACCCGCATGGGCCTGGTGACGCCTGAATTTATGCGACAGAAGCGCCGATATAGTATTGTGATGATTTTTGCGTTGGCGGCCATCATAACACCCCCGGATGTGTTCACGCAGTTGATGTTGGCCATGCCTTTGATCGTGCTCTATGAGGTGAGTATCTGGGTGAGCCAATTCTCACTGCCGAAATCATACAGAGAACATGAACCAAAATAAATCAAGTGAATGAGGCGGCTATGGCGATCAAATCGGATAAGTGGATCCGCAAAATGGCCCTTGAGTATGGAATGATTGAACCTTTTGTCGAGAGCCAGGTTCGCAAGGGCGTTATTTCGTACGGCCTCTCCTCATACGGTTACGATATCCGCATTGCCGACGAGTTCCGCATTTTCACCAACATCAACAACACGATCGTCGATCCGAAAAATTTCGATGAGCGCTCACTGGTGGATTTTCAGGGCGATGTGTGCATCATTCCGCCCAACTCGTTTGCGCTGGGGCGCACGGTCGAATACATCCGCATTCCGCGCAACGTGATGACCATCTGTGTGGGCAAATCTACCTACGCGCGTTGCGGCATTATCACCAATGTGACGCCGCTGGAACCGGGCTGGGAAGGGCATGTGACCCTGGAAATTTCCAACACCTCACCCATTCCGGCGAAGATTTATGCCAATGAGGGCATCGCCCAGATTCTGTTCTTCGAAAGCGACGAAGAGTGTGAAACTTCCTATGCCGATAAACAGGGCAAGTATCAAGCACAGCAGGGCGTAACGTTACCCAAAATTTAAGATTGGAGTAACCTTGTCAGACACAGGGAAGACAGCATCCAATGGACAATCGCATCCTCCAATAACGGCCTGGGCCGATTTGCACACGCATACTCATTTCAGCGACGGCTCTCTGTCGCCGGAAGAGCTGTTGCGCATCGCTAAAGAGATTGGCCTGAAGGCGCTGGCGATCACCGATCACGATACGGTGGCGGCGCTGCAATCGGCGCTGAAGCTGGCGCCAGAGTACGGCATCGAGATCATCCCTGCCATTGAGCTTGGCACACATGTGAATGGCACGGAGTTGCATTTTCTGGGCTATTTGATCGATATTGACAATGCTTCGCTGTCCGATTACCTCGAGGAAATCCGGATCACACGCCGCAAGCGTGCGGTGGCAATATTGAAAAAGCTTTCCGCGTATGGCCTGCATTTGCAGCTCGAAGAAGTGCTGCGCCGCGCCGGCAACGGTTCCATCGGCCGGCCACATATCGCCGCGGCCATGGTGGAGAACGGACTCGTGTCCAGCTTTCAGGAGGCGTTCGATCTGTGGATTGGCGATGGCCGGCCCGCGCATGTAAACAAGGGGCAGCATACCCCGGAGGAGCTGATTCATTTGATTCACGAGGCCGAGGGCATTGCCATCCTGGCACATCCCGGCAATCGGGTAAGTCAGTCGCTGATTCGCCGGTTCATCCGCGCAGGGTTGGATGGGATCGAGGTAATTCACCCCAGTCATGACGATCATACGCAAGAAATGCTGAAGCAGATCGCTCGTAAACACGGCCTGCTCATGACCGGAGGATCGGATTTTCATGGTTTTCGGGGGCATCAAAATGTGTTTGGCAATTTTATTATCCCATATAAGGTGGTAGAGCAGTTGAAAAAGTATAAGATTGTTCGACGCAGGAAATCGGTATGAAATGGGAAAAGATTCCGGTCGGCCCGTTTGCCATGAACTGCTACATCCTGAGTTGTGAGGACACCAACGAAGGCATCATTATCGATCCCGGCGATGAGATCGACTACATCATGTCGGCTATCAATCAACTTGGGGTGAAATTGCTGCAAATCATCGTCACGCACGGCCATGTGGATCATGTGTTGCAGTTGAAAAAATTTCAGGACCTCACCGGCCTGCCCACGGCCATGCACCCACTGGACCGGGATTTCTTACTCAATTTGCCACAAACGGCTCGGCTATTTGGGCTGGAGGACGCCGGCATCCCCACCGTGGATATTGATCTGGAAGAAGGGCAGGCCATTACTTTTGGTAAGGTGAGCATGCAGGTGGTGCACACGCCCGGCCATACCCCGGGTAGTATTTCACTCATTGGCAATGGCCATGCCGTTGTCGGCGATGTGCTGTTCAATGGCTCCATCGGCCGCACCGATTTGCCTGGCGCCTCCTATCCGCAATTAATCGAAACCATCCGGACCAAGCTGCTTGTCCTTGATGACAACATCAAGGTGTTGCCCGGCCATGGGGAAACCACCACCATTGGCTTTGAGCGGCTGAACAATCCGTTTTTGCGGTGATGGGAGCTCGCCGGATGCCACGGTTTTTTCGTCTGTTATCATCAATATTTCATGGAATGCATCACGGGCAGGAACAGGGATGATCACGTTGCAGGATGTGAAAAAAAATCCGAATGTGGATGCCTATATCGTGGTTTCGGATCGGAACCTGGAGTTGCTGGGCTATACCGAGCACGGCCGCCGGCATGTGGGACTGGTGGCCAAGCGAGCGCGTGAGATCCTGACTGCGCTGAAATACGATGAGCGCACCGTTGAATTGGCTGCCATTGCGGCTTATTTGCACGACATCGGCAATGCCATCAATCGGCATGAGCATGCCAGTTCTGGTGCCGTACTGGCGCATGTGCTGCTTTCGCAAATGGGAATGGACGCGAGAGAGATTGCCGATATCGTGGCGGCCATCGGCAGTCACGATGAAGGCGGATGCGAGCCAGTGAATTCATTGTCGGCTGCTTTAATTCTGGCCGACAAGTCCGATGTACATCGCTCGCGGGTGCGCAATCCTGACATGATCAAATTTGATATTCATGATCGCGTCAACTATGCCGTAGAACGTTCGCACATTCACGTGAACAATGACCTGCGACTCATCACCCTCGATTTGCACATCGATACCAAAATATCGCCCATTGCTGAGTATTTTGAAATTTTCATGGAGCGCATGCTGTATTGCAAACGCGCCGCCAAGTTGCTCCGATGCGAATTTAGCCTGGTGATCAACTCGAATAAGATGTTGTGAATCATACATCACCTCCTCTACAATGGCAATGCTTTTTGTTCTGTATTCCTATGATTGGACAACTTCTGGAATGCGGGGTAGCACGGCCATTTCGCTCGCATGTGCATGCTCTCAAAAGGCACAAGGAAGCAACCTGGCGCTTGTCAGCCATTTAATCTTTTGTCATTCATGGATCGTGTCGTCGATCGAGATTCTGGTATTCTCCACCATTCTTTAATTGCAGAACGGCGAAAAAACGGAATGATAATGCAAAACTCGAATTTAGAAAAATGAATAGTTAAATAAATTGCATAAGAATGAGTTTGATGAATATGCAATATGCGAATTTTCGTCAGGAGCTGGATGCGCTTTCTCCTCAGCAAAAGCGGACGTTCCAAATGGTCTGTCTGAACTATGAGCCCTGTTCGCCGAATAATCTGATTGAATGGTGGATTGCCTACCGAAAATCCGAGCAAAAACTCAGCTTACCTTCCATAAGAGAGGTGCACTCCTTTTTGTTGGATTTCGAAGAAAAAGGCTGGGTGCATAATAACCGAACTCATGTTCAAGCTCACAAGGAATTTATCGAATTCGGATGCAGGTCGGCGTTTGATGATGGGGTCGCCGATGCCATCATGGATGTCATTCGTAACAAAATGCCATTGCCTGAGGGATTTCAAGCACGCTATGAAATCGATCGGTTTGTGCGTGAGTTGCGATTCGCCATCTACAAACAGGATTATAAGCGTGCCAATAAATTGCGTGAAAAAATTGAGAAACTGGATCCCACGTGGAATGGCCTGCCGGAAGAGGACATCCTTATCGAACAATTTGATGCCGACTTTTTTCACCAATTTTCAAACGATTTCAAACTGAGCTTGTTGAATAATAAAATTTTCCATAGCTGGTATTTCATGATGGCGCTGAAAGATGAGGTGCTCCAGTATTTCATCGAGCATCTGGATTCATTTGACGGTGAGCAGCGTGTCGGGGTTGAGCTGGCGATCATTCAGGGGTTGCTTTTGAAAGGTCGCTTAAACAAGGATATGGTGAATTTGATCGCTGAAAAATGTGGCGAGCTTCATCACCTTTCCAGGGCGATCGTGGCGGTTAGCCATGGAGAGTATGACCAGGCGCTCGAGCATTATGATGCGTATGCCCGGCTGGTCAAAGACAAAACCGGCGTCCGGATTGTTCTGGTTCCAGGGGTATTGGGGATCTATTATCCCTTGCTATTGCTTCGCCAAAAGAATCCCGGGCAGCGTGAGATGGCATTGAAGATGATACGCAAAGGCATACGCGAATCGTACTGGTTCGTCGATATTTATAAAATGCTGAATGCCTGGGCCGTGTATCTCAACGGCGATTTGAGCCAGGGTAAAAAGAAGCTTGTGGAAACGGTCTGGAATCTGGAGTATAAAATTGAGTATTTGTTTTATGGCCTGATCGCCTACTGGATGGGCATTCCCGCCAATCCCGGGCTCAATTATCGCTTAGATGTCGTTTATGAAGATGCCAAAGACCATCCATGGCATCGCTTGCAGTTGTCGGCCTTCTTGCCTGAATTCTTTCCAAAATATCGAAAGATGTATCAAACCGAATGCAAACACTTGATCCAGGAGATCAGTCAGGTTCCGCTGACACGAATGTTTGAACGGATAGAGCCCTGGCAACAGGCGCTACAGGCGTTAATACGGATGGATACAAAATCAGAAAAGGGGGCAGCACAGCAGCGTCTCGTCTGGTTGGTCGATATGCAGCGTCGGCGTATTCAGCCCAAATTGCAAAAGATGAATAAATCGGGCCGGTGGAGCAGGGGGCAGAATGTGGCTTTAAAGCGGCTCATGGCCAGGGAGTTGAATTGCATAACTCCGGAAGATGAAAAGGTGATCGAGTGCATTGAACTTATTAATGACTACTATTATGGTACTCAATATGTGTTTGATTTTGATAAAGCGATTATAGCACTGGTCGGCCATCCCCACGTGTATTCGGCCCATAATCCGACCCAACCGCTGGAGCTGCAACTGGAGAAGCCGCACCTGGTGGTGGATAAAAAGGCGGATCACTACATTCTGCGATTTTCGCATCCAGTCGCCCATGAAGGCACCCTGGTTTTTCCGGATAGCGAAACCTCCTTTCGGATTGTGCCGGTGGAATCGATTCACCGAAAAATCGCCGAGATGATGGATGGGAAAGGACGCTTGCGGGTGCCGGCGTCGGCGGAGGATGAGCTGCGAAAGGCCATCGGCGCGGTGTCCCGATTCGTGGTTGTGCATTCCGATATCGAATCGATGGGGGAGCAATTTGAACAGGTGGAAAGCCATCCCCGCATTCATTGTCGGATTGTGCCGCTGGGGAACGGGATGAAATTCAGTTTGTTCGTCAGGCCATTTGGAGACAAGGGACCGTATTTCCGGCCGGGACGGGGGAGCGCACGGGTGATTCATGATATTGACGGCCGGAGGGTAATGGCGGTGCGTGATCTAAAAGAAGAAAAAAAGCGCGCGATGGAAGTGTGGGCCGCCGCCGAAGTCTGGATTGGCGAAAATGAGACGATTGATAGCTGGGTACTGGATGATCTGGAAGATTGCCTCGAAATGCTCAGCGCTCTGGAGGAACTGGGCGACCGCATCGTTATTGAGTGGCCGGAGGGCAAGGCTCTGCAGGTGACGTCTGCGATTTCATTCGAGAATCTGGCCTTGCGGGTGAAGAAAGATCGGGACTGGTTCTCGCTGACCGGCGACTTAAAGATTGATGCGCAAACCAGACTCAAGATTCTGGAGCTCCTGCCGCTTCTGGATAACGCTGCCGGACGGTTTATCCAGTTGGATGCGAATCGGTTTCTGAAACTGAGTGAGCAGCTTCGCCGGCGTCTGGAGGAAATGAAACAGTTTACTCAATCCAGCAAATCCCGTGTGCGCTTTCATCCGTCGGCCGCTCTGGCGCTGCAGGGGCTGTTCGAGCAGGCCGGCAAGGTGGAATCGGACTCTGAGTGGGAAAAGCACAAAAGGCGCATCGAGCGGGCGTTGAAAAAACGGCCGGAGGTTCCATCCACGTTGCAGGCGGATTTGCGGCCGTATCAGGTGGAAGGGTTTCAATGGCTGTGTCAGTTGGCCGATTGGGGCGTGGGCGCGTGTCTGGCCGATGATATGGGCCTGGGAAAAACCCTGCAGGCGCTGGCGCTGATATTGACCCGAGCCCAAAACGGGCCCATGCTGGTGGTGGCGCCCGCGTCGGTGACGTTCAACTGGGTGGCCGAGGCGCAACGGTTTGCCCCGACCCTGAACATGCACACGCTGGATCAAAATCATCGCGAGGATACGATCCGTGCGCTCGGGGCGTTTGACGTGCTGGTGATCAGCTACGGTTTGCTGGTGCGCGAGCACGAACTTTTGAAGGACATCGATTGGGAAGTGATCGTGCTGGACGAGGCGCAGGCCATCAAAAATATGGCCACCAAGCGCTCTAAGGTGGCTATGGATATGAAGGCCAAATTCAAAATGATCACCACCGGCACGCCGATTGAAAACCATCTCGGCGAACTGTGGACGCTCTTTCGGTTTCTCAATCCCGGGCTGCTGGGCTCGTGGGAGGAGTTCAATCGCCGGTTTGCCACCCCGATTGAGCGCCACAACGACATGGCGACCAAACAGCGGCTGCGCAAATTGATTCAACCGTTCATCCTGCGTCGACGAAAAGCGGACGTGTTGAGTGAACTGCCGCCCAAAACGGAAATCACCCTGTTTGTGGATTTAAGCCCGGAAGAAGCGGCATTTTATGAAGCTCTCCGGGAACGGATGATTCAGGATATGCAACAAATCGAGGGCGGCCGCGGCAAGACTCTGATCAAAATTCTGGCCCTGATCATGAAATTGCGCCGGGCCTGCTGCAGTCCGCAACTGGTGACATCGGACATGAACATCGAATCTTCCAAGCTGAAGCTGTTTGAGGAAATCATTCTTGAATTGAAAGAAAATAACCACAAGGCGTTGGTTTTCAGCCAGTTTGTGGATCATCTCAAACTGATTCGAGACGTGGTGGAGAAGGTGGGATTGAAGTATCAGTACCTCGACGGCAGCACGCCGGTCAAGGAGCGCGAGAAGCGCGTCAATGCATTTCAGGCGGGGGAGGGCGATTTGTTCCTGATCAGCCTGCGCGCTGGCGGCTTTGGCCTCAACTTAACCGCTGCGGACTATGTCATCCACATGGATCCGTGGTGGAATCCGGCCGTGGAGGATCAAGCCTCGGACCGCGCACACCGGATCGGGCAGGAACATCCGGTGACCATTTACCGCCTGGTCACGCGCGGCACCATCGAAGAAAAGATTCTGGAACTGCACCGGGAGAAGCGCGAGCTGGCCGAGGTGCTGCTGGCCGAAGGTGACGCCGTCGCCCGCATGACCCCGGAAGAGCTCATGAATCTCATTCTTCAAAAATGAGCAACAAGTTAGCTGCAAAGCACAGAAACCGTTTCCATCTATTTAATTTCAAGGGGGCCTACATTCTCTGTGGAACAAATGCCGCATCGATGCCATCGCCTCGACCAACGCAAAAACACGGCCGCGCCCTTTAATAAAGCGGGCACGATAACGGCTTCTGTCCCTTGCGGTTGGTAGGAATGAATCGTTGCAAACAGAATTCTGCAGATGCCGTTAGCCTGATCACGCATTGTGCAATGGCCGAAGCCACGTTTCTGCCTTAAAATTAGCGTTTACCATCCCGGTTTAAAAGTCGGCTCGATAAATTCTTTTAACGCCTCCCAATTTCTTCAATCCCACATCGTTGCGGAAGGTGGTTTTCATTGCAAACGATATCGAAATGCTCGTCCGATATTATACAATGACGTGCTACGAGAGACCGTGCCGCCGCTCCGAGATTTTGCTACGGAGAGAGCATGGTCTTGTAATGCTCATGAATACTTATGGTCGGGGGTAAAAATGGAAGTGTTCAGCCCTTCTGTCCTTCATTGCGAGGAACGAAGCGACGAACGATCTTAATCGCCTATCTAGCTAATAAGAGAACGCCATCCGCCAGTAGTCGGACACGTCCGTCAACAGTCGGACAGGCACACCTGCCTTGCGGCGGCTGCTCGCGATGACAGTAACGATTGCATCAAGCAATAGCTGAATCGTTACATGAAAATTCACAACGCCGTATTTATTTGCTTGCACTTTATCTACTAAACAGTTAGTTTAAGTGCTGTTGATTTAAAAAATATCGATTTGTTGCAAAAAGACTAAAACCTTCCGCGCTGTTTTTGCGTCAAACAGACAGATTTTTCCAGCCTGAAACAAACGGGGATCACCTTTATAAAAGGAAACCATCGCATGCAAAGAGCCAGCTTATGGTTGCTGGGTGCTGTCCTGTGGTTTTCTATTTCCACAACCGAATCAGCGGCCGGGGATGGCCGCTGGGCCATTGCCCGGCAGGGGACTCTGCGCGTGGAATTGGTGGAATCCGGTGAGATCGAGGCAGTGAAGAGCACCATTGTCGCCGCACCAAAAATCTGGAACCTGGATATGCAGATCATCGATCTGGTGCCAGAGGGCGCCATGGTGGATTCCGGCGAGGTGGTGGTGCGGATCGATCCCGCGGTTTTGCTGACCCGGCTCGAGGCCAAACAGACCGAGCTGGACATGCGCCGTGCTGAAATGAAGCGCATGCGCGTGGAGCACGCCGCGAAAATCCGCGAACTGGAACAGATGGTGGAAATCGCTCGCTATACCCTACAACTGGCGAAGGTGCAACTGGAACAACTCAAATTCGAGTCCAAAGCCCGCCAGGAAGACGGTCAGCTCGAGGTGCTCAAAGCCGAAATTGCGCTCAAAGAGGCCGAGACCCGGCTGAAAGCCCAGCGCATCATTCATGCATCGAAGGAGAAAAAGCAGCAATTGCTCATCCTGCACGCAGAGAACGACGTCAGGGATATCGAGACGCAGCTACGTCAACTTACGTTGCGGGCGCCGATTTCCGGCATGGCGGTGTATCACCGGGATTGGAATGGGCGCAAGCCGGAGCTGGGCGGCAAAGTGCGCCCCGGCCGCGGCCTGATCGATCTGCCCGACTTGAACCGCATGAAAACGCGCATCACCGTCAATGAAGTGGATATCGCCATGCTTAAGCCGGGGCAAACCGCCCGCGTGCGCCTGGAAGCCTTCCCCGAGCGTTGGTTCGATGCGCACATCACCTCGATCGCCCAAATCCCGGAAAAAGTGAAACGGGGCAGCCCGATCAAAGTGTTTGAGGTGGAGCTGGAAATCGCCGGGAGGGATAGTCTGCTCAAGCCGGGCATGACGGCCCAGGCGTTTATCGAGTTGGATGTGATCCCGGATGCGGTTCTCCTGCCCATCGGCTGCGTGTTTGAAAAGAACGGCCAGCCGGTGGTGTATCCCCGGTCCAGTCCCGGGCGCGCGCGGCCGGTGCAACTGGGCAAACGCAACGATTTTTACGTGCAGATCCTCGATGGCGTGCAACCCGGCGAGGCGTTCGCCTGGGAGCCGGACGATCCGGATGCGCGGCCACTGGGATATCTGGCCTTCCGGCAAACGATCGACACGCCGGATTCATTGCGGCAGCGCTTGTTTTCGGAGATGCAGCAGCGTGGCATCACGTTTGATTACGAGGCGCATCGCAACAAGCCGCCGGAGCCGCCCGGAGGCGCTCCCGGAGGTATGCAAGCGATGCTGGAAAAAATGGGCGTCAAGATGGGCGAAGCCGGCGCTCAGAAAAAGACTATCACCCTTACGCCCGAGTTGCTGAAGAAGCTCAAAATGAACCTCGGCGGCAAGGGCGTGGTCGTGCTGAAGGCCGATAGCACGGCCGGGGAAAAAGCCGGAGCCGCGAAGCACGCGGACGAGAAGAAGGCGGCCAAAAACGGCGCCGCTGCAGATACGCTGAAATGAGAACATCAAACGCAGATTTCTGTCGATGCGTTTGATATTGTCTCTTGATCAAAGCTCGCGGGCTGAAAAAACGATCATCCGCTATTTTCCTTCACAAGCGATGGTTCCGGTTAAAGAAAAAAGCGCAATGACGAATCGCAGAATTGGCTGAATCGCTACCGGCAGTGCAACAGCGATGGGGCGAATGGCTATTTGAATCACCACAAACCAAACCGTGAGGTGGCAGGATGAGGATTCCATCCTTTCTGCAAGATCGCCGATGGCTGATGGCGCTGGCAGCAGCATTGCTGCTGTTCACCGTGTTCATCTGGAACATCCAATCGCCATCGGCCGATATCGCCAGCGCGGAGGTTCAGCAGGGCGAGTTCATCGTCAGCATCACATCCAAAGGCGAGCTGAAGGCGCTGAAATCGCAATCGGTGACGGTGCCGCGTTCGATCCGTTCGAGCATTCAGATCATCGCCATGGCGCCCGAGGGTAGTCTGGTGAAAAAAGGCGATTTCCTGGTGCAGTTCGATCCCACCCAGGCCAGACAAAAACTGGAGGAAAAACGCAACGAACTGCAAAACGCCCTGGCCGAGCTCGAAAGCCAGAAGGCGAGCATTGCTTCCAACATGGCGCAATTGGAAAGCCAGTTGCAAACACAGCGGTACAGTTACGAGCAGGCCAAATTGCGCTACGAGCAAATGAAATACGAAGCGGAGGCCAAACGGCGCGAGCAGGAAATCAACCTGAAAAAGGCCGAGCTGGCGCTGAAGCAGGCCGAGGAAAAAATTGAAGCGCAGAAGCGCATCGATGAGGCGACCCTGGAAAAGGCGCGGCTGCAGGTGGAAAAAGCCCGGCTGCAGTTGCAGCAGGCCGAACGCGAACTGGAATCGCTCACTCTGGTGGCGCCCATCGACGGGCTGGTGGTGTACAAGGAAATCTGGGGGCCGAGCGGCCTCGCCAAGGTGAAGGTGGGCGACACGCCCTGGCGCGGACAGGAGCTCATCGAAATTCCGGACCTGTCGGTGATGCAGGTGAAAACCAGCGTCAACGAAGTGGATGTGAGCCGCGTGGCCGTTGGGCAGCCGTGCATTATCAAGCTGGATGCCCTGCCCGAACCGACATTTTACGGCAAGGTTACGCACATCGCCACCCTGGCCACGCGCAAGCGCAATTCCAACGTGAAGGAATTCGAGGTGCTGGTGCTCATCGATGGCAGCGATCCGCGGCTGAAGCCGGGCATGTCCGCCACGGTGGAGATCATCACCGACCGCATTCCGGATGCCATGTTCGTGCCGCTCGAAGCGGTGTTCGAGAAAGAGGGCAAAACGCTGGTGTACCTCGCCGGATCGTACAGGTCGGTCGAGGTGGAAGTTGGGCCCAAAAACGACACGGCCATCGTTATCCAATCCGGCCTGCAGCCGGGGCAACGCGTCTGCCTGCGCGACCCCACCCTGCCGCTGGAGGAAATCGGCATCGAAGAACTCAAACCCATCGACAAAAAACCGAAACGCAAACGCCGGGATGAACGCACGATCATGATTTTCGGGTGAGGGAGGCCATGGATTATCTGGAAAGCGTCCGCGTGGGCATCGATGGCCTGCGCTCGCATAAAATGCGCTCGTTCCTGACCATGCTGGGCATCATTTTCGGAGTGGCGGCGGTGATCAGCATGCTGTCCATCGGCGAGGGCGCCAGACGCGAGGCGCTGGAGCAGATCGCCCAGATGGGCATGCGCAACATCCTGATTCAGACCATCCCATCGGAAGACATCGAAGAGGGCAGCGATCGCACCAACCAGGCCACCGGCCTGCGGTTCGCGGATGTGCTGGCTCTGGAAAAAGTGAATCCGCTCATCGAAGCCGTGGTGCCGCAGCGGCTGATCGCGGCCGAGGCGCAATATGGCTCCGAGCGCCTGGATGTGATGGTGACGGCCACGATGCCGGACTTCGTCCGGCTGATGAATTACCGCGCCATGCAGGGCAGCTTTTTCAATTATCTGGATGAACTGGAAAAGCGCCGCGTGTGCGTGCTCGGGGCGAGCATCAAACGCGATCTGTTCTATTTTAAAAATCCGCTGGGCGAAAAAATCAAAATCGATCGCGACTGGTTTACGGTCATCGGCGTGATGGAATACAAGCTCGCCGGCAGGAGCGTGGCCGGTTACGATCTCAACAAGCAAATTTACATCCCCTATTTCACGGCACAGCAACGGTTTCCGCGGGAAACGTTCGAGGCCGAGATCGACCGCATCGTGGCGTCGGTCAGCGAGGTGGATCGCATTCGCGAGGCCGCCAACATCGTCAACGCCACGCTGAACCGGCTGCACCGCGAAGTGCAGGATTATCAGATCTCCATTCCCGTGGAGCTGCTGCGGCAGCGCCAGAAGACGCAGCGCATTTTCAACGTGGTGATGGGCGCCATTGCCAGCATTTCGTTGCTGGTGGGCGGGATCGGCATCATGAACATCATGCTGGCGTCGGTGATGGAGCGCACGCGCGAAATCGGTATCCGTCGGGCCATTGGCGCCACCCGGCGGGATATTCTCAGCCAGTTCCTGTTTGAATCGGCATCGCTGAGCATCCTCGGCGGCATCATCGGCATTCTGCTGGGCTGGGGCATGACCGGGCTCATCACCTTTTACGCCGGCTGGAAGACCGTCGTGTCGGTTTTCGCCGTGCTGCTGGCATTCGGCGTGTCCGCCGCCGTGGGCATCATTTTCGGTCTGTACCCCGCACGAAAGGCAGCGTTCCTGGATCCCATCGAATCGTTGCGGTATGAATAAGGAGGGCATACATGAAGAGGCGTATCCGTCTGTTGATGCTGGTACTGGTTCCGTGGATGGCCGCGGCGCAGACGCATCCGAAAGACGATGCACCCAAACGGGTTTTCACATTGCAGGAGGCGATTCGATACGCATTGCAGCGCAGCTATCAGATCCGCAGTCTTGGGCTGTCGCTGGAATCGGCGCGGCAGACCCTGCTGGCGCGCAAGGGCGCGTTTAAAACCAACGCACAACTGCAATTCAATTTGCCCAACCTCACCGAGCGGCTGCTGTCCGTGGATGTGGCCGATGGCCTGCCGGTGTACAACACGCGTGGGACGCTGCGCTTCTCCGGCAGTTTGAATATCAACCAGCCGCTGCCCACCAACGGCGTGTTCACCCTGTCGACCAATTTATACCAGCAGGATGTCTCCACCTTTCTGGCCAACACGGAAAGCCAGCTCAAGCGACGGGATTTTTATACCTCCGTCGGCCTGCAGTTCCGCCAGCCGCTGTTCACCATCAACACGCTGAAACTGGGATATGAAGAAGCCGATTTGAACTACCGGCGTGCCTCCGACCGGATCAAACGCACTGAGCTGGATGTGATTTATCAGGTCACGCAGGCGTTTTACATGCTGTACCGCGCCAGGCGCGAGCTGGAAATCGCGCAGGAGGAAATGCGGCAACAGCGGGAAGCCTATGAGCTGGCGCGCAAAAAGTACGAAGCCGGCCTCATCCCGGAAGTGGAGGCGTTGCAGGCCGAGGTCGATCTGGCGCAGAGTCAGAATAAGGTATTTTCGGCGGAAACCAATCTGCAGCGGCAGGAGGATGTGTTCAAACAGACCATCGGCATGCCGATTTCGGAACGCGTGGATGTGATCGCTGAGGTAAAGTACCGCGAAATCACGGTGGACCTGCAGAAGGCGATCGAATACGGGCTGGCGCACCGGTCGGAGATTCGCGAGCTGGAGATCGAGAAACGGCTGCAAGAAATCAATGTGAAGAAGATCGACGCGCGTTCGGAATTCAAGGCCGAGTTGCTGGCCTATTATGAGCTCACCGGCGTCAGCGATGCGGCGCTGCCGTATCCCACGGCCACCGGTGAATTGTTCCGGTCGAGCATCGAGGATTTGCGCAAGCGGCCGCGCAACCGGGGCATCGTGTTTTCGGTGCAGATGCCGCTGTGGGACTCCGGCGTCAACCGCGCGGAAACCGCCGCTGCCATAGCGCAGCTCGATCAGGTGCGCGTGCAACTGGAAAACCAGCGCGAGACGGTGGTCCGGGAAATCAAGGATGTGGTGGCACGTGTGCACGAAGCGCAAAGTCGGCTGCGCGTGCTGGAAAAGAGCCAGCAGGTGGCAGAGCGCAGTTACCAGATCAGCCTGGCCCGCTTTGATAACGGCGATATCACCACGCAGGAGCTGGCTCTGGACCGTGACCGGCTGACCCGCGCGCGCATGGCCTACCTGGAAGCTTACATCGATTATCAGCTTGCCCTGGCGGATTTGAAACGCAAAACGTTGTATGATTTTGAAACGGGCCGGAGCCTGGTGGAGTAGGTCACGGCTGTGGGAATCAGGGGAAACCACGGATTTCACTGATTTCTGCTTTTGTGGTAAGCCTCATTTTTGATTTTAGGCTATATGCAAATCAACGCACTTGAGTTCCTATTCGGCCTCTCCAGCGATTGGTCATTCCGGCTTTCAGCGGCGACCGGAAGGGAACCGTTGAAATGCCGGGATCTCATTGTGGGCTCGTTCGGTAGAAAGACATACCGGAAAACCAGAATGACAGGGAATATATCGAAATGCAGATGTGCCTGACGCATTGCAGCCCTGTTTCGGTTGCCGCAGGGCGCGTATGGATGGCCCCCCTTTCACTGATTTGCACAGATTTTCTTTGCAGGCGTGGCGCGCAACGGCTTTTTTGGTGCCTTTGTGCCGAACCCTATCCCGAATCCCTTATGGAGCGCTTCTCCACTGCCATATTCTTCACCGCCATGTGATGCACAGCCTCAGGCATCGGCCTGAGCGCTTACCAATTTTTGCTTGCCTTTGTATGAGCAATAGGTTATAATAGTGTCGAATGTGGCATACGATCGCAAACAGGTTTTCTTCAAAAGGCTTTACGCTCAGCCAATATCGAGCAAAGGCAGTTTTCGAAAAGCCCATCAATTGAGGAAAGGAAGCCCGCTTGATTCGTGTATTTGCCTTTCAGGATCGTGATCAGCAGCCGTTTGTCGGAGTGGAGTGGCACGGCAAGTTGTACCATTTTACCCGGGCCTGGGAAATTTATAAGCAATTGAAACTGAAGGGACAGGGGCCGACCCTGTCTTTCATTCAGATTATGCTAGAAATGGATCTGTTCCATTCGGACGTGTTCAATGAATTGTTCGACACCCTGAAACAGTACCGACCTCTCGATGATTTGATCGTACGCAATCCGCACACGATTTCGATTCCGATCCAACGTCCTTCCAAAATCGTCTGCGTTGGCCGCAACTATGGCCGGCACGCCCTGGAGCTGGGCAATCAGATTCCGGATGAGCCCATCCTGTTCGCCAAAGCGCCGTCATCCATGATCGCCACCAAAGAGCCGATCCGGCTCCCAAAGGATGTCGGGCGCGTGGATTACGAAGGGGAAATCGCGTTGGTGATCGGCAAGACCGGCCGGAACATCGATCCGCAAGCGGCGATGGAATACATCGGCGCCTATACGCTGGTGAACGATGTGACGGCGCGCGATTTGCAAAAAAAAGACAAAGAGCGCGGTTTGCCCTGGTTTCGCTCCAAAAGCATCGATACGTTTTGCCCCATCGGGCCGTGTCTGGTTCCGGCCAGCGAAATTGCCGATCCGCATGATTTGACGTTGACTCTGCGCGTCAATGATGAAGAACGCCAGAAAGGGCACACAGGGGACCTGCTATTTCCCATCCCAGACCTCATTTCCTACATTTCAACGTACATGACCCTGTATCCCGGGGATATCATTGCAACGGGTACGCCAGAGGGCGTGGGACCTTTGCATGCAGGAGACTGGGTGGAAGTTGAAGTGGCCGAAATCGGGCTGCTTCGCAACCAGGTACTTTAGTCCAAAAATTCAGGCCGATCGGTACGGGGATGTGGTCGGCGGAGACCAACAGCCGATCGGCTTTACGATCCACCTCAAAGTGCGCGCACGCGCGAAGGAGGTATCATGAGGGGTGTACATACCTTTCTTTATAATCTGGCGCTGTTTCTCTTGCTGATCGCAGTGACGGGATCACAGGCCCTCGGGCAGCAGGAAATTCAGGTGGAATCGGTGCAGGGCGAGCTTATCGTCAAATACCGGACCGGGCTGGCACGAACCGCACAAGAAAGCAGCCTTGCCGCCGCCGGACTGGACGTCGTCCACTATTATTCCGCCCTCAACATTTTTCATTGCAAAGTCAAACCGGGCGTTACCGTACAATCGGCCATCGAAGTTTATGAAAACGATCCGAATGTGGAATACGTTGAGCCCAATTACATCTATCATACCATGGCCCGACGCACGCCTCCCATCACGCCCAACGATCCGCGCTTTGACCGGCTCTGGGGGCTCAACAACAGCAACGACGCCGACATTGACGCGCCGGAGGCCTGGGACATCACCACCGGCAGCCGCGATATTCTCGTGGCCATCATCGATACCGGTGTGGATTACGATCATGAGGATCTCAAAGACAACATCTGGCACAATCCTGGCGAAACCGGCGGGGGCAAGGAAAACAACGGCGTCGATGACGACGGCAATGGCTACGTGGATGACTGGCGCGGCTGGAATTTCATTTTCAAGAACAACGATCCCTGGGATGACAACGGGCACGGCACGCATGTGGCCGGCACCGTGGGCGCGGTCGGCAACAATGGCAAGGGAGTGGTCGGCGTCAACTGGCAGGTGTCCATCTTGCCGCTGAAGTTTCTGGATCGCAATGGCAGCGGCACACTGGCGGACGCCATTCCGGCGATCATCTATGCAGCCGATATGGGCGCGCACGTGCTCAGCAATAGCTGGGGCGGCGGCGGTTTTTCGCAGGCGCTCAAAGACGCCATCCAGTATGCGCGCAGCAAAGGCGCGCTGTTTGTGGCGGCGGCGGGCAACGAGAGCAATGACAACGATCGCTCGGCCAACTATCCGTCCAATTACGATGTGGATAACGTGGTGGCCGTGGCGGCGTCCGACCGCAACGACAAAATGGCCAGCTTTTCCAACTATGGCGAGACCACGGTGGATCTGGCGGCACCGGGCGTGAACATCTGGAGCACCAAACCGCGTGATCTGTATCAAAGCTTGAACGGCACATCCATGGCCACCCCGCATGTGAGTGGCGTGGCAGCGCTGATCTGGTCGAAATTTCCGAACCTGACCTACCGGCAGGTGTTCATCCGCCTGATGGGCAGCGTGGATCGCAAATCGGCTTTCATCGGCAAAACCGTGACTGGTGGCCGGCTCAACGCCACCAAAGCGCTGTCAACCGATCCGCTGGTGGGCTTTGTCACGCAGTGGAAAAACACGGCCGATACCAGCGGGCCATACGTTGTCAACGCGGAAGCGACCGACGATGGCAATATCGCTTCGGTGAAATTGGTTTATTCGCTGAATGGGGGCGCCAGCCAGTCCGTAACCATGCAGAATGTCGGTACAGATACATATAAAGCCAGCATTCCGGGACAGCCCCTGGAAACGGACATTTCGTATTACGTGGAGGCCACCGATGATGCCGGCAACACCGGCCGCAGCCATACCATCCGTTTCAGGATCACCACAAAGCCACCGGATGGGGGCGGCTGCTGCGGAGCGCTGGGCTTTAGCTATAACGATGCCGATTCGGTGCCGGAAAAAGGCGTTTTCGCCGCCCTCAACGTCGCCTTTCTCATGGGGCTGGTCTGGCTGGCTGGTAAAAAGCATCACCGACAATGAGCCCGTAACCGACCCTGCCGGCTACCATGAACCGAATCCCTGAAAACGAATTGAATGCGGATATTCGTGATTTTTGCTTTCCCGAATATCCGCATTTGTGTTATATTTTGAGCTGAACGTGGTCCAGACGATGAACGTCTATTGTAGAGAAACTTGACCGCTGTATAGAGTTTGAAGGAGGGAGTGATCAAGACATGCGATGTCGCAGGAGTGATTGGCGCTTCTGGGGGCTGGCCTTTGTCTGGTTTGCGATTCCGATGACGTTGCTGGCGCAGGACTGGGAACAACACATCTTGCAGGTGCCGCAACCCGACAGTTGCAAAGCCTACCTGTTTCGTCTGACCGAAGAGCCGCACGTGGCCGGCACGGAAGAAGATTTCCAGGTGGTGCAATACATCAAAAACCGACTGATTGGCTTCGGTCTTCAGCCCGAAATCGTGGCTTACGATGTGTATCTTCCCTATCCGCGGGCCGTGCGCATGGTCATCACCCGGCCGGATTCGTTCGTCGGGCCCACGCCGGAAGCCGGTTTCCCGGTGGATAAGGATTCGTACGCCAGCAACGTGTTCCCGGGCTTCAACGCTTATTCGCCAGGCGGCGAAGCGCAGGCCCAGGTGGTGTACGTCAATTATGGTCGGCCGGAGGATTATGACGCCCTTCGCCAGCTCGGCGTGGACGTGCGCGGAAAAATTGCGCTCGCCCGTTACGGCAAGGTGTTCCGCGGCGTCAAAGCCAAAGTCGCCGAAGAGCATGGCGCGGTTGGTCTACTGATTTATTCCGATCCCGCGGACGACGGCTACATGAAAGGCGATGTTTATCCCAATGGACCGTACAGGCCGGAATTCGGGGTGCAGCGAGGCTCCATTCAATACATGTTCCTCTATCCCGGCGATCCGTTGACGCCCGGCGTGGCCGCCACCAGCGAAGCCCGGCGCATCGATCCGGCGGAAGCAGAGAATCTGCCGGCCATTCCCACGCTACCGATCAGCTACGGCGATGCCCGTCGCATCATCCAATATCTGGGCGGCCCCAATGTGCCAAAGGGCTGGCAGGGCGGACTGCCGTTTGCCTACCACACCGGTCCGGGTCCAGCCGAGGTGAAAATCCATGTGGACATGGATTACCAGATCCGGCCGATCTGGAACGTGATCGCGCGGATTCCTGGCAGCCAGTATCCGGATCAGTGGGTGGTTGTCGGCAATCATCACGACGCCTGGACTTACGGCGCGGTTGATCCGAGTTCCGGTACGGCGGTGGTGCTGGAGGCAGCGCGCACCTTTTCCGATCTGGTGAAGCAGGGCTACCGGCCGAAGCGCACCATTGTGTTTGCATTCTGGGACGCCGAAGAATACGGACTGCTGGGCAGTACGGAGTGGGTGGAAGCCAACCGCGAGTTTTTGCGCAACAATGCCGTCGCGTATGTGAACATCGATGTGGGAGTGGCAGGCAAGAACTTTGGCGCCTCGGCCACGCCGGGCCTGAAGCCACTGATTCAGGATATTCTGGCGCGCGTGAACGATCCGAAGAACGGGCGGCCGCTGCTGGAACAGGTGTGGCGCGCACAAAATAAGAAAAAGAAAGCATTGCCACCGGGCCTGTTCTCCCGCGATTCGCTGTATCTGCGGTTCGGCGATCTGGGCAGCGGCAGCGATTACACCGCCTTCTTCGACCATGCCGGTGTTCCCAGCCTGTCCATGGGATTCGGCGGCCCTTACGGCGTGTACCATGCGATTTACGACAACTTTTACTGGATGTCGCATTTCGGCGATCCTGAATTTCTGTATCATGCCACCATGGCGCGCATCGCGGCGCTGATGGTGCACCGGCTGGCCAATGCGGCGGTGGTGCCCTTTCACATTGCGCAGTACGCCCGTGAGATGCTAAAGCACGCTGAAAAGCTGCAAAAGCAATTCGCTGAAAGCGGTGTACCGGACGACATTGCCCTGACCGCCATCCTGGAAACCTGCCGGGACTGGCTGAGCGAGGCTGAATCCCTGGGCGATCTGTCCAACCTGCCCGGCGATCTCAACCGCGATGTGGTCAATGAAATGATCATGGATATCGAGCGCGCGTTCCTGGATGAGAAAGGCCTGCCGGGACGGTCCTGGTACAAACATCAACTGTTTGCGCCCGGCCTGTACACGGGCTATGCGTCGCGGCCGTATCCGGGGCTGTATTACTATTTCAAGCGCAAAAACTGGGATAAGCTGGCCTCGGAAATAGTGCGCGTGCAGGAGCGGCTGGCTCAGGCGGTGAAAAAAACGCGCGAACTGCGGGAACTGCTGCAATCTGCAGGCAAGCATTGACCAATGGAAGTAAGGCGATTTCGGCAGAAACAGGGACATGGCAGCGCGGGGAGCCCTTCGGGCTTTTGAGCAACATTTTTAAGGAACATTGCCTTGTACTTCCCCGGCCACAAATAGCGTTGCGATATCCGCGCCTATTTCAAGGACTTGGTGCCATAAGCGACAGCGGGCGGCTTTTTGGAAGGTGCGCACAATGCTGAATGGGAGCCTCTGCGGGGGCAATCACTCCGGGCTGCCCTGCTATTTTCAATTGAACAAAATGGCAGAATCAGAATCTTTTATAATACCATATCCGCCTTCTGAAACTGATTCCGGGGGACGTTGGACGGTGTGCTGGACCATAAGATATTCTTCAGCAGGAGAAGTTGGCGAATTGCATAAAACAAACCAGGTAGAAAATTTGCTTTACGTAGAAATATAAGCATGACACACACCATTTGTGTAGGGATGAACTTTGTGGACTGGTCGGAAACTTTGGGCCTGAAAGCGAGGGAGTTTGAATGAGGTTGAACATCCAAAAGCGCGCGTTCGGTTTGATGATGATGGCGTTGTTATTCGTCGGCTCGAGTTTGGCGCAGATCACGCCGCCCGAACGCTATCTGAACTTTCGAATCGGCGAAGACCGCAAACTGGCGGATTGGTCACAAATCACTGGCTATTTGCGCCAACTGGCTGGTGAAAGCGACCGCATTGAGATTACCGAGATCGGCAAGTCGAGCGAAGGCCGGACCATGATCATGGCCATCATCTCGGCTCCAAAAAACCTGCGCCGGCAGGCCGCGATCCGAGAGGCCATGCGCAAGCTGGCCGATCCTCGCAAGTTGAACAACGCCGAAAAGGAGCGCATTTTGAACACCATGCCAGCGGTGGTGCTGCTCAATTGCAGTATCCATTCCACGGAAATCGGCGCGTCGCAGTTCTCCATGGAACTGGCCTACCGCATGGCTTGGGGCCAGGACGAAGAAACCCTGGAGATTTTAAACAACGTGGTGATTCTGCTCATCCCGTCGCCGAATCCGGATGGCATCGATCTGGTGGTGGACTGGTACCGCAAAAGCGTGGGCAAGCCGCACGAAGGACTGGCGCCGCCGAAACTGTATCAGAAATACGCCGGGCATGATAACAACCGCGACTGGTACATGCTGAACCTGCCAGAAACCCGCGCGGTGACCCGCGTGCTGTATCAGCAATGGTTCCCGCAGATCGTCTATGATTTACATCAGATGGGGCGGACCAGCGCGCGCATGGTGATCCCGCCGTTTTATGAGGTCACCAATCCGGAGATCGATCCACTGATCCTGCGGCAAATCATGCTCATTGGCGGGCACATGGCCACGGCGCTTTCGGCGGCCGGGGTCAAAGGCGTGGCCACCGAGGCGATTTACGACATGTGGTGGCACGGCGGCTTTCGCACGGCGCCGTATTTTCACAACATGGTGGGCTTGCTCACCGAAGCCGCCAGCGCCTGGATCGCCACTCCGGATACGGTCCGCAAAGAAAATTTACGGGGGGGACGACGTGGCCTGGGCGATGTGAAAAAGTTCCAAACCAATCTGCCTGAACCCTGGCCGGGCGGTGTGTGGCGGCTGAGAGATATTATCGATATGGAGCATATTACGGTGCGCTCGGTATTGACCCTCGCCGCAAAGCACCGGCGTATGTGGCTGGAAAATTTTCACCTCATGGGCCAGCGCGCGCTGGAAAAAGGCCGCAAGGAAGCGCCGGCGGCGTTTGTGGTGCCGCTGCAGCAGCACGACCCCGCCTCGGCGCGCAAAATGCTTGAGATTCTCATCGCCCAGGGCGTGGAAGTGCAGCAGGCCAAACGTCCGTTCGTCGCCGACGGCCACCATTTCGATGCCGGTACGTTTGTCATTTCGTGCGAGCAGCCGTTCCGGGCCAACGTGGTGGCGCTATTGAATCCACAGTTTTATCCGGAAAGGCGGCGGTATCCGGGCGGCCCGCTGGAGAATCCTTACGACATGACCGGCTGGACCCTCAATTATCAAATGGGCGTGGATGTGATTCGTATTCAAAACTGGTTTGAGTTCAAGGGCGAGGTCCTGAACCGAGTGTCGGCATGGCCGGTGACGCAGGAGCTGGCAGCCAATCCCGCCTATTATGTGGTTCACAGCGGCAGCAACGATGCCTACCGCGCGGTCAATCGGCTGCTGGCTAAAAACGTCGAAGTGCTATGGAACACCGAATCCGTGCTGGATGGCGACCGGCGCGTGGCCCCCGGGCAGTTCCTGATCGCGGGCACCGCGGAACATCTCAAAAAGCTGCGCCAGGCCGTGCGCGGCCTGACGGTGGAAATCGGGACGGTACAGCAGCCGGCCGCGTTTGAGGCGTTGAGCCTGAGCCAGCCTCGCATCGGGCTGTACCGCGGCTGGGTGCCCAACATGGATGAAGGCTGGACGCGCTACGTGCTGGAAGATTTCGAGTTCCCCTACCGAAACATCAGCGATGCCGACGTGCGCGCCGGCAATTTAATCGACCAATTCGATGTGATCATCCTGCCGTCCATGCGCGATAGCCTGATCATCAACGGCTTTCGCTATCAGCCTGGCAAACGCACCTATCCGAAGGAATACTGCGGTGGCATCGGCGAGGTGGGCGTGCGCAATTTGCAGGCCTTTGTGGAAAACGGTGGCACCCTGCTGTGTTTCGGGCAGGCCTGCGATCTGCCCATCAAGTCCTTCTGGCTGAAAATTCAAAATGTGGTGGCTAAAAAGCGTCAGTTCTCGGCGCCGGGATCGATCCTGCGCGTTTTGGTGAATCAGTCCCATCCACTGGCATTCGGCATGCCGCGTGAGGCCAACATCTTTTTCCGCAGCAACCCGGTGTTTCGCACCATGGAAGGAACGCCGATCCTCACCTATCCGATGGCCAAACCGCTGATGAGCGGCTGGCTGCAGGGTGATTCACTGCTGTACGGCCAGGCCGCCATGACCGAGGTACGCCAGGGCGACGGCCGCATCGTGCTGTATGGCTTCCGGCCGCAGCACCGGGCGCAAACGCATGGCACCTACAAACTGGTATTCAACGGTCTTTATCTCAGCCGCGCCGTCCAGACCCGCGCCGGTGTGGTGGCTACGACCGATGAGTGATATGGGGAGCCGCAAAGACAATTGGGTGCGGGTGCAAACCAGTACAAATCGATGAACTCACTGACGTCGAGGTGAATCGAATGCAAAAGATGAGAACAGCCAGGCTGGTTTTTGGATTGGCCATTCTCCTGCTGTTGCAGGCGCTGCAGGCAACGGCCCGGGCCGCCGGATCGGATGAAACCAAAAATCTGCCAACGCCGAAAGAAGCATTTGGTTTTGTGCCCGGGACGCCGGAGAAACTGGCCAGCTACGATGAAATTATCGCCTACTTGGAAAAGCTTGCGGCGGCCAGTCCGCGCATGCAGTTGCAGCGGCTGGGCAAAACCACCGAGGGCAACGATTTTGTGATGGCCATCATTTCCGCGCCGGAGAACATGAAAAACCTGGCCGCCATTCGCAAAGGGCAGGCCAGACTGGCCGATCCGCGCAAGACCGATGCCAGCGAAACCGTGCGCATCATTCGCACGCAACCGGTGGTGGTGCTGGTGAATTGCAGCATCCATTCCACAGAGGTCGGCCCGGCGCAAATGGCGCCGCAACTGGCCTATGAGCTGTGCGCCGGAACGGATCCTCGCAGCGAACGCATCTTAAAGAATGTGGTGACCCTGCTGGTGCCGGCCCATAATCCGGATGGTCAAAAGAAGGTGGTGGAGTGGTACAAAAAGGTGAAGGGCACCAAATACGTTTCCGCCCGGCCGCCGTTTCTGTATCAGAAATACGTGGATCACGACAACAACCGCGACTGGTTCATGTTTACGCAGGCGGAAACCCGCATCACCGTGGAAAAAATTCACAACGTGTGGCGGCCGCAGCTCACGCTGGACATGCACCAGATGGGGCGCAACGGCGCGCGGATTTTCGTGCCGCCGTACATCGACCCGGTGGAACCGAACGTGGATCCGATCCTGGTGGCGCAAATCGCCCGCGCGGGTTCGGATGTGTTTTCCACCCTCATCGCCGAGGGCAAAAGGGGCGTGGTGCTCAACGCCATTTTCGACGCCTGGACGCCGGCGCGCGCCTATCCGCATTATCATCATGGCGTGCGATTTTTGACCGAAGTCGCCAGCGCCAACCTGGCGTCATCCGTCACCATCAAATGGCAGGATTTGCGCGGCCGCTACGGTTATGATCCGAAACGGGCGAGCTGGAACTATCCAGCACCGTGGCGCGGCGGCAAATGGACGCTGAAAGATATCGTCGAATACAACCGCTCGGCCGCGCTGGCCGTGCTGGATCACATGGCGCGCAACCGGCAACACTGGCTGAAAAGCTACTACGAGGTCGCCAGGAAGGCAGTAGCGCCGAAAACCAATCCGTACGCATTTTTGATCCCACCGGCGCAGGCCGATCCGCACGCGGTGAGGGAGCTGGTGGATATTTTGCAGACCGCCATGGTGGAGGTGCATGAGGCGAGAAGCAGTTTCACCGCCGACGGTGCCCGCTATCCGAAAGGCACGCTGGTGGTCAAATCGGCGCAGCCGTACGGCGCGTTTGCCCGTGCCATGCTGCAGCGGCAGCATTATCCGGAAATTCGCAACGGCGGCAAATTGCGCCGACCTTATGATGTCACCGCGCACACCCTGCCGCTGTTCCTGGGCGTGGATGTGGTGAAAGTCGCCGATCCGTTCAAAGCCCGTTTGAAGCTGTTGGATGCACCGCCGGCGGTTCGTTCGCGGGTGAAAAACAGCGGCGCGCGGCATTTTCTGCTGACGGCGCGAAGCAATCAGGCTTACAAGCTGGTCAACGCCTGTTTCGAAGCCGGGATGTCGATCAGCCGGCTGCGCGAAGCGATGGTTGTCGGCGATGAAACCTGGGACGCCGGCACGTTTGTGATTTCCCCCGGCAATATCAAAACCCAGCTGACAACCCTGGCAAAGCAATTCGGACTCGACCTGGTCGGAACGAATGGTGTCCCCCAGGAAAAGCTGATCCGTTACCGCAAACCGCGACTGGGGGTGTACAAAAGCTACTGGCCCGTCATCGATGAGGGGTGGACGCGCTGGGTTCTCGAAGAGTATGGATTCGATTATGTCACCCTGCGCGATAAAGACATCCGAGCGGGGCATCTGAACGACAACTTCGATGTTATTGTGCTGCCGTCTCAGGCCAGGAAACAGATCATCGAAGGCCGCCGCAAAGGCAGCCTGCCCGAGGAGTACACCGGCGGCATTGGCGAGATCGGCGTGCGGCAACTGGAAACGTTCGTGAAAAACGGCGGCACCCTGCTGGCGTTTGATCGCGCCACGGCCCTGCCCATCGAAGAATTTTATTTGCCGGTGCAAAACATCGCTGCCAACTTGAAGCCGGATCAATTTTATTGCCCCGGCTCGGTGCTGCGTGTGTACATCGACCATCGCCACCCGTTGGGCTTCGGCATGCCGGAACAGGGCGTGGTGCTGTTCGTCAACAGTCCGGTGTTTCAGACTACTGCCGGGGAGACCATCGTTTCGTATCCGATGGGGAATCCGCTGCTGAGCGGCTGGCTGAACGGCGAAAAAGTGCTTTTTAATAAGAAAGCCATGCTGCAAATCCCCCATGGCAACGGACGCGTGATTCTTTACGGCTTCCGGCCGCAGTTCCGCGCCCAGTTCCGCGTGACGTATAAGCTGTTTTTCAATGGTATCCTGCAGTCAGCAGCGCAATAAGTTATCTATTCCGCCACGAACAGCACGAGGATGCCCGCGCCCCTTGTGGGCGGATGAGCTTGCAAACATTCCGCAAAAGCGAGACAAAAGCGAACGCGGATGACACGGATGACGCGGATTTGTACGGATGCTGATGAGAATTGGCCTGTAGCTATGCTATTTTGAAGTAACCGCCGGGGGGATGTTTTAAACCACGAAGGACGCAAAGCACACGAAGTAAGGCGCGGGGATGTTTTGAAAACGCTTTCTCATCTGTGCAAATCAGTGAAATCAGTGGTTAAAAGAGGACGCCCGTCAGAGGCACGCGGGCATGATGGTTGAAAAAAGACACTGGCAAAATTGCAATCTTTCAGCGAAATCGCTAAAGAAGCGAACACGGATGACGCCGATGACGCGGATTTGTACGGATGAAGATGAGGATGGTGTTGCAGCTACGCACTTTTGAAGTGCCTACAGAGTAATATTTTTGAAGCAGGAAGAACACGAGGCCTCGAAGAAAAGCACGGGGATACTTTGATACCTCTTTCTCATCTGTGCAAATCAGTGAAATCAGTGGTTAAAACGGAACGGCCGCCAAAGGCATCCAGGCTTGACAATATAAGAAAACGTTCAAACTTCCCACCAATGGTGCATTCCTGCATTCCATCGTGGTTTCCCTGCTAAAAAACCGGGTTCGGAAAATTGCAAATTTTTTTCGCAATCGTATCGCAATGTCTTGATTTTTGCACAACTATGGTTGTATCTTTTGAAACAGGTTCGATTTTTGCCTGTCCTGCATCTTTAGAAAGCCATTTTGGCGACGATGTTCAAACAAGTGGTATCACAGGATGAGGAACACAGTGTGAAAGGACGGCCATGATTGCACGGCGCAAAAGCGATATTTTTCTTTCCAAAAAAGAACGAGGACAGATTTCCGATTACCTGTTGAATATCCGCGATTGGAAGATATGTCACATGGTCTCCCGTTATATTGAAGCGCTGGCGCAATTCAGAGAACATTATAAAAAAGCCAATCCGCTGAGCGAATTCCCCTTCCGTGAGTTGGAAAAAATCTGCAATATTTTATACAACCTTAAAGAAGAACATCACCTTGTCTTCAAACGCGTGATCGGGCCCGAAAAGATCAGGCAGGAAGACCAGCACAAAATCATGCCTGACGAGAGCGAAGCTAAATTCATTGGTAATGTGGGCATGCTGTTTCACAAAATTCTGGTAGCTCGTGAATTGAAATACATCCACTTGCATTACGACCCGCTATCGGATGTCGGCTCCAGCGCCAAAGACGAGCTGATCCACTATTTGCACCAGCTCAACGATCTATTCCAGGCCGGGAGTCAGGTGATGCTCGAATTCATCGAAGCGCATTCGCGCAATGTCTTGCTGTTGTCGTATTTATACACCAATTCCAAAATGATCAAAGCCAGCATCGGGCTATCGGGGATCGATATTCTTAAGCGCATTACCGGTCAAAACAATCTTGAGCCGATCTATTTTGTGATCAGCCGCTACTATTTTGAAAGCGGCTGGTACGATCGCTCGCAAAAGCTGCTTAAACAGGTAATTCGCAAAAACCCCAAGCATCGTGAAGCGCGCGCCCTTCTGGAAGAAGTTAAAGTTAAAAAAATGGCCCTGGAGTCCAAGCGATCGTCCAATGACAATGGAGCCGGAAACTGAGCCGGGACGGTTACGTCAGAAAACACTCCGAAACGCAAGTCTGAGGAGGAAGGGAGGGTTCAACCATGTTGGTACGGTTCGGCGCTCTGATCGTGGGGTTGCTCACGGTCGGGCATCTCGGTTGTGACGGGGGGCAGGGACGCTATGCCGATCTGTTCTCTGGGAAATTAATCTACGAAGATTTGAGCTATCCCCTGGATCGATACAGCCTCATTTGGCCAGGTTACAAGGCCGATGCCATTCAAATCGATACCGTCAAAACCATTGCCCGTGATGGCGTGCTTTTGATGCGTTACCATTTTTCGGAGCATCTCGGCACCCACCTCGATGCACCGAATCACCTCTTCGCCGGTGCTCCATCCGGCACACAAACCGAGCTGAAATCATTTTTTGCCAATGCCGTAGTGATCGATATTGCCAACCAGTGTAGCAAGAATCCAGACTATTTGCTACAAAAACGGGATATCGAAATTTGGGAAGAGATTTATCGTCCCATCCCTGATCATACACTGGTGTTCGTATACACCGGCTGGGGCAGCTACTGGGGCAATGCCAAAAAATATTTTGGTTTCGACCGAAAAAAGAATATGCATTTCCCAGGAGTGTCGCCCGAGGCTGTGGAATTTCTGTTGAACCAGCGACAAATCGTGGGCATGGGCATCGACGTGGCGCTCATTGAAGGCGGCCGTAGGAATGAAATGATCGTGCATCGCGCGCTGCTGCAGCGCGGCAAACTGTTACTCGAAAACGTCGCCAATTTGGATCGGGTTCCTGCGCGCAATGCCAAAGTGATCATTGCGCCGCTCAAAGTGAGCGGCAGCAGCGGCAGCCCGGTGCGCATTTTTGCCATCTTGCCCTGACATCGGCAAATGCCCGGCGGCCGAACATCCCAAACAGGTCGCCCGGGCACGACAATGAAAAAGAACACGGAAGCCACCTCTTTAAGGGCATAAACCAACCAATCCAAACCGTGGAGGGGAGCCATGCCACTGGTCAAACAATTTTCCGTGTTCGTGCAAAACAAAATCGGCACTCTGCATCAGCTCACCAAATTGCTTGCCAAACATAACATCAACATCCGCGCGTTTTCCATCGCCGACGAAATGGAATGGGGCGTCGTGCGCCTGATCGTCGATGACGAGGCCCGCGTACGTGAGGTGCTGAAAAACGAAGGCATCATGTTTGGCGAGAACACGGTCATTTTGCACAAACTGCCCAACCGTCCCGGGGCCCTGGCCGAAGCGGCCAAAACCCTGGCCAAAAACAAAATCAGCGTGGTCGCGGCCTATGCCACCGGTGAAGGCGAAGAAACCGCCGTGGTCCTCTCCACCAGCGATAACCGCAAGGCACTGCGCCTGCTGAAGATGGTGCAGCCGTGAAAACCATAATCAACCCGCTGGATTTAAAATTGATGCGCGTGGAGCATCACAAATGACAAAAGAAGGGGGATAATTACGCATTGGGCTAAAGTTGCTTGAAAAAAATCGGGAAATTTTGAAAGATAGGTTGTCTTTTTGATACGAGCACCGAGAGGGACATTCGAACATCCGAACCGCGAAACATTATATGCGACGACTGTTTCTACCAGAGTTTCGATCAATCGGCAACGGCATGCCACAATATCTATTCCCTGACTCATTCTATCTTTTCCCATCTTGTGGAATGGTCATTTTTCCCGCAGGTTTACAATATCGCCAGGAACAGAGGTACAAATTGGGACGATTGTGTCATTTATGACAGAAGAGGATACGGCATAGACATGAAAACCCGATTGAATCGAAACGGCCATCAGGCCAAATTTCTGGGCACCCTGGGAACGGCGCCGCAAATTTTTACCATCACCCTGGATTTGTTGCTAAAAGAACACATCCCTGTCTCCGAAGCGGTTCTCATTCATACAGACAATGACGATTCCAAAAAAGCGGTGGATGAAATCAAACGAGAGTTCCAGAAGGGAACCTATCCGGGAATTCAGCTTCGCCCTCTCCCGGTGGCCAGTGGACGCCAGCGGTTTGAGGATATCGATGATGAACATGCTTTTCATTGTTTGATGCAAATCTTTTTTGAAGAAATCCAGCAGGCGCATGCCCGGGGACAGGTCGTGCATATCGGCATCGCGGGGGGCCGAAAAGTAATGGCCATCGCGGCAATGGTGATCGCGCAACTCCTGTTTCAAGCCGATGACGGGCTTTGGCACCTGTTTTCGGATTTTTACGATCGCGATGATCAACGGCTGCATGCAGTTCCGGAGCAGCATTCGCGACTGATGCGCGTTCCTGTGCTGCGGTACGGCAATGCATCGCAGCTTCTGGCCGCCTTTCCGCAGTTAGGGGATGTTGCGTCGATTTTGCGGCTACAGGAGCAGTGGCTGGAAGGCGAAAAGATGCGGCGTCGCCGGGAATTTGTTCAGCGCTGGCTGACGGCCGCTGAGCAAGATGTGGTGAAATTGGTCTGTTGTGGCCTGGACAATGCTACCATTGCGCGGCGATTGCACAAGAGTGAAAAAACGGTTTCCAACCAGCTCAGTCGGGTGTATGGCAAGCTTCAGGAATTGCTTCAAAGTTCTGAATTTGACGGGCCTTCGGTTGTGGATCGCAGCGTGCTCATTGCCATTTTAGCGCCATATTTTGCCTTGCAGGACATCGCACATGGGAACGGAGCCCCATAAATAATGAGTTTCGGCCCTCATGACAAAATCGCTTTACAATAGTATATTATAACCACCAATAAACCTCACTCCCCCCGCCCCGCGAGGGGGACGGGGTTGGGGGGAGG